>JBGMOD010000096.1:0-87635 GCA_041424235.1 Hyphomicrobiales bacterium
AGCGTCAGCACCCAGTTGTACACCTTGATCGCGGTCGGGATCGCGATGATCAGCGTGGTGGTGGCGAAGAAGAAGCCGAAGCCCGGATTCATGCCGCTGACATACATGTGGTGCGCCCACACCACGAAACTGAGCGCGCCGATCCCGACGATCGCCCACACCATCATCCGGTAACCGAAGATGTTCTTGCGCGCGTGGGTGCTGATCAGGTCGGAGACGATGCCGAACGCCGGCAATGCCACGATGTAGACTTCCGGATGACCGAAGAACCAGAACAGATGCTGGAACAGCAGCGGGCTGCCGCCGCCGTACTTGGTCTGCTGCCCCATCTCCACCAGCGCCGGCATGAAAAAGCTGGTGCCGAGCACGCGGTCGAGCAGCATCATGATCGACGCCACGAACAGCGCGGGGAAGGCCAGCAGCGCCATCACCGTCGCGGTGAAGATGCCCCACACCGTCAGCGGCAGCCGCATCAGGGTCATGCCGCGGGTTCGGGCCTGCAACACCGTCACCACATAGTTCAATCCACCCATGGTGAAGCCGATGATGAACAGGATCAGCGACACCAGCATCAGGATGATGCCGGTTTCCTGCCCCGGGCTGCCGGACAGGATCGCCTGCGGCGGATACAGCGTCCAGCCCGCGCCCGTCGGGCCGCCGGGCACGAAGAAGGTCGACACCAGCACCAGCACCGCCAGCAGGTAGATCCAGTAGCTCAGCATGTTGACGTAGGGGAAAACCATGTCCCGCGCGCCGACCATCAGCGGGATCAGGTAGTTGCCGAAGCCGCCGAGGAACAGCGCGGTGAGCAGATAGATCACCATGATCATGCCATGCATCGTGATGAACTGCAGATATTGGCCGGCATCGATGAACGAGAACGTGCCGGGGAAGCCGAGTTGCAGCCGCATCAACCACGACAACACCAGCGCGACCAGGCCGATGGCCAGCGCCGTGCACGAGTACTGAATCGCGATGACCTTGGCATCCTGCGAGAAGACGTACTTCGTCCACCAGCTGTGCGGATGGTACAGATCGACCTCGGCGACTTCTGCCGGCGGCACGAATCCAATTGAGTCGGATGGGACATCGACCATCGCATCGCTCCCTTAGTCCTTCCCGGGCCGTTGGCTCGGGCACGTTTCCCGGAGCAGGTTTCTGATCTGACCGCCAGAAATCCGGCTCCCACTCGGCTCCTATGCGCGCTCCCATCGCAAACGGCATGCTTCAGGACAGCACGTTTGCGGGAATGCGCGTCAGTTGTCGTCAGCCGCTGCCTTCTTGATCGGCTTTTGCCCCGACAATTCGGCGAAGGTCGACTGTTGCTCCAGCCACGCGTGATAGTCGCGCTCTTCCTGAACGATGACGGTGCTCCGCATCTGCGCGTGCGCGAGACCGCACAGTTCAGCGCACAGCACCTCGAACGTTCCGGTCCGGGTCGGAGTCAGCCAGAAGTACGTGACCGAGCCCGGCACCATATCCATCTTGGCGCGGAACTCGGGCACGTAGAAATCGTGCAGCACGTCGATCGAACGCAGCAGCACCTTGATCGGCTTTCCGATCGGCAGGTGCAGGTCGCCGTTCTCGATGATCACATCGTCTTTTCCGTTCGGATCGTCGGGGTTCAATCCCAGCGGATTGTCGGCGCTGATGTTGCGGGCGCTGGTCGTGCCCAGCTTGCCGTCCTTGCCGGGCAGCCGGTAGCTCCAGCGCCACTGCTGCCCCATGATCTCGACATCGGTCGCGTCGGCGGGAACGGTGACGAACTGGTGCCAGACGAACAGGCCCGGCGCCAGCATGGCGGCGACGCCGACTGCGGTGCCGATGGTCAGCCAGGATTCCAGCTTGTTGTTCTCGGGCTCGTAGTGCGCCTTCTGCCCCTCCTTGTGCCGGAAGCGCCAGACGCAATACGCCATGAATCCCACCACGGCGACGAACACGAAGCCGGTGATCCAGAACGTGATGATGATGGTGTGATCGATGTACTGCCAGTTCGACGCGATCGGCGTCCACCACCATGGGCTCAGGAAGTGGAACACCACTGAACCAACGGCAACCACAACCAATAAAATTGCAACGGGCATCCCTCGTTCATCCTTGCCTGTCGAGGCTTCGGATGAGAACTCAGAAGGGCTTGGCCTTGATCATCATCGCATCGATGGCGGACTTTCGCTCACCACCGGTGTGTCTCCAGCCACGCCCATTCCAACGGCCGCGACGTCAAGTTCAACAGAGCACACGTAACGACCGTCATTCTCACCGAGCAGACTCATCGAGTTTCGGGCCTTGGCTTAAGATGTTACGTGAAACGCTTGGTTGTCAATAGATCGCCATTGCGCGGCCATCACGGGAGGGATGCATCGGCAAATCGACGTTGTGCATCGTTCGGATTTCTTGTGCAGTTGCACAATCAGCAACGGCGGGTGACCTCGGCAACAAATCGCGCTAAGCTTGTCTCAAGGTCGTGACGATTTTGTCCGGCAAAGCTCTTTTGAATCTGGTTTGCCGAGCGCGTTGCGGTTCCTCGCACCCTTGCTGCGACCTGAAGAGGGGCTGCCCCCATGATCACGTCCAACAATGTGACACCCGATAATGTAACCCCGATCACGGTCCGCACGTCCGATGTCGACGCTCCGATCGTGATCCGCAACATCACCACTGCAGACCTGCGCGAAGCACTGCGCCTCGGCTGGGAGGACTTCAAGGCGATCCCGAGCCACGCCGTGATGCTGTGCATGATCTATCCGATCCTCGGACTTGCGCTGGCGAGGATCGTTCTCGGTTATTCGGTTCTGCCGCTGCTGTTTCCGCTCGCTGCCGGCTTCGCGCTGGTCGGCCCGTTCGCCGCGCTCGGTCTGTACGAGCTCAGCCGCCGCCGCGAGCGCGGCGAAGAGCCCTCCGCGTGGGACGCGTTCCGCGTGCTGAGTTCGCCATCGTTCGGCGCTATGCTCGGATTGGGTACGGTCCTGCTCGCACTGTTCGTGGTCTGGGTTGCCGCAGCCAATGCGATCTACGTCGCCACCTTCGGCCATCAGGCCGCGGCCAGCATTCCCGATTTCGTCAACCGCATTTTCACCACCACTGAAGGGCGCATGCTGATCCTGGTGGGATGCGGTGTCGGCTTCCTGTTCGCCGTGGTCGCGCTGTGCATCAGCGTCGTGTCGTTCCCGCTGATGCTCGATCGGCATGCCAGCGCGACCGATGCGATCCTGACATCGCTCAAGGCGGTCATGATCAATCCGTTCAACATCGCGGTGTGGGGCCTGTTTGTCGCCGCGCTGCTGGTGATCGGATCGCTGCCCTGCTTCCTCGGCCTCGCGGTGGTGCTGCCGGTGCTCGGCCATGCCACATGGCACCTCTACCGCAGGATGATCGTCTGACCCGCAGCCACAGGCCGGGGTCGGGGCAACCTCGATCCCGGTCCGGCGTCATAATCGCCGGAGATCGCCCCGGCTTGCGGCCGGCTATTTCAGAATTATGTCATGCAGCCGGATTACAAGCTCAAGGTCGCCCCCCTGGGATCGAACTTGAGACCAGGAATCCCGGGGCCAAAACGGGGTGCCGGGAGCAGACTTTCTTAACCCGCCGGGCGTTTGATAAACGCCCGTACTGGCATAGGATGGCCGCTCCCAAATTGCGCCTTTTTTTGGGGAACTAGTTCGGGCCGCCGCGGTTGTCAGCGGATTGTTTGAAGGATGCAAACCTCAATGATTGAGCAGTTTTTTTCCCGCCGCCATCTCCAGGCAGGCGCCGTTGCCCTCGTGATGTCATCCCTGTCTCTGGCCCCCTCGATCGCTTTTGCGCAGTCCGCGCCGTTCGCGGGCCTCGCCGGGGTGTGGAGCGGTACCGGCTCCATTTCGCTGGCCGGCGGCAGCAAGGAACGAATCAAGTGCCGGGCCACCTATTCGGTCGGCGACAACGGCAACGGGCTGCAGCAGACGCTGCGTTGCGCCAGCGACAGCTACAAGTTCGAGCTCAGCAGCAACGTCAAGAATTCCGGCGGCAAGATTTCCGGCAACTGGTCTGAAAACACCCGCGGTGTCAGTGGTGATCTCGAGGGCCGCGCCCAAGCCGGCTTGTTCGAGGTCGTGGTGTCGTCTCCGGCGTTCACCGCCAATCTCAATCTGTCGACGCGCGGCAACAGCCAGACGGTCAGGATCACCTCGCAAGGGTCCGAATTCTCGGGCGTGACCATCACCCTCAGCCGCTCCTGACACGCGGCCGCGGTCCTTATCCCGACATTCAAGTGACAACGTTCAGGTCACAATGACGGGGTCGTCACCCAATGACGACCCCGTCGGCTGAACTGCATTGGCCGAGAGCGCCTTGCGCTTGGCGAACCACAGATAAAGCCCGCTCGACAGCACCACGATGGTGGCGAGGTCGAGCAGCGCCCACAGAATCTT
The DNA here is from genome assembly GCA_041424235.1 of Hyphomicrobiales bacterium. Classification (GTDB taxonomy): domain Bacteria; phylum Pseudomonadota; class Alphaproteobacteria; order Rhizobiales; family Xanthobacteraceae; genus Bradyrhizobium_A. The sequence goes on from JBGMOD010000096.1 coordinate 4,407, forward strand.
GAGCGGCATGCCGCCATAGTCCCCGAAGTGCAGCGGCCGGGACACTTGCAGGGCGCGAAGGTACAACGGCAGGCCGGGCGCCCTGACCATCGCGCCGGTTTCCGCATCGATCATGACCGGCGTGAACAGGCGTGCGGTGACCGGTGTGTTTCCCTTGGCCCAGACCAGATAATGCCTCGGACTGCCAAAACGCGCCGGTGTCGGAAAGATCACGCTGACCAGCGTGTCGTCGGACAACGCCTTGCGTGCGAGATCGACCGCCACATCGATCGATGCCGGGTTGGTCAGCGCCGGCTTGCCCTGGTAGGGCGCGAGCAGCGGCGGCAGCACCTCCGCACGCCAGACATTGAACAGCGGGACCGAAATCGCGTTCATGACCCCTGTCGCTCCGACAACGAGAGCCCAGAGGATGGTCACGATTCCCAGCATGTTGTGAAGGTCGAGCCACTTCACCCGTGGCGCGGCCGCATGCCGGATTTCACCGAACGCAAGCCGCCGCATGAAAGGACTGTACAGCAGCAGGCCTGAAACGATCGCCACAACGAACAGCAATCCCATCACGCCGAGAAACAGCTCGCCGGCCAGGCCCGCGAACATCTCCCGATGCAGCACCAGCACGAGATCCATGACATCGCGGCCCGGCGGCGCTTCCTCGAGAACCGCGGCCGTGCGCGAATCCAGCGACACCTTGTGGAATTGCCCCGGCGGCGGCGCCGGCACCGCCGACAGGAAAACATTGATGATGTTCGGCCTGCCCTGGTCCCAGTTCAGGATCTGGATGTACTGGTCGGGATAACGGCGGCGGACGGTGTCCGCGATCCGATCGAGTGAGGCCTGCGGCGTCTGCTCCGGCATCGCCGGCGCGGCAATCCCGGAGCTGAGCAGATCGTCGATGTCGTCGTGGAAGATCAGCGGCAGCCCGGTCAGGCACAGCATCAACAGAAACAATGTGCAGACGAGGCTGCTCCATTTGTGAATGCGGGACCAGAGCTTGACCGTGCTTGCCCTCATGATCGAAATCCAGCTTTCACCAGCGATAGCTCATGGTCGCGAGCACGGTCCGTCCCAACGCCCAGCGGCAGCCAAGAGCACCGCAAGTGGAGACATACTGACGATCAAGCAGATTGTTGGCATTGACCGCAAGCCGCACGCCCTTCAGATCGGGGTTGAGCTTGCCGAAGTCGTAATGCACCGTGGCATCGAACACCGTGTAGTCCGGGACGACCAGGGTGTTGGCATTGGTCGCGAACGATTCCCCGACATAACGAACGCCGCCACCGAGGCCGAAGCCGGCCACCGGACCATTCTGGAAGGTGTAGTCCGCCCACAACGAGGCCGCATTTTCCGGCACGCCAGCCAGGCGATGACCGACATTGCCGGAATTATCGGAGGTGATCCGATTGTTGATGTAGGTGTAGGACGCCCGCAGGTCGAGCCCGGGCATCGGGCTTCCGACCACGGACACCTCGACACCCCGCGAATTGGCTTCACCGGTCTGCACCACGCTGTTGAGGTGCATAGGATCCGGCGTCACGGTATTCTGCTGCGTGAGATCGTAGGCTGCGAGCGTCATGAACGCAGTCCAGCCAACCGGCTGATACTTGACGCCGACTTCGTATTGTTCGCCCGTCGTCGGTTTCAGCAGGCTGTTGTCGAAGGTGGTGCCGGACAACTGAGGCTGGAACGAGGTGGCATAATTCACATAAGGCGCCAGCCCGCCATCGAGCTGATAGATCGCGCCGGCGCGCCAGGTGAAGGCTTTGTCGTCCTGCCTGGTGAACGTCAGCGCCTTGCGGTCATTCATTTCGGTGCTTGCCCAATCCTGCCGCACGCCGGTCAAAAACACCAGCCGGTCCAGTTTGATCTGGTCCTGCGCATAAAGGCCGAGCTGCTGCTGCGTCTGCAGGGCGTTCTGGAACACCGGCGGCAGCGGGATCGCTTGGTTGTAGTTCGGAGTCACGATGTCGAGCGTCGGCGTCGCGGCGCCGGTCAGGTCGAAGCGCGTGAAATTGTCCCAGGACTTGTGCTGGTAGTCGAGACCGAACAGCGCGGTGTGCTGCAGCCAGCCGGTGCGGAATTTCGCCTCGAGTTGGTTGTCCAGGCTGAGCGTCCTCAGGCTCTCGTCGGCTGTATAGGCGTTTCGCGTCAAGGTGCGCTGATCGGCCTTCAGCACCGACCCCTGAACCTCCGCATAGGACAGATCGATGTCGGTGTAGCGAAGATTCTGGCGCACGGTCACGGCATCGTTGAAATGATGCTCGAACTGATATCCGATCATCGCCTGCTTGAACGAAAAACGCTCGAAGCTCGGATCGCCGACATAAAAATCCCGGGGAATGGGGCCGAACTTGTTTGGCAGCAGCGTCCCCTGCAGCGGCAGTTGGTTCCAGAATCCCGCCTTCGGATCGTAGAGATAGCTGGAGAGGATGGTCAGCGAGGTGTTTTCGTTCGGCCGCCAGGTCAGCGACGGCGCGATCTCCAGATGCTGGTCCCCGACGTTCTTCACCTGGGTGTCGGCATCGCGGGCGATGCCGGTGAGCCGGTACAGCAGCGTCCCGTCCTTGTCGAGCGGCCCGCTGAAGTCGAACGCCCCCTGCACGCGGCCGAAGGTGCCGGTCTGCAGTTGAACCTCATGCAATGGCGTGTCGGTCGGCCGCTTGCTGACCAGATTCACGATCCCGGCCGGTGAGGCCTGTCCGTAGAGGACCGATGCCGGACCCGAGATGACCTCGGCGCGTTCGAGAAAATACGGATCGATGCGCGGGACCGACCACGTGCCGCTGAGCAGCCGCATCCCATCGAGGTACTGATCGGCGAGGAAGCCACGAATATTGAGATTCTGGAAGCGGAAGTCGGCATCGTCGCTGAAATAGACTCCGGGCGCATAGCGCGCGACATCGCGCAGGCTTTGTGCCTGCTGCGCTTCGATCTGCTGTCGCGAGATCACGGCAATCGACTGCGGCGTTTCGATCAGGGGTGTGTCGGTTTTGGTTCCGGCCGAGCTGCGCGTGGCGACATAGCCCGTCGTGCCATCGCTCGTGCGTGTGCGGCGTGATGCGGCCGCCGCGGCGGCCTGCTGCGCCGATGATGTCGCAGACGCGCCTTGCCGTGCGGCAGCCCTGCGCGCACCCGTTGCAGCCACGCTGCGCCGGGCCGATGCCGCCGGCCGCTGCCGCGCCGCCGGCGCATCGACCGTCACCGCCGGCAACGCGGAACCGCTGCTTGATGTCGCTGTAACTTGTGCCTGGGCGCCGTGACCGCAGGCCATCAGCATCAACACAACAAAACTTGCCGTTCGATAGTGTGCCGTGCGGCCGGAAGAAATACCGCCGCGACGAATCGTGGATAGAACAAACATCGGAGAGCCCCCGCTCGATCTGTCAAAACCGGGCAGGAGTTCTTGCGACTTCATACGCACGGCTATCGCCGCACCTCTTACGGGAGCCGTGTGAAACACGTCGAGACGTGTGGATTAGAAATAGTCGAAATCGGCTGTCTAGAGATGCTCTAAAGAGATGGCTTCGTGCCGATTTTATTGACGTCTTGCGCATCCCGCGGTGCCTCGCGGGGCTGCAATGCAGATCACGTATGCGGGAAACGGCGCGCCGTTCAGTCTGTGATGATCATCGCCCAGAACCTGCGATACGGTGACGATGGTTTTGACACCGAGGCAACGCCGATTCGCCGCGCCCCGACCATCAGCAGGTTCTCGCGATGGCCGGCGCTGTCCTCCCACTGCTTCAAGGTCTCGCTGAAGGTCAGAAAACCGGCCGCGATATTTTCCGCCGCAAGCCTGCGGCGCAATCCTGCAACGCGGGTCTGAAAAAGCCCCCCGACGGTATGGCTGACGCTTTCATGCGCCGCCATGGCCTGCGCCTGCCGCAGGGCCAGTGCGTTCAGTTGACCGTCCATTTGCACCGATGTCAGCCCGTTGGCGCGCCGATACGCGCTGACCTGGCTTGCAATGCCGTCCGCATGGGCAATGCTTGCGAACGGCAGGACAAGGGCGACAATAAGCAGCAGGTATTTCATTTTTAGCGTCCGATCGATGATGTCGTACCCTTGATGTCCTGGAACGGAGGAGGCCTCGAACTGATTACCAGCTAATGAGCATCCTATGAAGCCGGCCGGACGCCTCGTCGCTCCGGCGGATGCCGACGGAGCACCGATCATGGACGATCCATACGATCTGCAGCGATTTGTCGACGCTCAGGCCCCGGTGTTTCCACGGGTACTTGCGGAGCTCGGTGCCGGCGCCAAGCGCAGCCACTGGATGTGGTTCGTCTTCCCGCAGATCGCCGGCCTCGGCCACAGCGCGATGGCGCAGCGTTACGCCATCGGCTCGCGCGCTGAAGCGGTCGCCTATCTGCAGCATCCCCTGCTCGGTCCGAGACTGCGCGACTGCGCGCAACTGATGACCGCAGTCGAACATCGCTCCGTGCATGAGATTCTCGGCTCGCCTGACGATCTCAAGTTCCACTCCTGCATGACGCTGTTCGCGCAGGTGACGCCGGACAACACGGTCTTCCTGCGGGCCCTCGACAAGTATTTTTCCGGCGCGTTCGACCAGGCGACGATGGACAAACTTTAGACACCTATTTTCGAACCGCGGGTTCCCGGATTTTCGCAGGTTCCAGATGCACCGCACTGCGAAACCATCTCCGACGTCGCGCGTTCAAAACCGGGCTGATCTGGAACGGAGACATGAGAATGCGAAATCTGGCAATGATTGCGGCCGTGGTGACGACCCTTGGCGTATCCGCGCTCAGCCTGCCGACATCAGCGGCCGCGGACGAGCCGAGCGGATCGATCATTTCGATGCAGCAGGCGCTGTTCGTGGCCAACCGGATCGGCGTGGTCGGCGTCAATGAAATCCAGTTCGATGACGGACGATGGGAGATCGAAGGACGCGACCCGGCCGGGCGCACCATCAATGTCAATGTGGATGGACGGACCGGCGAAGTCCTGAACGTCGACCGCTGGTAACCGAAACATGTCCGCGCGGGCCTGATCCGACACGACGGATCAGGCCGCGTCCACCGGTGAACCCGGCAGGATCGGGAATCGCACCTGCGGCCATCGTTGCTGTTGTGCCTGACCATGCATCCGTCTTATGAATTTCATGGGACGATGGATGGGCCACAACAATGAAAAACGGGCTGTACTCGGTTCACGTCAAGACCCTCGACGGCCATTTCGGCAAGGGCAGCGGTGTCATCGTCTTCCGCGACGGCACCATCCTCGGCGGCGACGCCTTCCTGTTCTACACCGGCACGTATGAGAGCGACGGCATCATCCTGAAGGGCGAGATGCAAATCGACCAGCACACCAAACCCAGGGACGTGGCGCCGCTGTTCGGCGGCCGGTCCGTGGGCATCGGCTTTTCCGGCAAGATCGGCGACGGAGAGTCGGTCATGAGCGGCACCGCCTTGTTCGGAAAACAGAGCATCCGCTTCACGGCAACGCTGCGTCGGATCGCGGACACGCAGCCGTCGTAAAACGCGGCCCGATGCAACGTCCGCGCGAGCGTCTCGATCGCGACCCCAGCCGAGGGTCGGCGCACATGAACTGACTGAAACCGCCTGATGACCACTTCGAACCCTGAGCGGGCATTTCCCCCAAACACGCTCAGGTCTATTCCAGCCGGAAACGCCTGCTTTCCACCGCCTTGCTGATTGCATCGCAGGTTTCGTCAACGCCCAAGCCCGCAACAGACAGCGAATGAGTTCCCAAAGGGCCTAAATTCCCGAATTGCTGGTACAAGGCAGAAATTGGACCAGGGTCTGAAAGGGTGTCACCGCCTCGTTCGCGGCATCGTCTAATTGCTTCCTCCAGATCCGGACGAAGGACGACGTAGTGCACGACCGCTTCGATGTTTCGGAACGCGTCCAGGAACCAGGGCCCGATGATTCCATCCACCAGCACGAAGTAACCGCCCTTAGCATAGCTGGCCGCAGCCCCGGCCAATACTTCGATCACTGTAGCATTCTGGCCGTGAGCTTCGGTTTGCCACGGTGGGATCGAACCCGCTTTGATAAAATGCCAGAAGTCGTCGGAATGCAGGTGGACTTTCGGGCTGCCTGACTCTTGCGCGATGCTGCTCGCGGCCGTCGTTTTGCCTGAACCAGGCGGCCCTGTCAGGATAAGTATTTCTTCGGGTCTGAACATCTTGTTGCGTTTCAAGTCTAGTCGGCTCGATAGTTGCCATTACACCATGGAGCCGCTTTGTCCGCCAACTTCGTCGGGCCTGGCGTGGCGCTTCAAGCACGGCAGAAGGATCTGCCGATGTCTGACCAACTCTGCCACCAAAAGACTGACGCCGCCTCGCGCTACATTACAAACTGACGCACCCACGCCGACTTCAACGCTATCTGCATTGCCGCAATTGCATCTTCTGGCTCCGGAAGTGAGCCCTGTTCCTAGATCGCGGCCGCCCGGATCTGTTCGACCCTCAACCCTGGCGAGCCCTGCCCGCGAGCTTCCGCGGCTTTGATCAGCGCGACCACACGGGATGACACCGGCGCGGTCAGGCCATGGCGCTGCGCGATCGCGATGATGGCGCCCTGCAGGTAATCGATCTCGGTGCGCCGGCCACGCTGCAGGTCCTCCCACATCGAGGAGCGGGCTTGCGGATCGATCTTCACCATCTGCCCCGCGATGATCCGGAAAGCCCAATCCGGCAGCCGGATGATGTGCGGCGTCCACGACGCCGGCAGCGGCGTCGTGGAAACGGGCGCGATCCCCTCCGCCGTCAATGCCGCCAGGGCTTCGGCCATCTGGTCGGCCAGCAGCATTCGCCATGGGCGCTGTGACAGCTGGTCGCGCAGCGGCAGGTTCGAGAGCGCGTTCAGCGCGTTGTTGAGATTGACCAGCAGCTTGCCCCACTGCACACCGAGAATATTGTCGCTGGATTGGAATTTCAGATCCGCCACCGACAGCCGGTCTGCGGTCGCCGCGGCGTCATTCTCCAGAATGATGTCGCCGGAGGTCGAGCGGTGAAACCGCCCCTCGCCCATCCCGACCACGTTGAACGGCACCATCCCGGCCAGCACCCGATAGCCGGTCAGATGCGCCTTGAGGGCCGGCACATTGGCGACGCCGTTCTGCAAACTGACGATAACCGCGTCGGGTGATGCATGTGCGGCGATGGTTGCCGCCATCGCTTCAGTGTCCGCGCTCTTCACGCAGACCAGCACGACAGCCGCATCGCGCAGGATCGCGGCGTTTTCCGACAATGTCACCGACGATGCGGACAGGCGACGGTCGCCGCCCTCGAAACTCGTCAGCCGCAAGCCGTTGCGCGTGATCTCGTCGATGACGCGCGGCCGCGCCAGGAACGCCACGCGATGCCCGGCCGCCGCGAGCATGCCCCCGACGAAACAGCCGATGCTTCCTGCGCCAGCAACGACAATCGGCCCCGGTCCGTTCATTCTGTTCCCTCACGGTGTCTGATGAATATTGATGCAGCCGACGTCGAAACAGGGATCTAGCACCGCCGATCTGAAGTTCCTGCACCACCTGCCGCAAACTCATCCCAGGAACTTCAGATCGAGAAGCGGTACTAGAATCATAGATTTGCTAGTGCCCTTGATCCATCCGAAGTTCGTGTCAGGGAGTGCTGCGATGTATTACGAACTTCGGATGGAGGGCACTCGTACGCTATCCCCGAGCCAATCTGAACGTGAGTTAAACAATACCACCCGCTGCGACAAATATTCCTCGTCCGCACCCGTCTTGTCACCTTCACGGGCGAATACTAGTCTTTGCGTCAAGGGGTCATAGACTAACAGGAGCGCACGATGGGCTTATTCGATATCCTGAACGGCATGCAAAATGGCCCTCGCGGCCCCAGCACCAGCACTCCGGGCAAGGGCGGGATGTCGCCGCTCACCATGGCGCTGCTGGCCCTGCTTGCCTACAAAGCTGCGAAACATATCGGCGTCGGCCAGTCCAATGCGGCACCCGCCGGGGACGCTGCGCCTACGCCGCTTCCGACCCCGAGCACCCCCGCCTCCTTGCCGGGCGGCGCCGGCGGTGGTTTGGGCGGCGGACTGGGCGACCTCATGAAGGGCGGCCTTGGCGGATTACTCGCGGGCGGCGCAGCGGGAAGCATCCTGAGCGGCGGCCTCGGCGACCTGCTGAAGCAGTTCCAGGACAACGGCCATGGCGAGACCGCGAACTCCTGGGTCGGCCCGGGTCCCAACAAGGCGATCGATCCAGGCGATCTCGCGAACGCGCTCGGCGCCGATCAGATCAATGCCGCAATGTCGCAGAGCGGATTGTCACGCGAGGAATTGCTGCAGGGGCTGAGCAAGTTCCTGCCGGATGCGGTCAATCACATGACCCCGGACGGACGGCTGCCGACCGAGCACGAGGCTTCAAATTTGCTTTAAGAAACGCAGCTCGTATCGTCGGCGCCCGCACCAAAGCCCGCGCCGACGACGGATCACCTGTTTTCTCCCTCGACCGAAAGGATAGCGACATGGGCGGCTTTCTCTGGATTGTCATCGTCGGATTCGTCGCCGGCATCATCGCGCGGCTGCTGTCGCCCGGTCCCAACAATCCATCGGGTTTCATCCTCACCACCGTGATCGGCATTGTCGGCGCATTCCTGGCGACCTTCATCGGCCAGGCCATCGGTCACTATGGCCCCAACCAGGGGGCGGGCTTCATCACCGCCACCATCGGAGCGCTGGTGGTGCTGTTCATCTGGAACCGGCTGGTGGCACGCGGCACCATTCGCGATCACGGCGCCTGATCCGCAGACCTCCAAAGACCAGAGGCCCCATTCCGATAGAATCGGAACGGGGTCTCCTGTTTTGTTCAGCTTGCGAGATGCAGGCCCGCGTCCATCCGGACGAGTTCACCGCTCATATGGCCGGACTGCGGTCCGGCCAAGAAACAAACAAGCTCGGCGATGTCCTGCGGCCCTGAGGCGAGCTTGAGCGCGACCTTCTGCTTGACCGCGTCGCGCACCCGGTTCGCGCCTTCCACACCGCGCCCCTTCTCGAACCACGGCGTATCGATATAGCCGGGGCAGACCGCGTTGACGCGGATCAGCGGCGCCAGCGCCCGCGCCAGTGCCAGTGTCATCGCATTCAGCGCGCCCTTGCTCGCCACATAAGCAACCGACGAGCCGATCCCGGTCAATCCGGCAATCGACGAGATATTGACCACCGCCGATGCGCGCTCGCGTTCACGGGCGCCGGCTTCCAGCAGCGCGCGTGAGGCGCGAACCATCTGGAATGGGCCGATGGTGTTGACGCCGTAGATGCGCTGGAAATCCTCGGCCGACAATTGATCGAGCAGGGTATGTTCGACATGTTTGGTGGCGCCGGCATTGTTGATCAGCACATCGAGGCCGCCCCAGGCGGCCGCAGCCGCCGCGATCCGCTTGCAATCGTCGTCGCGCGACACGTCGCCCTGCACCACGATCACCTCCGCGCCCGCGGCGCGGCATTGATCGGCGACCTGCTCGGCCTCGCTCTTGCTGGAGGCATAATTGATCACCAGCTTCGCGCCGGTCTTCGCCAGCTTCAACGCCGACGCCGCCCCAAGTCCCGATGCCGATCCCGTCACGATTGCGCGCAAACCATCCGCCGTCATTCCCAACCCTTTTCTCTCGTCTCTTGTGTCTGTTGTGCCGCCGACGTCGATCACGCGCTCGGCCACGCTATCATGGATGCAACGTAACGCCTGCGGGGATCAGGGAACAGGATTTTCCAGCAAACCGTCCGGCGGAATATCGCGTTCACATATGCGAAACCGCGGTGCATGCCCTGCCCGCAAGCGGCGTTGCGGCGACAAAGCTTGTCAGGGTAACGGCTTTTCCCCATTGTGATCAGAACAAACGCGGAGACCCCATCCTTGCACCGGTCGGGATGAAAGCGCGTCTCATCCGGGAGAAACCTGTGTCCGAGAGTGAAAACATCGTCGTCGAGACGGCTGCGCGCATCTTCGCGGATCTCGCCGACGCGCAGACCATCATCAAGTCGAACGGCGAGGCTTGGAAAGCCCCGCTCTGGGCTGCGTTGACCGACGCCGGACTGACACTGTCCTGGGTGCCGGAAGATTGCGGTGGCTCGGGCGCAGACCTCGCGGATGGCTTCGGCGTGCTGCAGGCTGCGGGGCGCGCCGCGGTGGCCGTGCCGCTCGCGGAAACCATGCTGGCGGGCTGGCTGCTGGCCCAGGCCAGGATCCCGTCACCCGCAGGCATGATGACGGTGGCGCCCTCCCACCCCAGAGATCGCATCACACTGAATGATGACGGCACCTTGAGCGGCCGGGCGCGCGGCATTGCCTTCGCGAAAGATGCAAGCCATCTCGCCGTGATCGCCAGCGGATCTTCCGGGACATCGATCGCCCTCGTTGCCGCCAGTGTTTGCCAGATCGCGGCCGGAGAGAATCTGGCCGGTGAGCCGTCGAACACCCTGACATTCGATCGCACCAAACCGGAGGCGCTCGCCAAGGCGCCGGCGGGCTTCGATCAGACGTCGCTGCTGCTGATGGGCGCCGTGGTTCGCAGCCTTCAGATCGCCGGCGCGCTGGAAACGGCGCTCGAAATTTCGGTGCAATACTCTGGCGAACGCGTTGCCTTCGAAAAGAAGATTTCGAAATTCCAGGCGGTTCAGCACAATCTTGCCAGGCTGGCCGGCGAAGTCGCCGCCGCCGTCACCGCGGCAGGCTCGGCGGCGGATGCGTTCGCTGGCCCCTCCGCATCGGCAGACGCCTTATTTCTGGAAGCGGCGGCCGCGAAAATCCGCTGCGGCGAGGCCGCCGAGACCGGAACCGCCATCGCGCATCAGGTGCATGGCGCGATCGGCTTCACCAGTGAGCATATCCTGCATCGCTACACATTGCGTGCACTGGGCTGGCGTGACGATTTCGGCCATGAAAGCCACTGGGCCGTCGAACTCGGCAATCTCGTCGCGTCGCTCGGCGCCGACGAGCTCTGGCCGCTGGTGGCTTCGCGATGAGCGCGCTGGTCACATCAAATCGTTTTCGAGCGAAGTGGATACCGGTTCGCTCGCGACAAACGCGAAGCGTTTGCGTGGAGAGAACGCGTCAAAATAATAAGCTAGGGCCCCGTTCCGATTCTATCGGAACGCAACAGGCTCTAGATCGGGAGCAATTCTCATGACCGCCGCTTTGCGTTTCGATCCCATCCGCCTGCCGCCGGAATGCCAAAAGCTGCGCAAGGAAGTCCGCGCTTTTCTCGCCGACGAAATCGCCCAGGGCACATTCGACCCACACCGGCCGCACACCGAGGACACCGATGTGCCGGGCTTCAGCCGCCGCGTCGGTGAACGCGGCTGGATCGGCATGACCTGGCCGAAGAAATACGGCGGCCACGAGCGCAGCTTCCTCGAACGTTATGTGGTGACCGAGGAGATGCGCGTCGCCAATGCACCGACACGCCGCTTCTTCGTCGCCGACCGCCAGAGCGGCCCGGTGCTGATCAAGTACGCACCGGAGCGAATCAAGCTGGATATCCTGCCGCGGATCTGCCGCGGCGAGGTCTGCTTCTCGATCGGAATGAGCGAGCCCAATTCCGGCTCGGACCTGTTCGCGGCCAAGGCCAAGGCCACCAAAACCGACGGCGGCTGGTTGCTGAACGGCACCAAGATCTGGACCACATCCGCGCACATTGCCGACTACATGCTCGGCATTTTCCGCACCTCGCAGCCGACCAAGGAGAACCGCAGGCACGGCCTGACCCAGTTCCTGGTCGACATGAAAAAAACTGCTGGCATCACCGTGAACCCGATCGGCCAGATGAGCGGGCAGTCCGAGTTCAACGAGGTGGTGTTCGAGGACGCCTTCATGCCGGACGATCACGTGCTCGGCGAGATCGACGGCGCCTGGAAGCAGGCCACCAGCGAACTTGCGTATGAGCGCAGCGGCCCCGAGCGCTTCCTGGAGACGCATTATGTTTTGACGGAACTGGTCCGCGCACTCGGCAAGCAGCCGGATGTGCGCGGCGCGGAAGGCGTCGGCCGGCTGGTGGCGCAGTTGCACACCATGCGGCGGATGTCGGTCTCGGTCGCCGGCATGCTGCAGGCCGGCAAGGAGCCGGTGGTCGAAGCCTCCATCGTCAAGGATATCGGCACGATCTGGGAGCAGCAGCTGCCGCACCGCGTCCGCAATCTCGCGGCGTTCGTGGAGCCCGATGTCTCCAACCACGAGGCGCTGGACCGCCAGCTCGACTTCGCCATCAAGATCGCGCCGAAGCTGACCATCCAGGGCGGCACGACTGAAGTGCTGCGCGGCATCATCGCCCGGGGGCTTGGGCTGCGGTGACGGCCAAGCCTAGCTCCATCCAATACCTTTCCACTCAGAACCATTCCAGGAAGACTCCATGAGCAAGTACAAGGATATCGCCGTCGAGACATCCGGCCACGTCGCCACCATCGAGATCCGGCGCCCGCCGCTGAACTTCTTCGACATCCTGCTGATCCGTCAGATCGCGGATGCGCTGGACGAGATTGATCGCGACATCAACCTGCGCGCCGTGGTGCTGGCCGCGCAAGGCAAGGCGTTCTGCGCCGGCGCCAATTTCGGCGATCCGGAGCGCAAGGAAAGCGATGCCCCGGCCAAGGGCGATCCGGCCACCAACCTCGGGCCGATCAACCATCTCTACCTGGAAGCGGTGCGCATCTTCCGCAACACGAAACCGATCGTCGCCGCAGTGCATGGCGCCGCGATCGGCGGCGGCCTCGGATTGGCGATGTCGGCGGATTTCCGCGTCACCTGCCCGGAAGCGCGCTTCGCCGCCAACTTCACCAAGCTGGGATTCCATCCCGGCTTCGGCCTGACCGTGACCCTGCCGCATGCCATCGGAGCGACCAACGCGGCGCTGATGTTCTACACCAGCCGACGCGTCACCGGAGAAGACGCCTTCAAGATGGGGTTGGCAACGGCACTGGTGCCGCAGGATCAGGTACGCGCCGAGGCATTCAAGCTCGCCAGCGAAATCGCCGAGTGCTCTCCGCTCGGGCTGGTCTCCACCCGCGCCACGATGCGCCAGGGCCTCGCCGATCGCGTCAAGGCCGCCACTGATCATGAGCTCATCGAGCAGACCCGCCTGCGTGCCACTGAAGACTTCAAGGAAGGCGTCAAGGCCACCGAAGAGCGCCGCGTCGCGAACTTCCAGGGGCGGTGAAAAGACGCAATCGGGGACGACCGGAACGCTCCTCGCCCTGAGAGTCTCAGAATTACGGGAAGCGGCTCACCAAATTCAGCGTCATCACCGGGCTTGACCCGGTGATCCAGCTTAAGACCTATCGTAGCTGTGCGAGAACGCTGGATTGTGTCAGCGACTTCGGCTTTGCCGAAGTCGCTGAGGTCAAGTCCGGCAATGACGGAGTGGGGATGATGCGCCTCGCAGGTCCTAACGGCATTTCCAGTCCGGCTCGGAGGAGCGATCCGGTATCCGTGCATCCACATGCGAACGCCGTGCGCCGCGTTCGGCAAGCACCGATTCGCGTTACCCCTTAAGTGCTCGTAAAATCATGTTTGCCCTCGATTATATCGAGGTGTGTCTCTCTTCTGAAGTTTCGTTCGCGTCTCATCAGCACATCAAAATAAGGTGCGGGAGCCTTTTCCGCTCCGATTCCATCAGACCCGAAAAGGTCCTCATCGCACGCGCCTCTCAGTTCGAACGAACGCGATGCGAGCATTGCCGCCCCCTAACCCGGCATAGGTGTAATGACGACCATTTCAGGTCGCCATTACAAGGGCCCGTTGGATTTCAGTCCGGGGGTCAAAGTAATGGATATCCTGAACAGCACTCGCTTCTACCCGCTGACGTCAGCGCAGCTTGAAATCTGGCTCGCCGAAAGGCTGCATCCCGGGGGCCCTGACTACAACATTGCCGAGTATCTCGATATAGAAGGTGCGATTGATCCGGCGCGATTTGAGATTGTCCTGCGCCAGGTCGTCGGCGAAGCCGACGGTTTGCATGCAACCTTCGGAGACGAGGATGGCGAGCCTTATCAAGTGCTTCGCGCCCCCGCCGATTGGCCATTTCACCTGATCGATGTCAGCGCTGAGACCGATCCCCGTGCAGCGGCCGAAGCAATCATGCAAGCCGACTATGCCCAGCCGGTGCCGGTCGGCCGCTATCCGCTGTTTAACTACATGCTCTTCCGCATCGCTCCGGACCGTTTCTTCTGGTATCAGCGCTATCATCATCTCATCATCGACGGTGTTGGTCTTTCGCTGATCCCCCACCGGCTGGCTGATGCTTATACGGCTCTGCACGCGGGCAAGGCTGTGCAAAGCGATATCTTCGCTTCCTTTCAAACATTACTCGATGCAGATGCCACCTATCAGGCGTCGGAACAGTTCGTGCGAAGCCGTAACTATTGGTTGGAGCGTTTTGCTGACAAGCAGACGCCAGCGAGTTTGGCAGCACAGGGCCTGGGTCGCACCGATCTCAAGACGATCGGCAATGTGCGACGGCTTCGCTTCCATTTGAGTTCAGAGGTAAGCCAAGCCCTCCGCGCGCTAGCGCGCACGACCGGCGGCACATTACCGCGGCTACTCACCGCTGTTGTTGCAACGTATATTCACCGCATGACCGGGGCGCGCGATTTGACTCTCGGCATGGTGGTGGCAGGTCGCACCGGTCGCGCCCTTCGAGATGTGCCGGGGGTTGTCTCCAATATCGCCCCAGTACGATTGCACATCGACCCGGTCTCGCGGCTCGATGATCTGTTGCATCAGCTTCGCCGTGAAATCTACTCGGCTCTGCGCCATCAGCGTTATCGCTATGAGACCCTGCGCCGCGATCTCAAGCTGAAGCGTGGAGAGCATCTTTTTGCAACACAATGCAATGTCATGCCTTTCGACTACGATCTGAGATTTGCCGGATGTCCAGCGACACCCCGAAGTTTGTCGGACGGTTCGGGTCCGGTGGACGATTTCAATATCGTGTTTTTTGATCGCGGCGACCGCTTCAACATTGAGATTGGCATGGACGCTAATGCATCACTCTATGACGAAGTCGAACTGAAAACGCATCAAGACCGCCTGATCCGGCTTTTGGATGCGGTAATCCGCGATCCCGGCCGCGCCATCGGTGACATCGAGATCCTGGATGCAGCCGAACGGGCGACCATCCTGGAGGGATGGAACGCAACCGCGCATTCGTTGCCGCAGGCAAGTCTGACGGCGCTGTTCGAGCAGCAGGCAGCACGCAACCCCACCGCGGTGGCCGCGGTGTTCGGCGAGGGCAGCCACACCTATGCGGAAGTCAATGCGCGGGCCAACCGTCTTGCGCATTACCTGATCGCGCAGGGCATCGGGCCGGAGGCGATCGTGGGGCTTTGCCTGCAGCGGTCGGCCGGGATGGTGGTCGCGCTGCTTGCCATCCTCAAGGCCGGTGCGGCCTATCTGCCGCTCGACCCCGACTATCCGCCCGATCGTCTGTCGTTCATGCTGTCCGACGCAGCTCCGGTGTGCGTGATAGCCACCCTGACAACGATGCCACGCCTGCAGGCCGTAGGAGATGCTCGGGAAGGCGATGCGTGCCCCGTCATACGACTGGACGATGCGGACGTGCGGGCCGCGCTGGCGGCTGCTTCCCAGGCCGATCCAACCGACACGGAGCGCAGCGCGCCGCTCCATCCCCATCACCCCGCCTACGTGATCTACACCTCGGGATCCACCGGCCGGCCAAAAGGCGTCGTCGTCACCAGGGGTAACCTCGATGTCCTTCTTGCGGCCATTGATGGGGATGTCCCGCTGACGATGGACGATACTTTTCTGGCGATCACCACCCTGGGCTTCGATATTGCCGGTCTCGAGCTTTATCTGCCCCTGATCAAAGGCGCGCGCATTGTTTTGGCGAGCAATGGCGATGTGAGGGAGCCGGGGGCTCTGGCGAGGCTGATCGGCAAGCATGATGTGACACATCTTCAGGCCACGCCCAGCGTTTGGCAGGTTCTGCTGGACAGCACCCCCGAAGCTCTCACGGGTCTCACCGTTTTGACCGGTGGCGAGGCTTTGCCCCTCCTACTGGCTCAAAACCTGGCGAAGCGGTCGGGGCATGCCGTTCTCAATCTGTATGGCCCAACGGAAACAACCATCTGGGCGACGACAGCCCGGATTGATCAAGACACGCCAAACGGAATCCCGATCGGCAAACCCCTTCCCGGTTATCGCGTTTATGTGCTTGACGATCTGCTGCGTCCTGTCCCCGCGGGCGTTGCGGGAGAGCTTTACATCGCGGGCGTCGGGCTGGCGCGTGGTTATCTGAAACGGCCCGGCCTGACGGCAGAGCGATTCGTGGCGGATCCCCACGGCGTGCCGGGGACGCGGATGTACCGGACGGGAGACCTTGCGCGATGGCGCTTCGACGGAGTGCTGGACTTCCTGGGGCGGGCCGATGAGCAAGTAAAGATTCGCGGCTTCCGGATCGAGCTTGGCGAGGTTGCCGCGGTGCTGTCCTCGTATCCCGGGATTGCGCAGGCGGCCGTGATTGCGCGTGAAGACGGCGGGGACGACAAGCAACTTGTTGCCTACGTGGTGGCGCAGGGTCGAACCGACGATGCAGAAATCAGCAAGCAGCAAGTCAACGAATGGCAGGATATCTACGACAGTCTCTATCGCCGGCAACAGAAAGGAACGTTCGGAGAGGATTTTCGTGGTTGGACCAGCAGCTATGACGGCTTGCCGATCCCGCTGGAGGAGATGCGAGAATGGCGCGATGCGACGGTGAACTCCATCTTGGCGTTGCGGCCACGCCATGTTCTTGAGATAGGGGTTGGTACCGGACTCCTCCTGTCGAAACTGGCGCCGTATTGCGAGAGCTATTGGGGCATCGACGTCTCGACCGAAGTCATTGCGTCGTTAAAGCACGAACTTGCCGGCGTGCCTGCTTTGGCAAACAAGGTGCAACTGCGAGTCCAGCCGGCGCATGATCTGGACAGCTTCGCGTTCGGCCAGTTCGACACGGTCGTCATCAACTCGGTCGCACAATATTTTCCCAGCGCCGGTTATCTCGAGGATGTCATCGCGAAAGCGCTTCAACGCCTGACGCCGGGCGGTCGTATCTTCCTGGGCGACATCCGGCACCTGCGACTGCTGCGTCAGTTCTGCACCGGTATCGAGATTTGCCGGGCGGATGGCGATCTCGGCACGGCCGAGCTGCGCAGGCACATCGAGCACCGGATCGTATCGGAGAAGGAACTGCTTGCGGCGCCCGACTTCTTTGCGTCGCTCACGCAGGCGGGCCATGACATTGCTGGCGTCGATATCCGCATCAAGCGTGGACAGTATCATAATGAACTGAGCCGCTATCGTTATGACGTGGTGCTGCACAAAAGCGGGGTACCAACATTATCGCTCGCCTCTGCCCGGCTCATCCATTGGGGACGGCAGGCAGCGAGCCCGGAGCAGTTGGCGGATGTGCTTAAGGCAGAACGCCCCGAGCAGTTGCGTGTTGTCGCCATTCCCAGTGCGAGGCTGGTGGCTGAAGCCGACGCGATGGAGAGGCTCAAGCAGGGTCAATCCTCCTGCCGGCAATTGCAGATGCTGCTGCGTGAGGAATCCACAGCGCAGGTTTGCGAGCCGGAGATGTTGCGGGAGCTGGGTGAGCGACTGGGATATCGGGTGATATGTACATGGTCGACGGCGGCGGTCGACGGCTGCTTTGAGGCCGTATTTATCGAGGAGCGCATGATGGGGGACGCCGTGCTGGTCGATCTGTATCGACCAGCCGCCGGCGGGGCACTGGGCGCGCCTGCTTCCTATGTGAACGATCCCGCCAGTTTGAGGGATGTGGGTCAGCTTGTTCGAGACTTGCGCGCGCATGCGGCGGCGCTGCTGCCGGACTACATGGTGCCGGCGGCCTATGTGGCTCTGGAAGCGCTGCCGCTGACGGCGAACGGCAAGCTGGATCGGCGGGCGCTGCCGGCGCCCGGGGGCACAGCAGTGGCGCAGCAGGCCTATACGGCGCCGGTGGGAGAGACGGAAGCCATCGTCGCGCAGCTCTACGGCGAGCTGCTGGGTGTCGAGCGGGTAGGACGCCACGACAGCTTCTTCGAACTGGGCGGGCACTCGCTGCTGGCGATGCGGCTGGTCGCGCGACTTCGCTCAGAACTTGGAGTTGAACTCGCGGTGCGAGCGTTGTTCGAGGCGCCGGACGTGAAGGGACTCAGCGAGATAATTGCGGCTGCGCGCGGATCCTGTGTTCGTGTGGCACTTGCGGCTCAGGTCGGTCCGGATCGCGCGCCGTTGTCCTATGCGCAGAACCGTCTCTGGTTCCTGAATCGCCTTGTGGGAGCGAACGCGACCTACAACATCCCGCTTGCGGTGCGGTTGAAGGGGACCCTCGACATGGGGGCCCTGAAGGCTGCGCTCAGCGACGTCGTGGCGCGTCACGAGAGCCTGCGCACGGTGTTTGCAGAGGCCGGCGGCGAGGTGTGGCAGGTGGTGCGTCCGGTTCCGGCAGCGCGTCCCGGGTTTGCGGTGGTGGACGCGGCCGGTGAGACGGAGATTGCGGCTGCGGTGTCGGCGGCAGCGGACTATGCGTTCGACCTGTCGACTGGCGAGCTGCCGGTGCGCACGACACTGGTGCGCGTGTCGGATGACGAGCATGTCCTGGTCGTGGTGGTGCATCACATTGCCGGAGACGGGGCGTCGATGCGTCCCTTGCTTGCAGATCTGTCGACTGGCTATGCATCGCGACTTGCGGGGCAGGCTCCGGACTGGGTGGCACTGCCTGTGCAATATGCGGACTACACGCTGTGGCAACGACAGGTTCTGGGGGATGAGGCGGATGCTCAAAGCCTGGTGTCAGGCCAGGCACGCTACTGGCGGGATGCGCTTGCGGGACTGCCCGAAGAACTGACTTTGCCTTACGACCGGGTACGTCCTTCCGTGTCGAGCTATTGTGGCGGTCACGTGCATCTGGAGATGGATGCAGGTCTGCATGGCCGGCTGAAGGAGCTCGCGCGGGGAGAGAGTGCCAGCCTGTTCATGGCGCTGCTGGCGGGGATTGCGGGGCTTTACACCCGGCTTGGCGCGGGCAGCGACATTGCGATCGGCAGTCCGATTGCAGGACGGACGGATAGTGCGCTGGAGGATCTGGTCGGCCTTTTCGTCAATACGCTGGTGATGCGCACGGACACGTCAGGGAATCCCTCGTTTGCCGTGCTTGTGGGACGCGTGCGAGAGCGCGCGCTTCTGGCTTATCAGAACCAGGACGTCCCGTTCGAGCGTCTTGTCGAGCTGCTGCAGCCCGCGCGATCGCTGGCGCGTCATCCGCTGTTCCAAACGATGCTTGCAATGCAGAACAATGTACAAGGCAATCTATCTCTGCCGGGGCTTGATCATTCCTGGGAGGTAACGAAGACGGGGACGTCGAAGTTCGACCTGACGTTCAACGTGACAGAGCGGTTCGATGCGGCGGGAATGCCGGCCGGACTTGACCTCACGGTGGAGTATGCCTCAGACTTGTTCGAGCTGGAGACGGCGCAGAGTCTTGCCGCGCGGCTGATCCGGTTTTTGGATGCGGTGAGCCGCGATCCCGGCCGCGCCATCGGTGACATCGAGATCCTGGACGCAGTCGAGCGGGAGACCATCCTGGAGGGATGGAACGCAACCGCGCATTCACTTCCGCAAGCAAGTCTGACCGCACTGTTCGAGCAGCAGGCAGCACGCAGCCCCGCCGCGGTGGCCGTGGTGTCCGGTGAAGACAGACTCACCTATGCGGAACTCAATGCACAAGCCAACCGTCTTGCGCATCAGCTGATCGCGCGAGGCATCGGGCCGGAGGCGATCGTAGGGCTTTGCCTGCAGCGATCGCCCCGTATGATGGTGGCGCTGCTCGCTGTTCTGAAGGCGGGTGCAGCCTATCTGCCGCTGGACCCCGACTATCCGTCCGATCGCCTGTCGTTCATGCTGTCCGACGCGGCTCCGGTGTGCGTGATCGCTGCCAGCGCGACGGTGCCGTGTCTGCGGCTCGTGGACGGCAATGCTTATCCCATCGTACTGCTGGACGATGCGGATGTGCTGGCCGCGGTGGAGGCCGCTTCCGATGTCAATCCGGATCGCCACGCGCCGCTCCATCCCCATCACCCTGCCTATGTGATCTACACCTCGGGATCCACCGGCAGGCCCAAAGGCGTCGTCGTCACCAGGGGTAACCTCGATGTTCTTCTCGCGGCCATTGATGGGGATGTCCCGCTGACGATGGGCGATACTTTTCTGGCGATCACCACCCTGGGCTTCGATATTGCCGGTCTCGAGCTTTACCTGCCTCTGATCAGAGGCGCGCGCATTGTCCTGGCGAGCGGTGACGCTGTGAGGGAGCCGGGAGCTCTGGCCAGGCTGATCGGCAAGCATGACGTGACACACCTTCAGGCCACGCCCAGCGTTTGGCAGGTTCTGCTGGACAGTACTCCTGAAGCTCTCACAGGCCTCAACGCCTTGACCGGTGGCGAGGCGTTGCCTCCTCCTCTGGCTCAGAGCCTGGCGAAGCTGTCGGGGCATGCCGTTCTCAATCTTTATGGTCCGACGGAAGCAACCATCTGGTCCACGGCCGCATGGATTGCTCAGGATGCGGCAAACGGAATCCCGATTGGCAGACCCCTACCCGGTTATCGCGTTTATGTGCTTGACGATCTGCTGCGCCCTGTCCCTGCGGGTGTTGCGGGAGAGCTCTACATTGCGGGAGCCGGGCTGGCGCGTGGCTATCTGAAACGGGCCGGCCTGACGGCGGAGCGATTCGTGGCGGATCCCCACGGCCCGCCGGGGACGCGGATGTACCGGACGGGAGACCTTGCGCGGTGGCGTTCCAACGGTGTGCTGGACTTCCTGGGGCGGACTGACGAGCAGGTGAAGATCCACGGCTTCCGGATCGAGCCGGGCGAGGTTGCCGCGGTGCTGTCGTCATATCCCGGGATTGCGCAGGCGGCCGTGATTGCGCGTGAGGATGGCGCGGGCGGCAAGCAGCTTGTCGCCTATGTCGTGGCACAGAGCGGCGAGGTTGGCGGTATGCGTGCCGAACCAAGTGCCGCGGCGCTGCGCGCTCATTTGGCGGCGCTGCTGCCGGGCTACATGGTGCCGTCGGCCTATGTGGTTCTGGAAGCGCTGCCGCTGACGGCGAACGGCAAGCTGGATCGGCGGGCGCTGCCTGCGCCCGGGGGCGCAGCGGTGGCGCAGCAGGCCTATGTCGCGCCGGTGGGAGAGACGGAAACCATCGTGGCGCAGCTCTACGGCGAATTGCTGGGTGTCGCGCAGGTGGGCCGCCACGACGGCTTCTTTGAACTGGGCGGACATTCGCTGCTGGCGATGCGGCTGGTGGCGCGGCTCCGCGCAGAACTTGGAGTCGAACTTGCCGTGCGCGCGTTGTTTGAGGCGCCGGACGTTAAGGGGCTCGGA
Organism: Hyphomicrobiales bacterium; assembly: GCA_041424235.1. Taxonomy (GTDB): domain Bacteria; phylum Pseudomonadota; class Alphaproteobacteria; order Rhizobiales; family Xanthobacteraceae; genus Bradyrhizobium_A. Next base: position 25,797 of record JBGMOD010000096.1, read on the forward strand.
GAGACGATCGCACGGCTGCACGAGACGAGATCGGGAGACGAAGCGGATGATACGCTTGCTGCTCTCCTGCCGCTGCGTCCGTACGGAACCCGTCCTTGCTTGTTCTGCATTCATCCCGCAGGAGGTCTGGGCTGGAGCTATGCGGGCCTTCTGCGATATCTTCCCGACCGGCCACTCTATGGCCTGCAGTCGCGTGGATTGCTGCAACCTGACCGGCGTGCGTCGACAGTCACGGAGATGGCGGCCGACTATTGCGAGCAGATACGCACCGTCCAGCCCCACGGTCCTTACCACCTGCTCGGATGGTCATTCGGAGCCCAAGTGGCGCATGCCATCGCCACGCAGATGCAGGAAAGCGGAGAAACCATCGCCTCCCTGACGATGTTGGATGGATATCCGCCATCGGCCAAGAATAACCGTCCCCTCACGGAGGCTGACTATGACGAAATCCGGATCAAGCTGACCAGCACACTGCTGGAATACGGTCGTGAGATTCCATCGGCAACCCGCCGCGGAAAACATCCGGTTGAGAAATCTCCGGCGACGCCTGCCGAGGACATCGTCGAAGCAATGATTGCCGAGATGCGGAGCAGCCTGCAGCTCATGGGCACCTTCCGGCCACAAAGCTATGCCGGCGACCTCGTATTCTTCAAAGCCATGGTTGCCGACGACGCCGGGGACTTATTCTCGCCTGAGCCGAGCGCCTGGCAGCCTTTCATCACGAAGAGCATAAAAAAATACGAGGTGCTGCACAGCCATCTTAACATGACTGATCCCGACGCATTGACAACGATCGGCCCCATCGTGGCCGCTACACTTGATGCTGCGGATGGGGCCTGGCCTGGCAAGCGAACCCAAGGATTTCAGATATGACCAATCCCTTCGAGAATGACAGCGCCCACTATCTCGTACTGATCAATGATGAGGGCCAACATTCCGTCTGGCCCGACAACATGGATATCCCCGCAGGCTGGAGCCGCCGCTTCGGCCCTGACAATCGGGCGCAATGCCTCGACTATGTCGAAAAGCACTGGACCGATTTGCGCCCCGCGAGCCTTGTTACGCAGGTCAAGACATGACGGGATGACGCGGCTACCGACGTCATAGTCATCTCGGATATCGCGGAGCCTGTCATCGGGCCGCGCTGCGCGCGGCCCCCAATTAGCCCGTCCTGGCAGCAGGTCTCGGGCTCTATGGCTTCGCCGCCGCCCCCACCACCAGCGCATCCAGAATCGTCACGCCCTCGCCTTCGGGGTGAACGACCACCGGGTTCACCTCGATCTCCGCAACGACGTCGCGCAGTCCGGCGGCCAGTTGCGACAGCCGCGCGATCAACTGCGCCAGCGCCGCGACATCCGCCCTCGGCGCGCCACGGAAGCCGCGCAGCAGCGGCGCCGACCTGAGCTCGTCGAGCATCGCCACCGCCTCCTTTTCGCCGAGCGGCGCGGGGCGATAGACCACGTCCTTGAACAGCTCGGTGGCGATGCCGCCAAGGCCGACCATCACCATGGGGCCGAAGGTTGCATCGCGCAGGGTGCCGATGATGATCTCGACGCCCCTTCCGGCCATCGGGCCGACCAGGACGCCCTGGATGTTGGCATCCGGGCAATGGCGCCGGGCATTCTCCAGCAGCGCGTCGTAGGCGCCGGCAGCCTCATCGGCGGTTGCGATATTGACGCGAACGCCGCCGACCTCGCTCTTGTGCGGGATATCGCGCGACTGGATTTTCATCACTAGCGGAAAGCCGATCCGATCAAGCGCCGCGGACAGCTCGGCCCGGTTGCGGACCAGGATCTCGTCGGGCAACGCGATACCGGAGTCGCGCAACAGTTGCTTGCTCTCGTATTCGGACAGGCTGCCGGACACCCGATCGAGATATCCCGCGACCGCGGCGGTCGAAACCGCGTCGGCTGCAACTGAAGGAACGGCGGTGAACTGCGCCCGTCGCGCCAACTGGCGGGCAGCCCGCCCCAGTGACGCCAGGCCGTGAAACACCACGATGCCGGCCTCGCCAAGGCCGTTGCGTGCGAACTGCGATGGCAGCGTATAGGAATGGATCAGGATCGGCTTGCTCTGGGCATCGATCACCGGCTTGATCTCGGGGATCTTCAGCGGCATCCGCGTCTCGCTCGAGAGCGACAGCACCGGCACGATGATGTCGACTTCATCCGAGCGGGACAGGATTTCGATGATCTTCTGCAGCCCGCCGCTGTGGACCGCCTGCGCGGTGATATCGACGGGGTTGCGCGGCGAGCCATAGGACGGAATCAAGGCCCGGATCTCGGCCTGCAGCGTGTCCGACAATTCCGGAATCGCCAGCCCCTCGCTCGCCAGCGTGTCCGCAACCCAGGCGCCGGCCCCGCCGGACACGGTCACGACGGCCACGCGGTCACCTTTCGGCGGCGGGTTTGACGCAAACGCGGCTGCGATCGCCACCGCCTCGTCAATGTCGTGCGCTGCGATCAAACCGTATTTGGCGAACACCGCATCATAAGCCGCGTTCCAGCCGGCCATGCTGGCGGTGTGAGAGGCGGCCGCGCGTTCACCCGCGCTGGTGCGCCCGACCTTGGAGACGATGATCGGCTTGCCGACCGCCGCTGCCTTCTGCGCTGCGGCAACGAAGTTGCTGGGATCGCGGATGCCTTCGATGAACAGCAGGATCACGTCCGTCGAGACGTCCTGCACCATGTAGTCCAGGATCTCGCCGGCGGCGAGATCAGCCTCGTTGCCGGTCGAGACTACATAACTCGTGGCCACGCCCATCGCCTTGGCGCGGTGGTAGATCGCAAAGCCGATGCCGCCGCTCTGCGCGACGATTCCGATCCGCTTGCGTGTCGCGACCAGGCGTGGCGCCTCCGGCTTGACGTCGACCGTCGGGCTGAAGGTCGCAGCCACGCGCCGTGCTTCGTTGTAGAAGCCCTCGGCATTCGGTCCGGAGATCCGCATTCCGGTTCGCCTGGCGAGCGCGGCGATGTCCTGCTGCACATCGGCGCTATCGCCGCCGCCCTCGGCGAAGCCCGATGAGATAATGACGGCGTTCTTCACGCCGGCGGCCGTGCACTCTTCCAGCGCGCCGAGCACGAACGGCGCGGGAATGATGACAATAGCGAGATCGATCGGGCGCTTGATGGCCGATATCGACGAAAAACAGGCGAGGCCGTCGATCTCGTCATAGCGCGGGTTGACCGGAAAGATTTCGCCGCCATAGCCGTTACGGCGCAGGTAGGTCAGCAGCATGCCCGGGATCTTGGTCGCCTCGCGCGAGGCTCCGATGATGGCGATGCTGGATGGTGAGAAGAAGCTGTCGAGTGGATGCTGCAGGGTGGTTTCGCTGGACACCGAAATCATCGAGTCATGGTCCTTGTTGTTTTTGTTGGTCAGGACGAGATGCGGATATCGACCCCTCCGATCGTGAAGGTGTCCGCGTTAACGACATATCCTCTCGCCTGGGCGGCCTGCTTGATCGCGCCGGCATCCGTCGCCTCGAACACCAAACCGCTCAACGCATCCGCGGCACCATTGTCGAACTGCAGCGTACAGTTGACCAGTTCGATTTCCGGGCGACCGTCTGCTCCCGTTTGCAGAGCTGCACCGAGAATGGCGCTCCAGTGCGCGGCGAGCACGGCAGGTTCGGGACTCTGCATCTCGACACGCACCAGCTTGCGCGTACGGTCGTGCCGGATCGCCGTGTGCCAGTCCGGACCAGCGGGCGGATAGGGCCCGCGCGGATCATCGCTGCCGGTGGTGTGATTGAACTCGATGAAGGCGGCGCGGCAATCGCGCGGGTGCAATTGCACGCCGAGGTAAGGCGGGCGATCGATCACATGCGCCGTGCGCACACCCAGGCGCTCGGCGTTGATCCCCCGCTCCCTTGGATCGTCGCAGGAAAAAATCGCCATGTAGCCGCCGCGGCCGCCGGTCTTGTCCAGAAATCGTCCGGCGGCGGTGCCGCCCTGAAGGGGAGCTACGACTTCAAGCAGAACGGCGTCGACCGGCAGCAGCGCGTTCTCCAACCCGTATTTGCCGACATTGGGATCGCGGTAGCAAACATCGAGGCCCATGATGCCTGCGATGTCGCTGACCACCGGTTCGATGTGGGACGCAACGAGACAGATCTGGCGCAGCCGCAGGCCGGGGGTCACGCTCAATGTCCCTTGAACACGGCGGCACGTTTTTCCACGAACGCCTTCGCAGCTTCCTTGTGATCGGCCGTCTCCGAGCAGCGCGAATGATGCAGCGCTTCGGCATCGAAGCAGGTCTCGAGCGGCAGATGCTCGGCATTGTTGATGTTCTTCTTGATATAGCCAAGTGTCACCGACGGCCCCTGGGCCAGCGACATGGCGAGCTCATGGGCGGCGGCATCGACCTCCGCGTCGGGCACCACCCGTGTCACCATGCCGAGCGCCAGCGCCTCCTGTGCCGTCAGCACCGGCGACAACAGATAAAGCTCGCGGGCCTTGGCGCTGCCGAGCAACTGGGTGAGGAAGTACGTCCCGCCATAATCGCCGGAGTAGCCGACCTTGGCGAATGCCGTGGTGATCTTGGCGGAGGCCGACGCCACGCGCAGGTCGCACGACAGGGCGATCGACAGCCCGGCGCCGGCCGCCGCGCCGTCGATCTGCGCCACCACCGGCTTCTGCATGATGTGCAGGATGCGGGAGACCTCCATGCCGCGGCGCAGCCGCGTGACCTTGGCCTCGAGCGAGGGGTTTTCGGTCGCGCTCGCCATCGCCTTGACATCGCCGCCGACGCAAAAGGTGCCGCCCGCGCCCTTCAGCAACACCGCCCGCACATCGCCGTCGTCAGCGGCGCGGCGCGCCGCCTCGACCAGCCCCTGGGTCATCTCGGCGTTGAGCGCATTGCGCCGCTCCGGACGATTCATGGTGATGGTCAGGAGCCCGCGGTCGAGATGCTGGAGCACGATATCGGTCATGCAATACTTCCTTTTTTAGAGTCGCTTTTGTTGTTGCTTCTTGACGGTGCGCCGGAGCAATCGGCGCCGGTTTACTTCTTCACCAGCGGACAGCGCGATTCCGACAGCGGCTGGAACGCCTGGTCGCCGGGAACGGTGGCGAGCAGCTTGTAGTCGTCCCAGCGGCCCTTGGATTCCGATGGCGATTTCACCTCGAACAGGTACATGTCGTGCACCATCCGGCCGTCCTCCCGGATCCGGCCGTTCTTGGCGAACATGTCGTTGATCGGCGTCTCCTTCATGATCTTCATCACGGCGGCCGAGTCCGTCGTGCCCGCCGCCTTCACGGCCTTCAGATAGTGCAGCACCGAGGAATAGACGCCGGCCTGTGCCGAGGTCGGCACCCGCTTGGTCCGTTCCATGAAACGTTTCGAAAACGCGCGGGTATCGTCGTTGAGATCCCAGTAGAACGCTTCCGCCAGCAGCAGCCCTTGCGCGGTCGGCAAGCCGACGCTGTCGATGTCGGTGATGAACGCCAGCAGCGGCGACAGCTTCTGCCCGCCCTTGGTGATGCCGAACTCGGCCGCCTGCTTGATGGCGTTGATGGTGTCGCCGCCGGCATTGGCGAGCCCGATCACCTTGGCCTTCGAGCTCTGCGCCTGCAGCAGGAACGACGAGAAATCCGAGGTGTTGAGCGGATGCTTGACGCTGCCCAGCACCTTGCCGCCGGACTTCACGACCACATTGGTGGTGTCCTTTTCCAGGTCGGCCCCGAAGGCATAATCCGCGCTCAGGAAGAACCAGGTGTCGAGCCCCTGCTTCACCGCGGCAAGGCCGGTCACATTGGCCTGCGCGAAGGTGTCGAACACATAATGCACCGTGTAGGGACCGCAGGCTTCGTTGCTCAGCCGGATCGATCCCGGACCATTGAAGATGATGATCTTGTTGCGCGCCTTGGCGATTTCAGCGGCCGCGAGCGCCGTCGCCGAGGCCGCGACATCGACGATCGCCTCGACGCCCTGATTGTCGAGCATGTCGCGCGCGATATTGGCGGAGAGGTCCGCCTTGTTGAGGTGATCGGCTGCGACGATCTCGATCTTGCGCCCGAGCACCTGGCCGCCGAAATCCTCGGCCGCCATTTTCGCCGCGGTCTCGCTGCCGACACCGGTGATGTCGGCGTAGAGCCCGGACATGTCGAGAATGGCGCCGAGCTTCAGCGGCGGCTTGTCCTGGGCCTGCGCCGCTCCCGCGGCGAGCAGCAGCGATGCGAGTGCAATCGATGGTTTAGAGATGCGCGACATCAACGACAACATGGGACCCCTCCTCCTTCGGCGGCAGCCTTGTTCGAGAAAGGCTTTGGCCGCGCGCGCTTTTTGTTGCGCGGATCATGCCGCATCGGTCGTACAGCAGCAAGCCAAACACTTGTTTGAAATAAGCAGACGCGTATCGCATGGGCTCATGCGCTGAATTTCCGCAAAGCGGAATAGCCGCCGCGCGTAATCGCGCATAGAGTTGGCGCGTCGTGCGATCGGCCCTCACCTGCAACACACGCTGCACGACCATCGGAGAGTGATGACGTGCGCCTCGGATCGATGTCAGGACACGGCCCGATACCAGGGCGCAGCGGATCTGGCCTGCTGTGCGTTGCGGCGCTTGTCATGCTCATGACAACGACGGCCGATGCGACCTGTGCATTTCAGCCGCAAGGCGAAGGACGCGTCAGTGCCATCATTGATGCGCGCACGTTTCGTCTGGTCGACGGCCGCGAGATTCGTCTCACCGCGATCGAGCCGCTCTCCGGCGCGGCGCATGCGACGGCGCAGCTCGCCGAGTTGATCGATGGCCGCGACGTCAGATTACAGGGACCTGACGACGCGCCGGACCGTTACGGCCGGCAACCGGCGCTTGTCTTTCTCGATAACGCCGACGATCCCGTGCAGCTCGAATTGCTCAAAAATGGACAAGCGCTGTTTTCCGGCGCGATGACCGACAAGCCCTGCGCCACGGACATGACGCAGGCGGAGGCTGAAGCGAGAAAGTCCCGCCGGGGCGTATGGGCCGCGCCAACCGCCATAAAAAACGCGGAAAGACCGGGCGATATTTTGCCGTTGGTGGGGCAGTTTGTCGTGGTCGAAGGCAAGGTTTTGTCGGTGCGACAGGCCGGAACGACATTTTATGTCAATTTTGGCCGCCGGTGGACAGAAGGCTTTGCCGCGACTATTTCAAAGCGCATGGTTGCCGCGTTCGAAGCGACCGGATTTGCGCCGAAATCGCTCGAAAATCGACGCGTTCGTGTTCGTGGATGGGTGGAACTGCGCGGAGGTCCGCGAATCGACATCTTCCAGGTGGGGCAGATTGAACTGGTTGGTGAATAGCGGCGCGGAAATACCAACGATGTCAGCGATGTCTCGGATCGATGTGTCGGGGCGATGCCGGGACATGAATTTCAGGTGGGTAGGACGGGCGACAGTGACGACGGGAAGTCGACGACCGGAGCGTTACCAGCACAGGAGGTCAGGCCGCGCGTTTGCGGCGCCCGTTGTGCTTGCCGCCATGCTCGGGCTCGGCGGTTGCGGCGGCGACACCACGCGTTTCCAGACCTCACCGGCAGTTTCCAGCACGGCGAAATTTCCCAAGCCCGTTGTTCAGACGCCAGCCAGCGAACGCGAACACGAACGGATCCTGGCCTCTTACGGCGGCCCCTACGACGATCCGAAACTCGAAGCCCTGATCACCAAGACCGTCGATCGCCTTGTCGCAGCGTCAGAACGACCGGATCTGTCCTACAAGGTGACGATCCTGAACTCCGGCGCCGTCAATGCCTTTGCGTTGCCGACCGGCCAGCTTTACGTCACTCGCGGCCTGATCGCGCTGGCGAGCGACACCTCCGAACTCTCGTCGGTGCTGTCGCATGAAATGGCCCACGTGCTGGCGAAGCATGCCGCGATCCGCGAGGACCAGGCCCGGCAGGCCGCCCTCGTCACCCGCGTCGTGCAAGACATGAGCGACGACCCCGGCCTCACTGCACTGGCACTGGCGAAATCAAAACTCACGATGGCGAGCTTTTCGCGCGCCCAGGAGTTCGAGGCCGACGGCATCGGTGTCGGCATCTCCGCCCGCGCCCACTTCGATCCCTACGGCGCCGCCCGCTTCTTAAGCGCCATGGAGCGCAACGCAGCGCTGAAGGCGCAGCGCTCCAGCCTGGACCCGCGGTCACAGGATTTCCTGTCGTCGCATCCGGCCACCCCCGAGCGCGTACAAAACGCACAGGCCAATGCCCGGCAGTACTCGGCGCCGCAAACCGGCCAGCGCGATCGCGACGATTATCTCGCCGCCATCGACAACATCGTGTATGGCGAGGATCCCAGCGAAGGGTTTGTTCGCGGCCGTCGTTTCCTGCACCCGAAGCTCGGCTTCACGTTCACCGCGCCCGACGGTTTCACGCTGGAGAACACCGCGCAGGCAGTGGTCGGAGTGCGCGAGGGCGGCAGCCAGGCCATGCGCTTCGACGTGGTGCGCGTTCCCTCCGAGCAGACGCTCGGCGACTACCTCAACTCCGGCTGGATGGAGAACGTCGACAAATCGTCGACCGAAGATCTCACCGTCAACGGCTTTCCGGCTGCCAGCGCCGTCGCACGCGGCGACCAGTGGCAATTCCGGGTCTATGTGCTGCGCTTCGGCAGCGACGTCTACCGCTTCATTTTCGCCGCCAGGCAGCGCACCAACGAGGCCGATCGCAACTTCCGCGACACCGTCAATTCATTCCGCCGCCTGACGCTGTCGGAAGTGCAGGATGCGCGACCACTGCGGATCAAGGTCATCAATGTGCAGCCCGGAGATACGGTTGAATCGCTGGCGCACCGCATGGCCGGCGTGGATCACCAGGCCGAGCGCTTCCGGGTCATCAACGGCCTCGATGCCAAGGATACGATCAAGGCGCGCGACCGGGTCAAGATCGTGGTCGATTGAGCCGGCGCGACCAGGGCCCGAAAACGCGAACGACAAACCATTGAACGAAAAAGCCCGGCGTCATCGCCGGGCTTTTTGCTGATTTTTCAGATGTGAGCCGCCGTAATCAGGCCGCTTCGTCCTCGGCAGCCACCGAATCCTCACCATCCGCGTCATCGGCCTCAGCGTCGCCCTCGGCATCCGCTTCGGACTTGACGGCGCCACGACGCGGGCTCTTCGCCAGCGACGCTTCGATTTCCTTCACCGCCTCGGTTTCCGTCACATGCTGGACCACGGCGATCTCGCGCGACAGCCGATCCAGCGCCGCTTCGTAAAGCTGACGTTCGCTGTAGGACTGCTCGGGCTGCGACTCGGAGCGATAGAGGTCGCGCACGACCTCGGCGATCGCGACGATATCGCCCGAATTGATCTTCGCTTCGTACTCCTGCGCGCGGCGCGACCACATGGTGCGCTTGATGCGGGCACGGCCCTTCAGGGTCTCCAGCGCCTTCTTGACCAGCGCCGGCTCGGACAGCTTGCGCATGCCGACCTGGGCCACCTTCGCGGTCGGCACCCGGAGCGTCATCTTGTCCTTGATGAAATTGATCACAAACAGCTCGAGCTTCGCGCCCGCGATCTCCTGCTCCTCGATGGAGAGGATCTGGCCAACGCCATGGGCCGGATAGACCACGAACTCGTTGGTCTTGAAGCCCTGGCGCTGCGTCAGCGGCTTCTTCGGCTCCTCGACGCGCGGCTGCGCAGCCACAGGCTTGGCGGCCGGCTTTGCCGCGACGGCAGCAACCGGCGGCTTGGCGGCAACGGCAGCCTTCGGCGCCGGAGCTTTCGGGGCGGCAGCCTTCGGAGCAGCAGCCTTGACGGTTTTGGCAGAGTTTTTTTGCATTTCACTTCTTGTATTTTTGGAGGACTTGGAAGGCGCAGGCTTCACTGTCGCCTTGTGAGCAGTCGTTTTTGAGGCCGCTCCCTTGGAATCTTTCTTCGAAGGTGCCTTTGCAGGACCCTTGGCAGAGCTTTTGGCAGAACTCTTGACATGGCTCTTGGAGGCGCTGCGGGCGGCTGCAGACGTCTTCTTGGCGGTTTTCGAGGTACTCTGGTTACGCGTTTTGCTGGCCACAACTTGCGCGTGGAACCGCCACGCCCCTGTTCAATGGTTATGGGGAAACCCCAGCGGGGCCATACACGCAGCCAACACGGGGTCCTGCTTCTTGAATGTGACTATAATAGCACATTTCCCGCAAAAATCAATGATTTATGCCCTATGCGCAACGCAACAATTGTGGCCGATGAGGCCACATTCATTAATTAGGGTTAAAAGTTGAATCATTCCGCCGCGTTAGGCGACCTGCTCAGGACAGCAGGTCGTTAACGCAGGTAGCCGCCAAGCGGCTTCTTGGTAACAATCAGTCGCCGCTGCCCGGATTCGGAGAGAAAAATTTCTCAAACTTGCCCTCCTGGCCGTCGAATTCCTTCGCGTCCTCGGGCTGGTCCTTCTTCTGGGTGATATTCGGCCAGGTCTTGGCGTAGTTCGCGTTGACCTCGAGCCACTTTTCCAGGCTCGGCTCGGTGTCGGGCTTGATCGCGTCCGCCGGGCATTCCGGTTCGCACACCCCGCAATCGATGCATTCGTCCGGATGGATCACAAGCATGTTCTCGCCCTCGTAGAAACAATCGACAGGGCACACTTCGACGCAATCCGTGTACTTACATTTGATGCAGTTATCGGTGACGACGTAAGTCATCCAGGGCTCCGGAACAGGTCAAGTATCGTTGCGATGGCGTAGCGCAGGACGCCTGCTGCCGCAAGGGAAGTGCTGCATAACAGGAACCCGCGGATCGACCCAAGCAACTTGTTACCCTTGCTGCGTTTTCGGGTCGCCATTTTGCAGGTCGGTATACAGCACACGCGCCGATGGGGCATCGCCCCGGCGCTCGGCGAAGCCCACCACCTTGAGAACGCGAACAGTTCGGTCGAGAGCGACGGTCAGGACGTCCCCCGGCTTGACCCCATGTCCCGGTGAGGTTTCACGAACCCCATTCAGACGGACATGACCGCTTGCAACCAGGGACGCGGCATCCGCGCGGGTTTTGACCACCCGCGCATGCCACAACCACTTGTCGATCCGCTGGCGCTCCACGCGGCGGTGTTGTCCTTGCTAGAGCGTTTCCGAGCGAAGTGGATACCGGTTCGCATCAAGGAAACGCGTCAAAACAAAATGCTTTAGCCGTCCTTGCGCGCGGCCGTGAGTTGTTCCTTCAGGGCAGCCAGTTTGGCGAACGGTGAATTGGGATCGATCGGACGCTCGCGCTCCCGTGGCGGATTGCTTTGCCCATGTCGCTGGCCATGCGGCGGACGGCCATCGTTTCGGCCGTCACCACGGCCATCGCTGCGTCCTTGGGAGCCGCCCCTGAATTTGCCCTTGAAGCCTTCCGGCGGACGGCCGCGATTGTTGTTGCGATGATCGTTGTCGCGGGGAGCGCGGGCCTGCGCGCCATCGGTTGCGGCCGCCTCAGCCGGCGCACCTGCCGGACGGTTCGGCTCAAACCGGGGCTTGCGGAAATGGTCCCGCCGGCCACGGCCATCACCACGCCCATGGCGCTCTCTGGCTTCGCCTTCACCTGCCTCGGCGCTGGCGGCCTGGGGCTGATTGCGGCGATGCTGGTTGCGATCATGACGCGGACGCCGCTCCTCCGAACGTCCGCCCGGACGCCAGACTTCGACCAGTTCCGGCGCGACGACAGCCGCATCCGCGCCTGGCGGCCCTTCGGGGCTTGCGGCGAATTCAGCAGCTTCCGCCGCCGGTGCCTCTTCCGCGGTTGCGCCCGGCGCCTCCGCGGCTTGCGGCTCCGCGTGCTCAGCACCGACGCCGTCGACAGCGGTTTCGTGGGAGGTGGTCTCGTCGGCTGCGGCATGGTCTGAAGCCGCCTGCCCTGAAACGGCGTCCTCAGCGGCAGGCGCGGCTTCGACCACCGAAGCTTCGACAGAAGAAGCCTCAACATGAGAGGTCTCGGCAGGCGACGCTTCGAACGGATTCGCAAGCGCCGCGGCGGCCGATGGGGCACTCGCAGCGATTTCAGACGCGGGCGCAAGCTCCTGCTCCGGCGCGAGGGTCGCAGCGGCACTGTCGGCTGCAGTCGTCACGTCAGCAGCCTCACCGGCGTCAGGTGCGGTGGCATCGACGGCGGCATCCGCATCAGCCGACGCGGCAATCCCGGAATCTTCGCCGACAGCCTCAGACGGGGCCGAGGTCTCGGCCGCAGCGCCGGCATCGGCCACGACAGCCGGAGCCACGGGAAGTGGCGGCCGCTTTTCCATCCGATAACCGAGTGCGCGCAGGATCGAGGCGAAATCCTCGCCGGCCGATCCGGTCAGCGACGTCATCGCCTGGGTCACCGTAAAGCCGCGGCCATCGAAGGCACCCGCGGGCTTCACACCCGGCGAGTTCTCGCGCCAGGCCAGCGCAGGCCGAATGAGATCGGCCAGGCGTTCAAGGATATCGACACGCACGGCGCGCTCGCCACACTGGCGATAGCCGAGCACGCGATAGGCATCGCGGCTGAGCGCCTTGTCGATCGGAAACGAGGTTCGGCCGCTGGACGCCAGATGCTGCGCGCCCGAAAGCGCGGAGGTGTCCACATTGTCCTGCTTCTGGGCCCACAGCAGCGAGGCCATGCCACGGGCGGCGGGCTTCAGCAGCGAGGGGATATAGATGTGATAGGCGCCGAAACGCACGCCGTACTTGCGCAACGTCGCGCGCGACGGCTGATCGAGATCCTTCATCTCGGTCGCAATCTTCTGGCGCTCCAGCACGCCGAGCGATTCCACCAGTTGAAACGCGATGCCGCGCGCAATACCGGTGACGTCTTCCGCCTTCGACACTTCGAACAGCGGTCCGAGCAGCTTCTCGATATGGGTTTTCAGCCAGAGATCGAGCCGAGCCTGCACGGCATCGCGCGGCGCGCCGGTCAGGCGATCGTCAGCGATGATGCGGAGCCGCGGATGCAGCACATCGTCAGCGGCGACGATCTTGGCCACGGCGTCGCCGGTCCAGCGCATCGTTCCATCGGAGGCGAGCACGAACTGATCGTCCGGGGCCTTCGACAGTTTTTCCGCGCGTGCATCGATTTCGCCCGCCAAAGCCTTCAAGGCCGCGGCCTGCAGGGCCTTGGCCTCGGAGCCCGCCTCGGCTGCATCCGGCGCAAACATGAACCCGTCGAGACGGCCAATCACATGGCCTTCGACAACGACTTCGCCGGTCTTTCCAATTTCGGTATTCAACATCGTGTTTTCTCGCAAGCGGCGCATCAATACACTGGTCCGGCGATCAACGAAACGCTCAGTTAGCCGTTCATGCAGCGCATCTGACAATTTATCTTCAACCGAACGCGAAATTTCCTGCCAATGTTCCGGATCGGCCAGCCAATCAGGGCGATTTGCCGCAAATGTCCAGGTCCGGATCTGGGCGATACGGGCAGATAGGGTGTCGATATCGCCGTCGGTCCGGTCGGTCTGGGCGATCTGCGCCGCAAACCAGTCGTCCGGGATCCTGCCTTTCTGCATCAGAAACCCATACAGGGTTGTGACGAGTTCGGCGTGCGCTGCGGGCGCGACCCTGCGGTAATCCGGGATCTGGCAGGCCTCCCAGAGCCGCTCGACAGCGGCTTTGCCCTGCGCCATGTCCCTGACATCCCCGTCACGCGACGCATGATCCAGCACGCGCAGGTCTTCGGCGACCGGCGCGCGGGTTAACGCCTCATGTCCCGGCGCCTGCGCCAGCGACGCCTGCAATGCGCCGAGCGACGCGAAATCCAGCCTGGCGTTGCGCCATTGCAGCATTTTGACGCTGTCGAAGGTGTGATTCTGCAGCGCATCGACCAGTTCAGACTCGAATGGCGCGCAGCGGCCGGTGGTGCCGAAGGTGCCGTCGCGGGTTGCGCGGCCGGCACGGCCGGCGATCTGGGAAAACTCCGACGGCGTCAGCCGGCGGAATTGATAGCCGTCGTATTTTCGGTCGGATGCAAACGCGACATGGTCGACATCGAGATTGAGCCCCATGCCGATGGCGTCGGTCGCGACCAGATAATCGACATCGCCCGACTGGAACATGTCGACCTGGGCATTGCGCGTGCGCGGCGACAGCGATCCCAGCACCACCGCGGCGCCGCCGTGCTGGCGCCGGATCAACTCGGCGATGGCGTAGACCTCGTCGGCGGAAAACGCCACGATCGCCGTGCGCCTGGGCTGCCGGGTGATCTTGCGATCTCCCGCGAACATCAGTTGCGACAGCCGGGGACGGGTGACGAAATTCGCCGCCGGCAGCAGCTTCTCGATGATCGGGCGCATGGTCGCCGCGCCCAGCAGCAAGGTCTCGTCGCGGCCGCGGCGATTGAGGATCCGATCGGTGAACACGTGACCGCGCTCGAGATCGGCGGCGATCTGGATTTCATCGACCGCGAGGAACGAAACATCGAGATCGCGCGGCATCGCCTCGACGGTGGACACCCAGAACCGCGGTTTGGGCGGCTTGATCTTTTCCTCGCCGGTGATCAGCGCAACATCAGCCGCACCGACCCGCGCGGCGATCTTGTTGTAGACCTCGCGCGCCAGCAGGCGCAGCGGCAATCCGATGATGCCCGACGAATGCGCCAGCATGCGTTCGATCGCGAGATGGGTCTTGCCGGTGTTGGTCGGGCCGAGGACAGCGGTGACGCCCGCGCCGGGGGCGCGCCCGTTCGCAAGCGACGGCAGAGATGACGACAGGGACATGCGTTGAGCGATTCTCGGCTGGTGTGGCACCCCGGCTCATGACGCTCGAAAAACGTCAATAACAGGAGAGGTTTGTCTCATAACGCGACGCTCGGGGGCGCCGAACTTAAGCTCTGGAACGAGTCCGGAACGAACCGCGTCCGAATCGGTGACTCGCACCCCGCGTATCGCAGACTCATCAAGATGTCGTCTCTGGTTCCCGCGAGTCAGCACTACATCAAGTCCGTCAGACGCCCACATCATCGCGAATTCGAGGCAATCGTTAATTCTCGGAGTCGGCACCTTTGCGGAAAGAGTCAACAGGATTCCTTGCACGTCGCACCATTCCTTCGGCAGCTTTCTGCACGACCGGATCGTCGCGCTCTCTACTGCGTTTTTGCCGTGGTGCGTACCGTTGCCGTCGACACGAACTGGGTTGCCTCGAGCGCGGCCAGGCCGATCGGGGTCGGCACCGTGACCTTCAAGGGCGCCAGCACGCGGGTGCCCGCGATCGGCGCGAGCCAGACCTCCATATCGCGCTGCGCGGCAATGTACTTGATCGCGGCCCGGTCGGGAATGTAGCCCGCGATCGGCTTGAAATAGATGCCGCAGACCACGACCTGGCCCTGATAACCCTTCACCTTGACGGTTTCGAGCCGCTTGTAGTCGAGGCGCAGGTCATAGCGCATCCGCCCGTCGAAAATCGACGCATTCGACTTGCAGGCGTCCGGGCCGAGCAATTCGCCGGTTCCCATCACCCGCACCAGTGAACCGGTCATCGGATCGATGACGCCGCGCCGGTGCGCGTCGGTCACCGGAATGCGGTCGGGCGACGGCGGCGGCTCCGGCTCGATCGTCGAGTCCTTTACATTGCCGCCCGCGAGCTGGATCCGGATGGTTTCGGACTTCTTGTCCGAGGCCAGCGTCGACACATAATTCGCCGGTACCAGCTGGCCGTTGACGATGCGGCCCTGGGACGCGCCGGTCCCCTGCCCGCCCGCGAAGGCTTTCAGAATGCCCGACGAGCCCCCGCTGGCGGAGGCTGAGAATTGATCCTCGGTGATGTCGATCGCCCAGGATCCCTTGCCGACCGGGATTCCGGCCAACGACGCCTCGTAGCGGGCATCCAACCGTCCCTGTGCATGCGCCGTCAGGGTCCACGCCGAGGACACGGCGAGAACCATTGCGGCCATTCCCAGCCGGATCACGACGGATCGGCTGCCACGCTGAAAAGCCCTGTAAACCACCACTGACGGCAAGTCCTGTTCCGCACCCTCAAGGCGCCATATAAGCGACGTTTCCCGCAAACAAAGCGACCGTCGATAAAGCCTTTTCGGATAAGGCAAAATTCGAAGCATCGTCAAACAGATATCAATTCTGGAACAGCTTGATAGTGCGGTGGCGATTGCGTCCTTAATATGTTAGGGACAATCACATCCGGAGCTCCCGCATTCGGCGGAAATCGCAGAAAATCGCGGGTTCCGGCGGTTTCCGTGCCGCCGACGGCCGCTTTATCTTGACGATCGCGCCGGCTCCCCCTATAGGTCCGCGGTTCCTGAAATGGACGCGATTTTAAACCCCCGTGCAGGTCGAGGATTGAGCCTCGGACCGCTTCGGGGACGACAGAGGATTTCGCCATGTCCCGGCGCTGTGAACTGACCGCAAAATCACCCCAGGTGGGTCACAAGGTGAGCCATTCGAACATCAAGACCAAGCGCCGGTTCCTGCCGAACCTGTGCAACGTCACGATGATCTCCGACACACTGGGCCGCTCCGTGCGCCTGCGCGTGTCGACCAACGCGCTCAAGACCGTCGACCATCGCGGCGGCCTCGATGCCTTCCTGATCAAGGCGAAGGCCACCGAGCTGTCGCCGAAGGCGCTCGAGCTCAAGCGCCAGATCGAAAAGAAGAAGCTGGCTGCGGCGAGCTGATTGCATTGATATCATCGACCTGAATGCACTGATATCATCGGGTTGAGAACGTCGATTTGGGAAAAGGCCGGGCCCACCCGGCCTTTTTTATTTGCCGTTGTTTGATGCACCGCCGCCGCGACCACGCGATGCATCCGCGTCCTCAGTCGCCCGGCGCGGCCACGATCTCGTCATTCACGCTGATCCCGAACTCACTCATCCTGCTGGCGGCAAGCGCGACAAAGGCCTTGACCAGCGGTGAGAGGTGCCGGCTGCTCGGGTACACGACATAGACACCGCCGGCCGGCGTCGTGCAGCCGTCGAGGACACGGCGCAGCCGCCCCGTCTTGATGGCCGCCTCGGCGGGTCCCTTCGGCAATTGGGCGATGCCACAGCCTGCAATCACGGCTGCCATCACCGCTTGCATTTCATTGGCGGCGAAGCGCCCCTTCACCGTCACCGTTTCCTGGCCGCGCGGCCCGTCCAGCACCCAGTGCGCCCCGGCTGCCGATGGCCCTGCGATGACGCAGTGATGGCGAGCCAGATCTGGCGGCCCTTCCGGAATGCCGTAGCGCGCCAGATAGTCCGGGCTGGCGCACAGGATTCTGTGCGTGGACCCAAGCTTGCGGGCAATCAGCGTGGAATCCGACAGGATCCCGGTGCGGAACGCGAGGTCGATCCCGCTCTCGACCAGGTTGAGCTTGTCGTCGCTCAACACCAGTTCAACCCTGGTTTTCGGATAGGTGGCGAGAAATTCGAACGCCGTGCCGTTCAGGAAATGACCGCCGAAGCCGACGGGCGCCGAAATGCGGATCGTGCCCGACGGCTCCACGCTCGCTTCGGCCAACTGTCGATTTGCGTCTTCGATCGTGCGCAGGGCCCGGCTGCTCTGCTCATAATAGAGACGCCCGGCGTCCGTCATGTTGAGGCTGCGCGTGGTGCGCTGAAGCAGCCGCACCCCAATCTCGCGCTCGAGCGCGGCGACGCGGCGGCTGACCGTCGTCTTGGGCATGCCGAGCAGGCGCGCGGCGGCCGTGAAGCTGCCGGCTTCGACAACGCGAGCGAACACCGCGATATCGTTGAGATCCATAATTATATCTGTTTTTGGGACGATGTTTTCCAATTATAGCCAATTATGGACCAATAAAACAGGCCCTAGGTTTGCCCCATCGAACAACACAAAGGAGCAGACCCATGACCACCCCACGAAACGTTCTGGTGACCGGCGCAACTGGCCAGCAGGGAGGTGCAGTTGCCCGCGCCTTGCTGTCCCGCAGACATCGCGTCAAAGCCCTGACCCGCAACCCGGACAGCGACGCCGCCCGGCGGCTCGCCTCGGCCGGCGCCGAGATCGTGGCCGGCGATCTCGCCGACACGACCTCCCTTGCAAAGGCGGCGGGTGCCGTCGACACGATGTTCTTGATGGGCAGCAACGTTTCTGCGGGCGCCGAGGAGGAGGCCCGCCAGGGCATCCTCGCCGCCGATGCGGCCAAGGCGGCCGGCGTCGGGCACCTGATCTATTCGTCCGTCGCCGACGCCAACAAGAAAACCGGCATTCCGCATTTCGAAAGCAAGTATCGCGTCGAGAGCCATCTCGCCGGGCTCGGCATCCCCGTCACCATCAGCGCACCGGTGGCCTTCATGGAAAACGCCGTCTCGCCGTGGTCGCTCGGCGGGCTGCGCCAGGGCACGCACGCGTTTGCAATGCCTCCCAAGCGGGTCCTTCAACTGGTGGCCCTGGCCGATATCGGTGCCTTCGTCGCAGCTCTGGTCGAGCGGCGCGAGCAGGTGTTCGGCAAGCGTTTCGATTTTGCCGGAGACGAACTGTCCGGCGAGGAGCAGGCGAAGATTCTGTCGCAAGCCATCGGCCGGCCGATCACCTATCAGGAAATCCCGATCGCGGTGATCCGCAAGCAAAGCGAAGACATCGCGCTGATGTCGGAATGGTTCGACCGCGTCGGTTACGACGTCGACATCGCCGCCTTGCAGACAAACTTCCCCGAGGTCCGCTGGCACAGCTTTGCAGACTGGGCCCGCGAATTCGACTGGAGCGTTCTCAAGCAGGCGTCACCTGGCGCCTGAGGCGCGCGAAGAAATTTCGGGATGCTGATTTTCGGCTCCCTCCCCCCTTGTGGGGGAGGGCGGGGAGGGGGGTACCCAGCATTCCGAGATTGAGATTCCGCGTATGAAGCTGCCATCCGCGCTGCGGGGGACCATCACCCCCCTCCCTATCCCTCCCCCACAAGGGGGGAGGGAACAGCTCATTGCATTGGTGAGATATCGACGACCAACCGAAAGGGAAGACATCTGCATTCGATAGTCGCGCTTGCGACGATGGAACTACCGGGTCGACTGTCTAGCCGGCCAGAAACGCATCAATGCGCTGACACGCCGCGCGGTCACCGTCCTCATCGGCAGCGATGCGGTCGTAGAGGCCCGCGGCGCCCTTGAAGATCGCCGATTCGGCGAAGTCTTCGCCGATGAATTCGGAGATGGCATGCATCTCCTCCACCCAGCGGTAGGCTTTGGGATACATCTCCGGCAATGCCTTGGTGAAGCGTGCCAGCAATTGCGGCTGGCTGGCGGCGAGTTCGGCTCTCAGCGCGGGCCCTGCGCCGGCGCGATCGGCGGCCAGGATCATGGCCGTCGCAATCGCCGTCAGCCCCTTTGTGATCCCCGCATAAGAGAGCTTCAGCGCCGACGCCGCTCCGATCGCGCCATCGACCGGGCGAATGTGGAGACCATGGGCCGCCAATCCCGTGAGCTCACCGGCGGCAGCGCCGCAACAATAGAACGTCGGACCGGCGTCATCGCCTTTTGGCGGTCCGCCGATGATCCCGGCATCGACAAAACGGACGCCGATATCGTCGAAACGCCGGCCAATATCCATCACGGTCGAAACGCTGATGGCGTTGCAATCAACGAAGACCGGTGCATGCTTGGCGGCTGCGAGCCGCGGCGCGAACCGCGCGGCGAGTGCTGCGGCCTCGGCCGGCGGCACGATCGACAGGATGATGCTGGCGTCATCGACCAGGCGCTGGTCGTCGACGTCTTTCATGCCGGCCGCCTCGGCCCGGGCGCGGCTCTTGGGGCCGCGGCCTTCCAGCGAGGTCAGGACCGTGACGCCATGCCGGGTCAAACGTGCGGCGACGGCGCTGCCCATGGCGCCAGGCGCAATAACCGCGATCGTCGGTGCCGTGATCGGTGCCATGCGCAACTCTCCTCTTGTTGGGCGGCGCGGGGAACTCACATCGCCGCCGGCGGCTATATTACGGCTCGATCAGCTTGAACTGCAGCAGCAACGTGCGCTGGATCAGCGAAAAGTTATCGTCGGAAATCATCGAGACGATGGTGCTGCCATCCGCTGCCTGGTGCACGTCGATGCCTTCCATGTTGTCGACCTCGTTACCGAGATCCGCCTCGAAGATCACGGGGCCGTCGACCAGCCGGTCCGGCGCGATCGACGCCAGCGGAATCCGCCGGATGCGGATGCCGACGCCGGCGACGATGGAAAACTTCCGCTCCAGCACCAGCAGCGCCCCCGACGGCAGGATGGCCGCATCGCTGATGTCGAAATTGTCGCTGCGGCGGATGGTGAACTGCCCCGGAGACGGACCGCCCAGCATGAACGCCAGCAGGTTTCCCGCCGGATCGAGCCCGCGCTCGGAGATCGCCAGCAAGGTCCCGCCGAGCGGCAGATTGCGCGGCACCACCACCAGCGACTCCAGACCCTTGTTGAAAGGCAGCCGGCGCAACGCCGGCGGCGCCGTCATCGGCTCGCCGCGCGCACGCAGCCCGTCGCGGCCGAACGCCTCGAAACGCAGGATCTGGTTAACGCGTTCGATGCCGACATAGGCGGTGCTGCCGTCGATCGCGAGCGACTCGGTGTCGAACCAGCCGCGCTTGCTGACGGGGCCACCATCGGGACCCAGGATCGGGGCCGTCTCGACATCGGCCAATCCCGTCAGCTGCTTGCCGCGATAGACGAATCGTCCGGTGAACCAGTCGCCCTTGTCGCTCAATGAGACGAAGCGCTCGCCTTTCGGATCGACCCGCAGCGCCGACAGGCCACCGAAGCCGCGAAACGATGACGTCAGCGCCAGGCCGCTGATGAACTCCAGCTGACCGAACCGCACGCGGGAGGAATCGCGCTGGTCGAAATAAGCGATCGGGCGGGCATTGACCTCGATCGCGACCGGGCCGGGCCCTGGCGAAGACGGCGAAACCACCTGCGCCTGAACCAGCACGACCGGTATCAGCGCCGCCGGGATCAGCGCGACAGCCAGCAGAAGAAAGCCCGCCACACTGAGCTGAAGGCGGTGGCGGCGGGAGCGGTGGGGCATCGGCTTTAGGAGTGCAGCCGGCGCCGGGGACGCGACGCCGCCGGCGCCGTCTCTGTTTCACTGAACAACTCGGCCAGCTTCTCGGTGATCGCGCCACCGAGCTCTTCGGCATCGACGATCGTCACCGCGCGGCGATAGTAGCGGGTGACGTCGTGGCCGATGCCGATCGCAATCAGCTCCACCGGCGAACGGGTTTCGATGTCCTCGATCACATAGCGCAGATGCCGCTCCAGATAGTTGCCGGGATTGACCGACAATGTGGAATCGTCAACCGGCGCACCGTCGGAGATCATCATCAGGATCTTGCGTTGCTCGGTACGTCCGAGCAGGCGCTTGTGCGCCCAGTCCAGCGCCTCGCCGTCGATGTTCTCCTTGAGCAGGCCCTCGCGCATCATCAGGCCGAGATTCTTTCGCGCACGGCGCCAGGGCGCGTCCGCGGACTTGTAGATGATGTGTCTGAGGTCGTTCAGGCGGCCTGGATTGGCCGGCTTGCCGGCCGCCAGCCACGCCTCGCGCGACTGACCGCCCTTCCAGGCCCGCGTGGTGAAGCCGAGGATTTCCACCTTGACGCCGCAACGCTCCAGCGTGCGCGCCAGGATGTCGGCGCAGGTCGCCGCCACCGTGATCGGGCGGCCGCGCATCGAGCCGGAATTGTCCAGCAGCAGCGTCACCACCGTATCGCGGAATGTCGCCTGTTTCTCGTGCATGAACGACAGCGGATGGAACGGATCGGTGACCACGCGCGACAGCCGGGCCGGATCGAGGATGCCTTCCTCAAGATCGAACTCCCAGGCACGGTTCTGCTGCGCCATCAACTTCCGTTGCAGGCGATTGGCAAGCCGCGCCACGATGCCCTGCAAGTGCGCCAGCTGCTTGTCGAGATAGCTGCGCAGGCGCTCCAGTTCATCGCTTTCGCAGAGATCTTCCGCCGCCACCACCTCGTCGAACTTCGGCGCGAAGGCGTGGTATTCCGGCCCGCGCGGTTCATTGGCGCCGCGATTTTGCGGCCGCGAGGTTTCACCGGGCGTATCGTCGTCGCCCATTTCGCCGTCGTCGAAGGTGTCGCTGGCGGAGGCCTGCGCGCTTTCCATCGCGCTCTCCGACAGCTCCTCGCTGGAGGCCTGGGCCTGGTCGGCGCTCATTTCCTGCGCGGCATCGGTATCGGGCGAGCCCTCGGCGCCGGACTGGTCCTTTTCGCCGTCGCGCTCATCGTCCTGCTGATCGTCGTCATCCTGATCGGCGTTACGGTCGTCGCCGAGTTCGAGCGCGTCGAGCAGATCGTGAATGGCGTCGCCGAAACGCGCCTGGTTTTCGGTCAGCTTGTCCAGCCGATCGAGCCGCGGACCGATTTTTGGTTCGAGAACCGGCCGCCACAGGTCGACCATCTTGCGCGCAGCCGCGGGCGGCGCCTGGCCGGTCAGCCGTTCGCGCACCAGCATCGCCAGCGCGTCGGCCAGCGGCGCATCGGCCCGATCGGTGATCTCGTCGAATTTGCCGCGATGGAAGTGATCGTCCAGCATCGCCGAGAGATTCTTGGCCACGCCGGCCATGCGCCGCGCACCGATCGCCTCCACCCGCGCCTGCTCGACGGCGTCGAAGACGCTGCGCGCCTGCGGATTGGCCGGCATCAGCTTGCGATGCACTTTCGGATCATGGCAGGCGATCCGAAGCGCGATGGAATCGGCATGCCCCCGCACCACCGCGGCGTCGCGCTTGCTCATCTTGCGCGCCGGCTCGGGCAGCCGCGCCTTGCCGGGCGACAGGCCCGGACGCTCGGCGGCGAACGTCACTTCAAGTTCGGGTTGCTTGGCAATCGCGCGCAGGCACGACGTCACCGCGCGCTTGAACGGCTCGGTCGGCGCTTCCTTGGATCCGGTCTTGAACTTGATGTTGGAGGTCATCGGCGAGCAGGTGTCCGGGTTTCAAGATGCGCGGAAAGCAGCCCGGATGAGAGTCATCCGGGCCACAAACGTGCTTAGCTCAGCGCGACATTCACCGCGGACTCAGCCAGCTCTGCGTTGAAGCAGCGCTGATAGAACTCCGCCACCAGCGGACGCTCCAGCTCGTCGCACTTGTTGAGGAAGGTGACGCGGAAGGCGAAGCCGACATCGCCGAAGATTTCGGCGTTTTCAGCCCAGGTGATCACGGTCCGCGGGCTCATCACCGTGGACAGGTCGCCATTGGCGAACGCATTGCGCGTCAGGTCGGCCAGGCGCACCATCTTGTTGACGATCTCGCGGCCTTCCTGGGTGCGGTAGTGCCGCGCCTTCGCCAGCACGATTTCGACTTCCTCGTCGTGCGGCAGATAGTTCAGCGTGGTGACAATCGACCAGCGATCCATCTGGCCCTGGTTGATCTGCTGGGTGCCGTGATAGAGGCCCGAGGTATCGCCCAGACCAATGGTGTTGGCGGTCGAGAACAGGCGGAACGCCGGGTGCGGCTTGATCACCTTGTTCTGGTCGAGCAGCGTCAGCCGGCCCGAGACTTCAAGCACGCGCTGGATCACGAACATCACGTCGGGACGGCCGGCATCGTATTCGTCGAACACCAGGGCGACGTTGTTTTGCAGCGCCCACGGCAGAATGCCGTCACGGAACTCGGTGACCTGCTTGCCGTCGCGCACCACGATCGAATCCTTGCCGACCAGGTCGATACGGCTGATGTGGCTGTCGAGGTTGACGCGCACGCAAGGCCAGTTGAGCCGCGCCGCCACCTGCTCGATGTGGGTCGACTTGCCGGTGCCGTGGAAACCCGACACCATGACGCGGCGGTTCTTGGCGAAACCCGCGAGAATGGCCAGGGTGGTGGCGCGGTCGAACCGATAGTCCGGGTCGACATCCGGCACATGCGGGTCGACTTCGGCATAGGCTGGCACTTCAAGATCGGTGTCGATCCCGAAAACCTGCCGAACCGACACCTTCATGTCGGGCAGGTTGGCCGCTTCGGGCGCGGTAGTCGTGGCGGCGGTCATCAGTCCTCCGTGATTTCGGGCGCTCCCGAAGCCAGGCGTTTTGCAAGCTTGCTGCGGAGTGGGGTGCAAATGAAACGTATCAGAGAGATGTGGCGGGCAGAAGCCCACCCCTCAATCAAAGTTCCATTGCGATATCATCTACATAGGCCTGCACAACGGGATTTGAAAGGCTGCCTTGCGAATCAGGGGGAGCATTTCCATTGTCTGGCGGGCATGCCGCAGCAGCCGCCGAAAGCAATGTTCACCGGTTTCCACCCCGAGGAGGCCCGATGAGCTCGGCGCTTCAGGGCCTGATTTCCACGGTCGCGACCCACCCCGGCTGGGCCTATGTCACGGTTTTCCTCGCCGCGATGCTCGAGGCGGTCCCCGTGGCCGGGTCGTTCGTTCCGGGGTCGACCATCATTCTCGGCCTCAGCGCGGTGATCGCGACCGGCAGCCTCAAGCTTCCGGCGGTGCTGGCCTGTGCCTTCGCCGGTGCGGTGATCGGGGACGGCGCCGCCTACTGGACGGGACATCGCGCCAAACGCGAGATCCTGCAGAGCTGGCCGCTGTCGACCTATCCCGGCGTGATCGCCCGCAGCGAAGACTTCTTTCAACGCCACGGCGCCCTGGCGGTGTTCCTGGCCCGCTTCGTTCCGCCGGTTCGCGCCTTCGTCCCGGTTACGGCAGGCGCGCTCGGCATGCCACCGCAGCGGTTCTTTCCAATCAACATCGTCGCGATTGCGCTCTGGGCGCCGCTACATGTTGTGCCGGGGCTGCTGGCGGGGTCGGCGTTGCGGCAATGGGGCACCGAACTACATCACCACCTGGCCGCGCTTGCCTTGATCATTGTCGCCCTCGGTGTGGTCGGCTGGGCGATCTGGCAGTATCTGCATCGGGCCGATAGTCCGCCCGATCGAATCAAGGTCATATGACCGCCCGCACTCTCTCAGGACATTTCCAGATGCCCATGCGCTCGCTCCCGACCTTGTCGTCCCTGGCTCTTCTGCTGCTGATCCCGTTGACGGGCGCGAAAGCCGACGAGCCGATGCAGGGCAGCTTCACCGCCCGCCAGGCGTGCCCGGCCCTGCAGTCGATCCGCAAACAGACCAATCCCGGCAATATCAGCCTTGAGCCCGGCCACGCCTATCGCCTGCTCGCCAAGAACAAGTCCGATGCCACCCACTACCGCGTGGTGGTGGACAATGCCGACCCGCAGCAGCGCTGGGTGACGATCGACTGCGGCACGGTGGACGGCGCCGCCGCAGTGCCCGCTCCCTCGTCCACGCCAACACGACACGATGCCGACACCAGGCCGGCCGCTCGCACCCCGTCCGATGGCAAGCCCTCCTACGTGTTCGCCATCAGCTGGCAAGCCGCCTTCTGCGAGAGCCTGCCGGACAAGGCCGAGTGCCGGACGCAGACCGAAGCCCGCTACGATGCCACCCACTTCACCCTCCACGGCCTGTGGCCGCAGCCGCGCGGCAACGAGTATTGCGGCGTCGATCCGCGCGACATCAGCGCCGACAGGTCGCATCGCTGGGAGCAATTGCCGGCGCCGGAGTTGCAGCCCGCCACGCGCACGGCGCTGGAGAAGGCGATGCCCGGAGTCGCTTCCTACCTCGATCGCCATGAATGGACCACCCACGGCACCTGCTTCTTCGAAAAATCGGCCGATGCCTATTTCCGCCGCGAGATCGCGCTGATCGAGCAGATCAACACCTCGCCAGTGCAGAAGCTGTTTGCCGAGAATATCGGCCGGGAGATCCAGACCAGCGATATCCGCGCCGCCTTCGACCAGGGCTTCGGCGCCGGCGCAGGAGACCGGGTGCGCGTCTCCTGCAAGCGCGACGGCGGCCGCCGCATCATTGTCGAGATGACCATCGGCCTGCGCGGCGATGTCACCGACAACGCCAAGCTCGCCGATTTGATCGCAGGCGCATCGCCCACCAATGCCGGCTGCAATTCGGGCATCGTCGACCCCGTCGGACTGCAGTAAACGCGCCGCTGAACGCTGAAGGTGTCACCTGGAAACTGCGCTCTATCGCCCGGTCAAAGCCTTTCTCGAAACGCTCGGCTTCGCGGTGAAGGGCGAGATCGGCGGCTGCGACGTGCTCGCCATCCGCGACGGCGAGCCGCCGCTGCTGGTGATCTGTGAACTCAAGCAGCGCTTCAATCTCGAACTGGTGCTGCAGGGCGTCGACCGCGCCGCGGCCTGCGACGAGGTCTGGCTGGCGGCGCGGGTGTCGGCCCGCGGCGCCGGCCGCGAAAGCGATTCGCGCTTTCGCAATCTCTGCCGCCGCCTCGGCTTCGGCCTGCTCGGGGTGGCCGACAACGACACGGTCGAGGTCATCGTCAGCCCGGAGGCGCCGCAGCCGCGCCGCGAACCGAAGCGCCGCTCGCGCCTGATCGCCGAGTATCGCAAACGCAAGGGCGATCCTGCCCTGGGCGGCAGCACGCGCGTGCCGCTGATGACCGCTTATCGCCAGCAGGCGCTGCTCTGCGCCGCGGCGCTGGTGGCGGGGCCGCAGCGGCGCCGCGATCTGGCGGCCACGGTGCCCGAAGCGCCGAAGATCCTGCAGCACAATGTCTATGGCTGGTTCGATCGGCTCGAACGCGGGATCTATGCCCTGACGGACCAGGGCCGCGCCGCGCTGGAGCGCTGGCCGCCGGGCGATCCCCCGGCGAATTAGGCCGTATGCTCCCTTTTCAAATGACCACGCTGAGCCGCGCGAGACGAAGGCTTCGCCGGGTGGATCGTTCGAGAAAAGTGTCGTGTGATAAAGCAGCAGCGGGCGATCGGTGTCGGCCCCGTCAGCACGGATGGGCGGCAACCTTATTGCGAGTATGATCCGCGTGGCAGGTTATGGTGCGTTATCCTCCTCCGGTTCCTCGTTCCATGAGCTCGTGTCGACTTCCATCTCAGTTCGATTTTGAGATTCGCGTTGCTGAGTCCATACTTCGAGCTCCCATAGTGTATTTGATGCCAATATTCGTTTGTTAGCTGGTCTCAGACAAATCATGAGACGGCTTCAGCGGTAGTAATGGGCTCGGGATCGATCTTTTCCTGTTCAAGAAATCGAGCATCATCCCTTCCCAAGAAAGTAGCCAGAGACTGCCACGGGTGGTTCGCTGGCAAATCGATTTTCCGCGACGCCTTGGCGGGAGTTCCGTGCAGGCGCGCCAAGGCGGGATTCATGAGGTGGGGCAGGACCGGGATTGGTAGAAGCGACGTTAGATGCAGCGCGATACGCAGGCCGCCTTCGTCGATGTCTCCCCAATGATGGATATGCGAAATTCCGGGCCACCGTGAAATCGCGACCAACGCCGCTGCCACTGCCCTCGATGGAAAACCGCCGGTGTAGACGGCTACGTCGTTGACCTGCATCGCTTCCCGCACATGCCGATTGAAGCTCGCGAGGTTTTCGATCGTGAGAATCGATCGGATCGCGCCGGCTGGTTCGATCGCTGGTGCTTGTTCAGGAGGAAGCCCGACGTAGACCAGGTTCGCGAAATCCACGCCCGAGAGACGAACCGGACCAGCTATCAAGACAGGCTGCGAGAATTTCTCCAAGCCCAGGCTCGCCATAGCTTCATTGTCAGACAAATCGGCGTCGAGTTTTCCGACTTGCTTAAGGAAACTGACGATGCGCGATGCATAGCGTTCCAGGAGTTTTGTACTGCCGGTGACTTGCCCAGAGTAGGTTCGAAGATCGCGACGGTCCATGGCGTCACGCGCCAAAACAGCGTCCAGAGCCGCGATGAACTCTACTGCTTGATCGGCCTGTTCAAACCCGATCGAGAATGGCCGCTCTCCCCGCAACCATCCTTCGGCAACAGTCTCCCTCGCCCTTGCCGCGACATCATGCTTTGGTGTGGCAGACTCGCGCAGTTGGGACACCGCTACTCGTGCACGTTCAAGCGCCGGAACCCGCCCGAGAAACTCGTAAAGCCGGGTGGCATCTTGTAGCCGGATACGTTCGGTCAAATGCCGCGCCTCACCCCGGCCTTTGACCACGCTGATGGCGCCTTGGCGCTCTGCATCCGCAAGAAGCCGATCGAATGCCGCACGCTCCGCTGCGGAAGGGAAGTCAGCCGGCGCGCGTTCAGCTGGTTGGCGCGTCCGATCTGGAACACGCTCCACGCGGTCGAGAAGAATGCCCAGAATGTCGCGTGCCTTGCCTGCGCTCACGTTATTCCGCCGCCTTTTGCGTCGCTTTCTCGCTCTCCGTCCTGAACCATTCCACGCCGCGATGCTCCGGATTGGCTGCTTGCATCTCGGCCTGGGCTCTCGGGCCAATCCGTTCGGCATCGACGGCAACGCGATCCGTGCCGCTCATGCGCGTCACCGAGATGATGCAGTCCACTGATTCAAGAAACGTCGCACGGTGAATCTCGGGTGCCGCAATGACCAGCTGGAGCCCGAGATCACGGTAGAGAGTGATGAGATTCTGCGTATTACCGATATCCAACTTGTTAAAGGCCTCATCAAAGGCGACCAAACCCATGCCTTCGGTACTGCCCTCGCGTCCGCCTTTGGGGAAATAAACGGACACCATGCTGGCGGCAATGGCTACATAATAAGGTGCCTGACGCTGGCCTCCCGACAAAAGCCCGACCAGCTTAGAGAACGCTTGCTGTTCACCTGCCTGATTTTCAAGGAAGAGCTCGAACTCAAAATAATTCCGGTAGTCTTCCAAGCGTCGGGTATCCTGATCGCGCGTAACGATCTCCTCCACTTGCGCCATCGCGCGCTTCATCTCGTCATCGGCCGCGCTCGCCTTATCCGCCAGCTCCGCGAATGATGCATCCTGGCTCCCGATAATGCGCTTCACGAGATCGTAGAGCGGCTTAAAGTCCGGAGAGATATACCTTTTGAAAGAGTACTTCTGGCCTACGAACGAATATGCGGCGAGCCGCTTGTTCAGAATGTCGAGCTGCGTCTTTATCTTCTCAAAGCGGTCGGACATTTTGGCGAGCAGGTCTTCCTTGAGCGCTGCCTCGAATTCATGACGGGCCTGAATGACTTTCTCGCGGTGGGGCCGGAGTTCATGTTCTTCGAGCCGAATCTCCCGCGCGGCGCACCAGAAGCAATGCTCAGCATGGCCGGCATCCTCCGGAAGAGGACTTGGGCCTTGAATATACTTCCGGACATACTCGCCAAATTCGCGTAGCGCACGCGTACCATTGTCGCGCGCAAGCCGTGCACATTCGTCCGCGGCTTGCCTTGCTTGATCGCGGCGTTCCGCGAGGAATCGTACCTCCTCGCCGCGCTTCTGGAATACCTGCACACCCAATGTCGTCCGAGCTTCGTCGATCGTAAAGGCGCCCGCCTCTGCGAAGGCGATCAGTTTCGTCATGCGATCGGCGGCTTGTTCCCGCTCGATTGTTTCAGCGGCCATCGACATCTTCGTTGCGGCGTCCTGCCGCTCCGTGATCCGCTCGCCAGCCCGAATTGAACGCGTACTGCTTGTCCGTTCTTTTCCACGCAACTCTGTTAGTTCTTTTTCGTAACCGGCGGTCTCCTTTTCGATCCGTTCAATCTCCAGCCGAAGGGCTTGGCTCTTGGGATCTTCGACCTGTTCCCGATCCTTCTGAAGCGCTATTCGCCGCGCTTCGGCCCGCTTGACGTTTTCCGCTGCTTCTCGCAACACCGATTCAGCGCCGTCCAGCGCGCGATACCGGGCATTTCCGAGCGAATGCTGACGCAGACCTTCCACGACCTGGAACGCGACGGCCTGATCGCCTGAACAGTATTCCCGACCAAGCCGCCGCTGCTGGTGGCGGGCAGCGACACAGTGGAAGTCATCGTCAGCCCGGAGTCGCCGCAGCCGCGTCGCGAACCCAAGCGCCGCTCGCGCCTGATTGCCGAGTATCGC
The DNA here is from genome assembly GCA_041424235.1 of Hyphomicrobiales bacterium. Taxonomy (GTDB): domain Bacteria; phylum Pseudomonadota; class Alphaproteobacteria; order Rhizobiales; family Xanthobacteraceae; genus Bradyrhizobium_A. Next base: position 55,500 of record JBGMOD010000096.1, read on the forward strand.
AAGCGTAAGGGGGATCCTGCCTTGGGCGGCAGTACGCGGGTGCCGCTGATGACGGCCTATCGTCAACACGGCCCTGCTCTGCGCCTCGGCCCTGAGCGCGTGGCCGCAGCGGCGGCGCGATCTGGCCGCTGCCGTGCCCGAGGCCCCAAAGATCCTGCAGCATAATGTCTATGGCTGGGTCGACCGTCTCGAACGCGGAATCTACACCCTCACGGACCAGGGCCGTGCCGCGCTGGAACGCTGGCCGCAGCGATCGGACGGCAGCTCGACGAGGTGAGTCGCGCGAGCCACCTACATTTTCCGGCGCGAAGTAGAACCAATCAAGCCGAAAACTTGCGCCGCGTCAGCGATCGCGAACAGTATTTGATGGTGGCGGACACGGCATCGCGTCATCCGACATCGCGCTGATCGAAAAACTATTGAGCTGCGAGCCACAAAACAGAAGCTCAATGCTTGATAACTTCAAACTTGCGCTTAGGCTTTGGGTCTTCGGGACAATTTGCGTATTTTTTAATCTTGCGCGGCGTGTGGGGTGATTTGCAAAGGCCATCCATGATCTTCTTGACCCACTCGTCTGACATGGGATCCTTTACGTCGAAATGTCCGGCTTCAATCCCATTTGAAATCACTGTTGAGCTTTCAATTCTAGCTTTTCGATAAAAGACATATGAGTCTTTGTACAAAAATGGATGATCGCCCTTACCGAGACGAGTAGTCCCATCGTACAGTTGATTGGTCCAGCCAGTTATTGAAACCAGCACATGATTGCCTTGATCGCACTCATCTGTGCAGACGATAAAAAGATGCTTGGCGCCTGGATCGTGATAAGTCCCGGACGGCATCAGCAATGCATGACATCGTTGGACTTTGACAGCCACCAATTACTCGCGAAGGGACTCGAATATCCTATCTATATACTTATGATCCTCGATGAGGTCCGCGTGCTCATCGGCATTTTCAATTTGCAGTAGAGTCAAAATTCTTTCAAGCGGAATCGGGGAAGAACTACCGCGCGGATCTTCCCACTCGGGGACATTTTTCCGACTATGAGTCCAGTCGCGCAATTGCCACTTGGTCATGTGGCCGAACTTATTCCAAACCTTGTCTAGGGCTTGAATGTCCGCGTCACTCAATTCATCAAGATCGTCGACTGTAATCTGTCCTTTGGCTCCGATTTGATAGTTTGCCCTTCCTTCAAGGAAGTCGGACCAACCGCACCCATCCAGATCGTATTCGCCATTTACATGGCTATACGTTTTCGAATTGACGGGGCCATGCGGCATGGACACATGTGAATCATCGGTAATCGGAAAGCCGAAATCTTCTATGCTCTGCCTATCGCCGAGATAGACCAGCTTTACAGCCTTCAAGACATCTATGCTGGTGCCGCCATTCTTGATGATGAAGAAGGCAATGATCTGAGCGGATTTTCTTGCATTAAAGGTCATTAGATGCGCCTCCCTGCAAGAGAGTTACGAGAACGAACTATGAACATTGATATCTAAGTCTATCTGATAAGTACGCAATGCTATCTAAAAACGTTCAGATCACGAAATTGTGATTTTGAGCGTGGCAAATATATCACTGATTCTTGAAATAAGCGCATGGCTTCATGGGCCGCTTTCGATCTCTCCGGCCAATACCGTCCCTCGCTTTAATAACCCCGTTGATCACCAACTCGCTCATCCTTCCGCCTCTTATTAATAGCGGAATCGTAAGCGGGACGGGCAGGATAGCCCCATATTTCACAAGGTGAGCTTGCTGCCTAATGCCGCGTTTTCACGACGCGATGTCCTCGAGCTCCCGGTCACGTGTTTCGATCATGCGTGAGGCCGCAAGCGCCCCGAGTGCCGCGACCACCGCGAACATCAGGAACACCGACGCAACGCCCTGCCTGCTCACCATCAGCCCGACCAGCGCCGGACCGACCGCCGAGGCGAGCCGGAGCCACGATGTCGCCAGCCCCGTGCCGATCGCCCGCATGCGCGTGGGATAGATCTCCGGCGTATAGAGATACAGCACCGCATTGACCGAGCCGACGATGCCATAGGCCAGGGTTGCCAGGACGATAACAGCGACAAGACTGCTGCTGCCGGCCCACGCGAGAGCGGCCAGCAGCACGGCGCCGATCAGGAAGGACGCGACCGCCCACGTCCGGCGGCCCACCCGGTCGATGCAGAAAGCGCACGCCAGCAGGATCGCCACCTGCGCGATATTGGTCAGCGACGCCGCGCGCAATGCGTCGGGCAGATCGAGCGCATAGACCGTGTGGTAGAGGGTCGGCATCCAGTTGTTCAGCCCGTTGGCGACAAAGAACGCGCTGGCCCACAGCACCCACGCGATCAATGTGCGCATGCGATAGAGCGGAGACAACAGTTCACGCCAGCGGCTCTGGGCCGGCCTGAGCACGGCCGCCGCCTGCGGCGGCTCTCGTCGCAACTCCACCTCGGGCAGCTCGCCGTGCTTGCGCCGTGCGCTGGCCTCGACATCCCTGATGATGGCTTCGGCGTCGTCGAGCCGCCCCTGGGCCACCAGCCAGCGCGGCGATTCCGGCAAGCGAAGCAGCAAGACGGTGAGGATGAGGCCTGGAATCCCGCCGAGCAGGAACAGGATCTTCCATCCCAGCAGCGGCACCAGCACCGTGCCGATCTGTCCCGTCGCCATCAGGCCGACAGGAAAGATCATCTCGTAGAGCATGAAGAAGCGCCCGCGTCCTTTGGAGCGCGACAGCTCGCTGATATAGGCCGCCGCGACCGGCATCTCGCCGCCGACGCCGATTCCCTGCACCAGGCGGCAGACGAACAGCAGCGGAAAATTTCCGACCAGCGCGCAGCCGAGACTCATGACCGACATGATCGCGGTGGCGGCTGCCGCGCTCGGCACACGGCCATACATCTCCGCCAGGCGGCTGAAAACCAGCGCGCCGAGCAACTGGCCGATGTAACTGGCCGCAATCAGCCAGCCGACCTCCACCGGCGACAACTGCCACAGCCGGACCAGGATCGGCAGGACAAACGCGAGCGAAAGGGCATCGAACGCATCGAGAAACGTTGCGCTGCCCATCACGATGCGCGCGCGTGTGTGCCAGGGCGAGAACGGAGTGCGCTCCATCCGCGCCAGCAGCAGCGCGGCCCGCGCGGCATCGTACGAGCCGGCCGCGGGCGCGGCGACCGTAGCCGGCGGCGCATTCGGGATCGCCAGCGCGTCGTGTCCCTGCATCAAATCCTCCCACTCGTTTTTTCTTCGCCGGCCATTGATGGCCGGTCATCGTTATCCTTGTCGCGCCCTTCTCATCCAGACGCGAAAGCGGTGCGCGCCAGAGCTCCGATGGCCCGGGCGATGACATCGGGACATTCGATCGGCGTGAGATGGCGGGCGGCCGGCAGCACCTGCAGGGTTGCGCCGGGGATCGCCTCCTGCAGGCTGCGCGCCGCCGCGACCGGCGTGGCATAATCTTCCTCGCCGACAATTACGCTGACCGGACAACGAAAGCCCGCGAGCCATGGGCGCAGATCGGCATCGCCCAGCATCGCGCAGGTGGCGGCATAACAATCGAGGTCATTCGCCGTGAACACCTCCATCGCGGCCTTGACGCGATCCGGCCGTTCGCTGCGGAAACGATCGCCGAACCAGCGGGTGGTCTGAAACGCCGCCATGCCGGTCAATCCGTCCGCCTTCGCGGTCGCCGCGCGCTTGCGCCATTCAGCCGGCGCATCGGCGCCGTACCAGGCGGTGGTATCGATCAGCACAAGCCCGCGCACCCGCTCACCATGGCGCGCCGCGAAGGCCTGGGCGACGCAGCCGCCCATCGAACATCCCGCAATCGCCGCATCGCGCCATTCCACGTGATTCAGCACATCAGCAAGATCATCCGCGAACATCTCGACCGTGTAGGGACCTGCGGCCTTGTCCGAGCGCCCGTGGCCCCGGCAATCGATGGCCAGAACCTCGGCGGCCGGTGCAAGCCGCGGGATGACCTCGTCCCAGACGGACGAATCGAGCGCCAGCGAATGCACAAGGACGATGCGCGGACCATTCTCCCGCTGCTCGTTCGTGCGGCGAAAAGCGATGCGCACGCCATCGCGCGTGCGAGCGAAACCCTGCGCGAGCGCGGGCACGGAAACAGATGCGGTCATCGTCATGCTCTCAACTGGCCACGGCAAGGTTGCTGCCCGCGTCGATCAGCGGCACGTTCCAGGCATCATAGCCATAGAGCCAGGAGGTATCCTCGTTGCCGCCCGACATCCAGGTGTTGGCACTCGAGATCGCCTGGATACGTGACGTCCGCGGCTTGCGGTTCGCCTCGTAGCGGCGGAATGCGCCTTCGAGATCCTCATTGTCGACATCGGCCAGGCAGCGCGCCAGCACCGCCGCATCCTCGATCGAGGTCGCCGCGCCTTGCGCCATGTAGGGCGTCATCGGATGGCAGGCGTCGCCGAGCAGCACGACCCGGCCGTCACTCCAGCGCGGCAGCGGCTCGCGCTCGAGGATCGCCCACTTATGACAGTCCGGACACGCGTCGAGAACCATCCGGACCTCGGGGTGAAAGCCTTCGTAAGCGGCCCGCAACTCGTGCACGTCGCCTTTCGCGGACCAGGATTCCTCCGTCACCCAATCGGCCGGCTCCGGCACGCTGGTGACGAAATAGAGCTGGCTGCGATCGGCGGCGGTGTAATAGATCACGATATGCCGGTCCGGCCCCCACCATTTGGTGCGCGACGGCTGGATCTCGCCGCCATTCATCAGTTTCGCATCGAACACCGCGCGATAGGCGATGCGTCCGCGATGAATCGGCGCATCGGGACCAATGATGATTCCGCGTGTCAGCGAGTGGACACCGTCGGCGCCGATCACCGCATCCGCCGACACCTTGGTGCCGTCGGCGAAGGACAGCGTCACGCCGCCATTGGCCTGGTCGAGCCCGACCAGCTTCTTGCCGAGATGGATGATCTCCGGCGGTAGCACCGCATGAAGCGCGTCATGCAGATCGGCGCGATGCATGCACAGGAAGGGCGCTCCGAACAAACTCTCCGGCATCGGCAGTTCACGCTTGATCTCGCCGGTGTCCCAGATGCGGTTGAGATGGGAGTATGGCTCGAACGCGGTCTTGCGCAGCTTCTCTTCGACTCCGATTCCCCGCAGCACACGCGACGAGTTCGGCAGCATCTGGATGCCGGCCCCGACGCGGGCGAATTGCGAGGCCTGCTCGTAGACATTCACCTCGACGCCAACCTGCCGGAGCGTGGCCGCGGCCGCCAGGCCTCCCATGCCTGCGCCGATGATTGCGATCGACGGTTTGCCTGTTGCCATTTGCTGTCCTCCCAAAAGCTGAATGTCGTTGCGGAGGACGTTATCGGCGGCAAAATTGGATGTAAAATATCCATTTTATCCTATATTAGGATGTTTTAAGTTCTCATTTCGATCTTCGGACATCGCACCTATGGAATTGCGACATCTGCGCTACTTCGTGGCCGTGGCGGAGGAAGGCAGCGTGACCAAGGCCGCCGAGCGGCTTGGCATCCAGCAGCCGCCTCTCGGCCAGCAGATCCGAGCGCTTGAACAGGAGCTTGGTGTCGCGCTGTTCGACCGCGCCGCAAAACGCATCAGCCTCAATGCAACCGGCAAGGTGTTTCTCACCGAAGCCCTGGACCTGCTCGCGCGCGCCAACGGCGCTGTCGATCATGTCCGGCGCTTCGACCGCGGCGAGCGCGGACGTCTCGATGTCGGCTTCACCAGCTCCGCCTCGCTGCATCGCTGGACACCGAAGATGCTGCGAGCCTTCCGGGACGCCTATCCGCTGGCAGAGATCACGGTCGAGGAGCGCGAGACGTACGAACTGATCCTGGCGCTGCGGCAGAAGCGCGTCGATGCGGCGTTCCTGCACATTTCGGCGCGCGAATTCCCGGACCTGACCAGCACGGTGCTCGCGGAGGAAGCGATGGTCGCAGCGATCCCGCGCGATCACCCGCTTGCCCGGACGCCATCAAGGCCGGTGACACTGAAGATGCTGGCGGACCAGAATTTCGTGGTTTATCGGCGCCCGGATGGCCCCGGCATTTTTACCGGCATTGAGCGCGCCTTCGTTGCCGCCGGCCTGAGATTCCACGTGGTCGACGAAGTGCAGCGCATGGTGGCGGCAATCAATCTGGTCGCCGCGGGGCGCGGACTTTCGCTGGTGCCGCACTCGATCCAGGTGCTGCATCGCGAGTCCGTGGTCTATCGGCCGCTGGCGGCGGATGCGTTGCCCCCGCTGCCGCTTTATCTCGCCTATCGCAAAACCAGCAACCTGGAACTGGTGCGCAACTTCATCACTGTCACGACCGGTTCGGCTGCCGATCTCAGCCGCAGTGAGGCGATCTGACGAAAGCCGATCAGGGATGCACGGCGCGACGTCCGGGCGCCGGACCGGTGTAGCGCGCGCGCGGACGGATCAACCGGCCGTAACGCAACTGCTCGCTGGCATGCGCAATCCATCCCACCGTCCGCGCCATGGCGAACAGCGCAAGCTCGCTGCCGGCCGGCAGCCGCAACGTGTGAGTCAACACCGCCAGTGCGTAATCGATGTTGGCAAATTCCCCGGCCGCTTCGAGAATGCGCGCCGGAATCTCCTGCGTGAAGCGCTCCGCCGCGCCGGCGCGCGCCAGTGCCGTGAGCAGCGCATGCGCACGCGGATCGCCGAGCTTGTAGACCGGATGTCCAAACCCCGGAAACCGCTCGCCGAGCGCCACCCGCTCCCGGATCACCGGCGCGAGATCCGCATCCACCAGCGAACGCACCAGCTGTGTCGCCAGCGCGCCGGCACCGCCATGCTTCGGCCCCTTCAGGGCCGCCAGTCCCGCAATGGTCGCGTCATACAGATTCAGCCCGGTCGACGCCGCACAGCGCACAGTGAAGGTCGACACGTTCAATTCGTGATCGGCAAGCAGCACGAGGGCGCGACGAATCAGATCCGGTGCCGCCTTCTCCGCGGGCGCCCACACCATGGCGATCTGCTGGTGCAGCGGCAACGCCGACGGCTCGCTGTTGAGCATGGTGCTGACCATAAGCCGCAGGATGCGACCGCCGACCATGGCGCGGCCATCAGGCGCGCGGGTGAAAGCCTGCGGATCGGCACCGGCCGCCAACGCCAGCACGGCGATGGCGCGATCGATGGGAGCGGCGGCGTGCGCAGCGACGGCGATTGCGCCCATCGCCTCCGAGATCACCGGAGCATTGTCGGCGATGAACGGATCAACACTGGTCGCGTCCCACAACAGCGTCGCCGCATGCTCAAGGCTGTCGCGTTCGGCGAGGCTGATGCAGTTCACGCCACGATAGATCGGGCCGTCCTCGGTGATGGTCGCAACCGCGGAGTCCAGCACCGGCAAATCGGCATCGAAGTTTCGGAGCCCGCGCGGCTCGGGCGAGGGCGCGCGCCGCTCCTTCAGCGCCCGCACGTCTTCGGCGCGGTAGCGGCGGCTGCGCGAATCCGTGGTCGGCTCCGAGCGGATCAAGCCACGGCTGACATAAGCGTAGAGGGTGGCCGGGGCGACCGCCAGCTCGGCCGATGCCTCCCGGGCAGAGAGATAAAGCGAGCCGGATTTTTTCATATTGATTTATATAATCAAGATTGATCAGTCTGTCGAGCAGGCCGATTTTCTCTCTGGAACCAAAGAATTGGACCCAAAGGAGATCGACCATGACCATTCAGCTCGGCAAAACCCCGATCGGCCTCGACGGCATCCCGGCCGCCGAAACCGTGCTCAGCCATGTCGACGGCGAGCGCGGCGAACTGATCATCGCCGGCGAAAAGATCGGCGACCTCGCCCGCAAATCGAGCTTCGAGGGCGTGACGGCCCGGCTATGGAGCGGTGCGACCGGTCAGCCGATTGGCGAAGCCGCGGTGCGCGCCGCGCTTGGCGCCGCGCGCGAACGCGCTTTCGCCCGGCTGCCGGAATTGCTTGCAGCTTCGAGCGGCCTATCGATCGTGGACGGCTTTCGCGCCGGGATCGCCGCCCTGCGCGCCGAGAACGGGCTGACTCACGAGGCCACCATTGTCGGCGCGCTGCCGGTGATCGCGGGCGCACTGGTGCAGCGCGCGAAAGGCCATGCGCCGATCGCGCCGGACGCCACCGCGGGTCACGCCGCCGACACGCTGACGATGATCCATGGCCGCAAGCCCGACGCGCGCGAAGCCGCCGGGCTCGATGCCTATCTCGTCACGGTCTGCGACCACGGCATGAACGCCTCGACGTTCGCGACCCGCGTGGTGGCCTCGACCCACGCCGACCTGTTCGCCTCGATCACCGCCGGCTATTGCGCCCTGACCGGCCCGCTGCACGGCGGCGCGCCGGAGCCGGTGCTCGAAATGCTCGATGCGATCGGCAGCCGCGAGCGCATCAAGCCCTGGATCGACGACGCGCTGAAGCGTGGCGAGCGGCTGATGGGTTTCGGTCATCGCATCTACCGGGTGCGCGATCCTCGCGCGGATGTGCTGAAAGGCGCGATCGAGCGGCTCGCGGTCAATGGCATGGATCTGCCGTTCGCCGGCGAAGTGGAGGCCTATGCGCGCGAGGCGCTGCGGCGGGAGAAACCCAATCGTCCGCTCGACACCAATGTGGAGTTCTTCACCGCGATCCTGCTCGATGCGCTCGCGATCCCGCGGCAGGCGTTCACGCCGATCTTCGCAGTGGCCCGCGCTGCCGGCTGGACCGCCCACGCCCGCGAACAGCAGCGTGGCGGCCGGCTGATCCGGCCGAGTTCGGCCTATGTAGGGCCGATGCCGAAGTCATGAGCCACACGAGCTCTCGACGTCATTCCGGAAGCCGCGTCAGCGGCTATCCGGAATCTCAAAGCTATAACATGCAGAAAATTCGAGATTCCGGGCTCGTCGCTTCGCGACGCCCCGGACTGACATCGAAGTATTTTTAGGGAGGAGACAGCGCGTCAGGTGCGCGGAACCGTCTTCAGGTAATTGTACGCCTTGATGATCTCGATCAGGCGATCCTCGGTGGAACGGTCGCCGCCGTTCGCATCCGGATGATGCTGCTTCACCAGCATCTTGTACTTGGCCTTGATATCTTCGGTGGTGGCCGAGCCTGTCAGCCCCATCACCTGCAGCGCCTTGCGCTCGGCATTGAAGACTTTTCGCGTCTCGGCCTTTGCCTCGCTGCCCGGACCCGGACGCCAGCTGCCGCGGCCGTTCAATTCACTGAACACGCTGAACGGATCGGCGGCCCCTTCGAGATCTTCCGGCTTCGGCTTGCCCTTGACGCCGGAGTTCGCACCCATCTTCCAGGTCGGCCGATGCCCGGTCAGCGCGTCCTTTTGATAACGCGCGACCGCATCGTCGCTCATGCCCGAGAAGTAGTTATACGACGCATTGTACTCGCGCACATGGTCGATGCAGAAATTCCAATAGTCGCGTTCCTGGCCGCGTCCCTTCGGCGCACGATGAGGCCCCGGCTTCTTGCAGCCCGGCCAACCGCACATCGTCACCTCTTCGCGCACCTTCGGCTGCTGCTTCTGCGCCGTGCGCGGCTTGATGCGAATTTTATCGAAGAATTTTGAATCCGAATCCATGGGCCACTATGACTCCGCAGCGCGAAAACCTTCAAGTCTTGACTTGCACGTTAATGTGCTTAGCTAGTTGGGTACGTTGACCGTGACGACTGATGCTGCGCCGATCATGACCACCAAAGATAACATCACGAAGAAGTTGACCGAAGCTTTCGCTCCGGACAGCCTCGACGTGACTGACGAATCCCATCTTCATGAGGGCCACGCCGGGCATCGGCCGGGCGGCGAGACGCATTTCCGCGTCTATATCGTGTCGAACGCGTTCGCAGGCAAGAGCCGAATCGACCGCCACCGCATGATTAATGCACTGCTCGCGAACGAACTTGAGGCAAACGTGCATGCGCTGGCGCTGAAGCCGCTGGCGCCCGGCGAACCCGGCAGCGCACTCAAGCCATAAGACGCCGATCCGTTCGGCGACCGACGAACCGGCTGATACCATTGAAACAGCAGGCAGAACCGGTGTCCCCGCAAAAGCTGATCATCTTGTCGGGGCTGCCGGGCACGGGAAAAAGCACGCTTGCAACCGGCCTCTCGCAGGCCCTGTCGTTGCCGGTATTTTCCGTCGATCCGATCGAAGCCGCGATGTGGCGCGGCGGCATTTCAAAGACCCAAACCGGCATCGCCGCCTACGAGATCGCGGCGACGCTGGCGGACGACCATCTCAGATTGGGACATTCGGTCATTATCGACGCCGTCAATCCGGTCGAGGCTCCGCGCGCGGTCTGGCGGAAACTTGCCGAAACCCATCACGTCAGGTTGATCCTCATCGAATGCGTCTGCAGCGACGCAATCATTCACCGCCAACGCATCGAAACGCGAATCCGCGCAATCGACGGCATGCCCGAAGTGACGTGGAGTCGTGTGCTGGAACGGCGGGCCGAGTATGAAGCCTGGACCGATGCGCGGCTGGTTCTGGACACCGCAACCTGGTCGCGCGAGGAACTGGTGTCCGCAGCGCTCAAGTATCTTGATTGAACGCCAGAATTAGAAGGAAGACCGGCCCGGCGCTTCTTGGCCGGAGCGACATTTCGGCCTCGCCGGGCAACGGCACGATCCGCAGCGCGGTGATGGAGTTGCGCTCCCGCCGCAGCACACGGAAACGGACGCGACGACCGGAAATTTGTGAATTCGGCTGCATATTGTCGACGCCCCCGGCGATGCTCAATCGCTCCATCGGCCGAAGAAAATCGCATCAAGCGAAAACGCTCCTGAAGATGCTGAGATCTTTGCAGCCTTCTCCACGTCAATGATTGCATGGTTGGCCGGAAACCGGTACGCGCCGAAAACGACGTTGCTATCCACGCCGTTGACAACCTTGCCAAGGTACTGCGCCGCATCGGGGCAAGCGCCGGCATTCCCATCGGTGACAGCCTTCGAGAAACCGGCCCCCTTTGCGAAGCAGGCGTAGTAGCCGACGGCCCTTTCAATCGATTGCCCGTGGCGGCCGCGATAACCGTAGGGATCAAATCCAGCGATCCGCAGGATCTCCGCCGCATCGAGCAACCGCTCGAGCGTGAACATCGGGTATCCAATCCCCTGCGCCGGATACGCATTTCTGTACCGATCGTCGATTTCGCCCGCCGCGACGGTTGGCTCCTGAAAGAAGGGCCTGCTGGTCGCGCCATCGGTGCCGTTGTTGGCGTAGCAGGCGTTCGGCAGATCATCATCGCCATAGATGGCGCGGTCGAAATAGGCCGTCCAAGGCAGCGTGACCGGGATCGATGGCGCGGAGCCGGACAGCGCGGCGTCGAAGCGCGTCCTGTCATCAAGCAATCGAGCGGTGGCAAGCAGGCCTGCAAGCTGATTGGCCGCGTGATTGCTGTAGTGATCACACGCCCAGGCGTGATGTTCGGCGAAATTGTAATTCAGTGCGTTGCGGATCAAATCGTACATCGCAGCGTGGAACGCATCGAGACGCGTTGCCTCATCCGGCGCGACGGCACCGGCATACAGAAGCAGGTCCTGCGCGTGCACGGAGTAGAGGACGCCGCGTGCAATCGCCAACCCCACGCCGGTTTCGGTGGCTTCATTCGTCTTGCCCTGCCCATCACAGAATTGAGACGGCATCGACAGATAGCGGCCGGCCGGATCCCTGAACCCGCGATCGCTCCAGGCCAGAAGAATTCGCTTCGCCAGCGCCGCCGCCGGATCGGCCGCAGGCGCCCCCGCCGGCACGATCGCCCCCGCTTTCACCAGAGCCGCGTAGAGCGCGAGCCGCGCGGCAACAACGGCCGCGCCCGAGGGGGGCGTCACATCGGGGCCGAGCTGCAAACCGGAGCGGAGCTTTGCTGCCGTGTCAGCTTCCTGGGGCTCATAGGAAAACGCATAGGTGTAGGGGGTCAAATCACAACCGGCGTAGGTTGCGTCCCAGTCATTGGGGGCGGTCAGGTCGCGCGCGATCTCCGCTGCGAGCGCGCGAAAGCGCTGAGACGAATAGCTGTCGGCCCGATTGACGCGGGACGCGAGCTCTCTCAGTTCCGCTTGCGTCGTGAAAACCCGGGGGTGCTCGCCGAGGCTGCGATATGCACCGGCCGGGATCGGAAACGCGGACGGCGCCGCTGCGAATCCCGGCAACGCCATGAGCCGTGTCCCCGACTTCGCAATCGCATCGTTGGGGACCCCGTCCACAACCCGAATTCCGTGGACGTAGAGCCTTGCCGTCTGGTTATCCGCGACGAACTGCGCCGGCAGCTGGACCAGAAATCGGTGATGACCTCCCTCGTGATCCCTGCAAGCTTCGCCGATCGCCGGCTCGCTTGCCATATTCGCTTGCCCGGCCACGACGAACGTTTGCTTTGATGGGTCGGCGCCCGATGGCTCTGCATAGACATGAACCGCAATGGACCCCTTCTGTCCCTGCTGGCACGCCCAGCCGGCCATGAAGGTTCGAGCGCCGTCCCGGCGAATGCCGTCGATGGTGCCGATGATGTGACCGACACCGGCACCTGGGGGAAGGTTCCGGGACGGCGACTGCGACGACGCCGGCGGGACGGCCGACAAGACCGTTGCGAGCGCCGCGACCAAACACGACCATTTCAAATGGCGCGACGGACTCCAGTGCCACAGCAGTCGACCCAACACGACTTGCCGCAGAGGCTTTTCGGTCATCGGGGCACCTTCAGGAGGCTCAGCAACAGATCAATGTCATCCGCCGTCAAAGGTGGCCGCCAAATCCGGCTGGAACAATATGCACGGCCGAACTTAGCGCCGGAATGGCTCAGACAGATGTCAGAACGACGAGCCGGCCCGGCGCTTCCTGGTCGGCGCGACGATTTCGGCCTCGCCGGGCAGCGGCACGATTCGCAGCGCGGTGATGCGGTTGCGCTCTCGCCGCAGCACACGGAAGCGGAAGCCATGGAATGTGAAGCTCTGGCCGCGCTCGGGAATTGACCGCGCTTCATGAATGACAAGGCCGGCGATCGTGGTCGCCTCCTCATCCGGCAGATGCCAGTCCATGGCGCGGTTGAGATCGCGGATCGGCACCGAGCCGTCGACCACCACCGAGCCATCGGGCTGGGCGCGCACGCCGGCCACCACCACATCGTGCTCGTCGGAAATATCGCCGACGATTTCCTCCAGGATGTCTTCCAGCGTCACCAGGCCTTCGACCTCGCCATACTCGTCGACAACGAGGGCGAAGTGGGTCTTGCGGCGGCGGAAGGCCTTGAGCTGCTCCGACAGCGGGCGCATCTCCGGCACGAACCAGGGCGGCGCCGCGATCGCGGTCACATCCACTTTCGAAATATCGCCATCGGTGGCGCGAATGGCGCGCAGCAGATCCTTCGCATGCAGCACGCCGACGATGTTTTCCGGCTTGTCGCGCCACAGCGGAATCCGCGTGTACTCTGTGGCCAGCACTTCGCGCACCAGATCCTCCGACGGCAGGTCGGCATTGATCAGCACCATCTCGGTGCGATGGACCATCACGTCGGATACCTGAAGCTCGCGCAGGTCGAGCAGCCCGCCCAGCATGTCGCGATCGTGCTTCTCGACACCACCTTCGTGATGGATCAGGTCGACGGCGCCGCGCAGCCGCTCGGTCGGCGACAGGATCGGCTGGTTGACGCCGATCGGAATGCCGAAGAGCCTCATCAAGACCCGCACCACGGCTTCGATCACCGTCAGCAGCGGCGCCAGCAGCATGATCAGGAATTTCATCGGCCGCGCCACCAGCAGCGAAATGCGATCCGGGGCATTGATGGCGACGGTCTTCGGCAGCACCTCGGCGAAGATCACCACCAGCACCGTCATCGCGCCGGTCGCATACAGCACGCCGACATCGCCGAACCAGGCGGTGAAGATGCCGGTGGCCAGCGCCGAGGCGCCGATATTGGCGATGTTGTTGCCGAGCAGCAGCGCACCGATCATGCGCTCGCGGGCGCCGAGCAGATAGCTGACGATGCCGGCTTCGCGGCTGCCCTGCTTCTGCAGGCGCAGCATGCTGGCGCGGGACGAGCCGGTCAGCGCGGTCTCACTCGCCGAAAAGAAGGCGGAGATGACCAGCAAACCGATCACGACGGCAAGTGCGAACCAGTACATTTAGCTATCGCCGGCCAAAGCGGTTCCCCAGATCAATGCACAAGTCAATGCGCGGGCTTGTCTGCAAGCTTGCGCGCGAGGAAGTCGCGCACCACGACAGGCTCGACATCGGAACGGATCACAGCGCGGCCGATCGCCTCCAGCAGGATGAATGTCAGCCGGCCGCGCTTGACCTTCTTGTCCTGGGCCATCAGCGCCATCAGGGCATCCGCGTCGGCAAGGCCTTCCTGCTGGAAACCGGCGATATCCTGCAGCCGGGTCGGCAATCCGACCCGCGCAAGATGCTGCTCGATACGCCCGACATCCGCCTCGCCGATCAAACCGAGCTGGGCGGAGAGCTGCGCCGCCAGCACCATGCCGACGGAGACGCCTTCGCCATGGAACAGACGATCCGAGAAACCGGTCACCGCTTCCAGTGCGTGGCCGAAGGTGTGCCCGAGATTGAGCAGCGCACGCTCGCCGGTTTCGCGCTCGTCGCGCGCCACGATGGCGGCCTTGGCGCGGCAACTGGTCGCGATCGCATGCTCGCGGGCACTGCCGCCGGCCACGATCTCGGCGTGGTTGGCGTCCAGCCAGTCGAAAAATCCGGCATCGCCGAGCAGGCCGTACTTGGCAACTTCCGCATAGCCGGCGCGGAACTGCCGCGGCGACAGGGTATCGAGCACGGCGGTATCGGCCACCACCAGCACCGGCTGATGAAACATGCCGACCAGGTTCTTGCCCTGCGGCGAATTGATCCCGGTCTTGCCGCCGACGGAGGAATCCACCTGCGCCAGCAGCGATGTCGGCACCTGCACGAAATCCAGGCCACGGCGGACGATCGACGCGGCAAAACCGGCGAGGTCGCCGACCACGCCGCCGCCGAGCGCAACCACCAGATCGTTGCGCTCGATCTTCGCCGCGATCAGGCCTTCGCAGACCTCCTGGAGCACGGCATAACTTTTCGACGCCTCGCCCTCGCCAACCACGATGTGCGAGGAGACAATCCCGGCGCCGGTCAGGGCGGCCTCGGTTGGCGCCAGCCAGTGTTTTGCAACGGTCCGGTCGGTGACGATCGCGGTGCGCGCACCGGGCCGCAACGCCGCGATGCGCTGCCCGAGCGAGGGCAGCACGTCGCGGCCAATGACGATGTCGTAGGCGCGGTCGCCCAGCGCCACGTCGACCGTAATGGGGGCGGAATGTTTCAGCGGCGCGGTCATCGAACTTCACTCAACTGGGTCAGCGCGGCATCGCCACCGCAGAGATAATCATAAAGCGCATCGACGCATTCATTGACGATCCTGTCGTGCGGCTCGTCGCGCGACAGCACGGTGAGATCGGCCAGCTGATACACCGGATAACGCACCTCGATCAGGCGCTGGATCGTGGCGGCCGGGTCTTCGGTCTGCAGCAGCGGGCGATCGACCCGCCGCCGGACCCTGCGCAGGATCACATCGGCATCCGCCTGCAGCCACACCGACACCGCCTTGGCGCGAATCCTGTCGCGGGTGTCCTCGCGCATGAATGCGCCGCCGCCGGTGGCCAGTACGCCCGGCGAGCTCTCCAGCAGCCGGGCGATCACCCGCGCCTCGCCATCGCGAAAATACGGCTCGCCATGGTCGGCGAAGATTTCCGGGATGGTCATGCCCGCGTGCGCCACCTCGATCTCATGATCGGCGTCGGTGAACGGCAGCCGCAGCCGGGCGGCCAGCCGCCGCCCGATGGTCGACTTGCCGACCCCCATCATTCCGACCAGCACGACCGAGCGCTGGCCCAGCGCTGCCACGATGGCGGCCTCCGGACCGAGCAAGGCACTCTGCTGTGACGCCGCGTCGGACATTCTCGGGAACTCTTGCCTCAAACCTCTGGAAGGCCGGAAACCTGTTCCCGGCGCCTGTGACCACATTGCCATACCCTATACTACCCGGACGAACCCTGTTGCCAGAGCCAACCGCCCAGAGCCTTGCCTTCAGGGGGCGAACATGTTGGTACTGCTGCCCAAATCGATGGTTAACGTCCGCTCCGAGGCCAACCCATGCCCAGCCTGCTCCGCTTCCTGGCCGTCGTGGCCATCATCGGCGGGCTGATCTATGGCGGCATCTTCGCGCTGGCGAATTTCGTCACCCCATCGACCCGGGAAATTACCGTCACCGTGCCGCCCGACAAGTTCCTCAAACGCTGACCATCGGCCCCCCGATGACGCGCCCCGACAAAAACTCCGATGCCCGGCTGACCGAGCTGTTTCTCGACATGCTCGCCGCCGAGCAAGGCGCCGGCAACAACACCCTGTCCGCCTATCGCAGCGACCTCGACGACCTCTCGGCATTCCTCCAGCGCAGCAAGGGCAGCTTCACCCGCGCCGACACCGAACTGCTGCGCGGCTATCTGGCCGACCTCGACAGCCGCGGCTTCAAATCCTCCAGCGTCGCGCGGCGGCTGTCGGCGATGCGGCACCTGTTTCGCTTCCTGCTGACCGAACAGATTCGCAGCGACGATCCGGCGGCGATCCTGTCCGGCCCCAAGCGCGGCCGCGGCCTGCCCAAGGTGCTGTCGATCTCCGACGTCGACCGCCTGCTGACCCATGCCAAGGCACAGGCCGAGCTCGCCGATCAATCGGCGCCGCAGCGGGTGCGCGCGTTGCGGCTGGCCTGCCTGCTCGAGGTTCTGTACGCCACCGGACTGCGCGTCTCGGAACTGGTGTCGCTGCCGATCTCGGCGGCGCGGCGCGATGCGCGCATGATCGTGGTCCGCGGCAAGGGCGACAAGGAACGGCTGGTTCCGCTCAACGAGGCCGCACGGCGCGCGATGGCCGACTATCTCGCCGCGAAAGACGGCACCTCCGGCACGGCCGACGCCAAGCCCGCGAAGGCGGCGACCAAAACCGGCGCATCGAAATGGCTGTTTCCGTCGTTCGGCGACAGCGGCCATCTGACGCGCCAGCATTTCGCCCGCGAACTGAAAGAGCTCGCCGCGGCCGCTGGACTGCCGCCGCGCCTGGTCAGCCCGCATGTGCTGCGGCATGCGTTCGCGAGCCATCTGCTGCACAATGGCGCCGATCTGCGCATCGTCCAGACCCTGCTCGGCCACAGCGACATCTCGACCACGCAGATCTACACCCATGTGGTGGAGGAACGGCTGAAGAGCCTGGTGCGCGACCTGCACCCGCTCGCGGACAAATAGTCGGCATCGCGGATCTCGCTATTTCGAAGGTCTATTTCAGAGATCCATTTCCAAGTTCTAAAGCGTGATGGCATTAGGTTCGATTGGCGCGGCATCGGGGCCCACCTCTCCCGATGGGAGAGGTGAACCGGGCGGTGGACGCATCGATTCAACCAAACCGCATCCTGCTTTAGTGCCATGGCGGCTTCTGGAAATGCTGCTTCAGGAATTGCACGAAGCCCTCGACGCGCGCGGAAATGCCGCGCCGTGCCGGGACCAGCGCGACCACATCAGCCGGTTCGAAATCCCACGCGCCCAGGATGCGCCGGAGGTCGCCGCGCTTGATCAGCGCGGCCGCATCCCATTCTGACCGCAGCACGCAACCAAGGCCCGCGACCGCCCAGCCGCGCACCACCTCGCCATCATTGCTGGTCAGCGCCGGCGTCACGCGAACGGCCTCCGCAGGGCTGGCCTTGCCGCGATCGCGTGCGCGTTTGCGGAAGTGCCACAGCGTGACGTCTTCCTCGTTTTCCTGAACCGCCAGGCAGGTGTGTTGCAGCAACTCCCTTGGATGCGCCGGAACACCGGCCCGGTCCAGGTAGGCAGGGCTGGCACAGACCCAGCGCGCGTTGCGCGCGAGCAGGTGCGCCACCCACGACGAGTCCCGCAACTCGCCGATGTGAATGACGACGTCGGCGCCACGGCTGGCGCGCCACGGATTGTCCGACAGTTCGAGTTCGGGCCGCAGCGCCGGATGCAGCGCCCAGAATCGCGCGACCAACGGTGCGATGTGGGCCCGGCCAAAGCCAAACGGCGCGACAATGCGCAGGCGTCCCGCGAGATCATCGCCGGCGAGTTTCATGGCCTGCGGCAACGCCTCGACCCGTCGCAGCAGCGTCTGGGCTTCCGACACCAAACGCTCGCCCTCGCTGGTGAAACGGAGATGGCGTGAGCTGCGAATCACCAGACTGACCCCGAGCAGGCTCTCGAGCTTCTTCAGCCGCATCGACAGGGCCGGCGGCGTGACGTTCAGCGCGCGCGACGCCGCACTCAGCGAGCCGGTCCGACTCAGGGCTTCCACAAACCGCAGATCGTCCAGGGAGATCATTCAATTTTCCTGAATTGAATATTCCATATCATTTAAGCACAGATTTAAGATGCCGTGCTACTGATAGCGGCATGACAAACACCCCTTCTCCCAAGAGCCGGCTTCCCAAAGCCGTGCTGTTCGACCTGCTGACGGCTCTGCTCGATTCATGGACGGCCTGGAACGCCGCCGCCGGCTCCGAAGCCCAGGGCCGGACCTGGCGCGCCGAATATCTGCGGCTGACTTACGGATGCGGCGCTTATGTGCCGTACGAAGACCTGGTCGCGCAGGCCGCACGCGCCGTCGGCCTGCCGCCGCGCGCACCGCGGGCCCTGGAAGATCGCTGGGCCGAGCTGCCGGTCTGGAGCGGCGTTCAGGCGGCGCTCGATGCGATCGAAGGCCGCACCAAACTCGCCGTCGTCACCAACTGTTCGCGCCGCCTCGGCGCGCTGGCCGCTGGCCGGCTGAAAACCCGCTGGGATTGCATCGTGACCGCAGAGGACGCCGGCTTCTACAAGCCGGACCCGCGTCCCTATCGGCGTGCGCTGGACCTGCTGCAGGTCGCACCTGAAGACGCCGCCTTCGTCGCCGGCTCCGGCTACGATCTGTTCGGCACGGCGGCGGTCGGCTTGCGCACCTACTGGCACAACCGGGTGGGTTTGCCGCGGCCTGATGGCGCACCGCCCGCCGATGTCGAAGCATCGGATGTCGCGGGCCTCGTGCCGTGGTTGCAAAAATCTTCGCTGCAAGACACGGCGCGACGCAGCACCGGAGAGGGACAATCATGCTGAGCGATATCCAAACCCCGGCGGCGCTGATCGACCACGCGCGCATGATGCGCAACATCACGCGCATGCAGGCACACATGACCACGCTCGGCGTCCGGCTGCGGCCTCATGTCAAGACATCGAAATGTTTCGAAGTCGCGAAGCGTCAGCGCGCGCAGGGCGCGAGCGGCATCACGGTGTCGACGCTGAAGGAAGCCGAACAATTTTTCGCGACCGGGTTCGACGATATCCTGTACGCGGCCTGCATCGTTCCCAGCAGGATCGACCGCGCACTAACCTTGCGTCGCCGCGGATGCCGCCTGACCGTGATCGTGGATTCGATCGCCGCCGCGCAGGCTCTCGTCGACAAGGGACGCAGCGAACAGCATGCGTTCGACGCCATGATCGAGATCGACACCGACGGCCACCGCTCGGGCGTCAAGCCGAACGATGAGCTGCTGATCGAGATCGCTCGCACGCTGCACCATGGCGGCGCCGTACTGAAGGGCGTAATGACCCACGCCGGAAGTTCATACGACCTCGACAACCACGAGGCGCTCGCGCGGCTGGCCGAACAGGAACGCAGCCTGATCGTTGCGGCGGCGGAGCGGCTGCGCAGTTCGGGCCTGCCCTGCCCCGAGGTCAGCGTGGGCTCAACCCCGACGGCGCTGTGTGCCCGTGATCTCTCCGGCGTGACCGAGGTGCGGGCCGGAGTCTATGTGTTCTTCGATCTGGTGATGTCGAATGTGAGCGTATGCATGCCGCGGGACATTGCCCTGTCCGTGCTGACCACGGTGATCGGGCATCAAAGCGAGAAGGGCTGGGTGATCGTCGATGCCGGCTGGATGGCGATGAGCCGGGACCGCGGCACCGCCCGACACGGCATCGACTATGGCTACGGCGCGGTCTGCGATTGCGGCGGCGAGGTGATCGCGGGCTACACCATGGCCGCCGCCAATCAGGAGCACGGCATCATCTGCCGCAGCGATGGCGAGGTGGACCGCGATATCGCGGAGCGCTTCCCGATCGGCCGCCTGCTGCGCGTGCTTCCCAATCATGCCTGCGCCACCGGCGCGCAATTCTCGGAATACCGCGTGATCGACGGCCAGAATCCGATCGCAACATGGGAGCGTTTCGATGGCTGGTGACATCGGTCAGATCGCCCCGACAACCATGGCCGCACCGGGCGGCCACTACAGCCACGCGGTGGCGGCCAATGGATTCGTGTTTGTATCCGGCCAACTGCCGATCGCTCCCGACGGCACCAAGCTGAACGGTGAGACGTTCGAGGTCCAGGTGGTGCAGGTGCTGGCCAATGTCGCCCGGGCCCTCGCAGCGGCGGGCAGTTCCATCCAGCGTCTTGTCCAGGTCCGCGTCTATGTCACTGATATCGCGCTCTGGCCGGCCTTCAACGCCATCTATGCCCACTGGCTGGGCGCGGCGCGTCCCGCACGCGCCGTTGTTCCGGTCCCCGAGCTGCACTACGGCTTCAAGATCGAAATCGAAGCCGTTGCGCTTGCGACGCGCCCCAGCCGCGGCTGATCGCCCGGCCGCCTCGTGGTCGTGGTCGTCGACCGCGCCTTCTCAACCATGTTGGGTATCGGCGACGCGGACCGGCCCCCGCCATCCCACCGCGTATTGACTTGAACCGCCCCGGAGTCCAGTTTCGCCCGCCGCTGCCCAGGGCGGCGAAACGGGCCTCCGGTCGTGTCGAAATTGCGCTAAATCATTGAAGATACGCACTTTCTTGACGTGAACTGAATTCCATTTCGCTTCAACGCGTGGCGACCCCTATATTCATTTCATGCCGGATGTGATGCGCAGTTATCTCGACTTCGAAAAGCCCGTCGCCGAACTCGATGCCAAGATCGATGAATTGCGCTCGCTTGCCGGTGGCAGCGACATCGGCGACGAGATTTCCCGGCTCGAGGAGAAGTCCCGGCAGGCGCTGGACGAGCTCTACGCCAATCTGACGCCGTGGCAGAAAACCCAGGTGGCGCGCTGGCCGTCGCGCCCGCACTGCATGGATTATGTCAGCGCGCTGATCACCGAATTCACGCCGCTGGCCGGCGACCGCAAATTCGGCGAGGACGAAGCGCTGGTCGCAGGCTTCGGCCGTTTCAAGGGCGAAAGCGTCTGTGTGATCGGCCAGGAAAAGGGCGCCACCACCGAGAGCCGGCTGAAACACAATTTCGGCATGGCGCGCCCGGAAGGCTATCGCAAGGCGGTGCGCCTGATGGAAATGGCCGATCGGTTCAGCCTGCCGGTGATCTCGCTGGTCGACACCGCCGGCGCCTATCCCGGCATCGGCGCGGAAGAGCGCGGCCAGGCCGAAGCCATCGCGCGCTCCACCGACGCCTGCCTGCAGCTCACCGTGCCCAATGTCGCCGTGATCATCGGCGAAGGCGGCTCCGGCGGCGCCATTGCGATCGCCACCGCCAACAAGGTGCTGATGCTCGAGCACGCGATCTACAGCGTGATCTCGCCGGAGGCCGCCTCCTCGATCCTGTGGCGCGATTCCAGCAAGGCGCAGGAAGCCGCCACCAACATGAAGATCACCGCCCAGGACCTGCTGCGATTCGGCGTGATCGACAGCATCCTGAAGGAGCCGGCCGGCGGCGCCCACCGCGACCCGGCGGCCATGATCGCCACCACCGGCACCGCCATTTCGCTCGCCTTCGACGATCTCAGGAATTTCGACGGCAAGACCCTGCGCGACCAGCGCCGGCAGAAATTTCTCAATATCGGCCGCAAGCTCGCATAGTCCCGCACGCGAGACCCAACAGCCTGACTTCACATTCTTTTTAAGACGGACCGCGCAAGACAATTCGAATTGCGGCTTTTTCTGGACTCCCGCCACGGTTCCACGGCCGGAATCGCGCCACGAATAATATTTACGGTTGATTCACCACCCAAGCCCACGCTTGGCTAGTCACAGTGAATCGTATTGCGGCAAGCGGGCCTTAAGGATAAAAATTTAAACATCGGCGTTTGGGGCACCGAGTTACACTTGGGTTCGTCTACACTTGGGTTCGGGGACTCTTGTTTTGGGGACTTTCCCACCGTTGCGGAGCTTCATCTTGAATTCTCGCACGCCTGTTCGCGCGCTTTTCGCAGCGGCTGCCATTGCAGCCTCTTTCGCGTTGGCTGGATGCGACGGCGACAGTCTCGCGACCAACGCCAAGGCCAACAAACCGATTCCTGAAAAGCTGGTCGCCGAGATGGACCAGAAGAACATGGACAAGGCATCGCCGATGCTGGTCCGCCTGTTCAAGCAGGAAGCCGAACTCGAAGTCTGGAAGCAGGATCGCAACGGCCGCTTTGCGCTGCTGAAGACCTATCCGATCTGCCGCTGGTCCGGCGATCTGGGCCCGAAGATCCGGGAAGGCGACCGCCAGGCGCCGGAAGGTTTCTACGCCATCACGCCGGCGCAGATGAACCCGCAGTCGGCCTATTACCTCTCCTTCAACACCGGCTACCCGAATGCCTTCGACAAGGCGCTGGGGCGCACCGGCTCGGAGCTCATGGTGCACGGCGACTGTTCGTCGCGCGGCTGCTACGCCATGACCGACGAGCAGATCTCGGAAATCTATTCCCTGGGCCGCGAATCGTTCTTCGGCGGCCAGCGCTCCTTCCAGTTCCAGGCCTATCCGTTCCGCATGACGGCGGCGAACATGGCCAAGCATCGCAACAACCCGAACATGCCTTTCTGGAAAATGATCAAGGAAGGCAACGATCACTTCGAGGTGACGCGCCAGGAGCCGAAGGTCGACTTCTGCGAGAAGCGATACGTGTTCGACGCGCAGGCCCCCGCCGGCTCGACCAAGCCGCTGACGTTCAACCCCTCCGGCGCATGCCCGGCCTATCAGATCCCGCCGGAGATCGCCGACGCCGTGAGCGAGAAGCAACGCCAGGACGATGCCAAGACCGCCGAACTGATCTCGCGCGGCACCCCGGTGGCAAAGCTCAACACCGGCATCGACGGCGGCATGAACGTGGTGTTCGCATCGAAATTGCCGAACGGCCAGACCGGACTGTCCGACACCACCAGCCCGAACTTCTCCGTTGCCTCCTACTCCGCCGCGCCCGGCACCATTCCGCCGACGGTCAATCCGCCGCGCGTGCCTGAGCCGCAGGTCAGCGAGGGCTTCCTCGGCGCGCCGGCCACCACACCGGCCCCCGCGCCGCCGCGCGTCGCGTCCGCAGCCGACGGTGACGGCAACTTTTTCAGCGGCCTTGCCAAGAAAGTCGGCTTCGGCGGTTCGGACACCACGGCGACCGCAACCGCGGCGGCGCCCCCACCACCGCCGGCAAAGCCCGCGCCCACCACCCGACACGCCGGCCCGCGGCCTTCGGTCGCCATCGCAGCCGGCAAGCCCGCGGCGAAGGACGTTCGCGCTGCCGAAGCGAAGCCGGTTGCGGCATCCCGCACGGCCAATGCGCAGGCCCAGGCCAAGCCGGCCGCCCCGTCGGACCAGGCGATGAACGGCGCGCAGCCGGTGGTTCAGTCCAACGGTTTCGACAATCGCTTTTCATTCCGCCAGTAATCGCGTCTGAGTCGTCGAAAGGCCGGTCCGCCAGACCGGCCTTTTTTGCTGCGATCCTTGCCGTGGCCCGGCCGGTGGCAACGGCTTGACATCCCCGCCCCGACCTTCTGTTACTGAAGATATCATCCTCCGCTCCGTCAGAAGCCGCCGCCTGCTCCATGCTGTTCCAGTCGCAGTTCTACGTCCTGGTGTTCCTGCCCATTGCGCTCGCGCTCTATTATCTGAGCGCCGCCAATGCGACGGTGCGGCAATGGGTACTGATCGGCATCTCGCTGTTCTTCTACGGCTGGTGGGACGTCCGCTTCGTGCCGCTGCTGGTCGGCCAGATCACCGCGACCTGGTGGCTTGCGAACATTCACGCGCGCACCGGGCAACGCGCCGCACTGATCGCCGGCATCGTGCTGAACCTGCTGTCGCTCGCGACCTTCAAGTATCTCGACTTTCTGATCGGCATCGCGGAGACGGCAACCGGGATAGGATTGCCGCGTGCCCATCTGGTGCTGCCGATCGGCATCAGCTTCTTCTCGTTCCAGCTCGTCTCCTATCTCGTCGACCGGCTGCGCAACGACGCGCCGATCTATCCGTTTCGGCCATTCGCGCTGTTCGTGCTGCTGTTCCCCCACCTGATCGCCGGGCCGATCGTCCGGCACAACGAACTGGTGCCGCAGTTCGCCAGGGATCCGCGCGGCGAGGGGCTGTGGATGAACATCGGCGCCGGCCTGATCATCTTCACCATCGGCTTCGCCAAGAAGGTGCTGCTCGCCGATCCGCTGGCGACGGTGGCGGATCCGTTGTTCACCCGCGCCGCCGGTCATGTGCTGAACTTCGGCGAGGCCTGGACGGCCACGCTCGGGTTTTCGCTGCAGCTGTTCCTCGATTTCTCGGCGTACACCGAGATGGCGATCGGCACGGCACTGCTGTTCGGCCTGGTGCTGCCGGAGAATTTCCGCAGGCCGTATCTCGCCGCCAATCTGCGCGATTTCTGGCAACGCTGGCACATCTCGCTGTCGCGCTTCATCCGCGACTATCTCTACATCCCGCTCGGCGGCAGCCGTCATGGCGTGGCCCGCTATGTCATCGCAACTCTCGCCAGCATGGGCATCTGCGGCCTGTGGCATGGCGCCGGGTGGACGTTCGTGGCCTGGGGTCTCTGGCACGGCTTTGGCCTGATCGTCTGCCGCGGCTGGCAATCGCTGAACCGGCCGATGCCGGCCGCGATCGGATGGCTTCTGACCATGGCGTTCGTGATCCTGGGCTGGGTGATTTTCCGCGCCGACAGTTTCACCACGGCCACGTCGGTGATGGCCTCGCTGGTCGGCGCCCACGGCTTCAGCGGCCCGCTGACCAGCGTCAAGCCGATCGCGCTTGCAGCGCTCGCCTCGGTGCTGATCCCCTCGGCCCACGAGATTCGTGACCGGCTGCTGCAGCCCAACCCGGTGTGGGCGGTGACCGGCGCCCTGCTCGCGATCTATTGCATGCTCGATGTGGGCAAGGGCGCGCCCGTCAACTTCATCTACTTCCAGTTCTGATGGCGATCGCGATGCTCCAGAAAATACAGGCATCGATCGCGGCGCGAACCCGCCTGGTCACGTGGCCGCAGTTCGCCAGGCTCTTCATCGCGACATTCGGCATCGGCACGGTGCTGGCCTATGTGTTCGTGCTGCTGATCGACCCCTACAATGTGGTGCCGTTCTCGCTGCCGATCGAGCGGCCGATCATCAGCATCAACCAGCGCTACATGTATCCGCAGGTGGTGCGCAGCGGAAAATTCGATTCCTTCGTGGTCGGCACCTCGACGTCGCGGTTGCTCGATCCGGAGATCCTGAACGCGGAATTCCACGCCCGCTTCGCCAACCTCGCGATGGATTCGGCCACCGCCTGGGAACAGAAAACGATGGCGAATTATTTCTTCGACCAGGCCGGGCCGCCCAAGGCGATGATCGTCGGCATCGATTGGGTCTGGTGCACGCCGGATGCCGACCGCGTCCGCACCTGGCGCATCTTTCCCGACTTTCTCTATGACAACAACAGGTGGAACGATTACCTCTATCTGCTGAACTCGCCGACACTGGAGATGGCGGGCCGGCTGGTGGGGTATCATCTGCACCTCTATCCCGCCCGCAGCCGCTACGACGGCTATGAGGTGTTCGTCCCGCCGGAGAGCCGCTACGACCTGGAAAAGGTCCGCCATGGGATCTACGGCGACTCGCCGCGCGTCCTCCCGGATCCCAACCTGCCCGCGTTCCAGCTCGATGACGCCGCGCGGCGCGCGCTGCAGTTCCCGGCGTTGGCATGGCTCGATGAAATTCTGCAGCGTGCAGGCAATAACGCGCTGAAGATCATAGCCTTCATGCCGGTGCACATGGCGTCGCAACCGGCGCCATCGACCGAGGCCGGCGCGGAAGAGGCCGAATGCAAGGCACGCATCGTGCAGATCGCCGCCAAACGCGGCGCAAAGGTGATCGACTGGCGCTATTCGTCGGTGCTCACGCGCGAGGATTCGAACTATTGGGATTCGCTACATTCCAGGGTCCCGATCGCGCAGCGTCTTGCGCACGAGATGGGGCCGGCGATCCTGGAGGGGCGCCCCTCGGCGGACGGCACCTACCGGCTGCTGACGAAATAAAGCGTCACCCCCCGCATGCGGCGATGAGATCGGCCACACCATCGGCGAACGGGCGCGGGTTGATGCCGAGCTCGCCGCGCATGGCGTCGGTGGAGATATCCACGTCTTCCTGAAAGCGACGCAGCACGTTCGGATCGAGCGGCACCGGCAGCCGCAGCCGGCGCAACACTTCGAGGCCAGCGATGGCCGGGCCGAGCGGAACAGGGATGATGGTGAGCCGTCGCCCCATGGCGCGCGCGCACAAATGCGCCATCTCGCGCCACGGCATCGCCTGCGGGCCGGCCAGGGGAATCACGGTCGGCGCGCTCCAGTCCCGCCGCGCCGCGGCCACGATCGCATCGGCAACGTCGCCGACATGGATCGGCTGCACCAGATTGCTGCCGCCCCCGGGCAGCGGCAGCAGCGAGGTCTTCCGCAGCAATCCAATGAGGCGCTGCAGATTGTTCTCCTGGAAGCCGCCATAGATCATGGTCGGATGCAGCATGACGCCGGGACGTTCGCTGGCGATGAACTCCGCCTCGGCCGTCCGCACCAGTTCGGCACGGGGCTCCGCGATGCGCGAGTAGCGCCAGGCCGATCCAACCAGCACCAGCCGCACGGGGCGGCGTGGCAACACATTCAGCAGGCGCGCGGTATAGCGGGCGTGGGCGCAGGAGATCACCATCTCCGCGTCAGCGACGATCGCCTTGAGCTGGGCGGCTTTCGCCGGCGCCGCGAGATCCCCTATGGCATAGCTTGCCCGTGGATCGCTTGACGTCGGAGGGCGGCGCGACACCAGCCGCACGGCGAGACTGTCGTCAAGCAAACGCCTGGACACCCGCTGACCGATGTCAGTGGTTGATCCGAAGACGACGATCATGGCCCTGGTCGGCGAGCGTTAAGCGTAACGGCCGTGGCAGTGCTTGTATTTCTTGCCCGAGCCGCACGGGCAATCCTCGTTGCGGCCGACCTTGCCCCAGGTTGCGGGGTTGTTCGGATCGCGATTGGCGGTGGCCGTCGGCACCAGCGAGGCGTTGGCGAACGCCATGGTATCCTCGCCGGTGACCGGATCGACATGATGGGCTTCCATCTGCGGCAGTTGCGGCGGCTGCTCCTCTGGCGGCACGATCTCGACGCGCATCAACTGCGCCGTGACCGCTTCGCGCAGATGCGAGATCAGCGACTCGAACAGCGTGAACGCCTCGGATTTGTATTCCTGCAGCGGATCGCGCTGGCCATAGCCGCGCAGGCCGATCACCTGACGCAGGTGATCCAGCATCACCAGATGTTCGCGCCACAGATGATCGAGCGTCTGCAGCAGCAGCGACTTCTCGACATAACGCATCACCTCGGGGCCCCACTGCGCCACCTTGGCCGCCATGTGCTCGTCGGCGCGCTGCTCGACGCGCGACAGCATCTCTTCGTTGGCGATGCCTTCTTCCTTGGCCCACTCGTCGACCGGCAGGTCGAGGTCGAGCACGCGCTTGAGCTCTTCCTTGAGGCCGGCGACGTCCCACTGCTCGGCATACGCCTGCTCGGGAATGTGCTTGGCGACCAGGTCCTCGATCATGACATGGCGCATGTCGGCGACGGTCTCGGCGACGCTTTCGTCCTTCATCAGGTCGATGCGCTGGTCGAAGATGACCTTGCGCTGGTCGTTCTGCACGTTGTCGAACTTGAGCAAATTCTTGCGGATGTCGAAGTTGCGCGCTTCGACCTTCTGCTGCGCCTTTTCCAGCGCCTTGTTGATCCACGGATGGATGATCGCCTCGCCTTCCTTGAGGCCGAGGCGGGTCAGCATGCTGTCGAGCCGGTCCGACCCGAAGATGCGCATCAGATCGTCGTCCAGCGACAGGAAGAATTTCGAGCGGCCCGGGTCGCCCTGGCGGCCGGAGCGGCCGCGCAGCTGGTTGTCGATGCGGCGCGACTCGTGGCGCTCGGAGCCGATGATGTAGAGGCCGCCGGGCTTGGTGATGGTCTTGGCCGGACGCGAGCCCTTGGCCGGCTCGATCTCGACCACCTCTTCGGCCTTCAGCACGATATCGCGGAAACGCTCGATATCGGCCTTGATCTGGGCGACGCGTTCCTGCTTCTCCGCCTCGTCGGTCATGCCGGCGGTTTCCGCCGCCGCGCGCATTTCCAGCGACCCGCCGAGCTTGATGTCGGTGCCGCGGCCGGCCATGTTGGTCGCGATGGTGATCGCACCGGGAACGCCGGCTTCCGCCACGATGTAGGCTTCCTGCTCATGGAAGCGCGCGTTCAGCACCGCGAACAGCTTGGCCGGCTTGCCGGCGCGCGCCGCAGTGTAGAGCTTCTCCAGCGCCTTCGGATTGCCGAAGTCGATCAGCTTGTAGCCGTTCTTCTTGAGGTATTCGCCGAGCAGTTCGGACTTCTCGATCGACGCGGTACCGACCAGCACCGGCTGCATCCGCGCATTGGCACGCTCGATCTCGGCCAGGATCGCAGCATGCTTTTCGTCGGCGGTGCGATAGACCTCGTCATCCTCGTCAAGCCGCTTCACCGTCACGTTGGTCGGGATCTCGCGCACTTCGAGCTTGTAGATGTCGAAGAACTCGTCGGCTTCGGTCGCCGCGGTGCCGGTCATGCCGGCCAGCTTCTCGTACATCCGGAAATAGTTCTGGAAGGTGATCGAGGCCAGCGTCTGGTTTTCGGGCTGGACCTGGACGTGCTCCTTGGCTTCCAGCGCCTGGTGCAGGCCTTCGGAGTAGCGGCGGCCCGGCATCATGCGGCCGGTGAATTCGTCGATGATGATCACCTCGTTGTCGCGGACGATGTAGTCCTTGTCGCGGGTGAACAGCGAGTGGGCACGCAGCGCCTGGTTGATGTGATGAACGACGGAGACGTTCTCGACGTCGTACAGCGATTCGCCCTTGAGCTGGCCGGCATCGCGCAGCAGCGTCTCGATCTTCTCCATGCCGGCTTCGGTCAGCGTCACGGTGCGCTGCTTCTCGTCGACCTCGAAATCAGTGGCCTTGTCGAGTTTCGGCAGGAAGGTGTCGATGGTGTTGTAGAAATCCGACCGGTCGTCGAGCGGGCCGGAGATGATCAGGGGGGTACGGGCTTCGTCGATCAGGATCGAGTCGACTTCGTCGACGATGGCGAAGAAGTGATCGCGCTGGACCATGTCCTCGAGCCGGTACTTCATGTTGTCGCGCAGGTAGTCGAAGCCGTATTCGTTGTTGGTGCCGTAGGTGATGTCGCAGGCATAGGACTGCTTGCGCTGCTCGTCGTCGAGGCCGTGCACGATGATGCCGGTGGTCAGGCCGAGGAAGCCGTAGATCTGGCCCATCCATTCGGCGTCGCGCTTGGCAAGGTAGTCGTTCACGGTGACGACATGAACGCCCTTGCTGGCCAGCGCGTTGAGATAGACGGCCAGCGTCGCGACCAGGGTCTTGCCTTCGCCGGTCTTCATTTCGGCGATATCGCCCTCGTGCAGCACCATGCCGCCGATCAGCTGCACATCGAAATGGCGCTGGCCGAGGGTGCGCTTGGCCGCCTCGCGTACGGTCGCAAAGGCCGGAACCAGGATGTCATCGAGGGTCTTGCCCTCGGCGAGCTGCTTGCGGAACTCGACGGTGCGCGCCTTGAGCGCCTCATCCGACAGCGCCGCCACCTCCGGCTCCAGGGCGTTGATGGCATCGATACGTGGCTGATAGGCCTTGATCCGCCGGTCGTTGGCTGAGCCGAAAAACTTGCGGGCAATCGCGCCGATCATAGCAATTCCTGTATTTGGCAGCCGACCCAAGCAGCTTGTTTGGCAGCCGCGATGTCAGGCCAGCGAATGTGAGGCCGTTGAATGTAAGACCCTGGGGCCCTGCAATGCTCTCGTGGGAAGGTCCACCGCAGCCAGAAAAACCTTGTCCAGGCAATCCCTTGCACCAGACCGAGCGCAGGGGTGTGCGCATGGGTGCGGGAAAGACAGTCCGAGGTTCACCGGCGGTGGCGCGACCATATACGCACCATGATCTAAAGACCATCTCAAGACCCTGGCCGGGGACAGATATGGGGGGCCAAATGCCTTGTCAACGGCGCAAGCATTTCAAGAATTTCATGATTTTGTCGGGTTTTTGACGTTGCCAAGAGCATATGATTGGGCGAGTGTCCGCCGCCTCCCGCACCCGTTTCGCGCGACTTTGACAT
Organism: Hyphomicrobiales bacterium; assembly: GCA_041424235.1. Classification (GTDB taxonomy): domain Bacteria; phylum Pseudomonadota; class Alphaproteobacteria; order Rhizobiales; family Xanthobacteraceae; genus Bradyrhizobium_A. The sequence continues at coordinate 85,902 of JBGMOD010000096.1, forward strand.
ATAAGGATTTTCCATGACCGCTGCCTCGCCTCGCATGATCACTGCAATGCGACTCGGCCTGCTCGCCGCCGCCGCGACAGGTTGTCTCTCCGTGGCGCTGCTGTCCGGCCTGCCGGCCCGCGCGCAGGACGCGAACGCGGTGGTCGCCAAGGTGAACGGCAGCGACATCCGCGAGAGCGATATCGCCATCGCCGAGGAAGAACTTGCGCCCAGCCTGGCGCAGATGGACCCCGCGGCCAAGCGCGAGAACATCATCAACTTCCTGATCGACCTGAAGATCGCGTCGAAGGCCGCGGAAGAAAAGAAGATCCAGGACCGCGACGACTTCAAGAAGCGCATGGCGTTCGCCCGCGACCGGTTGCTGATGGACAACCTGCTGGCAGTGGAAGGCAAGGCCGCCACCACCGACGACGCCATGAAGAAGGTGTATGACGACGCCGCCAAGCAGATCACCGCGGAACAGGAAGTCCACGCCCGCCACATCCTGGTGGAGACCGAGGACGAGGCCAAAGCTGTGGTCGAAGAGCTGAAGAAGGGCGCCGACTTCGCCGAACTGGCGAAGAAGAAGTCCAAGGATCCCGGCGCATCCGACGGCGGCGACCTCGGCTTCTTCACCAAGGAGCAGATGGTGCCGGAATTCTCCGCCGCCGCCTTCGCCCTCGAGCCCGGCAAGATTTCCGATCCCGTCAAGTCGCAGTTCGGCTGGCATGTCATCAAGGTCGAGGAAAAGCGCGCCCGCAAGGCGCCGGACTTCGAGCAGGTGAAGGGCCAGATCGAAACCTACGTGACCCGCAAGGCCCAGGCGGACTATGTCGCCAAGCTGCGCGAGAGCGCCAAGATCGAGCGCCTGGACAAGGCCGCCGACGCCAAGCCGGCGGATGCCAAGCCCTCTGACGCCAAGCCTGCCGATGCCAAGCCGGCCGACGCCGCCAAGGACGCACCGAAGCCGGACGCCGGCAAGATGGCGCCGGCGAAGAAGTAAGTCTGCAAGAGTATTCAGAGACGACACATGGCCGGGCCCAAACGCCCGGCCATTTTTTATGAAACGATGATGACGGTCCCGGCGAAGAAAAACCCACGCCGCCCGCGACAACCGGCGGGATCGCGGGTAAATAGCGCCGATCCCAGCTCCTGATTCCGGAAATGTCGCCATGTCCACTGCCGTCTCCCCGCTCGCACCGACCAACGTCCCCGAGATGCCGGAACTGGCCGGCGTTCGCCTCGCGACCGCGGCGGCCGGCATCCGTTACAAGGGCCGCACCGACGTGCTGCTGGCGCTGCTCGACCCGGGCACGACGGTGGCGGGCGTGTTCACCACATCGAAGTGCCCCTCCGCCCCGGTGGAATGGTGCCGCGCCAGGCTGAAGGGCAAGGCCGCCCGCGCCCTGGTGGTGAATTCCGGCAATGCCAATGCCTTCACCGGCAAGACCGGCCGCCAGTCCACGGCCCTGACCGCCGAGATCGCGGCCAAGGCGATCGGCTGCAAGCCCGGCGATATCTTCCTGGCCTCCACCGGCGTGATCGGTGAACCGCTCGACGCCACCAAGTTCAATGGCGTGCTCGATACGCTGGCGACCGAGGCGGTCCCCGGCGGCTGGCTCGAGGCTGCCAAGGCGATCATGACCACCGACACCTTCCCGAAGGTCGCGACCGCCAAAGTGAAGCTCGGCAAGGCCACCGTCACCATCAACGGCATGGCCAAGGGCGCCGGCATGATCGCGCCGGACATGGCGA
>JBGMOD010000097.1:0-10182 GCA_041424235.1 Hyphomicrobiales bacterium
GGACAGGTGACGTGCTTCCAGGTCGGATGATGGTCGAGCGCGTTGCCCGGCTTGTCGAAACTGACGTCTTCCGGCAGCACCACCGGCAGGTCCTGCTCCGGCACCGGCACCACATCGCATGTCGGGCAATGGATCACCGGAATCGGACAGCCCCAATAACGCTGGCGCGAGATGCCCCAGTCGCGCAGGCGGAAATTCACCTGGCGCTTCGCCGCCGGCTGGTTGTCCACCGTCGCGGCCTCGAGCCGCTTTGCGACCTCCTCCTTGGCCTCCGCGATGGTCAAACCGTCGAGGAAGCGCGAATTGATCATGCGGCCGTCACCGTCATAGGCGACGTCGGTGATCACGAAGGTCTTGGGATCCTGGCCGTCGGGGCAGACCACCGGCGTGTTGCCGAGGCCGTATTTGTTGACGAAGTCGAGGTCGCGCTGGTCGTGCGCCGGGCAGCCGAAGATCGCGCCGGTGCCGTAGTCCATCAGCACGAAGTTCGCGACATAGACCGGCAGGGTCCATGACGGGTCGAACGGATGCACCGCCCGGATGCCGGTGTCGAAGCCCTGCTTCTCGGCGGTGTCGATCGCCTCCTGCGCGGTGCCGGTGCGACGGCACTCCTCGATGAACGCCGCCAGCGCCGGATTGGTCTTGGCCGCTTCCGCCGCGAGCGGATGATCCGGCGACAGCGCGACGAACTTGGCGCCGAACAGCGTATCGGGCCGCGTGGTGAAGACCTCGATCTGCTTTTCGCGATTGGGGGCCGTTGCCGCATCCAGCGCGAAGCGGACCAGCAGGCCCTCGGAGCGGCCGATCCAGTTGCGCTGCATGGTGCGCACCTTGTCCGGCCAGCGATCGAGCGTATCCAGGGCGTCGAGCAGCTCCTGCGAATATTTCGTGATCTTGAAGACCCACTGCGTCAGTTCGCGCAGTTCGACCGGCGCGCCGGAGCGCCAGCCGCGGCCGTCGATGACCTGTTCGTTGGCGAGCACGGTCATGTCGACCGGATCCCAGTTCACCTTGCGCTTTTCGCGCTCGGCCAAGCCGCCCTTCAGGAAATCCAGGAACAGCTTCTGCTGATGCTTGTAGTAGCTGGGGTCGCAGGTGGCGAACTCGCGCGACCAGTCCAGCGACAGCCCCATGGTCCGGAGCTGCTTTTTCATCGCCGCGATGTTGTCGTAGGTCCAGGCCTTGGGGGCGATCTTGCGTTCGATCGCGGCGTTCTCGGCGGGCAGGCCGAACGCGTCCCAGCCCATGGGGTGCAACACATTATAACCCAGGGCGCGCCGGTAGCGGGCGATCACGTCGCCGAGGGTGTAGTTGCGGACGTGGCCGATGTGGATGCGCCCCGACGGGTACGGGAACATCTCGAGCACGTAATATTTCGGCCGGGGATCGTCGTTCCGGGTGGTGAAAATCGCCTGGTCGTCCCACACGCGCTGCCAGCGCGGCTCGGCATCCCGGGCGTTATAGCGTTCGTTGCTCATCTGCGATCTGTCAGCTCATCTAAAAGGCGGCCGACTAGGACATAAAAACGGACGCGGGGTCAACGCTTTGGCCGGCGGAAAATGCCGCTGAAACGGCGATTTCCGGGCTCGGGCCGCTGGATCAGGCCGCCCGCCGCGACGGGGCATTTCAGCCCGTCATGGACACCGGCGGCGTGTAGGACCCGATCAGGCCGTGCGCGACCACGCGGTTGCGGCCCTGGTGCTTGGCGGTATAGAGCGCGGCGTCCGCCGCCTCGATCAGCTCGGCCGGCGCCAGCCCGTCGTGCGGGCAAATCGCCCCGACACCGACACTGACGGTGACCCGGCCGTGTTCGCTCAGCAGATGGGGGATCGACAGCTGCTCCACGGCCTCGCGCACCATTTCGGCGACTTCGATGGCGTGGGAACGGTCCGCGCTCGGCAGCAGCAGGCAGAACTCCTCGCCGCCGTAGCGCGCGGCGAAGCCCATGGTCTTGTCGGCGATGCCGGCCAGGGTCTCGCCGACGCGGCCGAGGCAGGCGTCGCCTTCGGGGTGGCCGTAGGTGTCGTTGAACAATTTGAAGTGATCCACGTCGATCATCATCAACGCCAGCCGCCCCTCGACCTGCTGCAGCTTCAGCCATTCGAAGTCGAGCCGGCTCTGCAGGCCGCGGCGATTGGCAAGCCCGGAGACCATGTCGATCGAGGCCATCACCGTCAGGCGGTCGTTGCTCGCGATCAGGTCGCGTTCGCGCTCGGCCAGTTGCGCGGCCATGAAGTTGAATGCGGTGGCCAGCGGCTTGAATTCGGACGGCAGTTTGAGGCCGGTGGCGCGCGCGGTCAGGTCGCCCTGCCCGAACCGGTTCGCCATGCTGGTCATCGTCCGGATCGGGCGGATGATGAACTGTTCACCCACCAGCCAGGCGCCGAGCAGTGCGAGCAGGCTGACGATGGCGAGCTGGACATAGGCCTTCTGGATGTCACGGTTGATCGGTGCCAGCATCGCATGATGATCGATGCTGACCACGAGCCGCGTGTCGGTGCCGGGAATGCGGACGAACGACACCAGCTTCCTGACGCCCTTGGACACGATCGACAGCGAGCCGAATTCGTCGTCCGCGTTGATCTTGCTGACATCGAAGCCCTCATAGGGCTGGCCGGTGATATCCTGGCCGGGCTGTGAGGCGAGAACGGTGCCCTTGCCGTCGAGCAGCACGGCCTCGATGCCCGGACGCTCGACCAGGCCCGACATCAGCTTGGCCATCCAGTCCATGTTGAGGCCCGCGATGATCACCGATGGCAGGCCGCCCTCGACCGCGGAGGTCGGATAATTCGCAAGCAGCAGCGGCTGCCGGGTCTGCCGGTTCATGATCAGGTCGCTGAGCACGAAGCCGTGGGTCTCCAGGGTCTTCTGGTAATAGGAGCTGTCGCTGATATCGAGGCCGACATAGTTCGGATTGGTCGAACAGGTGATGCGGCCGCCCTTGTCGACCACCGACAGGGTCGTGATCCACGGCATTTCGACGCGCAGGCTGGCGCGCAGGATGGCGCAGCTGCGGCCGGTCCGCTCCGATGCCACTTGAATGTAGGCGGCCGATCGCAGCAGCGCCTCGACCGACGAAATGATCTCGCGCTGCGCGGCGGCGCTGTGTTGTGCGAGCTTCATCAGCTCGTCGGTGGCCTGCTTGACCTGATTGGCGCGGGTGTTTTCCAGCACCACCACGCGATCGACCATCAGCGGCACCACCAGGATCAGCGCCAGGATGACCAGCCGCGCGCGGATGCCGAACATGGCCCACAGTCTTGACGCTCTGCCGTTGAAATGACTACCAGACACGGACGTTCCCCTGACCCGGGGGAACCATGGAACACGAGCACTCAAAAACACTTTCCGACATTCGCTCAAATTTGAACTATCTTAAAAATATAGGAATCGATTGAGGCGATGAGCGACACCGGCGCACCGAACGTAACATCCTCTTTACCAACCGGGCTCGCGACCGTTGAGCGCGAGATCGCGATCGCCTGCCGCGACGCCGGGCGCGATCGCGCGTCGGTGACATTGATCGCGGTGTCCAAGACATTCGAGGCCGCCGAGATTTCGCCGGTGATCGCGGCGGGACAGCGGGTTTTCGGCGAGAATCGCGTGCAGGAAGCCAAGGGCAAGTGGCCGGCGCTGGTGGCGGCGCAGCCCGGCATCGCGCTGCATCTGATCGGTCCGCTGCAATCGAACAAGGCGAAGGAAGCGGTCGCGCTGTTCGATGCGATTCACTCGGTGGACCGTCCGAGCATTTGCGAAGCGTTAGCCAAAGAAATCGTTAAGCAAGAGCGCAAGCCGCTTTTGTTCGTCCAGCTCAACACCGGCGAGGAGCCGCAGAAGGCCGGCATCGCGCCGACCGATGCGGATGATTTCATCGCCCGCTGCCATCAGGCCTACGGGCTCGAGATTTCCGGGCTGATGTGCATCCCGCCGGTCGACGAGGCGCCGGCCCCACATTTCGCGCTGACGGCGAAGATCGCCGCACGCAACAATCTCAAACTGCTGTCGATGGGCATGAGCGCGGATTTTCCGATCGCGATCCAGTTCGGCGCCACCCATGTCCGCGTCGGCTCCGCGATCTTCGGCAGCCGTCCGCCGATCGGCTAGGCCGACTGCACCCGCCGCTGAATTACCATCGGTTCGGCATGATGGCGCAGGAGACGTCTATCGCCTTCACATACGTGTAGGTCCGGTCTGACAACCAGCCCTTTCGAAAGCTGTAGATCGTGCCCGACGGATCGATCCTGACGTTGTAAGCGTCGTTGGCGGTGAACACGGTCATGCCATATCGATTGCGGCAAACGATTCGCGATGCATCCTCGATCTCGTTCACCAGTATGGGCCGTTCCGCGCCCCACACCTGCGTGCCAGATAGAGACGTGATCCCGCTTGCAACGGCCAGGGCCGCGCTGGCGGTCACGATGAATAGAGCCTTCGATAATTGTCTCGCAATGGGCATGCGAACTCCCCAGACCAGGCGACCGCCTTTAGCATCGAGCTATGACCGATTTTGGGTGCCGGGAAGAGACGCGCCTGCGACACATGGGAGCGGGGCTGTCAGATCGGCCACGCGACTTACCGGATGATGATCCGCGTCTGAGGGCCGAGCCGCGCCAACAGGCGCAGCAGCGCCGGCTTGGTCATGGCGATGCAGCCGGCTGTCGGTGCGAACCGCGGCCGCGCCAGATGCAGGAACACCGCGCTGCCGCGTCCTGTCACCCGCGGGCGGGTGTTGTGGTCGATCTCGATAACGAAATCGTAGAGGTGGTCGTCGCGCATCAGCCGGTCGCCGGCCGCGCTCGGCTGCCGCCGCACCGGCCGGTTGTAGTGCCGGCTCGCCGGGTCTTCGTCCCACGTGTCGGTCGGCGTGATGGCGCGAATCGGCAGGAAGGTCTTGGGCCGCGCGTGCCGGTCGGCCCGAAACCACAGCCGCAGCGGGCGGAATGTCCCGCGCGGTGTCCCGCCATCGCCTTCGCGCTTGTTGGCCTTGATTCCGCCGCGCCCCAGCGCCACTGGAATCGTCTGGCCGGCGGCGGTGAGCCAGCCGCGAGTCGGACAGCCTGCCGCCGCGCGCACGATGATGACGGACAGCGGGCGATCACGGATCGGTGTCCGATAAGTGATTGGAAAATCAATGCTTCCCATAAGATACAGCAGCTCCACCTTGCACTTTTGGCCGCAAGTGCTCTATTGCGGCCAGGACCCCACCGAGACGCCGGCCTAAAGGATTGAACGCAATGGCTAATGCCCGCAAGATCCTGATCGTTGATGACGATACCGATCTCCGCGACGCGCTGGTGGAGCAGCTCTCCCTGCACGAGGAATTCGAAGCCTCCGCCGTCGACACCGGCGCCAAGGGCGCCCAGGCCGCAAAGGCCAACACCCCCGATCTGGTGCTGATGGATGTCGGCCTGCCCGACACCGACGGCCGCGAGGTGGTTCGCAGCCTGCGCAAGGGCGGCTTCAAGTCGCCGATCATCATGCTCACCGGGCACGATACGGACTCCGATACCATTCTCGGCCTGGAATCCGGCGCGAACGACTATGTGGTCAAGCCGTTCCGGTTCGCGGTGCTGCTGGCCCGGATTCGCGCCCAGCTGCGCCAGCACGAGGCCAGCGAAGACGCCGTGTTTTCCGTGGGCCCCTACAGCTTCCGGCCCGGGTCCAAGATGCTCACCGGCGCCAACGCCAAGAAGGTCCGGCTGACCGAGAAGGAAACCGCCATCCTGCGCTTCCTCTACCGCGCCGGCCAGCAGCCGGTGTCGCGCGAGACCCTGTTGCAGGAAGTCTGGGGCTACAACTCCGGGGTCACCACCCACACCCTGGAAACCCACATCTACCGGCTGCGTCAGAAGATCGAGAAGGACGCCGCCAACCCCGAGATCCTGGTCACGGAATCCGGGGGCTACAAGCTGGTGCCGTGATACGATTCGGGCAATGATTCGTGATTGCGGCCGGTTTGGCCGTGCGCGAGGCCCGGTCGCCGGTATCTGATGACGATTGAAGACGACGTTGCCCTGTTTGAGCGCGTCCCGACGCTGCGGCTGTTGGGGCGCGAAGCCCTGCGCAATCTCGCGTTCGGTTCCGAGCAGCGCGATGTCGCCCGTGGGGAAACCCTGTTTCGCGCCGGCGATACCGCGGACGCCGGCTTCATCGTGCAAAGCGGCTCGTTCCGCGTCAGCGCCGACGACAGCAAAAAGAATGAAATCATCGCCGGGCCCGGCTCGCTGATCGGCGAACTCGCGCTCTTGGTTCCGATGCAGCGGCCGTCCACCGCGACGGCGCTGGAATTCTCCACCACCATCCGGATTTCACGCAGCCTGTTCGGGCGCGTGCTCGACGGCCATCCCGACGCCGCGCGCCGCCTGCGTGACGACCTCGCCGGGCGCACCAGCCAGGCCGCGAGCGACATCGTGCTGGTGGGCGCGAAGCTGAGTTAGTCACGCCCGACAGGATTTCATTCATCGGGGAAGTAACGACGCGTCTGCGTGACCACAGAGCACGTCGGATCGATCTCGGTCGCATGACCTCAGCCCGCGTTGCGACATGTCTCATCCAGGAAAGGAACGAGCCTTCCCGGCAGCTGACGCCAGGCTCATTGGAGCGTCAGAGTGTAAAAGAAGGATTCGACAACTGAAGATTGTTTTGGCATAGGACAGTTTGTCGCACCTGCTCTTGGGTTGGGGAAACAAGATGCTTCGCGTTGGAACGTTGCTGCTTGCTGGCACTCTTGCTGTTGTGTCGACCTCGGGTTTCGCTGCTGATCTCGCCTATCGAAAGGCCCCTTTGCCAGCTGATCCCGCTTTCAATTGGTCGGGGTTTTATGTCGGCGTGAATGCCGGTGGCGGCTGGTATGACGGCCGTGGATTCGCCGGCTCAAGCAACGTGACGTCACTGGTTCCCGCTGGCAGCATCGTCAGTTTCCCGCCGAATCCTGCGCGGAACGATCCGGGAGTCACGGTCGGAGGCCTGGCCGGGTACAACTACCAGATCGGCAGCCTCGTTCTCGGTGCGGAGGCGGATTTCAACTACGCCGATCTGAAGTCGCGGCATTCCGGAGGCGTGACCACGATCTGCTGTGGCGGCGCAGTCGATACGTTGAGTTACGACAGCAGGAGCCAGCTTGATTGGTTTGGCACGATGCGAGCCCGCCTTGGATTTCTTCCGACGGCACGGCTGCTCATCTACGCGACCGGCGGCCTTGCATATGGTGAGGTGGAGCGAAGCCTCCAGGAAGCGACTGTAATCCCCGCAATCGCCGTTGCGCGATACTGGCAAGGCAGCGCCTCTGACGTCAGAGTGGGCTGGACGGCCGGCGGTGGCGCCGAATACGCCCTGACCTCCGCGATAACAGTGAGGGCTGAATACCTTTACCTGGACCTCGGCAAGAGCAGCGTCACGGCCAACTATGTCGGGACCTTTCCGGCCGCTCCGCTGCAGACGCAGATTTATTACGCGTCGAGCCACGACAACAAATTCAACATCGCCAGAGCTGCCATCGCGTACAAATTCTGAGCTTGTAGCCCGCATGAGCAACGCGATATGCGGCGCCGCGATTGCGATCGTTCCCGGATATCGCGCGTCGCGCTCATCCGGGCTACAGCACCAAGCCCTGATTTAAAGCTCCAGCACCGCCGTTACCGGCACATGATCCGACGGGCGTTCCCAGCCGCGCGCGCCGCGGGTGATGCTGAAATCCCTGACGCGATCGCCCAGCGCTTGCGACACCCAGATGTGGTCGAGCCGGCGGCCACGGTTGGAGGCTACCCAGTCGGCGGCGCGGTAGCTCCACCAGGTGTAGATCTTCTCCGAGAAGGGAATGCGCTGGCGTGCGACATCGATCCAGTCGCCGGTGCGCTGGACTGCCAGCAGCTTCTCGCATTCGATCGGGGTGTGCGACACCACGTTGAGCAACTGCTTGTGCGACCAGACGTCGTGCTCGTGCGGCGCGACGTTGAGGTCGCCGACCAGGATATGCCGGGCACCGGGCGCGGGATGCAGCGGCGCGCACGCTGTCATTTCGTCGAGGAAGGCGAGCTTGTGCTCGAATTTCGGATTGAGCGCCGGGTCGGGAATGTCGCCGCCGGCCGGGACGTAGAAATTATGCAGCACCAGCGGCGCCGTCATCGCGGCCTTGGCGCCGAACGACACCGAGATGTGCCGTGAATCCAGCTTGCCGCAGAACACGCGGATATCGCTCGCGTCGAAGGGAAAACGCGACACGATGGCGACGCCGTGATGGCCCTTCTGGCCGTTGAGCGCGACGTGCTCGTAGCCCAGCCGCTTGAAGCGCTTCAGCGGAAACGCGTCGTCCGGACACTTGGTTTCCTGCAGGCAGAGGACGTCAGGGCGTTCGGCCTTGACGAATTTCGCAACCAGATCGATGCGCAGGCGCACCGAATTGATGTTCCAGGTGGTGACCGTCAGGCGCATGAAGGCCGCGAGAGGCGGAGGACGGCACTTGTCGTCGCGGGAGAAAAAATCACTGCACGTTGCGATACTGATCGACCGCATAGTCGATCTTGAACAGGCTCGGATCGATCTTTTTCAGAACATCGAGATTGTAGATCGCGATCGTGGTGTCGTAGCCCTGCGGATCGGTGATGGTCCACTGCTTGAGCTGATTGTCCTTGGCGCCCAGCATCAGCATCAGCCGGCTGGTGCCGACCAGCGGCTGCTTTTCCTCGATGGTCACGCTGACGAACATGTCGTCGGCGGTGACGCCGACCACATTGGTGTCCTTCATCAGATCGATCTTGTCCGACAGCAGGAAGCGCAGCGGTGTCTGCGACAGCGGATAAAGGTCCTGGGTGGCGAGCTTGGTGTCGCGCACGATCACCGACGATCCGTCGGCGACGATCGCGATCTTGCTCGGCGGGTCGTATTCGAAACGCACCTTGCCCGGCTTCTGGATGTAGAAGGTGCCGGTGGAGCGCGATCCGTCCGGGCCGACCTGGACGAAATTGCCGGTGAGATTCTGCAGCGATGACAAATACGAGCTGATCTTGGCGGCTTGCGCGCGCTGCTTGTCGTCGAAGGTCGTGAACAGGCTGGCCGGCGCGCGATTGCGCGGATCCGGGATCACCGGATTGGGCGGCGTGGTCGCCGCGGCCGTGAGGGGAGCCGGTGTGGTCGATGCGGTTGGGCGCACCGCATTCGGCGCAGCAGCCGGTGTGGCGTCACGCGCTTTGGGCGCCGGCTTCGGCAGCGGTATCGCCTGCGCCAATGCCGATGGAACCAATACCGCCGCGATCAGCGCGATCGAGAGCACGGCCGCGCTGCAGCTCAGACGGGAGCTGTGTTTTTTGAAGTCTGCCGCCTGCTGTTCCGCCATCATGCTCGATCGCTTGTGTCAGATTAAATTAGCTGTTTCGCCGGCTGGCGCTAGTGCCTTGGTGTGGCGATTTCGCGACCTCGGATCACGCCACTGTCATGTCGCGATTCCTCAAAAGCGCTCTTCTTCCTCGCCGATCAGGATTTCGCGTTTGCCGGCGTGGTTGGCCTGGCCGACGATGCCTTCCTGTTCCATCCGTTCCATCAGCGATGCCGCGCGATTGTAGCCGATCTGCAGCCGGCGCTGGATGTAGCTGGTGGACGCTTTGCGGTCGCGCTTGACGATCTGCACCGCCTGCGCGAACAGGTCGTTGCCCTCGCCGCCGCCCATGCCGGTGGAATCGAACACCGCGCCGTCCTCTTCGGTTTCCTCTTCCGTCGTGACGGCCTCGAGGTATTCCGGCGAACCCTGGGTCTTGAGATGGCGCACCACCTTCTCGACCTCGTCATCCGACACGAAGGGTCCGTGCACGCGGCTGATGCGGCCGCCGCCGGCCATGTAGAGCATGTCGCCCTGGCCCAGCAGCTGTTCGGCGCCCATTTCACCGAGGATGGTGCGGCTGTCGATCTTCGACGTCACCTGGAAGGAAATGCGGGTCGGGAAGTTGGCCTTGATGGTGCCGGTGATGACGTCGACCGAAGGACGTTGCGTCGCCAGCACGACATGCAGGCCGGCGGCGCGCGCCATCTGTGCGAGCCGCTGGACCGTGCCTTCGATCTCCTTGCCGGCGACCATCATCAGGTCGGCCATCTCATCCACGATGATGACGATGTAGGGCAGCGGATCGAGATTGAGTTTCTCTTCCTCGTAGATCGCCTTGCCGGTTTCCTTGTCGAAGCCGGTGTGCACCG
>JBGMOD010000098.1:0-87072 GCA_041424235.1 Hyphomicrobiales bacterium
CGGCGCCGCGCCAGCCATAGATCGACTGGTCGTCGTCGCCGACGCAGCAGATGTTTCGAGGTGTGGCCTGCGGCGCCGGCCGGGCCCCATCCGTCAACAGCGGTTGTTCGGTCTCGGTCGCGCCCGGCAGCGCCTGGTTCGGCGGCGTGGTGGACTGCGACAGCAGCCGCAGCCAGAGATACTGCGCGACGTTGGTGTCCTGATATTCGTCGACCAGGATGAACTTGAAGCGGTTCTGGTATTGCCGCAGCACATCGGGATGCTCGCGGAACAGCCGGATGTTTTCCAGCAGCAGGTCGCCGAAGTCGGCGGCGTTGAGAACCTTCAGCCGCTCCTGATAGCTTGCATAGAGCTTGCCGCCCTTGCCGTTGGCGAACACGGCGGCTTCGCCGGAGGGCACCTGCGAGGGCGTCAGCCCGCGGTTCTTCCAGCCGTCGATCAGACCGGCCAGCATCCGCGCCGGCCAGCGCTTCTCGTCGATGTTCTCGGCCTGCAGCAGCTGCTTGAGCAGACGCACCTGGTCGTCGACATCCAGCACGGTGAAATTCGACTTCAGCCCGACCAGTTCGGCATGCACGCGCAGGATACGGCCGCCGATGGAATGAAAGGTGCCGAGCCACGGCATGCCTTCGACCGCCTGACCCAGCATCTGGCCGAGGCGGTGTTTCATCTCGCGCGCCGCCTTGTTGGTGAAGGTGACGGAGAGAATTTCGCCGGGGCGGGCGCGGCCGAGGGTGAGGATATGGGCGATGCGCGAGGTCAGCACCCGGGTTTTGCCGGTGCCTGCGCCAGCCAGCACCAGCACCGGGCCGTCCAGCGTCTCGACCGCCTCGCGCTGCTCCGGATTGAGCACGGCGAGATACTGAGGCCCGGCCGCGGCGCGCGCACGCGCGGCAATGCCGCCAGCGGCGGGCTGGTGTGCGGGCACGTCAAAAGAGCTCAGCTTGATCGGGTCAGTCATGCGAATCGTCTAGGGGCCAAGATGCCACCCCGCAACCGTGCGGTATACAGGCGTCATCCCTGAAGGAGAGCCCTCATATAGGCATCATACGAGGTTTGGGACAGCTTTTGCGTGATTTTGCCACCGTTTTCCCGGATCAAATCGGCGGCTGGTCATCCCTCCGATTGGTTCCGGATTTCCGGGCCGTTCACGCGATTTTCAGCGGCCAGCCGGCCGGAACTTTGAGGTTCCCCGGCCATTGGCTCCGCGAAGGACAGAGGACGTCTCCTCTGTCCCAGGACGCTGTTTCCAAGGACTCACGACCATGTTGGGCTGGATTGTCACGCTTATCATCATCGCATTGATCGCCGGTGTGCTGGGCTTCACCGGAGTCGCCGGCGCCTCGATTGAACTCGCCAAGATCATCTTTTTCGTCGCGATCGTGCTGTTTCTGATTTCAGCGGTGGTCGGCCTTGTGCGCGGTCGCACCAGCTTCCCGCGCAAGCATCCGGTTAATTAGCGTATCGGACTCCTCGGATCGCCCAGCTATTTCGTCGTTCCCTGCTTGCGCATGATGGTTTCCAGACTGGCTTTGATCTCGCTTTGCATCGGCGCCATCATCGGCACCATGGCGGTGGTGGTGAAATCACCCATCACCTTCGGCATCTCGGCGAGCATCTTGTCGCCCAGCGGCGTCTTGTAGAATGCGAGCAGGCCCTTCAACTCGTCCGTCGTGAAGTGTTGCGAATAGATGGTCGGCGCGATCTTCATGGCTTGCGCGACGTATTTGCGCACGATGGTGTCGAATTCGGTGTGCATTTCGGCAATTGTGGCGGCATCGGTGGTTCGGGGAAACGCGGTCTCCAGGTTCGACCAGATCGCCGTCTCCATCTTGGAAATCATGTCATCGGTGGTTTTTCCCAGGGTGTAGTCGACCAGTTCCTGCGCTGCGGCCATCGAAGCGTCGTCGGCCTTCGCCGGCGACCAGGCCGACCAGACGGCGATGACGGCAGCAAGCAGTGTCCACGTTCTTGTCATTGACGGTTTCTCCGTTTCCTCACCTGTGTTGGCCGCAGCTTAGAGCACGGGGCGGAAACAAAAAAGTGAAACCGTCCAGCGGTCTTAAGGCAATTTGCGTTATTGGGCTGTGACGGTCATCGCGGGCTGTTTTGCAGCGCGGAGGCGTCCTGATTGGAAGTCTAAATCTGAATTTTGAATCCTAAACTGGATTTTAATTGAGGACCGCGTTCCCGATCGTCAACGTGCGCGAGCCTTCAGTTTCATCCAGGGGACTCCAGATGACGTTGATCCCGCGCACGTTCGTTCGCAAACGCGCAATCTCCCTCGCCACCACCATGAGCCTTGCCGTCGTCTCGCTCGCCACGGCCGCAGGCCACATGACCAAATCCTACGCCGGCAGCGCCGTGCCGGTCGAATATGTGGCCAGCCAGCCGGCCCTCGCGGCCGAGGCGCCGTTTCTGTCGGAAAATGACGCCGCCATGACCAGGATGATGGCGGACATGACCGTGAAGCCGACCGGTGATGTCGATCACGATTTCGTTGAGATGATGGTGCCGCACCACCAGGGCGCCATCGACATGGCGAAAGCCGTGCTCAAGTACGGCCACAACGAACAGCTGCGCCGGCTGGCCCAGGAAATCATCGTCACCCAGCAGCAGGAGATCGCCGCCATGCGCCTCGCGGTCGGTGATCCGCTGCCGCCGTCGGTGGCATCGCCGACGCAGGTCGAGCAGGCGCCTGTCGCCGCTCAGCAGCCGGCGCCGCAGTCCATGTCGCACGACACCATGGGCATGTCCCACGGTGCGATGTCCCACGATTCCATGAACATGAAAAAGTGACATAGGGAGATCGTCATGAAACGTCCTTTGCTCGCGCTGGCGTTGCTCGCCGGCACGGCCCTCTCGGCTCCGGCGTTTGCCGGCCAGGCTCCCGCGGCCGCCACCGATCCGGATATTCCGATCAGCCATCGCGACCGCGTCTACACCGCGGAACAGTTCTCCAACACCGTCTCGGTGACCGATCCCGTCGACAACAAGTTGCTCGGCGTCATTCGCCTCGGCGAGCCGCAACCGGTCAACTTCAGCCCGCTGTACAAGGGCCAGGTGCTGGTTCACGGCATGGGCTTCTCGCCGGACCACAAGACCATCGCGGTGGTCTCGATCGGCAGCAATTCGGTGACGTTCATCGATACCGCTACTAACGCCGTCAAGCACACCACCTATGTCGGCCGTTCGCCGCACGAGGCGTTCTTCACGCCGGACGGCAACGAGGTGTGGGTGACGGTGCGCGGCGAAGATTATGTCGCCGTGCTCGACGGCAAAAGCTTCCAGGAGAAAGCCCGGATCAAGGTGCCGGCCGGTCCCGGGATGCAGATCTTCTCACCGGACGGCAAGTACGGCTATGTCTGCTCGTCGTTCAACCCCGAGACCGTGGTGATTACGGTCGCGGATCACCAGATCGTCGGTCACGTCAAGCAGGACAGTCCGTTCTGCCCGAACATCGCGGCCACGCCGGACGGCAAGCAGGTCTGGTTCACGCTGAAGGACACCGGCCGCGTGCAGGTGTTCAACGCGCAGCCGCCGTTCAATGTTCTGACGTCGTTCGAGACGGGGCCGATCAGCAATCACGTCAATTTCGTTCACAATGCCAACGGCACCTTCGCTTATGTGACGATCGGCGGGCTGAACCAGGTCAAGGTGTTCCGGACCGATGATTTTTCGCAGGTCGCCACCATTCCGGTCGGCAAGTTGCCGCACGGCATCTGGCCGTCGGGCGACGGCAGCCGGGTCTATGTCGGACTCGAAAACGCAGATGCGGTGACCGTGATCGACACCCTGACCAACAAGGTGATCGCAACCAGTGCCGTGGGCCAGGCCCCGCAAGCCATCGCCTACGTTTCCAATGCCGTGCCGGAAGGTGATGGCACGCAGGGCCTGCAGGCGCTTGGTGTCGCCGGCCAAGCCACGCATCTCGCGCTGGTTGCCGCAGCAGGCAAAACGGCCGGCGCCAAGGGCGAACACAAGGACGAGGGGCCGACCAGTGTCTCGCTGTTCGACCAGGGCCTGATCCAGGTGTTGCAGGCCTCGGTGACCGGGCTCGCGCCGAAACAGCCCTATGTGCTGGCGCTGGCGCATCAGCCCAATGGCGAAGGCGGATTGGAGCCGCTGGCGGCCTTCATGACCAATCCCGCGGGCTCGGCGATCGTCAATGCCACGGGGCAGATCCGGCAGGTGGTGCAGGGCGAGGACAAGATCCCGCGCCGCTACCTGGTGATTGCGCAGGGCAATGCGACGAAGATCGGGCCGGTGGTGCAGGTCCAGTTGCAGTAGATTGGCTGCGGCCCGGCTCCTGCGCAATGCCTGTGCGGGAGCCGGGCGCATCGACCCGGCGGCACGCCGCCATGAGAGGTTCGTGATGATCAGGACGATTGGACTGGCCGCAGCGATCAGCCTTGCGGCGACCGGGGCCGCATTGGCCCACGCCCATCTTGTCTCCGCGGAGCCTGCTGCCGATGCCGTGGTGCATGACAAGCCACGCCAGCTGACACTGACCTTTTCCGAGGGGCTGGAAGCGGCGCTGAGCGGCGCCACCATCACCCTGGCCGGACAGGGGGAGGCGCTGATCGGCAACACGACGCTGAAGGAGGGTGACGGCAAGACGCTGATCGTGCCGCTGCTGGCACCGCTTGGCGTCGGAACCTACACCGTGAACTGGCACGCTCTCTCGAAGGACGGCCATGCCACGCACGATTCGTACAGCTTCACGGTCGCACCTTGAGCGGCGTCGAGGCCGGCATGGCGGTGTGCCGCTGTGTCGCCTTCGCGGCGGCGATGATGCTGTTCGGGTCCGGTCTCTTCATCCGGTTTCTTGCAACGGAGCCGCTGGCGGAAACGATCGCGCAGCGATTGCGCCGACCGGTCGTGCTTGCCGGCGCGCTGGCGCTCGTCGCCTGTTCGGCCATGCTGCCGCTCGCCATTGCCGCCATGGCTGGCGGCTGGCATGCGGCGATGCGGCCCGGCATCGCATCGACCATCCTGCGCGACGTGACGTCGGGGCGGATGCTGATCGTCCGCTTCAGCCTTGCCGTCCTGCTGGTCGGGCGGACGCTCGTATCGCCGCGGCCGGGGCTTGGTCTGGCTGCGATCGCGGGCTTGCTGCTGGCCAGTTTCGCGTTCACCGGCCATGCGGTGATGGACGATGGCCTGCGTGATCTCCTCCACCGCGGCAACGATATCGCGCATCTGCTCGTCGGCGGGGCTTGGCTGGGATCGCTGGTGCCGCTGCTGCCCTGCCTGTCGGCCTTGCGCCGGCCCGATCTGCGCGCAGATGGCGCGATCGCGTTGCGCGGATTCTCGACGGCCGGGCATGGCGCGGTGGCGCTGGTGCTGGCGACGGGCGTGATCAACGCGCTGCTGGTGGCGGGACCGCCGGCGCACTGGCTGGCGCCGTCACTTTATCATGGCCTGCTGCTGGCCAAGATCGCGCTGGTGGCCTGCATGGTCGCCCTTGCCGTGATCAACCGCTACGTCTGGGTGCCACGGATGAAGGCCAATCCCGACACCGCGACGCGGGCCATCGTTGCAGGCACGATCGGGGAGTTGCTGCTCGGTGTCGGCGTGCTGGCGCTGGTGGCGGTGTTCGGACGGCTCGATCCCGGCTAGCGGGAGCCGCGCGCTCCATCACAAGTCGGTGCGTTTGCGCGAGCGGTCGTGATGACGGTCAACGCGCAGCAGCAATGCGAATTCGGCGACTTGCGCGGGTCAGCGATCGCGGCGAATCGCATTTCGAAAATTTCCCGTTCAAATCGCGCCGGGTGTCGATCAAACCCCGCGCCGGATGACACCGGCATGTCGATCTTTGTTGCTGATGGTTTCGCGCGGCGGCGCCGCGGCTTTGCACACCTGGAATTGATCGCGGCAATCCTGAACAGATTTTTAGTTGAGAAGGCCGCATACGCCCTCCATGTTCGCCGCGGCTCGATGTCCGCATCGGCGCAAGACGAAATCCGGGGAAACGCACGAGACCACGATCGTCATCACGGCCGGCTCGCGCCGGCGTGATCGCTGCTCGTGTGTCGGCAACTCGCTTTGCAGTGTCGGCAAATACGTTTCGGAAAAGACGGTGATGGCTGCCATCGGTCTGGCGTTCTTGAGGATATGATATGGGCATTGTCCGGTTTGCGTTGCGATTTCCCTACACGTTCTACGTGGTCGCGGCGCTGATCCTGTTTCTCGGCGTCGTCGCCAGCGCCTCGATGCGCACCGATATCTTTCCGGAGATCCGGATTCCGGTGGTCACCGTGATCTGGAGCTACACCGGCCTCTCCACACCGGAGATGGAGCAGCGGGTCACCACCTACAGCCAGTATTCGATCAGCTCCAACGTCAACGGCATCCGCAACATCGAAGCGCAGACCCTGAACGGCCTGTCGGTGCAGAAGATCTACTTCCAGCCGGACGTCAATCTCGACCTCGCCATCGCCCAGATCGTGTCCGCCACCAACTCGGTTCGTGCGCTGATGCCGACGGGAATCCAGGCGCCGGTGGTGGTGCAGTTCAATGCCTCGAGCGTGCCGGTGCTGCAGATCAGCCTGAGCTCCGACAATCTCAGCGAGCAGCAGCTCTATGACTACGGCATCTACCGGATGCGCCAGCAATTGGCGCCGATCCCCGGCATCACGCTGCCGACCCCGGCCGGCGGCAAATACCGGCAGATCATGGTGGACATCGATCCGACCAAACTGCTGGCGAAAGGCCTGACGCCGCTGGATGTGGTGAATGCGGTCAGCGCGCAAAATCTGACGCTGCCGTCCGGCACGGCCAAGATCGACAACACGCAATACACCGTGCGCACCAACGCGACGCCGACCAGCATCGAAGATCTCAACAACATTCCGATCAAGGTGGTGAACGGTGCCACCGTATTCGTCAGGGATGTCGGCCAGGTCCATGACGGGTGGCTGGTGCAGCAGAACATCGTGCGCGAGAACGGCCGGCGCTCGGTACTGCTCAGCGTGATCAAGAACGGTAACGCGTCGACGTTGACGGTGGTCAACGCGGTTCGCAATGCCCTGGTCACGGCGCGCGCGGCCGCGCCAGCCGGCCTGCACATCAACGAGCTGTTCGACCAGTCGGTGTTCGTCAAGCAGTCGATCACGGGGGTGTTGCGCGAAGGCGCCATCGCCGCAGGCCTGACCGCGCTGATGATCCTGCTGTTTCTCGGGTCATGGCGATCGACCCTGGTGGTGATGATCTCGATTCCGCTGGCGATCCTGACCTCGCTGGTGGTGCTGTACTTCCTCGGCGAGACGCTCAACACCATGACGCTGGGCGGCCTTGCGCTTGCGGTCGGCATCCTGGTGGACGACTCCACCGTGACCATCGAGAACACCCACCGACTGCTGACCGAGGAGGGCCAGCCATTGCCGCAGGCGACGCTGCATGGCGCCGCCGGCATTGCGGTCCCGACACTGGTGTCGACACTGGCCATCAGTTGCGTGTTCACCTCGGTCGTGTTCCTGGATGGGCCGGCGAAATACCTGTTCACGCCGCTCGGGCTCGCCGTCGTGCTGGCGATGCTCGCCTCCTACGGCCTGTCGCGAACCCTGACGCCGATCATGATCGGGCTGCTGCTGAAGGGCGAGCATCACGGCCACACCGAGGTGGCGAAAGGCTGGTTCGGTCGCGCCCATCATGCGTTCGAGCGCGGCTTCGAGCATATGCGCACAGGTTATGTCCGGCTGCTGACCTCGCTGGTCAGTCACCGCTTCATCATTCCCGTCGTGGCGGTGCTCGTGCTGGCGCTTGGCGGCGTCATGGCCACGCTGGTCGGGCGTGATTTCTTCCCGGTGATCGACGGCGGCCAGATCCAGCTCCATGTGCGCGCGCCCGCGGGGACCCGGATCGAAGCCACCGAGCAGATCTTCCAGGCGGTCGAGAACAAGATCCGCGAGGTCATTCCCGATAGCGAGCGGGAGCTGATCGTGGACAATATCGGGCTGCCGGCGCGGTCCTACAATCTGGCCTTTGCCGATGGCTCGACCATCGGCGTCAATGACGGCGTCATCCTGGTGGCGCTTCGGGAGGGCCACGCGCCGACCGTGGACTACCTGCGCAAGCTGCGCACGGTGCTGCCGGAGGCTTTCCCGGAAGACCAGTTCTACTTCCAGGCGGCCGACATCGTGACCCAGATCCTCAATTTCGGCCTGCCGGCGCAGATCGACGTCCGCACCGTGGGATACGACCGCACCAACAATCTCAGGGTGGCGAATGAACTGCGCCGGCGCATTGCCGCGATCCCGGGCATTGTCGATGCTCACCTGCAGCAGGAGGTTAACGCGCCCGCCTTCTATGCCACGATCGACCGGACCCGCGCCGCACAACTCGGGCTCAATGCCAACACGGTGGCGACCAATCTCAATGTCAGCCTGAGTTCGTCGGAGCAGGTGACGCCGAATTTCTGGACCGATCCGGCCTCGGGCATTCCTTATTATCTCGCGGTGCAGACCCCCGAGCGCAGCATCAGTTCGCTGAGCGACCTGCGCAACACGCCGGTGTCGACGGCGATCTCGGCCTCCGCGGCCGATGTTCCCGTGCCGGGGCTGCTCGGCAACGTGGCCACGCTGAAACGCGACAGCGTGCCGACCAATGCCAACCAGGCCAACATTCAGCCGGTCTATGAGGTCTATGCCAGCGTCCAGGGGCGCGATCTCGGCAGCGTGGCCAAGGGCATCGCCAAGGTGGTCGCGGACCTCTCGCCGCAACTGAAGCCGGGAAACACCATCCAAACAATCGGCCAGATCCAGAGCATGAACGACGCCTTCAAGAACCTCGGCATCGGCCTCCTGTTCGCGGCTGTGTTCGTTTATCTGCTGATGGTGGTGAACTATCAGAATTTCGGCGATCCCTTCGTGGTCATTCTGGGCTTGCCGGCGGCGCTGTGCGGCATCGTCACCATGCTGTTCATCACCAACACCACACTGAACGTCCCCTCGCTGATGGGGGCGATCATGGCGGTGGGCGTGGCGTCGGCAAACTCCATCCTGCTGGTGACGTTCGCGCGCGAGCAGCAGCTTGCGGGCAAGACGGCCCTGCAGGCGGCGATCGACGCCGGCCACACCCGCATTCGTCCGGTGCTGATGACGGCGTGTGCGATGATCGTCGGCATGATCCCGATGGCGATCGGCGGCGCCGGCGAAGAGCAGAACGCCGCACTGGCGCGTGCCGTGATCGGCGGACTTTTGTTTGCAACCCCTGCGACCTTGCTGGTGGTGCCGTATCTGTTCGCGGTGCTGCGCAAACGCAATGACGGCAAGACGGCGCACGGCGTATTCGAGGAGGAACTCGCATGAATGCCATCGAACCTTTCAGCCCGCCGCATATCCCGGTGCCCGATCCGGACATCGAGGGCCTGCCGCCGACACGACGCCGGCGGCGCCGTGGCAAGGGAGGCGTGCTCGGGATCGGCGTGCTGCTGATTTTCGGCGCCGCGGTGCTGTTCGGCACCTGGTCGCATTACATGCAGGCCCGTGCGGTTGCCGCGACCGCCGAGCAGCGGCGCGATTTCGTCCCGAGCGTGCGGGTCGCGACGGTGCGCGCCAGCGATGGCCACACGGTCGTCAGTCTGCCGGCGACCACATCGGCGTTCGCAGCCGCCAATATCTTCGCGCGCGCCAGCGGTTATATCGGCACGCGCGAGGTCGATATCGGCGATCGCGTCAAGGCCGGCCAGTTGCTTGCCGAGATTGTGGCGCCTGAACTCGACCATCAGATCTCGCAGGCCGAGGCGACGCTGGTGCAGCTCAAGGCATCGCTGCAACAGGCCCAGGCCAACAGCGAACTCGCCCGCGTCACCTGGCAGCGCGACGAACCGTTGGTCAGCAAGGGCTGGGTCACCGCCCAGCAAGGCACCACAGACGTCCAGACGCTCAAGGCCAATGAGGCGGCAGTCGGCGTGGCGCAAGCCAATGTGGCGGCCCAGGACGCGCAGTTGTTGGTGCTGCACCAGCAAAAACTCTACCAGCGGGTCGTCGCACCGTTCGACGGCGTGATCACCCAGCGCAATATCGATGTCGGCACACTGGTGCAGGCCGATGCCACCAGCGGCACGTTCATGTTCACCATCATGCAGGGCAATGTGATCCGTACCCAGGTCTATGTGCCGCAGGATGAGGCGTTCGGGCTGCGCCCCGGCATCGATGCGGTGGTCCATGTCCCGGAAATCCCGGGCCGCACTTTCCCGGGCAAGGTGACACGCATTGCCGATGCGCTGCAGCCGGGCTCGCGCACCCTGCTGACCGAAATCGATATTCCCAATCCCGATGGCGTTCTGACGCCGGGAATCTACTGCACCATCGACCTGCATCTGCAGCGAACCACGCCAAGCCTCGCGGTTCCGGCCGATGCCCTGATCTTCAATGCGCAGGGGACGCAGGTCGCGGTGGTCGAAAATGGCATGGCGCATCTGCGCAAGATCGAGATCTCCCGCGACCTCGGCACCGAGATCGAGGCGCGTGACGGAGTCGGCGCGGGTGACCGGGTGATCTTGAATCCGTCGGTCGATCTGGTCGAAGGCAGCCGGGTGCAGGTGCAGCCCGAGCGGGCGCGGACCTCCTGATTGCAGCCGGAACGGGTCTTTCGATCCGTTCCGGCAACTGGCCGTCAATTTAACATGCAATTTAATGGTGGAGCCGGCACCCGGATTCTAGGGTGATCCTCGACAGCTCTGCCGTGCTTGTCCATGCGGATTTTGAGCAGGCGCATGGGCACCGGCCTGTGGTGGCCGCGGCGCAAAGCCCGGATATCAATCGCGCGCCCGGAGGTGATAGAATGGCCTTGTTGATGGAAACCGGACGGGAATCAATGGCGAAGGTCCTGCTGATCGAGGACGACAGCGAAACGGCGGAGGAGATCAAGGCCGAACTCGCCGATCGCGGCTTCACCGTGGAATGGGCTCCCGACGGTCTTGAAGGGCTGGCGAAGGCGAGGTCGTCGCGGCCGGATGCCATGATCGTGGACCGGATGCTGCCCGGAATGGATGGGCTCAATGTGATCGAGACCCTGCGACAGGAGCAGGTGCGCACCCCGGTGCTGGTGCTGAGCGCGCTTGGCGCTGTCGACGATCGTGTGCGCGGATTGCGCGCCGGCGGCGACGACTATCTCACCAAACCGTTCGCCCTGGCCGAACTGATCGCCCGTATCGAGGCGTTGCTGCGGCGGCCGGCGGAGACCCGCGAAACCATGCTGCGGGTCGGACCGCTTGAAATCGATCTGATCGAGCGCACCGCCAGGCGCGGCGAGCGTGACATCGACCTGTTGCCGCGCGAATTCCGCCTGCTCGAATATATGATGCAGCGCTGCGATCAGGTGCTGACCCGCGCCATGCTGCTCGAGGAAGTGTGGAACTTACAAATTCGTTCCCGCGACCAACCTCGTCGATGTGCACATGGGCCGCCTGCGCCACAAGGTGGACGGGCCGGACGACGCTCCGATGATCCAGAATGTGCGTGGCGCCGGATTTGTTCTTCGCACCCCGATCTAGTGTGCTGAACGCGAAGTTCCTCCGATCGTGCAACTGGTTCTTCAGGAACTTCGCGTTCAAAAAGCACACTAGTACCGCCGATCTGAAGTTCCTGCACCACTTGCCGCGAACTCATCCCAGGAACTTCAGGTCGAAAAGCGGTACTAGAATCATAAAGTTGCTAGTGCCCCTGATGCATCCGAAGTTCGTGTCAGAGATTGCTGCGATGTATCACGAACTTCGGATGCGGGGCACTAGGATCATTAATTTGCTCGTGTCCTTGTTGAATTCGAAGTTCGCACAGAGGTTACCGCAAATGGTTCGAACTTCGAATTCAGGACACTAGAAACTAGAATGGCGATGATCCGACCGCAGTTCCTGAGTTCGACGTCGTTCCGCTGGGCTCTGATGCTGGCGGCCGCGTTCGCGGTCATCGTCATCGCGCTGTTCGGGTTCATCTACTGGCAGACGTCGGATTACCTGACGGTCCGGACCGACCGGATGCTCGCCATGCAGATCAACGCCATCGCGGTGCTGTCGCCGCAGCGGCGGCTGGATGCGATCGATGATCACGTCAAGCAGGACTCCCGCGGCGTGCAGTTCGCCGGCCTGTTCGGTGCCGACGGCAGCAAGATCGTCGGCAATCTGGAGCACCTGCCGCGCGGCCTCGCCGTCGATGACATGGCGCAGGGCGCCCGCATCATGAAGATCACGCAGGCCGGCCGGTCAGACCAGACCATTCGCGCCATTGCGCGACGGATGGCCGATGGCGACGTGCTGGTGATCGGCCGGCAGGTCGATGAGGCGATGGAGTTCGCGCGCGTGGTCGGTGAGGCGCTGGCGCTCGGTCTGCTGCCGGCCCTGTGCCTCTGCCTGGTCGCCGGGGCTTTGGTCAGCGTGCGAGCGGAGAGGCGGGTCGAGGAGGTCAACGTGCGGGTTCAGCGCATTGTCGCCGGCGATCTCAGCGAACGGTTGCCGCAACACAAGAACGGCGACCAGTTTTCCAAGCTCGCCGGCATCGTCAACGGCATGCTCGACGAGATGGAGGATCTGATCGGCGCCCTGGCGGGGGTCGGCAATGATATCGCCCACGATCTGCGCACGCCGTTGACCCGCGCCCGCCTGGCGCTGGAGCGGGGACGAACCAATGCGACCACGTTGCCGGAGCTGCAGGCGAGCGCCGACAAGGCGATTGTGGGCATCGATCAGTCGCTGACCATCATTACAGCCTTGCTGCGGCTGACCGAGATCGAAAACGGCCGGCGCTCGGCCGGCTTCGGCAGGGTGGCGCTGGCCGATCTGGCCCGGGAAGTCGCCGATCTCTACGAGCCGATCGCTGACGACAAGCGGATCGCGCTCAAGACCGATCTGCCGGCGACGGCAAGCAGCGCGTTCGCGCAGCCTCACGAGGTCCACGGCGATCGTGATTTGCTGATCGAAGCCATCGCCAACCTGGTCGACAACGCCGTGAAATTTACGCCGGCGGGCGGACAGGTGGAGATCGCGCTGACCAGCGACGATCGCGCCAGCATCGTCCGCATCCAGGATTCCGGTCCGGGCATCAGCGAGAGTGAGTGCGAGGCCGTGCTCCGGCGATTCTATCGCTCGGACAAGATCAGGAGCACCCCGGGCGTCGGGCTCGGCCTGAGCCTGGTGGCGGCGATCGTGAAACTGCACGACTTCCAGCTCACCATCGTGCCCGGACCGGGTTGCGTGGTGGAGATTGCCTGCCCGCACCAGCGGCTGGTCGCGTGAAGCGGCGATGCCGCGCATTGGGTGATTCTGACTGACCAATCCGGCGTGCGGCTGGGACTGGCGCGTCGCCGGCTGCTGCATATGTTGAGAGCAGGGCAGGGCTGGAGGAGGTTGGCGATGACATCGCACAAGCTTCCTTTCGAGAACCGCTGGACCAATGGCAACCGCGCCTGGCAGTGGAATTGCGAGCTGGAGCACCTCGGCCTGGCGAATGTGCGGTCGATGTTTGTCGAGCACGAAACCCATCACGCCGACGAACCCGCGATCATCTTCGGTATTCCGGTCGGGTTCGTTCGCGACTGGCTGGCGTTTCAGGACCGGCGTTCCGCGCGTCAGCAACTGCTGTGGCGTGTGATGGTCATCGGCCTGTGCCTTGCGGCCGTGGCTGCGGCGGTGCTGGGTCGGCTGCTGTAGCCGACCCAAAAAGATCGGACGACGTGAGCCGGCCACTGGCCGGGCCCAGCATTATTGTGCGCTGCGGTGAGGGGGCTGCGGTGCGGCATCGCTGAAAGGCGAAATTGAGTGTCGCATCGCGCCCGACTTCCCTGTAAACCCTCGCCATATCAGCCGATTGCAGCCTTGGGCCCGAGCCCGGGCAAGACCCCGAGGATCCTATGCCGACGTATCGCTCCCGAACCACCACCCATGGCCGTAACATGGCGGGCGCCCGCAGCCTGTGGCGCGCGACCGGCATGACCAATGAGGATTTCGGCAAGCCGATCATCGCGGTGGTGAATTCGTTCACGCAGTTCGTCCCCGGCCACGTCCATCTCAAAGACCTCGGCCAGCTGGTGGCGCGCGAGATCGAGAAAGCGGGCGGTGTCGCCAAGGAGTTCAACACCATCGCAGTCGATGACGGCATCGCCATGGGCCATGACGGCATGCTCTACAGCCTGCCGTCGCGCGAACTGATCGCCGACAGCGTCGAATACATGGTCAACGCTCACTGCGCCGACGCCATGGTCTGCATTTCCAACTGCGACAAGATCACGCCCGGCATGCTGATGGCAGCGATGCGCATCAACATCCCCGTGGTGTTCGTGTCCGGCGGACCGATGGAATCGGGCAAGGTCAACGTCAAGGGCAAGATCCGCTCGGTCGATCTGATCGATGCGATGGTGGCTGCCGCCGACGACCGGGTCAGCGATGCCGAAGTCGACGACATGGAACGCTCGGCCTGCCCGACTTGCGGATCATGCTCGGGCATGTTCACGGCCAATTCGATGAACTGTCTCACCGAGGCGCTCGGATTGGCGCTGCCGGGCAACGGCTCGGTGCTGGCCACCCACGCCGATCGCAAGGGCCTGTTCGTGGAAGCCGGTCATCTGATCGTCGATCTCGCGCGCCGCTACTACGAGCAGGACGACGCCAGTGCGTTGCCGCGCAACATTGCCAGCTTCAAGGCGTTCGAGAACGCCATGACGCTCGATATCGCCATGGGCGGCTCGACCAACACCGTGCTGCACCTGCTGGCCGCAGCGCATGAGGGCGAAGTGCCCTTCACCATGTCGGACATCGACCGGCTGTCGCGCCGGGTTCCGGTGCTCTGCAAGGTCGCGCCCTCGGTGCCGGACGTGCATCTGGAAGACGTGCATCGCGCCGGCGGCGTGATGGCGATCCTGGGCGAGCTCGATCGTGCCGGTCTCATTCATCACGATCTGCCGACCGTACACGCGACCACGGTGCAGGCTGCGCTGGATCGTTGGGACATCGTCCGCACCCAGAGCGAGAGCGTCCGCACGTTCTACTCGGCGGCGCCCGGTGGCGTGCCGACGCAAACGGCCTTCAGCCAGAGCCGTCGGTTCGAGGAGGTCGATACCGACCGCACTACCGGCTGCATCCGCGACTTCGAACATGCATTCTCGAAGGACGGCGGCCTTGCGGTGTTGTCCGGCAACATTGCCGTTGACGGCTGCATCGTGAAGACCGCGGGTGTCGATGCCAGCATCCTGAAGTTCTCCGGGCCGGCGCGGGTGTTCGAGAGCCAGGACGCGGCGGTCGAGGGAATTCTGACCAACAAGATCAAGCCCGGTGACGTGGTCACGATCATCTATGAAGGGCCGCGCGGTGGTCCCGGCATGCAGGAGATGCTGTATCCGACCAGCTACCTGAAGTCGAAAGGCCTCGGCAAGGCCTGCGCCCTCGTCACCGATGGGCGTTTTTCCGGCGGATCGTCCGGGCTGTCGATCGGGCACGTGTCGCCGGAAGCCGCCGAGGGCGGCCTGATCGGCCTCGTGCAGGAAGGCGACATGATCGAGATCGATATTCCCTCGCGCTCGATCCGTCTTGCGGTGGACGACGCCGAGCTGGCTCGCCGCCGCGCGGCGATGGAGGCTAAGGGCGCGGGCGCGTGGAAGCCGGCCAAGCGCAGCCGCAAGGTGTCGACCGCGTTGAAGGCTTATGCCGCGCTCGCCACCAGCGCCGCCCGCGGCGCCGTGCGTGTGATCAAGGACTGAGCGGGATGCGCCCGCTTCTCCGCGTGGAGAGGCGGGCGAGTGTTGCGGCAGCGCTTTTCCGGGATCGCACGGCGTCGTGCCGTGTCGCGCATGTGACACGGTCATCACGATTGTGTGCGGGACGGCACAATGCGCTGCCTACAAAATCATCAACGTGAATTTCAGTTTAGAATCTTGAAGCCGATGTGAGTTGAGTTGATCGGACCGTCTCTGCATGGTGCAGGCGCATCATCGTCGTTTCCGCTCTGGAAAAGGCGCAAGGCGCGGGAGAGGTCGGATGGCCTTGTTTGGGCAAAACTTCATTCGCAACCGCGTCATTTCGCTCGCCACCACGCTGACGCTCTCGGCTGTCTTCTCGGTCGCGCACGGACCAAGGACCGGCGTGATGCAAGCGGAGCGGCTTAAATATGCAAGCGAGAGCGCACGGCCGGAAAAAAGGGATGCCGCCCCGGTCAATGCCGAGACTATCGTTGCTCCTGATGTCCCGCCGGGCTTCACCGCAGCGCGTTTCACGATCCCAGGCACCGACCGCGACGACAACGATCAGGGGTTCTCTGCGATGACACTGCCGGCCCGGCAGGCCACCGTCGACATGATGTCCGCGGCCATGATCAAGACCGCCCGTTGCGATCATGCGATGCAGGTCGTGAGAAGGACACAGCTCGGCGCAGCCGAGTCGCGACACGACCCTGGTTAGGAACATTCTGCTTTCCCGAGCGAATGCCCGCGCAGCCCCATCGCGTTGCGTCCCTGGCACGCGTCCCCCGCGACAAATCGCAGCGCCGCGATGACATTCGGCCGCAGCGGCGTCTGGTTGCGATCGACGCTGCGGCAATCGATCTAGGGTTCGACGTCAATAGACGAAGGAACTCAAGGAATGTTCGATCCCAAGCGACTGCTGGATCAGTTTCTCGCAGGCCAGTCAGGCGGCACGCCGCAAGGCCAGCCGCCCGGCGCTTCCCCCTGGGGAGATCTCGCCCGCAATGCCGGCGGGGCGCTGAACAATGGATTAGGTGGCGCGCTCGGCAGCACGCTTGGCGGCTTCGGCGGCGGTGCGCTGGCCGGTGGTCTGGCCTCGATGCTGCTCGGCTCGAAGGGCGGCCGCAAGCTTGCCGGCAATGCGTTGACGCTCGGCGGAATGGCGGTGGTCGGTGCGCTCGCGTATCAGGCCTATCGCAGCTGGCAGGGTGGCCAGGCGCCGCAGGCTGCTGTCCAAGGGGCCGTGCCGATGCTGCCGCCACCCAGCAACACGCCGTTCAATCCCGCTGCCGATGCGGACCGGCAATCCCTCGGCCGCGCCCTGCTGCGTGCGATGGTTTCGGCGGCGAAGGCGGATGGCCATATCGATGCCAGGGAACAGGCCAACATCTTCGCGCAGATGGACAAGATGACCCTCGACGCCGAAGACAAGGCGTTCGTGATGGACGAACTGCGCAGGCCGCTGGACGTCGATGCGGTGGCGCAGGCCGCGCGTTCGCCGGAGGAGGCGGCCGAGATCTACGTCGCCTCGCTGCTCGCCATCGACATCGATAATCCAATGGAGCGCAGTTATCTCGATCGGCTGGCACAGCGGCTGCGGCTCGATCCCAAGCTTGTCGCGCATCTCGAAGCGACGGTTGAAGGCGCCACTGACAAGGTGCAGGTGCCGACGGGTTAACTGGATGCGATCACCGGATCGGTTTATGGTGCGCTTCACACCTCCGATCCTGTGAAAGCACCGTGACAGTCATTTTTTTCGACCTCGATGGCACACTGACCGATCCCAAACCCGGCATCACCCGGTCGATCCAGCACGCACTGCGCAAGCTCGATCGGGTGGTCCCGTCGGAAGACGAGCTGACCTGGTGTATCGGTCCGCCGCTGCGTGCGAGTTTTGCGACTCTCCTAGGCGACGCCGGCCTCGCGGAAGAGGCTGTGTCGCTCTATCGGGAGCGGTTTGCGGATATCGGCCTCTACGAGAACGAGGTCTATGGCGGCATCCACGACACCCTGTCCGGACTCTCCGGTACGGGGCACCGCCTGTTCGTTGCGACCAGCAAGCCCTGGGTTTATGCCGAACGCATCATCGACCATTTTGACATGGCGCCCTATTTCGAGCGCGTCTTCGGCGCCGAGCTGGACGGCCGGCGCTCCGACAAATCCGAACTTCTCGGCTACGCCGTGCAAACGGCGCAGGTCGATCCGTTGCAGGCGATCATGATTGGGGATCGCCGCCACGACATCGTCGGCGCCAGGAACAATGGGATGACCGCGATCGGTGTTCTCTATGGCTACGGCAGCGAGGACGAGTTGAAAGCGGCCGGTGCCCATCATGTTTGCGCAACGCCCGGGGTGTTGCGGGAGCAACTGACCCGGATCGCCTGACCAACTGGGTGCCGACGCCTTCGCGCCGGTAGGTTATTTCACCTGCATCGCGATCCGGCGGCCGATCCCGTCGGGGCGTGGCACTGCGGCGTGCGCTTTCGTCACCGCCTGGATACGCGCCGCGATGTCCGGCGGATACGGCGCAACCTTGCGCACGTCCATGTCGACGTGCAGTGAGATGATTTCCGAGGTCGCCGAGACCCAGCCTTCGGTGGCGTGGCGCAGTTCCTCGAAGATGTGCATCCGCTTCTGGTCGGCGGCGAGCAGAAGCAGATGGACATGGACCGGGTCGCCCAGATGGACTTCGCGCAGGTAGCGCACATGGCATTCGGCGGTCATGGTCGAGTTGTTGCGCGTTTTCAGATAGTCGTGCCCGGTGCCGATCATGTCGAAGAACTCGTCGAGCGAGCGGTCGAACAGCACGTTGTAGTAGGCCATGTTGAGGTGGCCGTTGTAGTCGATCCAGTGCGGCTCGATCGGTATGACCGCGCATACGAAAGGTCTCGGCTCGAGACGGAGGCCGGCGGTCGGATCGAGACGTTCAGTCATGCTTTCCCCGGTTGCTGTTTTGAAATGCCCTGCGGTTTTGGCACCGCTTGGTGCTTGACCCCTTATACATCCTTTGCCACGGTCGCCCGCAACAGCGCCGATCCGCGCAGGGGCTTGCCCTGCACGACGGGGCGCACACCAACTGGAAGCGACAGCGTGGCCCGGGCTGATGCAGGCCGGGGTGTACGCGCAAGGAGGATACGAGCGTGGGGATGACTAGTGTGAAAGCGCTGCCGCGGCCGGAACCGCAGAAACTCGCGAGCGCGATCGAGGCTTTGGCGGCGCGGTTCGGTAACCGCCTGGTGACCTCGCAGGCGGTGCGCGAGCAGCATGGCCACACCACCACCTGGCTGACCAATCAGCCGCCCGATGCGGTGGTGATGGCCCAGGACACCGCCGACATCCAGGACGTGGTGCGGATCTGCGCGCCGCGCGGTGTCCCGGTGATCGCGTTCGGCACCGGCACCTCGCTCGAGGGCCAGATCAATGCACCGGCCGGCGGCGTCTGCATCGACCTCCGGGACATGAACAAGATCCTCGCGGTTCACCCGGAGGATCTGGACTGCGTGATCCAGCCTGGCGTCACCCGCAAGGCGCTCAACGAACATCTGCGCGACCAGGGTGTGTTTTTTCCGATCGATCCCGGCGCGGACGCCTCGCTCGGCGGCATGGCCTCGACCCGCGCGTCCGGCACCAACGCGGTGCGCTACGGCACCATGCGTGAGAACGTGCTGGCACTGAAAGTGGTGCGCGGCGACGGCGAAATCATCACCACCGGCACCCGCGCCAAGAAATCCTCCGCGGGCTACGACCTCACCCACCTGTTTGTCGGCGCCGAAGGCACGCTCGGCATCATCAGCGAATTGACCATCAAGCTGCGCGGCATTCCCGAAACCATCGCGGCGGCGGCGTGTTCGTTCAAGACCGTGGAGGGCGCCTGCAAGGCGACCATCATGGCGATCCAGCTGGGCATTCCTGTGGCTCGCATCGAGCTTCTCAACGCGGCCCAGGTCAGGGCGAGCAACGCCTATTCCAAGCTGTCGCTGCCGGAAACGCCGCTGCTGTTGCTGGAATTCCACGGCAGTGAGGCCGAAGTCGCCGCGCAGTCGCAGACGTTCGGCGAGGTTGCCAGTGAGTGTGGCGGTGGCGCGTTCGAATGGACGACGCGGCCGGAAGAGCGCACCCGGCTGTGGCAGGCGCGGCACGATGCCTACTGGGCGGTGCGCGGTCTGCGCCCCGGCGGCGGCATCGTCGCCACCGACGTCTGCGTGCCGATCTCGCGCCTTGCCGACTGCGTGGTGGAAACCGAAGAGGATTTGATTCGCCTCGGCCTGCTGTCGCCGATTGTCGGCCATGTCGGCGACGGCAATTTCCATTGCTCGCTGCTGGCCGACACCGACAATGCGGATGAAATGGCGCGGGCGGAGGAGTTCATGCATCGCCTGGTGGAACGGGCGCAGGGCATGGGCGGCACCTGCACCGGCGAGCACGGCGTTGGCCAGGGCAAGCAGAAATACCTGCTCGGCGAACTCGGCTCCGAGGCGCTCGACGCCATGCGCGCACTGAAGCAGGCGCTGGACCCCCAGAACATCTTCAATCCCGGGAAGATCGTGTCGGCGGCCTGAGGCGCTTTGCGCAGGCTCTCCCGCGCGGCCGTCACAACTGGCGGAGAATGTCGAACAGGACATCGCGCATCCAGCGATGTCCTTCGTTGTTTTCGTGGCGGGCGCTCCAGTGCACCCGCACATCGAATGGCGGCACCCGAACCGGCGGCGGCAAGGATCGCAGCCCGTGGGTGGCCTCGAAGATGGTGGCCACGCGCGAGGGAATCAGCACCAGCAGGTCGGTCTGCAGAACCACATTCGGCACGCTGGTGTAGTTGGCGATCTTGAG
The DNA here is from genome assembly GCA_041424235.1 of Hyphomicrobiales bacterium. GTDB lineage: Bacteria > Pseudomonadota > Alphaproteobacteria > Rhizobiales > Xanthobacteraceae > Bradyrhizobium_A. The sequence continues at coordinate 20,497 of JBGMOD010000098.1, forward strand.
CGCGGGTTTGCGCCGGATCCCGTTTTCGAGCAGTGAACGCTCCACGATGTGGTGACCGGTGAACGGGGATACCACAACGATGTGGTCGGCCGCCTCGAACAGCTTTCGTGACAGCGTTTTTTTGATGCTGCGATGCTCCTTCCGCAGCAGGCAGACATAGTGCTCGCGAAACACCGTCTTGTATGAGGTTTCCGAACAGATCTCGGGCAGGTTGCCGATTCCGAAATCGATATCGCCGACATCGAGGGCGCGGGGCAATTGCAGCAGCGGCACCTGGCTGATCTCGACCGTCACCCGCGGCGCCACCTGCCCAAGCCGTTGCAGGATGGGCGGCAGGAACACCATCTCCCCGATGTCGGACATCGCCAGGCGGAAGTTGCGATCGGAATGGGCCGGATCGAACCCGGGCGGTCCCATGGCCGAATCGAGGATATCCAGGCCGCGGCGTACGTCCTGATAGATCGCGAGCGTACGCGGCGTCGGCACCATGCCCTTGTTCGATTTCAGGAACAGGGTGTCGCCGAGCTCTTCGCGCAGGCGGCCAAGCAGATAGCTTGCAGCCGGCTGGGTGATGCCGAGCAGATCGGCCGCGCGCGAGACGCTGCGCGTCTCCACGATCGCGCACAGCGCCCTGAGCAGTTGAAGGTCGAGCCGAGCCGGCATGCGTTATAAATCTCCCATATAACGTATATTATCTCCATCTATTTGACCTATGTCAGCATGTTTTCTAGAGTTGTTCCAACAAGGACATTCCCGACAAGGGAAGCGGGTCCGGCGTTTGTGGGACAACTCGCAAGCCAACAGGGATGAGATCCAAGGCGCGGCGTCTGCGGCTCTCGAAGCCGCACGATCCGGGCGTCGGTTCCATCCGCCAAAGGGGAGGAATTCATGTCGCGCCGTCTTTCGTTGTACCGTTTGCTGCCGCTGTTTTCCGTTGCCATCGCGCTCGCCGCGCCGTGCGCGCCGGCGGCGGCTGCTGATCCCATCAAGATTGGCGCGATCGTCTCCGCGACGGGACCGGCGTCGTTCCTCGGCGACCCCCAGGACAAGACGCTGCACGCCTATGTCGACAGCATCAACGCGGCCGGCGGGGTCGATGGACGCAAACTCGAGCTGTTCATCTATGATGACAGCAGCGACGCGGCGAAGGCCAACAGCTTCACCAAGCGGCTGATCCAGCAGGACAAGGTCGACTTCATCGTCGGCGCGTCGACGACCGGATCGACCATGGCGATGGTGCCGCTGGTCGAGGCGGCGAAAGTGCCGACGCTGGCGCTCGGCGCCGGCAGCGTCATTGTCGAGCCGATCAGGCCCTATGTCTTCCGGATGCCGCATTCCGATCGCCTCGCCGCGCAAAAGGTGCTGAGCGACATGAAGAAGAAAGGCATCACCCGGTTCGCGTTGCTGTCCGACACCGGCGGATACGGCAAGTCCGGACGGACCGAAACCCAGAAGATCGCCGCCAGCATGGGTATGACGATCTCGATCGACGAGACCTACGGCGAGCGCGACGCCGACATGACACCGCTGCTCACCCATGTGCAGCAGTCCGATGCCCAGGCGTTGATGATGTTCGGAACCGGGCAGGCGCCGGCCATCATCGCGAAGAATTTCCGGCAGCTCGCCCTGAAAATTCCGCTCTATGCCACCCACGGCCAGGCTTCCTATGAATTCATTCGCCTGGCGGGCCCTGCGGGCGAAGGAATCCTGATGCCGTCGCCGGCGCTGTTCGTCGCGGACCAGTTGCTCGACAGCGATCCGCAGAAGGCGGTGTCGCTCGCCTACAAGAGCGCGTTCGAATCCAAGTTCAAGCTCGAGGTCTCGACGTTCGGCGGTTATGGATATGACGGGCTGATGATGGGCCTCGACGCCATCAAGCGCGCGGGATCGACCGACAAGGACAAGGTCCGCGAGGTGCTGGAGCAGACCAAGGGATTTGTCGGGATCAGCGGCATCTACACCATGTCGCCGACCGATCACGGCGGCCTCGACAGCAGCGCTTTCCGCATGGTCGAGATCAAGGGCGGCAAGTTCGCCGAGGTGCAGTAGCATCGCCGCGAGAGGCTGAGCCGTCATGTCGGTCTTCCTTCAATATCTGTTTTCAGGCCTGACGGTCGGTTCGATCTACGCGCTGTCCGCGCTGGGTTTCACCATCGTTTACAATGCGCGCGGCGTGGTGAATTTCGCCCAGGGCGATTTCCTGATGCTGGGCGGCATGGTGACCGCGACACTGGTGCCGCTCGGCTGGCCGCTGCCGCTGGCGATCGGCGCCGCGATCCTGATCACCGTCGTCAGCGCGATGATGCTGCAGCGTTTCGCGATCGCGCCGGCGCGGCAGGCCGATCCGGTCAGCCTGATCATCATCACCATCGGCGCCTCGATCTTCATCCAGGGCGTGGTCCAGAACGTGATGGGCAAGAACCAGCATATCGTCCCGTCGTTTTCCGGCGACGTGCCGATCCGGGTGTTCGGGGCATCGCTGTTGCCGCAGAGCCTGTGGTCGATCGGCGGGGCGGCTGTGCTGGTGGCTGGCGTGACCTGGTTCTTTCGCGGATCGCTGGTCGGCAAAGGCATGCAGGCGATGGCCATCAATCCGACGGCGGCGCGGCTGATGGGGATCAAGACCGGATCGATGATGCTGCTCGCCTTCAGCCTGTCGGCCTTCCTCGGTGCGGTGGCGGGGGCGCTCGCCGCGCCGATCACGACGACCGTCTACGACATCGGGCTGACGCTGGGGCTGAAGGGGTTCGTCGGCGCCACGCTCGGCGGTCTCGGCAACGGGCTCGGCGCGGTCGTCGGCGGGCTGCTGCTGGGCATCATGGAGGCGATGATCGCCGGTTATGTCTCGCCGGCCTACAAGGATGCGGTTCCCTTCGTGCTGGTCATCCTGATCCTGTTGCTGGTCCCGCAGGGCCTGTTCGGCTCCCGCGTGAGGGATCGCGTATGACGAGCCGGCTCCTGCGTGACGTGCTGGCGATGGCGGTGGTGCTGGTCATCGTGCCGCTGCTCGTTCCCAACAGCTATATCTTCGACGTCGTGATCCGGATCGGCCTGACAGCGATTGCGGTGATCGGCCTCAACATCCTGATGGGACTGGCCGGGCAGATCAGCATCGGTCATGCCGCCTTCGTCGCCGGCGCGGCCTACACCTCGGCCATCCTGACCTCGCATTATCACTGGCCTGTGGCAGCCTCGATTCCGGTCGCGGTGGCGGCCATGACGCTGCTGGCCTTCCTGCTCGCGGTGCCGATGCTGCGGCTGAACGGGCATGCCCTCACCATCGCGACGCTCGGCCTCGGCCTGATCGTTCAGATCGTGCTGGTCAATGAAGTCGCGTGGACCGGAGGCCCGGATGGCCTGCCCACCACGCCGCTGTCGTTCGGCCGCTTCGCGATCGATACCGACGTGCGCTGGTATTGTCTCGTCGCCACCGTGCTTCTGATTGCGATGATCCTGTCGCGCAATCTCGATCGCTCGGCGGCGGGCCGCGCGCTGCGCACGGTGCGGGATTCCGAGATTGCAGCCGGTGCGGTGGGCGTCGGCACCTACAGCCTCAAGGTGCGGGCTTTCGTGATTTCAGCGGCGTTCGCCGGGCTTTCGGGCGCCCTGACGGCGCACTACGCGGGCTTCATCACGCCGGACATGTCCAGCTTCCTGAAGAACGTGGAACTGGCGACCATGGTGGTGGTCGGCGGCCGCGGCTCCACGCTGGGCGCGATCCTCGGCGCGGCCTTGCTGACGGCACTGCCGCAACTGCTGGGCGGATTTTCCGACTACGAGATGGTCGCCTTCGGGCTGATCCTGATGACCACGATGATTTTCCTGCCCGAAGGGATCGTTCCTTCGCTAGGGGCAAAATGGCGATACCTGACGCAGAAACGAGTCCCAGATGTCAAAGCAGGCGCTGCTCGAAATCCGGAATCTCACGAAAGAGTTTGGCGGGCTGAGGGCGGTCAATGACGTATCCTTCACCATCACCGAAGGCGCGATCCACTCTCTGATCGGGCCGAACGGTGCGGGCAAGACCACGCTGTTCAACCTGATCACCGGGCTTTATGTGCCGACATCCGGAGACATTCGTTTCGCCGGCGTCAACATCGCGGGACTGGCGCCGGAAAAACTGGCGCGGCTGGGAATCAGCCGCAGTTTCCAGAACCTGCAGGTCTGCATGCGCATGACCGTGCAGGACAATATTCTGGTCGGCTCGCACCTCGCGCTCGGCGACAGCATCCTCCAGGGCATGTTTCGTTTTGGCGGGGCCGGCCGCAAGGAAGAGACCGAGCGGCGCAAGAGCCACAATCTGATGCGTTTTGTCGGCATCGACGACTTTGCCGACGTCGTCGCGGCGGATGCGCCGTTCGGGATCCTGAAACGGCTGGAAATTGCGCGTGCGCTCGCTGCAGGTCCTCGCCTGCTGCTGCTCGATGAGCCGGCGGCGGGCCTCAATCAAACCGAGAAGCTCGCTCTGGAAGGACTGATCCGCGAGATCGCGGCATCAGGTGTCACCGTTCTGGTCGTCGAGCACGACATGAAGATGGTGATGAGCCTGTCGGACCACATCGTGGTGCTGGTCAATGGCGCCAAGGTTGCGGAGGGCGGCGTCGCCGAGGTTCGCGCCAACCCCGATGTCATCGCGGCCTATCTGGGCACGCCGGTTCAGGGAGCGCCCGCCGATGCCTGAGCCTGCCATTGTATCGGCCGCGGAGTTCCTGGCCGTCGAGCACATTGACGCCTCGTATGGTCGGATCGATGTGCTGAAGGACGTCAGCATCAGCATCGGCGAGGGCCGCCTCGTCACATTGATCGGCGCCAACGGCGCCGGAAAGACCACGTTCCTGAAGGTGATCTCCGGATTGATGCCATGCCGCGCGGGACACATCCGGCTGAAGGGCACGAACATCGAGCGGCAATCGTCGGACAAACGCGTCCGCGCCGGTGTGGTGCAGGTTCCCGAGAACCGGCAGATCTTCGGCCCGCTGAGCATCGAGGACAATCTCAGGCTGGGCGGCTATCTGCGAACCGAGGCCGAGCGCCGGGAAACGCTTGCCGAGGTCTATCGCACGTTTCCTATCCTCGAAGAGCGCCGGCATCATCCGGCGCTGACCCTGTCCGGCGGCCAGCAGCAGATGCTGGCGATCGGGCGGGCGCTGATGGCGCGGCCGACCCTGCTGCTGCTTGACGAGCCGTCGATGGGACTGGCGCCGCTGCTGGTCGCCGAAGTCTTCGCCATCATTGCGCGCTTGCGCGCCGGTGGCCTGAGCATCTTGCTGGTCGAACAGAACGCGCAGGCCGCGCTTGCGATTGCCGACGAAGGCTATGTCCTCGAGTCGGGACGCATCGTCCTGCATGGCAACGCCAAGGCGCTGCTCGGCGATTCGCGCGTCCAGAAATCCTATTTGGGAATGTGAAGCCGCTTCCAGCGGCCGAGGAGAAAGAACTCATGGCGGAACGTTCGTTCAAAAAGGAAGTCGAGCAGTTGCGGCTCGAGGCCGGGCGGGAGTTCAAGGGCGAGGGCATTCTGGCGGTGACCAAGGCGCTCCTGGAGTCGGGCGTCAGTTATGTCGCAGGTTATCAGGGTGCGCCGATTTCGCACCTCATTGACGTGCTGTCGGACGCCGCCGACATCATGGACGAACTGGGCATCCGCTTCGAAATGAGTGCGAATGAGGCGACCGCCGCGGCGACGCTCGCCGCATCCGTCAACTATCCGCTGCGTGGCGCCGTCACCTTCAAGGCGCCGGTCGGCACCAATGTCGCCTCCGACGCGCTTGCCAACCTGTCGTCGAGCGGGGTGACCGGCGGCGCGCTGATCATCGTCGGCGAGGATTACGGCGAGGGCTCCTCGATCATGCAGGAGCGCAGCCATGCCTTTGCGATGAAGTCGCAGATCTGGCTGCTCGATCCCCGCCCCAATCTTCCCTCGATCGTCGACGCCGTGAAGCAAGGCTTTGCACTGTCGGAGGCGTCCCATACGCCGGTGATGCTGGAGCTGCGCATCCGGGCCTGCCATGTCTATGGCAGCTTCACCGCGCAGGACAATGTGCGCGCGTCGTTCACCACGCAGCAGGCGCGCGAGCAGCCGCGGCGCGACACCAACCGCATTGTGCTGCCGCCCGCAAGCTATCTGCACGAGAAGGAGAAGGTGGAGCAACGCTGGCCGGCCGCCGTCCGTTTCATTGAGGACAACGGCCTCAACGAAATCTTCCCCGGCGAGGCCGATGATATCGGCATCATCGTGCAGGGCGGCATGTACAACACGGCGATGCGCGCGCTGCAGATGCTGGGCCTTGCCGATGCGTTCGGGAACAGCCGCATTCCGGTCTATGTGCTGAACGTGACCTATCCCCTGGTCGATGCGCAGGTGGTTGGTTTCTGCACTGGCAAACGCGCGGTGCTGCTGATCGAGGAAGGCCAGCCCGAGTTCATCGAGCATTCCATCAACACCATCCTGCGCCGCGCCGGCATCCAGACCCGGTGCGAGGGCAAAAGCATGCTGCCGATGGCCGGAGAATACACCGGCAGCGTGGTCAAGGCAGGGTTCGAGGCTTTCCTCGGCGCCTATCGGCCCGACCTGCTGCCGCCAAAGACCAGCGCTCCCGTGCAAACCCGCGTCGCCGAGGCCGGCGCCCTGGTTGCGGACAATGTGCAGGGGCGGCCGCCGTCATTCTGCACCGGCTGTCCGGAGCGGCCGATCTTTGCCGCGATCAAGCTGGTGCAGCGCGAGCTTGGCGAGCACCACATCAGCTGCGATATCGGCTGCCATTTGTTTTCGATCCTGCCGCCGTTCAACCTCGGCAACACCACCATGGGCTACGGCCTTGGCGGCGCCGGCACGTCCGCGCTGGGCAACAGCACCGGCGGCAAACGCTCGATCGCCATTCTCGGCGACGGTGGCTTCTGGCACAACGGCTTGGTCTCGTCGGTCGGCAACGCCGTGTTCAACAAGAACGACGGGGTGCAGATCATCGTCGACAACGGCTATTCCGCGGCAACGGGCGGGCAGGACAACCTGTCGTCGGCCGCGGACAACCGATGGCGTTTGACCAGGAATTCAATCGAGCGTGCCGTCAAGGGCGTCGGCGTCGGCTGGGTTCGCACGGTATCCAACACCTATGATGTCGCGGGGATGCGCGACACCCTGAAGGAAGCGTTGCTGACCTTGACACAAGGCCCGAAGGTCATTGTCGCGCGCTCGGAATGCATGCTGAACAAACAGCGGCGCGAGCGGCCGCTTGTGGCGCAGCGGATCAAGGCCGGGTTGCGTTCGGTGCGCGAGCGTTTCGGCGTTGATCCCGAGACCTGCACCGGTGATCATTCCTGCATTCGGCTGTCGGGCTGCCCGTCGCTGACGGTGGCGCCGAATCCCGATCCGTTGCGCCGGGAGCCGGTGACCAAGGTCATCCAGTCCTGCGTGGGCTGCGGATTGTGCGGTGAGGTGGCCCACGCCGCGGTGCTCTGCCCGTCGTTCTATCGCGCCTCGATCGTCAGCAATCCGTCGCGGTGGGAGCGGCTCATGGCGCGGTTTCGCGATGCGGTGATCGGTGTCCTGCAACGCCGGCTCGAGGCCGGTCTGGCAAGGAGCCGGGCATGACCGCGGACAAGCCGATCACGATCGCGATCCTGGCGATGGGCGGCGAGGGTGGCGGCGTCCTCGCCGACTGGCTGGTGCATATCGGCGAACAGGCCGGTTATCTCGCACAAAAGACCTCGGTGCCCGGCGTCGCGCAACGCACCGGCGCGACAATCTATTATGTCGAGCTGTTTCCGCGCGGCGCGGGCGCGTTGGCCGGCCGCGTACCGGTGCTCGGGCTGATGCCGATGGCCGGTGATATCGATCTCCTGATCGCCTCCGAATTGATGGAAGCGGGGCGGGCGATCCAGCGCGGCCTGGTGACGCCGGACAGGACTCGTCTGATCGCTTCTACGCATCGGGTCTATTCGATGACCGAGAAGACGGCGCTCACCGATGGGCGCGTCAATGCAGCGGCAATCATTGCGGCCTGCAAGGCAGCGGCGTTGAGCTTTGTCGGTTTCGACATGCAGCAACTCGCCGAGGATCATCGCAGTGTCATCAGCGCCGTCTTGCTTGGCGCGGTGGCCGGGTCGAAGGCGCTGCCGTTCGCCCGCGACGATTATGAGCGTGCGATCCGAGCCGGTGGTCGGGGCGCCACCACCAGCCTTGCTGCATTTTCCGCCGGTTATGACGCAGCCTTGGCCGGTGGACCGGAGCACGCGGCGTCTGCTGACGCAGCCGACCGTGCGGCGAAGGCACCTGCGGGTGTCACCCTCGACGACGCATTCACCGGAGAAGCCCGATCGATCATTCTCGCCGGGCTTGAACGCACCGCGGATTACCAGGATGGCCGTTACGCCAGGGATTATTACGACCGGCTCACGCCGTTCATCGCCCTGGCGCGGACCTCGGGTGAGGCCGGACAGATCTTGTTGTGCGAGACCGCGCGCCAGCTCGCGCTCGGCATGACCTACGAGGACACCATTCGGGTGGCCGAGCTCAAGATCAGGCGCGAGAGGTTCGCCCGTGTGCGCGCCGAGGTGGGGATCGGGTCCGGCCAGATTCTGAATATCGTCGAGTTCATGCATCCGCGGATCGAGGAGATCGCGGACACGCTGCCGGCCGCTGTCGGCAGATGGCTGCTCGGAAGCAAGCTCGCGCGGCGTGGCCTGGGCCGGCTGACCGCGCGCGGGCGCATGGTGCGCACCACATCGCTGAGCGGCTTCCTGTTGCTGTACGGCCTGGCTTCGCTGAAGCGAATCCGGCGCAGCACATTGCGGTTTCAGCGGGAAACGAGCTTCCTGGCCGACTGGACCGGGACGGTCCGCCGCGCCGCCGACACCGACCTGGCGCTTGCCGCCGGCCTCGCGGAGTTGCGCAATCTGGTCAAGGGATACGGCGACACGTACGAGCGCGGACTTGGCAAGTACCGCAAGATCAGCGCGTTCGTTCTGAACGACGCCGGCCATCCCGCGGCATCGAGCCGGCTGCGGGCCCTGATCGCGGCCGCCGAGCGCGACGAGTTCGGGGAAGCGCTCGACCTGGAGATCCAGCGGCTGTCGTCCGCGAGCGTCCCGAATCCGAAGGTCGCCTGATCTGGAGCTGTGCGCGCGGCGAACATCGGCGTTCAGAGCGCGCCGGAGCGCGACCACGGTTGATTCGGCCGAACCGTCTGCGCAGGGCAGTTCCGTCCGGCGTGTGGGTCGCATAGCCCGGGATCTCGTGCCATCATGGGCGACCATGCTGAAAAAGAGACGGGTCGTGAGAGCTTCCAAATTGCTGTTTTCGAGGGTTTGCCGCATTGGCGGAGTCGACACCGCCGTTGCGGGGATTGCCGTCGCTGTCCAGATCCGCAGCTAGGTCATCGCGATGCCAAGTGCGATCGTCCTCGGTGCCGGGATGGCGGGTGTTGCCGCTGCCCTACAACTGCAAAGCCGCGGCTGGTCGGTCGCGCTGATCGACCGGCAGGCGCCGGGCCGCGCAACCAGCTACGGCAATGCCGGCTTCATCCAGAGCGAAGCCGTCGAGCCGTACGCGATGCCGCGGGATCTCGCCTCGCTCGTCGCGATCGCGATGGGGCGGACCAACGACGTGCGCTACATCCTCGCGACGCTGCCCTCGCATGTCGGGCCGCTGCTGCGCTACTGGTGGCATTCGGCTCCGGAACGTTATGCGGCGATCGCCACCGCCTATGCCAGCATCATCGCCCAGGCGGCGCCTCAGCACGAGACGCTGATGAATGCGTCGGGCGTTTCGAACCTCGTCCGTCGCGATGGCTTTCGCGCGCTGCTGCGGTCGCAGGCGGCGCTGGACATGGCGGCCGCGCGGGCCGAGCGCTTCAGGGCGAATTACGGCGTGCGCTCGCGGTTGCTGTCGGCGGCCGAACTCGCGCAGGCCGAGCCGGCCCTGAAAAACGTCGGCATCGGCGCGCTGCACTGGCTCGACACCTGGACGGTGAAGGATCCCGGCGGCCTCGTTCGCGCCTATGCCGATCTGTTCGTCCGGTCGGGTGGCGCCTTCAGTCACGGCGATGCGGCGAGCCTCCGCCAAGCGTCCGGAGCAGGCTGGGTGGTCGACACCGAAAGCGGCAAGGCCGAGGCCGAACATGTGGTGGTGGCGCTCGGTCCGTGGTCGCCGGAGTTGCTGCGGCGATTCGGCTATCGTTATCCGATGGTCCGCAAACGCGGTTATCACCGGCACTTTCGCGGGGGCGCCGCGCTCGACCTGCCGCTGCAGGATCCAGGCTTTGGCCACGTCATCGCGCCGATGGCGATGGGCCTGCGCATCACCACCGGCGCCGAGCTCACCGGACCGGACGCGCCGGCGCGGCCGGTCCAGTTGGGACGCGCAGAACAGGCGGCGCGCGGCCTGCTCGATCTCGGCGAGCCGGTGGAGAAAGAGCCTTGGTTCGGCACCCGGCCCTGCATGCCCGACATGCTGCCCGTTGTCGGTCCCGCGTCCCGGCACGCCGGGTTGTGGATGCATTTCGGTCACGGGCACCAGGGCTTCACACTCGGCCCCGCGACGGGGCGCATGCTCGCGGACCTCATGACGGGTCAAACGCCATTCGCCGATCCCACCCCGTTCCGGCCGGATCGTTATTGAAGCGGTTGAAGGCGCTGTGGACGCGGCAGCTTGCCGTGGGCCGATGCGGGCGATGTCGTGCCTGCGGAACGGGCTGGACGCGCAAAAACGCCGCTGTGACTTCGCCACACTTGTTCCTGTATAATGGGCTTCAGCTTGATAAAAAGCGTAATGATTCTGGCGCTTATCCAGGCCATGCCTGGAAGAGTCTCTGCCTTTTAAGGGGAAGCCGTGCAGACCACGCTGCTCGGACTGGCGATTGCCGTCATTCTCGCACTGGTGGCTGCGCTGGTCGGTCCGTATTTCGTCGACTGGAACCAGTTCCGGCCGCAGTTCGAGGCGGAGGCGTCGCGCATCCTCGGGGCGCCGGTGCGGGTCGGTGGCCAGCTCGATGCGCGGTTGCTGCCGGCGCCGTCGCTGCGGCTGCGTTCGGTCGCCGTCGGCGCCACGGCGGGGGCGAGCACCATCGGCGCCAGCCAGCTCGATGTCGAGTTCAGCCTCAGCTCGCTGATGCGGGGCGAGTGGCGCGCCACCGAGCTGACCGTCAACGGGCTCAATCTCGACCTCAGCCTCAATGATCGCGGCCGGCTGATCTGGCCGCTCAAGGGCGGCAGCTTCGATCTCGGCTCGCTGGCGATCGACCGGCTCAATCTGACCGGCCGCGCCGCCGTCCATGACGCTGCGAGCCGCGCGAGCATTCAGCTCGACGACATCGCGTTCGCCGGCGATGTCCGTGCGCTCGCCGGTGCCGCGCGCGGCGACGGCAATTTCAGCTATGGCGGCGTGCGTTATCCGTTCCGCATCTCCTCCGGCCGCAGCACCGACGGCACCGGCACCCGGCTGCATCTCAACATCGATCCGGGCGAGCGGCCTTACGCGCTTGATCTCGACGGCGTCGTGACCGGGGAAGGGCAGGTGCCGCGCTTCGACGGTGCTGTGACGCTGTCGCGCGCCATCGCGCTGCGGGCCGCGGACTCCAGCGGCAACCTGCTGCAGACGCCGTGGAAGATGTCGGCCAAGCTCAAGGCCGACCCGGCGGCGGCGAAGTTCGAACAAGTGGAGGCGGTGTATGGCGCCGACGACATCGGGCTGAAGCTCTCCGGCGTCGCCGATGTCACCTTCGGGGCAACCCCCTCGCTGCGCGCATCGCTGTCGGCGCGCCAGCTCGATGCCGATCGGCTGCTGGCAAAGGAAACTGCATCCACCGAGCCGACGCGGCTGCTCCCCGGCTTGCGCGGCCTCGTCTCGTCCGTGCCGGCACCGCCGTTCGCGGCCCATCTCGACATCGATGCCGACAGCGTGACGCTGGGCGGCCGTCCGGTGCAGAACATCGCGGCGGAGTTCAGCGGCGACGCCGACGGCTGGATCGTCGACCGGCTGGAAGCGCGCGCGCCGGGCACGACCCAGCTCGCGCTCGCCGGACGGCTGGCGCCGGGCGAGAGTTTCAGGGGCGACCTGAATGTCGAGTCGTCCGATCCCGATGGACTGGTGACCTGGCTGCGCGGCCGCAACGATCCGTCACTGCGGCTGCAGGGGCCGCTGCGGATCGCGGGCAACCTGAGCGTGGCGCCGGACAGGATCGCGCTCGATGCCGTCAAGGCCGTGATCGAAGGCGACGCACTCGACGGCCGACTCGCGCTGTCCGATGGCGGCGATGACAAGGCGCTCAAGCTGGACATCGGCGTGAAGGCCGCGCGCGCCAATCTCGACGCGCTCGCGGGCGTCGCCCGCGCCTTTGCCGGACCGCAGGCCGAGTGGCCGGACGAAGTGCAGCTCGCGCTCGACATCGGCCGCGGCACCGTCGGCGGCCAGGAGGTGAGTCCGCTGGTGGCCGAGCTCGGCTACGGTCCGCAATCATTCACCTTGACCAGCCTGAAACTCGGCGGCGCCGGCGGCGTCACGGTGGAAGGCAGCGGCGCGTTCGATCGCGCGGCGGCCACCGGCAAGATCGGCCTGAAGGCCCTGGCGGCTTCGCTGTCCCAGATCACCGCATCGTTGGCGCCGGTGTTGCCGGCGGCGCTCGCGGCGCGGCTGAATGCGTTGCCGGCGGCGGCGGCCGGGACGCCGGGTGCGACCAAGCTGAAATTGTCCCTCGCGCTCGATCGGGTGGACCAGGGCGATCGCGCCAAATCCGATCGCAGCAAGTCGGATCGTGCGAAAGTCGATCCGGCGGGGGCCAACCCGGCCAATGTGATGGCCACGCTCGAAATCGACAGCCCGCAACTCAAGGGGACGACGCGCGCGTCCGCCCAGCCGACACTCGCCACACTGCAGCATCTCGATCTCGATGCGCTGGCGCGTGGCGAGATCAATGTCGACAGCAAGCTCGCGGCCGATCAGGGCCGGACCCTGCTGGCGCTGCTCGGCCTCGATCGGGTGATCGCGGCCGGCGACGGTGCGGCGCAGTTCGAGGGGACCGCGACCGGGGTCTGGAAGGCGCCGCTGCGGTTCAAGGCAAAACTCACCGGCGGCAATCTCGATGCCGATGCCCAGGGCACCGCGGATGTCTGGAGGGACGAACCGAAAGCCTCGGTCACGCTTGCCGCGCGCAAGATCGATCTCGCGCCGGTGTTCGACCTGCCCTCGGCGCGGCTGCCGGGCCTGACCGTGAGCCTGTCGTCGCGCCTGGATGTGGCCGGGCAGACGCTGACCTTCAGCGATATCGACAGCACCGTGGCCGGATCGCGGGTGCGCGGCCGCCTTGCGCTGACGCGCGGCGACGAGCCGGCGTTTGCCGGTGAACTCGGGATGGACACGCTGGACCTTGGTGCGCTGTTCGGGCTTGCGATCGGCGCGGCAGGACACAGCGCCGACGAACCGCTGGGCCGCGGCGTGCTGGCGGGTGCGCGTGGTGAACTGGCGTTCCAGGCGCTGCGTGGCGTGCTGCCAACCGGCCTCGAATTGCGGCCGGTGAGCGGAACGGTGAAGGGCAACGCCGCGGCGCTGACCCTCGACGGCGTCAAGGGCACGATCGGCGGCGGCACGGCCACCGGTGATCTCAGCGCCACCAGCGGCCGCGACGGGCTCGCGATCGACGCGCATGTGAAGCTCGACGGCGTCGACGGGGCCGCGCTGGGCTATCGCGGTCTGACCATGCCGGCCGGGCGGACCTCGCTGCAAATGACATTGTCGACGCGCGGGCGCAGCGCCGGCGTGTTGTCGGGCGCACTCTCCGGCAGCGGCGCGCTGTCGATCGAGAAGGCCTGGGTCAACGGGCTCGATCCGCGGGCGTTCGATGTGGCGATCGCGGCGAGCGATGCCGGGCAGATCGCCGATGATCGCCGGCTGCGTGACGTGGTGGCGGCCGCGCTGTCGGCGGCGCCGCTGTCGGTCCCGGCGATCCAGGTGCCGTTCAACATTCGCGACGGCAGCCTGCGGGTGACCTCGATGGCGTTCGAGGCCGAGGGCGCCAAGGCGGTGGTGTCCGGGGGATATGATTTCACCGCTGATCAGATGGATCTGCGCGCCGGCCTGGCGTCGACCCGGATCGGCACCGAGACCAATCGTCCGGAGGTGCAGATCTTCGTCCACGGTGCACCCGACAAGCTGAACCGCACCGTCGACGTGACATCGCTGTCGTCATGGCTGGCGGTGCGGGCGATCGATCGCGAGACCAGGCGGCTCGATGCGCTGGAACGGGGCGAGCCGTTGCCGCCGGCGGCGCCGGTGCCGCCGCCGCCGACCACCGCGGCGATCCCGCCGCCGGCCGCAGCACTGCCACAGGCGCCCGCTGAACCTGCGCCCGAGGCCGGCGCGCTGCCGTCGTCCGGTGTGCCGGTGCCGGGCCGCGATCCGCGGCGGCGCGAGCAGAAGGCTAAAGCCGCGCCCGGGTCCGTCGTCACCGTGCCGCCGACGGTCCCGACACCGCCGGTGGTGCCGGCGCCTGCGCCACCCCAGGCCTCGAACGCACTGCCGTCGGTGGCGGCTCCCGAGTTGCAGCCATTGCCGCCGCCGATCGAAGTGCGTCCCGCGCCGGGGGCCGCGGTGCGACCACGTTCGCGCGCGCCGCTGGTGTTGACGCCGCCCGCGCAGAACTAGAGCGGGGGGCGTTCCCTCCGCACCCACTGCTGAATCGACGGCCGCTCCCATTGCGCCTTCGCATAACGGACGAGGCGAACCGGAACGTCATCGCCGTTCAGGATCAGCCGATTGAGCATGATTGTCAGATCGACGTCGGCGATCGACCAGCGGTCAAAAAGATTGTCGCCGCCATGGCCGAGCAATTCGGAGGCGGCCGCACAGAGTTTCCGCGATGCGATGTGTGCGGCGGAAGACAGCGGCGTGGAGACGGGCTGGTAGAAGATCGTTGTCGTTGAACGTTCCTCGCGGATCGCCATGAAGTCGCTGCGCAGCCAGGCCTGCACCTGACGGGCTCGCGCGCGCTGTTGTGGATCGATCGGGTAGATCGGCGGATCGGGGTAAATGTCGTCCAGATACTCCGCGATCGCCGAGGATTCCGAAAGCGCGAAGTCGCCGTCGATCAGGGTCGGTACGCGCTGGGTCAGCGATGTGCGTGCGTAGTCGGGGGCGTTGTTTGCTCCGGCCGCAAGGTCCAGCGTTCTGATGTCGAATGAGATCCGCTTCTCCGTCAGCGCCACGAAGGCCGACATGGCGTAGGGGGATGTGAACTGTGAGTCGGCGTAGAGAAGCATGGCCACTGCGTCCGGCTTGAGGTGGTACCCGTGATTGTCATTCCTAGCGTTTCATGGCGATGCTGGAAAGTTGCCAAACAAGCGCAGCCCGGATGAGGGGAGCGACATCCGGGGCCGATCGTGTTCCAACTCCCGGATATCGTTTCGCTCATCCGGTCGACAGGCTTTGGTTCGGCGGTCTACGCGGTCTCGCCGTCATGAACATTGAGGTCCACGCCCTGCGGATCCCTCACCGTGGACACCGCGATCAGCGAGATCACCGCAAGCACGGCAATGTAGACGCCGACCCGCCAGGATTCGCCGTAGGTGCCGATGATCCACTGCGCGATCGCCGGCGCAAACGCGCCGCCCAGAATGGCGCCGAGCGCATAGCCGACGGAGACGCCGGAGTAGCGGATGCGGGCCGGAAAAAGCTCGGCGTACAGCGCGGCCTGCGGTCCATAGGAGAGCCCGAGACCGACGGTCAGGCCGAACGCGGCGACAAAGAACAGTGCGATGCTCTTGGTGTCGATCAGGAACCACATCGGGATCGCCCACAACGCCATCAGCACGAAGCCGATCTGGAAAGTGCGCACCCGCCCGATCCAGTCGCCCATCAGGCCACCCAGCAGCGTGAACGCGAACCAGCCGAATGCTGCGAGTGTCGAGACCAGCAGGATCTGGTCGGACGGCAGCTTCAGCGTGTTGAGGCCATAGCTGATGATGAAGGCGATCAGGATGTAGCCGGCGGCGTTGTTGGCCATGAAGATCAGCGCCGTGCGCAGGATTTCCTTGCTGTGGCCGCGGAACAGGTCGCGCAGCGGCGCGGAGGATTCCTTGCGGCGCTTGTGCATCGCCTGGAACACCGGTGATTCCTCGACGGTGCGCCGGATCACCGCGCCGACCACGATCAGCACGATCGAAACCAGGAACGGAATCCGCCAGCCCCATTCGATCATCGCCGGTTTGCCGAGGGTGGTGGTCAGGATCCACAGCACGCCGGTGGCGAGGATCATGCCGATCGGGGTGCCGATCTGCGGGAACGATCCGAAGAAGCTGCGCCGGTTGCGCGGCGCATATTCCACCGACATCAGCGCCGCGCCGCCCCATTCGCCGCCGGCCGAGAAGCCCTGCAGGATGCGCAGCAGCACCAGCAGCGCGGGGGCCCATGGTCCGATCTGCGCATAGGTCGGCAGCAGGCCGACCAGCGCGGTGGCCACGCCCATCAGCACGAGCGTCATCACCAGCACGCCGCGGCGGCCGAACCGGTCGCCCATGTGGCCGCAGACGATGGCGCCCAGCGGCCGGAACAGGAACGACAGTCCGATGGTGGCGAACGACACCACCTGCGCCAGCAGCGGATTGTTCTGGATCATCGGGCCGAAGAACAGCGGGCCGAACACCAGGCCCGCCGCCTGGGCGTAGACGAAGAAGTCGTACCACTCGATGGTGGTGCCGACGAGGGTGGCGGTCAGGACCTTCTTTTCGTCCCAGGAAATCGTGGAGCCGGCGTGTGGTGCGGCAATGGTTGTGGACATGGTGAGCTTTCAGCAATGAGGAGGACGGAGCGGCAAGCGCCGGAGACGGCGAGCAACCGTGGCGGTGACGGCGTTACATCCCGCCGGACGGAACGAGGTGCGAAAAAATCGGAATGAGCATGGTGTGTTTCTCCCTGGTTGCCACTTTCAGTGGTCTTGTTGAACGGGCTGGAGTCCTAGCCATCGGTGCCGATCGGAATGTGGTCGGGCATGGCGAGGGGCACATCGTGCGGAGACGGACCCATGAAAACCTCCCTGATTGTTGGAGGCATCATCTTCCACTTCCGGTGCAATGTTCATGCATAATCGGTCGCCAATCGCCATTAACGCGCATGATATGTGCATCAAACGAACAGATATTGCGCAAACAGTCGCCCGCGCTCCCAAGATCATCCGTGGCGTTCTTGAAGGTCACTTGCCCGATCGTCAAGCTAACGTCATCCTGCGGCCAAGCAACACCAGAAAATGCTTGGGGGAAACAATGAAGAGCTTTGATCGCGCGGCTGCGGCCGCGGGGCTGACCGTCGCGCTGATGCTGGGCGGACCTGTGCAGGCGCAGCAATCCAGCACGCCGGTCAAGATCGGCCTGCTGTCGGACTTCACTTCGGTCTATTCCGACATCGGCGGCCAGGGCAATGTCGAAGCCAGCAAGATGGCGATCGAGGACTTCAAGGGGACCGTGCTGGGGCGGCCGATCGAGCTCTTGACCGCCGACGCCCAGAACAAGGCCGACGTCGCCTCCGCCATCACCCGGAAATGGTACGAGAGCGAAGGCGTCGACATGATCATCGACATGCCGACATCGGCCACGGCGCTCGCCGGCATGGAGATGTCGAAGCGTTTCGAGAAGATCATGATCGTCACCGATGCGGCGAGTTCGGACATCACCGGCAAATCATGTTCGCCCTACACCGCGCACTGGACCTACGACACCTACGGCAATGCCCACACCGTCGGCAGCGCCATCGTCAAGCAAGGCGGCGACAGCTGGTTCTTCATCACCGCCGATTACCTGTTCGGCCATTCGATCGAACGCGACACCGGCGATGTGGTGAGGGCGGCGGGCGGCAAGGTGCTGGGAAGCGCGCGGGCGCCGCTCAACACCGCGGACTTCTCCTCGTTCCTGCTGCAGGCGCAGGCCTCCAAGGCGAAGATCATCGGTCTCGCCAATGGCGGTGGCGACACCATCAACACCATCAAGCAGGCGGCAGAGTTCGGCATTGTCGCCGGCGGCCAGAACCTGGCCGGGATCGTGATGTTCATTTCCGACATCCACAGCCTCGGCCTGAAAATCGCGCAAGGGCTGATCATCACCGAAGCCTTCTACTGGGACCAGAACGAGCGCACCCGCGCCTTCGGCAAGCGCTATTTCGAACGCACCAAACGGATGCCGACCATGAACCAGGCCGCCACCTACAGCGGCACCCTGCATTATCTCAAGGCCGTCGCTGCGGCCGGCACCACCGAGACCAAGGCGGTGCTGGCCAAGATGCGCGAGCTGCCGGTGCGCGATGCCTTCACCGACAACGGATTCCTGCGCGAGGACGGCCGCATGGTGCACAGCATGCTGCTGCTCCAGGTGAAGACCCCCGAGGAGTCCAAGGCGCCGTGGGATTATTACAAGATCCTCGCCGAGGTCCCGGGAGATCAGGTGTTCCGCCCCTTGAAGGACGGCGGCTGCCCGCTGATCAAATAAACCGCAGGGGCTGTTGTCAGCGTGCGCGACTGACTATCTGCGTCGTCAAGCCAGCCCTTGGCGACGCAGGAGATCACCATGACCACAGCGCACTTGCAGAACCGTGTTGCCCTCGTCACGGGGGGCTCCCGCGGCATCGGCGCGGCAACCGTATCGAGGCTTGCAGCGGCGGGCGCCGCGGTTGCCGTCAATTATCGCGAGCGTGAAGCGGATGCGGATGCGCTGGTCAGGACCATCACGGCCGCGGGCGGACGCGCCATCGCGGTCGGCGCCGACGTCTCCGAATCCGCGGATGTGACGCGGATGGTCGCGGCGGTGACGTCGCGGCTCGGGCCGATCGATATCCTGGTGAACAATGCCGGCGTGGCCGTGACACGTGGGGTCGACGATCTCACCGAAGCGGATTTCGATCTCACCATCGCGGTCAATCTGAAGTCGGTGTTCCTGTGCATGCAGGCCGTGCTGCCGGGGATGCGGGCGAGGACATGGGGCCGCATTGTCAACATCTCCTCGGGCGCGGCCCGCGGCGGCGGCTCGATCGGGCCGCACTACAATGCGTCGAAGGCGGGCATCGAGGGCCTGACGCGCGGTTACGCCGCGCGCCTGGTCAAGGAGGGCATCACAGTCAATGCGGTAGCGCCCTCCCTGATCGAGACCGACATGATGCAGGGGCAGCACAACCTGGTCAGTCGCATTCCGCTCGGCCGGTTCGGCACCGCCGATGAGGTCGCGCAGGCCGTCTTGATGCTGCTCGACAACGCCTACATGACCGGCCAGACCGTCGCGATGAGCGGCGGCATGGCGTTCAACTAGCAAGCAGCGCGTGTTGCAGTCCGGCGTCACTGCCAGATGTGGACCCAGTCGACGTCGGTGATCTGCGAATCATTGGTCAGGGTTTGCGCGGTCAGGACGAGTGTCATCGGCTGGCTGTTGCAGACGGCATACGAGTGCCGGTAGGTCGCGACCTGCGCGTTGTCCATGTACCAGGTGACGACGCCGCTTTTCCACAGCACTCCGAAGGTGTGCCAATAACCGTCGATCGGATCGTTTGCGCCCAGGTAGTTGAGATGGTTGGGGTTGGAGGTGTCCTGTGGGGTGCCCCCGCTCGGCTGATACCAGGAATGAATCGTGGTGTTGAGCAGGTTGTGGGTGAACATTTCGGCGACATCGATCTCGCACCACGCCTTGTTGCCGTTCGCGTCGGTGGCTTGGTTCTGGATCGCCGCCTTGGAGAACATCCAGAATGCGCCCCAGCTGTTGACGACGTTGCCGCCGGGGCCGGGGAGAAATCGCATCCGGGCTTCGAAATATCCGAAGATGTAACTGGGGCCGTAGGGCGACGCATTCACCGGATGGTTGACCAAGTGTGTGTTGGGTGAGACGCCCGGTGTCGTGATCCGCACGTAGCCGCCGGGCATCAGCACCGATGTGCCAACCGGTGGCGGAAAGAACCAGAAGCTGTTCCACCACAGCCGGTTGGTCGAAGCTGGTGTAAACGAATCCACCGTAAACTCGTCGTCGAAAACCAGCCGGGTGAACCCGGCCGCTTTGGCCTGATACGGTGGGGTCGGTGTCTGCGCAGAAGCCTGGACGCAAGCGGCGAGGCAGAGCGATACCATCAAAATACGTAAATGACGCACGCGCATGAATGTCATGGTCATGCCCTCGGTGATCTGCGTTGCGATATCTGCAATTCCAGTATCTGCATTCACGAGCCGGCGCTGAAACCATGCGAGGCGCCCGATGCCTCGTCAATTGCGACGCGCCGATGACGCGCCGCTGGTTGGAAAAGAGATTAACAATGTCTGGGGCGATCGCCGGCCGGGCGCTGCATTGCTGCAAGCGAACGGAAACGCAAATCGTCTGGGCAGAGGCGACGCGTAAGGAGATTCCTCCATCCGGGGGATTACCCGCGAACCCCGCTGCGTCACCTCCACCGCATCGTGCGGATGCAGGCTGCGTGTCCGAACCGGCTGCCGCGCGACCTACACCGACTTGTCGGTGATCAATCCGGTGCGCGTATCGTTGGTCTTCTCCGCCTGCTGCTTGATCATGTCGCGGATCTTGTCTTCGATCTTCTGCTGCGCGGCCGGATCCATCGCTTTGAATTGCTCT
Organism: Hyphomicrobiales bacterium; assembly: GCA_041424235.1. Classification (GTDB taxonomy): domain Bacteria; phylum Pseudomonadota; class Alphaproteobacteria; order Rhizobiales; family Xanthobacteraceae; genus Bradyrhizobium_A. The sequence goes on from JBGMOD010000098.1 coordinate 41,074, forward strand.
TCGGTGAGGCCCATCTGCGCGAGCATCGCGGCGTGCATCCGCTGCGCCGGTGTCATCTTCGCGTAATCGAGGAACTTCTGCTCGACCGACTTGTCATTCGCGGGCTTGGTCGTGAGCTTCCCCGGTGCTGTGTCGGTGGAAGGCGTCGGTAGAATGCTCGACAATGAAACGGCCATGGCAAAAGCTCCGGATCAGACCAGAGAGATCGAGCAAGCCTCATGCCAGTTGGAAACACGCGGAAACATGAACGATTTTCGTCGCGTCGGACTCGTGCCGGCGCGGCAAAGATTGCCGCGTCGTGTCCGTCGCGAAAAATTTGCCGAGCAAAATGTTTGGTCGGCTGCGTGTTCGCGGAAAATTGATCGGACGAGTCACAGCGGGCGGCGCTTGGTGACCAGCCGGCCTTTCGATGAAATTCCGCCCCACGATGCGGACCAGCCGATCGCCGAATCGGTGGCCGTGCTGCCACGGGTGCGGTGTCCCAGCAGCGCGAACATCGCGTCCTGGGGATCGACGCATCGCGCGATCCAGCCGTCCGGCAATCCGATCGGCCCCTCCAGGATCCGGCCGCCGTTGGCCGTCACCTGCGCCACGGCCGCGTCGATGTCGTCGACATTGAAGTAGAGCAGCCAGAACGGCACCGGCGCCGTTGCCGGCTTGGTGAATATCCCGCCGATGGCTTGCTCGCCGGCGGCGAACATCTGATAGCTGTCCGGTGCGGGTGTGCTGTCGGCGTTGGCTTTGCGCCAGTCGAACAGGCTGCTGTAGAAGGCAAAGGCGCTGTCGCGGTCGGTGGCCAGCAGTTCATGCCAGCCCACATGACCCGGCTGCTCGGGCGCAGCAGCCGGCCGCGGGCCCGGTTTCAGCCCCTCGACCAGGGCGAGCGTCGCGGTTTGCGGATCGGCGACGACAGCGATGCGGCCGATATTGGTGTCGGTGGGTGGAACATACACGGTGCCGCCAAGGCGGCTGATTTGCGCCGAGGCCGCCGCCACGTCATCGACAGCGACGTAGCCCATCCACCGCGGCGTCGCGCCCATCTTTCGTGCGCCCTCGGGCAAGTCCAGCAGTCCGGCGACGGGAGCTTGTCCGGCAGTGAACTGGGTGTAGGGGAGACCGGGCGCGGAGGCATCCTGTGCGTTCCAGCCCACCACCTTGGCGTAGAAAGTGCGCGCCGCGGCGATATCGGTCGTCATCAGTTCGTACCAGGCGAAACGTCCGTGATGAACGACCATGTGGTGTCTCCGTTGTCGCCTCCAAACAGCGGCAACGGTGTGGTTGTCAAGCGCTCGTTGCGTTGCAGCGCGCCGGCTGAGAATGAAATTCTCGTTCATGTTCGATCAGCAGCACGCCCAGCCTTGCATGCGGCGTTTTGACCGCGTACTATTTATCGGCGGGGACGCGCAACATACTGGAAGATATGGAGGACGCGACTATGGCACGAGCGAAGCAAGCTTCGAAGCCAACACGTTTGAAAAAAGCCGCCCCGGTTATCGGAGCTGCCGGACTGACTCTATCGATGGTGGGCGGCGCCTCTGCGGCTGTCGTACCGGCGGGCGATCGCCCGTTGCCGCCGAACGCAACGCCGACTCAGGAATTCGCTCTCGGCGAAGAACAACTCTCGGACGTCACCCTCGCCACGTTCTATGTCTTCGACAAGGAGAGCATCGACGAGGCCCGTGGCGGCGTGACGCTTGCCCGTGGCTGCGGCGGCTGTCGTGGTTGCCGGGGCTGTCGTGGTTGCCGAGGCTGCCGTGGTTGCCGCGGCTGCGGCGGCGGTTGCGGTGGTTGCTGTCTGTCATGGGGCGCCTGCCGCTTGTGCTGAGCGGGCACGCTTCCTGATTTCTTTGACAACCCAAGATGATCATGGCCGGGGTCGACAATGTCGACCCCGCCAATTTTGTGTTGCCGGCAGCGCCGGTCATGTTTCGGCGCGAATGCGCGCGGGCGAAGCTTTCTCCGCGGCGGTTCAAGACCAATTCCAAAGCCAGTTTCCGAGGCGAGTTGTCGTCGACGCGCGACGTCGTCATGATACGCCTCACGCCTTCCAACGTGACGCGAACCGGGTACGCATACTGACATCATGACAACCAATCGCGGAACCAGCCGGCCACGGCGCGCCGGCAAAGATATCGTGCAGTTCGCTCCCAATTTCAGCGTCTACCTGCTGTCTCCCGATGTGGTCTGCCTGTATTCGGAGGATCGGAAGTTCTTCCTCCACGGCGCGCTCTACTGTGCGCTGGCCTCCGCCATCGCCAAGGGCGGCAAAAGCATGGGCGAGCTCGCACAGGCGTTGCAAAAGGATTTCCCGGCAAACCAGATCGAGGAAGCCTTCAAGCGGATGGCCGATCGCCGCTATATCATCGCGGCGTCGCCGGCCTCCACCGACGCCGCCGCGGGTTACTGGGCGAGCCTCGGCCTGCCGCCGGCCATGGCCGAGCAAAATCTCCAGTCCTGTCGGGTACGTGTCCAGGCGATCGACGTACAGGGCGTGGCCGAGCTCAGTGCCGCCTTGAGCGCGCTCGGCGTGCGCGTGGTCAAGCGAGATGCAGACCTCACCATCATGCTGGTGAACGACTATCTCGATCGGCGCCTTGACGAACTGAACCGCCAGCATGTCTCCGACGGCACGCCGTGGCTGCTGGTGCAGCCGTCCGGCGCTTTTCCCCTGGTTGGCCCGGTGTTCATTCCCAGTGAGAGCGCCTGCTGGACCTGCCTGTTCGACCGCATGATCCGCAACCGGGAGATCAAGGGTTTTCTCGATCGCGGTCCGGCGCGCCCGATCGTGCAGTCGCCGCTTGCCCGGCACACGGTCGGCCAAAGCGGCATCCAGCTTGCCGCCGTCGAGATTGCCAAGGCCATCGCCACCGGCTTTCGCACCGACCTGCGCAATCACATCGTCAGCCTCGATCTCTTGGGCTCCGCCGTCGTCAGACATTACGTGGCGCACCGCCCGCAATGTCCGACCTGCGGCAGCAGGAAACTGCGGGATCCACGCCGCAAGCCGGTTCCGATCACGCTTGGCCCCGGCGCCAAACTGGTGATGACCAGTGGTGGCTATCGTACCGTGTCGGCGCGGGCGACACTGGCCAAGTTCCGCAAACACGTCAGCCCGCTGACCGGCGTGGTGAAGCGGCTGGAGCGCATCGACGCCGACCTGCCGATGAATGCCAGCTTCTTTGCGACGCACAATTTTTCCGCTCCGGCGCAGTCCCTCGACGAACTCCGGGGCGGACTGACCGGCGGCAGCTTCGGCAAGGGCAGTACGGCCGAGCAGGGCGAAGCCAGCGCGCTGATGGAATCGATCGAGCGCTACTCCGGGATTTATCAAGGCGACGAGATTCGCATGAAGCGGCGCTTCACGGATTTTGCGCCGGGCGAGGCGGTTCCCCCCAACGAGGTGCTGCTGTTCAGCGACGCGCAATTCCGCCAGCAGCAGGCGCCGCCGGTGGAGTCGCAGGACCCCGATGAGGAGGCGCATGTCGTGCCCTCCACCTTCGATCGGTCGGCGAAGATGGAATGGTCGCCGGTGTGGTCGCTGCGCGACCAGCGCTTCAAGTATCTGCCGACCAGCATGCTGTATTTCTTCTACAACGATCCCGCCGCGTATCATGCGGATTCCAACGGCTGCGCCGCCGGCAACACGGTCGAGGAGGCCATCGTCCAGGGCTTCCTCGAACTGGTGGAGCGCGATGCCTATGCCATCTGGTGGTACAACCGATCGCGGCGGGCGGAAGTGGATCTCAGTGAATTCGACGATTCCTTCATCCGCGACATGAGCAGCCAGCTGGCCGCAGCGGGACGCAAATTGTGGGTGCTCGATGTCACCAGCGATCTCGGCATTCCCACCTATGTGTCGATCCTGCACTGGATCCAGGACGGCAAGGAGAACATCGAGTTCGGCTCGGGCGCGCATTTCGACCGCCGCATCGCGCTGCTGCGCACGCTGACCGAGCTCAATCAATTTCTCTCCATCGGCCTGATGAATGGCGGCACCGGCGAGAAATCGAGCCTCGACGGCACCAACCCGTTGCGCCTGGACGAGCACCCGTTCCTGCTGCCCAGCGGCAAGCCGGTCGCGGTGCCGGAGCCGGCGTTCGGCCCGCTCGCGACCACGCGCGACCAGGTCGATGCCTGTGTCGCGGTCGCCCGGCGCGCGGGGCTGGACTTCATGGTGCTGGACCAGACCCGGCCCGATGTCGAAGTCTCGGTGGTGCGGGTGATCGTGCCCGGCCTGCGCCACTTCTATCGCCGCTTCGCACCGGGGCGGCTCTATGATGTTCCGGTCAAGCTCGGCCTGCGCGAGCAGCCGATTGCCGAGGCCGAACTCACGCCGTTTCTTCCGCACAGTTGAAGGAAGAGCCCGGCGTGCGCGCTCCCGGAAAAAAGCCAGCCCGGACAAAAGCCAGGACCCAAAAAGCGGCATCGAAAAAAGCCGTCTCAAGCAAGCCAGCGCGGAAAAGCGGGACCAGGCCACGGCCGGCGAAAAAGCCGAAGCAACAACCGCAAAAAACCAAGAGAGCGCCGCGCGCGGCGTTGCCGCAAGTGTTTGCCCGGCTGCTGTCGCGCATCACGCTGCAGCCCGCGATGGACGGACAACTCGCCGCGCGTTTCGATGGTCAAGCGGTCGGTCTCGGCCAGTTCAGCGCCGCCGCGTCCCAACGCGCGCAAGGCCTGCACGGCGGATTGCCGCTTGCCTCGTTCGCGGCGGATGGCGCGGTCGACAAGGAGATCGATCTGCTGGTCCGGCGCCTGGCCCGGCGCGGTCTTCTCGAATACGTGGTCGGATCGGCAGCGGACGGCAAACATCGCGGTGGGGTTGACCAGGTCGTCATCGAACCGCAGGCGCCCGATTACTGGCCGCGGATGCCTGAGCTCGGCGCCGTCGATCTCGTCGTGCTGTCGCGCTTCGCTTATCTGCGACGGCGCGGCAACGATGTCGTGCTGGAGTCGCCACGCGCCGCGGCGCTCATCAGGATCGGCGACCCGCAAATCGCGGCCGCCATTGCGACGCTGGCCATACCGCAGTCGATCGGGACGCTCCTGCGGGCCGATGGCGTGCTGAGCGAAGCGTTGCTCGCCGTGCTGCTGGATTGCAGCATGCTGCTTCGGATCGATCCGGCCCACACCGGCGATCTGCGTGCGGCCGAAGGTGACGACGATCTCGTGATGTGGGACTTCCACGACCTCGTGTTCCACACCCGCAGCACCGAGGGGCGTCAGGCCAATCCGCTGGGCGGCCTTTATCCCTATGCAGGCATCCTGCCGCCGCTGCCGGCGGTCCGGCCGCGCTGGCCGGGTCCGGCGATCGACCTGCAGCCACTGTCAGGTCCACCGGCGCAGCCGCTTGCGCCGGTCGCACGGCTGTTGCGGGCGCGGCAGTCGACCCGCAGTTTCGATGACCGCAAGCCGATCACGCTCGGCGAACTGTCGCGATTGCTGGATGGCGCCGCGCGCGTGCAATCGCAATGGCAGGCTCCCGTCGACTTCGGCGACGGTGATATTGGCCCGGTGGTTGACTATGCCCCGCGGCCCTATCCGTCGGGCGGCGCCGCCTACGCGCTTGAGTTGTACCTGACCGTGGCCCATTGCGAGGGGCTTGCTCCCGGCTTCTATCATTACGATGCCGCCGCTCATGCGCTGATGCCGATCGAGGCCCGTGCAGCGGAGCGCGACACGCTGCTGGCGGCCGCCGCCTTCGCCATGGATGCGCCCGCGACGCCCCAGGTCCTGATCACCATTGCCGCACGTTTCGGCCGCAGCGCGTGGAAATATTCCGCGATCGCCTACGCGCTGGTGCTCAAGGAGGTCGGCGTGCTGACCCAGTCCCTCTATCTGGTCGCCACCGACATGGGGCTGGGCGGCTGCGCCATCGGCAACAGCAACATCGACCTGTTTGCGAAGATGACGGGGCTCGACGTCCATGTCGAAGGCCCGGTCGGCCAGTTCGCCCTGGGACGCGCCGAGCCGGAGGGGTTCGACGAGGATGTGGCCGAGCCGTAATGAGGCTCGTTGGCGTGGATCCTTGATCTAGCTTAGGGACGCACTGCCTTCCTAAAAGAAGCGATTGCGTCGACAAAACCCACGGAGACGCCCCCGGGCGTGCAGCGCGGCCACACACGCATATTTGCTGCCCGGCGGGGCTGGCATGTTCATGACATCGGCGGCGCAATCGGCTACCAGCGAACGGTCTTTCGATGTCGATCCGCGGCCGCGCCGGGAAGGTGGGGAATGGTGTTCAAGGTATTTTCTCGGGGATTTTCTCGTCGTCAGCTTGCGAAGGTCGCTGCCGGGGCGGCGCTCGGTCTTCCGGCGGCGTCGGCCAGGACGGGTGAAAAATCCGTGCTGCTCGGCTCCGGCCAGCCGAGGGGGGCCGCGGGGGCCGGCTTTCCCGGCGGCTTCCTGTGGGGCACCGCCACCTCGGCCTTCCAGGTCGAGGGCGCCGTCAACGAGGATGGCCGGGGGCCGTCGATCTGGGACGCCTTTGCGCACCGGCCCGGAGCCATCGTCGACCGCAGCAATGCCGACCGCGCCAGCGACCACTACCATCGCTACAAGGACGACGTTGCGCTGATGAAGGCGATGGGCGCCCGGGCCTATCGGTTTTCCATCGCGTGGCCGCGCGTGTTTCCGGACGGCGGCGGGGAGCCCAACCCGAAGGGGCTGGATTTCTACAATCGCCTGGTCGACGAATGCCTGGCCCACGGCATTACGCCGTTCGCCACGCTCTACCACTGGGATCTGCCCCAGGCCCTGCAGGATCGTGTCGGCGGCTGGGAATCCCGCGACACCGCCAAGGCGTTCGGCGATTATGCCGGCTATGTCGCGGCGCGCCTGAGCGATCGCGTCACGAACTTTTTCACCATCAACGAATGCGGCCGGTTCGTCGACGCCGGCTATGGCGGCGGTCCCGATGCGCCCGGTCTCAAGCTGTCGCAGGACCGTGTCAATCAGGTGCGCCACCATGTGGCGCTGGCCCACGGCCTCGCAGTGCAGGCGATCCGCGCCCATGGCCGGACAGGAACCAAGGTCGGCCCGGCGGAGAACATCGTGGTGTGCGTGCCGGCCATCGAGACGCCGGACAACATCCGCGCCGCCGAGATTGCGACGCGCGAAATGAATGCCGGCTATCTCACCGCGATCCTGGAGGGCAAATACACCAGCGCCTTCCTGGCCTATGCCGGCGCGAATGCGCCGAAGTTCACAGCGGAAGATCTGAAGATCATTTCCTCGCCGGTGGATTATGTCGGCATCAATGTCTACACGCCGCATTACTACGTGACCGCGGCCGACGATGCCCATGGCTTCGCCCTGCTGCCGCTGCCCGCATCGTTCCCGCACACCAGTTCGCCCTGGCACAAGATCGATCCCGCCGCGCTGTACTGGGCGCCGCGCCACGTCGCGAAGCTCTGGGGCCCCAAGGCGATCTACATCACCGAAAACGGCACCTCGTCGTCGGATCAGCCGACCGCGGATGGCCAGGTTTACGACCTCGACCGCATCATGGTGCTGCGCAGCTATCTCAGCCAGTTGCAGCGCGCCACCGCCGAGGGCGTGCCGGTGCAGGGCTATTTCCTCTGGAGCCTGCTCGACAATTTCGAATGGTCGGATGGCCTGGAGACGCGTTACGGCCTGTACCGGGTCGACTTCGAGACCCTGAAACGAACCCCGAAGCTGAGCGTCTCGTTCTATCGCGAGGTGATCGCCCGCAACGCCGTGGCGTGAGCCACGCGCTGTGATGACCGCCCGGCAGAGCGCGTCATCCCGCACCATCGGTGAGCATCAGCCCATACGGGACAGCCTCGTCGTCGACTGTAGCACCCAGTTGTTCGTAGAAGGTTTTCGCCGATGCGTTACGATACCACACCTCCCAGGTCAGCTTCGCCGCACCATGGGCCTGCGCCCAGGCCTTTACCTCAGCCATCAGCGCGATACCGACGCCGCGGCCGCGGGCGGCTCGATCCACCGATACGTCGCTGATGAAGACGCGTTTTTTCCCACAGTAGAGCTCGTGCATCAGCGTCCAGCTGATCATGCCGACCACGCGCCCGTCATCGATCGCGAGCCGCAGGCGCATCGGCGCCTCCGGGCCGAGATGATAGGTTGCGAAGTCAGATGGTGTCAGCGACGGGGTCTTCTCTTCGATGTGGTGCGCGAGCTGCGTTGCGAGACTGAGAACCGCCTCGAAATCCCCGGCCTCCGCCCACCTGAAGCTCAATTCCTTGGCCACGCGTTTTTCTCCTGCAAGTGTGGTGATCGAATTCGAAGTTCGCTCAGAGCTCGCTGAGAATCCAGCGAACTTCGAATTCGGGACACTCGCGTCTTGTGCGTTGGGTGCGTTCAGCATCTGGCTTGGCCAGCCGCGCATCTCAGTACGGCGGTGGTTTGCGGGCGCGCTGCAGTTTGGCCGCCTCGATCCACCACGCAAGATCGTCGGCGAAGCGCGGGAAGGCGCGTTCCAGGAATCGTCCGGCATCGCCGGTGGGATGCCCGTTCTCGTTCAGGGCCTGCGAGATAGGTCCCACCGCAAGCGAACTCGACACCACGATCATGCCCATCTCCGACAGCGTGCCGTGCCACAGCGTGGAGGCGCGGGCGCCGGACAGCCGGCCGCCGGAGTAGCTGGCGATCGCCGCCGGCCGCCAGAACCATTCTTCCAGAAAGTGATCGGTCAGGTTCTTCAATCCCGGCTGCATGCCCCAATTGTATTCGCCGGTGACGAACACGAAGCCGTCCGCGCCGCGGATCTTGGTCGCCAGATCCTCCAGCGCCGCGGGCGCGTTGCCGCGCGGATATTCCTTGTACATCCGGTCCAGCATCGGCAGGTCCACGGCCTTGGCGTCGATCAGTTCCACATCGTCGCCGCGCCCGCGCAGGCCGGCCACGATGAAATCCGCAAGGCGAATGCCCATGCGGTCGGAGCGGTAGGAGCCGTAGAACACCAGAATCCGATCGGCCATGAGTCACCTGTTGTGGAGTGTCATCTGTTGTCGATGTCGCGGCCAGACTTGCACGGCCGCGTCGCGTTATTGAACGAGGATCTGAAACCGCAGAATGCGTTGTGCGCCCGGTGCGATCAGCATCACGCCCGGCTTGTCGCTGAAATCGGCGTCGAAGTCCGATGGGCTGGCGATGCCGTGCCACGGCTCGATGCACAGGAAATCCGCGCCGCCCGGCTTTGACCAGATGCCGAGCTCCCGGAAGTTTTCCCAGGCCACGGTAATCGCGGGGCCGCGATCGGCGCCATAACGCACGCTGTGGCTCGCCGGGCGATCCATGATCACGGCATCGGCGTCGAACAGATTCTCGGAAAGCGCGAGGGTGTGGCCGTCAATCGGTGTGGGCTCTGGTGTCGCGCGCAGCAGGCCGCCGCTCAGGCGGCGGATCGGCGCGGGCTCGGCGTCGGAAAACGTCAGCCGGTAATCCTCCTTGCGCAGGTCCGGCGAGAGCGGCCAGTTGAACGCTGGGTGGGCGCCGATCGAGGCCGGCAGCACATCGTCGCCGGTGTTGCCGATAGCGTAGGCCACGTGGAGCCGCGCCTTGTCCACCGTATAGCTGACAGTGAGACGAAACGGGAAAGGATAGCGTGTGCGGGTCTCCGCATCGTCGCTGAGCACGAGCGTGCAGGACGTCGGCCCGCGCTCCACCCAGGTGAACCGCCGGTCGCGCGCGAAGCCGTGCTGCGTCATCGGATAGACCTGGCCGCGATGCTTCAACTGGTCGCCCTTGAGCCGGCCGACGATCGGAAACAGCACCGGCGCATGACGCCGCCACGCCGGGCCGGCCTGCCACAACAGTTCGAGGCCATCGGCGTTTTGCAGCGAGCACAGTTCGGCGCCATCGGCGGCAATGGTTGCGGAAATCCCGTCGGTGCGAAGCGTGTGGGTGTCTTCGGTCACATGGCCCTCGCTGCAAGCGTTTGTCCGCATCGTCAAACTAGCAAAAGCTGGGCCCAAGGCCAGCCGAAAGAGTGACAATCCGGTCTTCAGAAAGAGACATCAAGCCGCTACACTGTCAGCGTTGAGCCGGGAAGAGCTCAAGAGCCGGAGATGAACTCCATGGTCGAGCAGCGATTGAACGGGCCGCGTCGAAATCTGTTGCGTGCGGTCATGACAGGAATGTCGGCGGGGCTGTTGGCGCGGATATCACCGGCGGATGCCGTGGAAAAAATGACACTGCAGCAGGCCGAGTATCAGGATAAGCCGAACGGCATCTACAGCTGCGGGATGTGCACGCTGTTCGAGCGGCCGGCGTCCTGCAAGGTGGTATCCGGCGACATCAGCGCCGACGGCTGGTGCAAGGCCTTTGCGCTCGCGGATTGACGCAGGGGAACTTGATGGCGTTCACTCTGCGCATTCAGGCCGCATTGGTTTCACCGAACGGCCACATCGGAATCAGACCCTGACCCCATTCCATCGCTAGCCTTCCTCTCGGTTCCCGACCGGACACGAAAGGAATGACCATGCGCAAATTGACGGTTTCAGCCATTGTGATCGCAGCTCTGTCGCTCGGAGCATCCAATGCCGTCCTTGCGCAGGGCGCGCCCGCGCAACCCGGGGCGCAGGCTCCGGCGTCCAAATCTCAGGACACCAAATCCCAGGATACCAAGTCCGAAGTCACGATCCGGAGCATCCAGGTCGTCGACATCAAGGATCTGCAGCCCGAGGTCCGCGCCAAGCTGGACGACCTCGTCGCCAACACCAACGAGAAGGACCTGCAGTCGCTGCGGCAATCGATCGATGCGACCCCGCAGGCCACATCCGCACTGAAGGCGAGGGGGTACAGCTCGTCGCAGGTCGTCGCCATCAACATCGCCGACGGCGTGCTGACGATGTTCGCCAAGACGGCTTAGCCGATGTAATCCGTCCTCCTGAGGTGGCCATTCGCAGAATGGCCCTCGAAGGACGACGGCCCGTACGCAAGCTCCTTGGCCGTCGTCCTTCGAGGCGCGCAAGAGCGCGCACCTCAGGATGACGGAGCTGATTCATCGGGTCGTTCCCCGGGTTGTATTCTTCAGCGAAGGTACTGCGACGCCATCGGCGTTCGACGAAACCAAGCCCGGTTGCCATCAGGCTACCGGGCTTGTGGCGCATGTGCAATCATTGCCATCACCATGCCGGCGTCCCCCGCGCGGATAACAAAAAAAAGCCCCGGCCATTCGTGCGGCCGGGGCTTCTTTTCGTCAGGCGATGATATCAATGATTGCGTTCCAGCACCACGACAACGCCGGTCGGCTCCGGTTCGTGCGGCGCCAGGCTGGTGCGATCGGGATCGGCCCACGATGCGAGGTTCACGACCGTGCCGGTTCGTGCCTCCGCGTCCGGATCCAGCGACTCCAGGACATTGAGGCCGCTCTTGTCCAGGAAGAACGTGTGGTCCCCGAACAGGTTGTTCAGTTGCGGTATCACCGGATGGGTATCGGGTAGTGCCTGGGCATTGAATTGGCTCAGCGCCTGTTCCACCTGTGCGGCGTTCAGTTTCATGATGTGCTCCTCATGTGTGGGTTTGCGCCGTGCGGCAAAGCCACGCGGTCGCGTCCTGCGGGAGGCCTCCCACCTGGAGGGTGGTCAAACAGCACCGGCGATCTCGATCGATCCGCCCCGCACGGGTTCACCGGCGCGCCAGCGCACCGGATCACGTCGCTAACGTCAACAACGCCGGCATGTTCCGGGGACGTTGCAGATGTCGCGTGCGGAACAAGGCGTTGCGCGCATGCGATATTGTGATCGACTGCGTCGCGGCGGACAGCGGCCGCTCGGTCTCCATCTGGGCTACACTGCCGCTCGATTCGCGTGACAGAGAAGGCGAGCATGGTCGATGTGGCGAGTTCCCTGAGACGTGCGCCGCCCGGCTTCAGCCTGGAGCAGTGGCGGGAATTCGAGGCGCGCGGTCTGCTCGTGATCGAGAACGCCTACAGCGCGCACGAGGTGGGAATCTGGCGCGCGGCGGTCGAGCGGCTGCAGGCACGCGCGGAATCCGCTGCCGGTTTCTTCACACTGCGCAATTTCGTCGAAGCGGACGCGGCTTTCGCGGGCCTGATCGATCATCCCGCCCATGTCGGCCTGGTCTACGACCTCTATGGCGAGATGCTGAAGCTGCAGCTCAGCGAACTGTTCGTTCGCGCACCCGGCGCCGGTGCGCGGCCGGAGCGCTGGCATATCGACGGTCCGCGCGTGCTTCCCTATGCGGCTTTGGCGCCGGGCGCGCCGATGCAGGTGAAGGTGGGCGTGTGGCTGACGGACGTGCATCATCCTGGCATGGGCAATCTCGCCTTTGTGCCGGGCAGCCACCGCCAGCAGCACTTCGATGCCTACGACACCGACGAAGCCGTTCCCGGCGAACAGCAGCTTCTGGTGCGCAGCGGTTCGCTGACCCTGATGGACACGGCGCTGTGGCACCGTACCGTGCCGAACGACAGCGCGGCCACCCGTTTCAACCTCTATCTCGGCTATTCGCCCTCCTGGCTGCCGACATCCGATCGCAACACCTCGGATCCGGCCTGGCTCGCAGGCCTCAACCGCGAGCAGCGCATCATCATGCGCAGCTACGCAGCCGCCTTCAGCCATGCGAAGCCGCCGGCGGAAGATTTTCCGCTCTTTCTCGATCGCGACACCGGCGCGGACCGGGAGCTTGGCCGCTACCGGTTTCACGTGAAACTCTTGCACCGCAAGCGCACGACGGCCTGGGAGGGCTTCCAGGCCATACGAACCACCTAGGGCGGCGATCCGCCCATTCAGCGAGGCAGCCATGGTGAAACCGTTTCCGTCCAAGACCCACATCGGCAACCACGCGCTGCATCCGGAAACGCTGATGCTGAATTACGGCTACGATCCGCAGCTGTCGGAGGGCGCCGTCAAGCCGCCGGTGTTCCTCACCTCCACTTTCGTGTTCCGCACCGCCGAGGACGGCCAGGACTTCTTCGATTATGTCTCCGGCCGGCGCGAGCCGCCGGCGGGCATGGGCGCGGGGCTGGTCTATTCGCGTTTCAATCATCCCAACAGCGAGATCGTGGAAGATCGGCTCGCGATCTATGAGCGCACCGAAAGTTGCGCACTGTTCTCCTCCGGCATGTCGGCGATTTCCACCACCATCCTGGCCTTCGCCCGCCCGGGCGACGTCATCCTGCATTCGCAGCCGCTTTATGGCGGCACCGAGACCCTGTTTGCGAAGACGCTCGCGAACCTCTCCATCGGCGCGGTGGGTTTTGCCGACGGCATCGACGAGACGCAGGTCACCCGCGCGGCGGAGGAGGCTATGCGCAAGGGGCGGGTGTCGCTGATCTTCATCGAAACCCCGGCCAACCCCACCAACGGCATTGTCGACATCGCCATGATCCGCCGTGTCGCCGACAGCATCGGCCACGCTCAAGGGCATACCCCGCTGATCGCCTGCGACAACACCTTGCTCGGCCCGGTGTTTCAGCGGCCGATCGAGCACGGCGCCGATCTCTCGCTCTATTCCCTGACCAAATATGTCGGCGGCCATTCCGATCTGATCGCCGGCGCGGCGCTTGGCTCCAAGGTCCTGATGAAGGACGTCAAGGCGCTGCGCGGCGCCATCGGCACCCAGCTCGATCCGCACTCCTGCTGGATGATCAGCCGCTCGCTTGAAACCCTGAGTATCCGCATGGAAAAGGCCGATGTGAACGCGCGGCTGGTGGCGGATTTTCTGCGCGATCACCCCAAGGTGGCGAAAGTGCATTATCTGGCGCACCACGATCCCGTTTCCGCCGCCGGCCGGGTGTTCGCGCGGCAGTGCACCGGCGCCGGCTCCACCTTCGCGTTCGATATTGCCGGCGGCCAGGCCGCCGCGTTTGCCTTTCTCAACGCGCTGCAGATCTTCAAGCTGGCGGTGAGCCTTGGCGGTACCGAGTCGCTTGCCAGCCTGCCGGCCAGCATGACCCACTCCGGGGTGCCGGCCGACATCCGCGAGCGGATCGGGGTGCTGGACTCGACGATCCGGCTCTCGATCGGGATCGAACATCCGAGCGACCTGATCGCGGATATCGCGCAGGCGCTGAACGCGGCGTAGCCGGTTGAGTGGAGATGAGAGGAGCGCCGCATCCTTCAAGGTCCACGACAGCACATGACTGACATCAAAGCCGTTCTCGCCGCGAGCGACCATGATCTTCGGTTCGATCTGGCGCTCGGACTCGCGAACTGGTTCATCTTTCTCGATCACATCCCCGACAACGTCGTGAACTGGGTGACGTTGCGGAACTACGGATTCAGCGGAGCGGCGGATGTGTTCGTCTTCGCCATCGGATACACCGCGGCCATCCGTTATGCGCGGATGATGCTGGAGCGCGGCGTTATCGTTGGAGCGACCCGGCTGTTCGGGCGGGTGTGGCGGCTTTACGTCGCCTATGTCGTATTCTTTGTCATCTACATCGTGACCGTCGGATCCGCCGCGGCCCGATACGCCGCGTCCGACCTCATCTACGAATTCAACCTGGCCGGCCTCGTCGATCATCCGATCCTGACCCTTCGATATGGTCTATTGCTTTTGTCCACACTGCCGAACCTGGACATGCTGCAGCTCTCGATCGTGCTGATGGCGGCCTTGCCGCCCGTCCTGTGGCTCATGCTGCGCGCGCCCACGCCGGTGCTGGCGGGATCGGCCGCGCTGTATGTCGCGGCCCGGCACTTCGAATGGAGCCTGCCATCCTTTCCGGATGGCTCATGGACCTTCAACCCGCTCTGCTGGCAGCTGCTGTTTGTGCTCGGCGCGTGGAGCGCGCTCGGCGGGGCGGGGACGTTGCGCAGGATTCGCGGGTCGCCAGTCCTGTTTTATGCCGGGGCCGCCTATCTCGCTTTTGCTCTGGTGATGACCATGGCAGGTCGCTTCCCGGAGTTTGGAAACAGGTTTCCGGAGTGGCTGGTCGCCATGTTCAACCCGAACGACAAGACCAACCTCGCCCCGTATCGCCTGCTGCACTTCATTGTCATTGCGCTGTTTGTCGCGCGGTTCGTCTCCAGAGACTGGCCGGTGCTGCAATGGCTGGTCGCGAAACCCCTGATCATCTGCGGCCAGCAATCGCTCGCCGTCTTCTGTGTCGGGGTGTTCCTTTCGTTCGTGGTCCACTTCAGGCTGACGACAAGCTCAGCCTCCCTGATCGAACAGATCGTCCTGAGCGCGGCCGGCATCATCATCATGACCCTGGTCGCCAGCTACCTCACCTGGTCCAGCCGGCAAGATGCCGGGGCAGGCGCTTCACCATCCTAGAACTCGCCACGCGCCAGCGCATAATTGAGCTATCATCCCACCCTGAAGAATCGCGCCGGCCTCACCTGAAGGCCGACGGGGGGAGGACGAATGGTGGAAACATCTCATTCTGCAGCGGCCAGCCGCAAGGCCTGGCCTATCTTCCAATCCCTCCAGTCCTACAGCCTCGCCTTCCTCTCCCGCGATCTCGTCGCCGGCCTCACGCTCGCCGCCATCGCCATCCCCGAGCAGATGGCGACCTCCCGGCTCGGCGGCTTTGCGCCGCAGATCGGGTTCTTTGCCTTTCTCGCAGGTGCGCTGGCGTTTGCGGTGTTCGGGGCCAATCGGTTCCTGTCCAGCGGGGCGGATTCCACCATCACGCCGATTTTCGCCGGCGGGCTGGCGCTGCTGGCCGCCTCGGGGTCGCCGGAGTATGCGGGGCTGGCGGTGGCGCTGTCGCTGATGGTGGGGGTGCTGCTGGTGGCCGGCGGTTTCTTCAAACTGGGCTTCATTGCGGATCTGCTCTCGGTGCCGGTCACCGTCGGCTTCCTGCTTGGCATCTCCCTGCACATCCTGATTTCGCAGTTGCCGGCCATCCTGGGCCTGCCCGCGCCGTCGGGGGCGATGCTGGTGAAGCTGTGGCAGCTGCTCGGCCATCTGGGGCAGGCCAATCCCTATACCGTGGTGATCGGCCTTGGCGTGCTCGCGGTCATCGCGCTGTCGGAAAAGATCAGTGCGAAGATTCCCGGCGCGCTGATCGGTCTCGCCGCCGCAAGCTTGGCCGTGGTGTGGCTGGGATTGGAGGGGCGTGGCGTCGCCGTGCTCGGCCAGCTCTCCACCGGGCTGCCGTCGCTGACGCTGCCGGATATCCCGATCGTGCAATGGGCGCGCCTGGTGCCGCTGGCGCTGATCATCGCCATGGTGGTGATGGTGCAGACCGCCGCCACCACGCGCTCGTTTCTGTCCGATCCGGATCAGCAGCCGGACGTCAACAGGGATTTCATCGGCGTCGGCGCCGGCAGCATCCTGGCCGGTGTGTTCGGCGCGTTTCCGGTCAATGCCAGCCCGCCGCGCACCGCCATCGTTTCGGAAACCGGCGGGCGCTCGCAACTGGCCGGGCTGTTCGCCGCAGCCATCGTGCTGGCGCTGATCCTGTTCGGCGCGGCGCTGCTGCGCCATGTGCCCAATGCCGCGCTCGGCGGTGTGCTGCTGTTCGTCGCGCTACGCATCATCCGCGTCAAGCAGATCGTCGCGATCTTCCGGCAGTCGTTCGCCGAATTCTGGCTGGTCGTCGCCACCGCCGCCGCCATCATCCTGTTTCCGATCGAGCAGGGCGTCGGCCTCGGCATCGCGCTGTCGTTGCTGCACGGCATCTGGAGCACGACGCGCGCGCGCGTCGCGCCCTACGAGCGTGTGCCCGGCACCTCGATCTGGTGGCCGGTGCATCCGCAAACGCAGGGCGAGCGCGAACCGGGCGTGATCGTCGCCGGCTTCCAGGCGCCGCTGTCGTTCCTCAATGCCGATCACTTCCGCCGCGACATCACCGCGCTGCTCCAGGCCACGCCGCAGACGCGCCTGCTGGTGCTGGAGGCCACCGGCATTGTCGAGATCGATTTCACCGCCGCACAGATGCTCAGCGATATCATCCGCCATTGCCGCGAGGACGGCGTGATGTTCGCGGTCGCGCGGCTGGAATCGGCGCGGGCGCAGGAGGCCGTGGCGAGGTTCGGGCTCGATACCCTGCTCGGGCCCGACCGGGTGTTTCACAGCGTGGAGCAGGCGGTGAAGGGGTGTTTGGCCAAGGCTCCCTCCGCGTAGCCGTGACGGGTGGCGCGGGCGTCGATTGTTTCTGCATCACGCGCCCACCTGGCAATGACGCAAGGCGCGGGAAGCCCTCGCGAGCCGGCGTCGATCGTGATAGTCTTACATTTTATTGCACGTCCCGCATGAGCTTCATTTTCACGAGCGAGGGATGATCATATGTGTCGATTTATTGCCGTGACCCTGTTGTTTTCACTCTGCACTGCGACGGCGCCGGCCGTGGCCTGCTCCTACAACAAGCTGGATCTCGATTACTGCGGAAGTGCGCGGCCCAGCCAGTTCACTGGGCAGCCGAGCAATCCAGGCCCCGTCGTCCAGCAGCCGCCGATCTACAAACCCGACCTCGGGTCGGGACGATCTCCGAGCGGCCCCAGCACTTATCCGACCGTCGTGACCCCGCGGGATTCAACCGGAAAAACGCGGTACGGTCCCGGGGTCACGCACAAATTTTGATTGGTGCGTTCGTCAGCTGCCATCGCCTGCGAACGTTCGCGGGCATGATACGCGTTGTGTGATGACGGCGATGAAATAATCGCCCACCTCACACCGCGATCGCAAATCCCTTCGCAAAGGGATCCGTGACGCCCTGTACGCCGCCGGCCGCATCGCGCGTCACCAGCACCGGGCGCGCCATCTCGTAGCCGAACGGCAGGTGCTGCTCGGTCACCGTCTGCCAGGGCAGCGCGTCGCGGTCGAGCTGGGCGAGCACGGGCTTGAGCCGCTCCGAGGCCAGCATGGTCGAGCCGCTGGCGTCGATCCGCGGCGCGAGCACGGCGTCGGCCGCCGCCATGCGACGCTCCACCAGATTGAGCGCGATCTGAAACACGGCGCTGATGATGCGCCGGCCACCCGGTGCGCCGAGCGCTGCGGTGACGCGGCCGCCCTTGGTGATCATCACCGGCGCCATGTTGGCCAGCGGGCGCTTGCCGCCGGCGATCGAATTGGCCGCGTTGCTGCAGGCGTTGAACCAGCCCATGGCGCAATCGAACAACAGGCCCGTGCGCGGGCACACCACCTTGGCGCCGAAATGATTGGCGGCGGTGTGGGTCAGCGACACCGCCATGCCGTTGCGGTCGATCACCGACATGTGGGTGGTGCCGGAGGTCGGCTCGGTGCCGCTGATCGGCCGCCACACCGGTTTTGTCATGCTCGCCGCCTGGAACGGCCAGGGATCGTGCGCGGCGCGGCCGGCGAACACCTCCCACGGCATGCCCTCCGCCGGTGTCACGCGCGGCGGCGCGTCGCCGCGCGTGATGGCGGCGGCGATCTCGGCTGCATAGGCGTCCGACGCCAGCGCCTGCTCGGGCACAGCGACGCGCTCGGGGTCGCCGAGCCAGTGATAACGGTCGGCGAAGGCGTGCCAGCTCAGTGCCGCCAGCCGCGTGATCCGTTCCGGCGTGTCGTCGCCGGGCGCGCGTTCGGGATAAAGCGCCAGCCAGGTTTTCAGCATCTGGATCTGGGTCAGCGTGCCGCACGGCGCGGCCGGTCCCCAGATCTCGTGATCCCGCAGCGTGATCCGTCGCGCCTCGCCGATGTGCGGCGTCGCGCCGCGCAGGTCGTCGCGCGACAGCAGCCCGCCACGCTCCTTCATGGTGGCGACCAGTGCGTCGCCGATCTCGCCCTCGCGCACGGCCGCAGCACCCTTGGCCGCCAGCACTTCCAGGGTGCGCGCCAGCGCCTTCTGCTTCACACGCGGCGCCGGGCCGCCGAAGCTGTCGCCCATGTGCCCGCCGAGCAGGATGTTGCCGTTGTCGAAGAACACGCTGGCGGCGCCGGGATCCGCGCGCAGCGCGGCCTGGTTCATCAGCACGGCAAGCGCGTAGTAGGCGTCGGCGGCAAAGCCGTCGTTGGCCGCGGCGATCGCCGGCGCCATCACGGTGGTCAGCGGCAGGCTGCCGAAACGCGCGTGGGCGTCGATCAGGGCGGTCATGGTGCCGGGCACGCCGAGCGATGTCGGGCCCTGGACGTTCTCATCGTTGACGACAATGGAGACGCCGAGGCCGCGATCGACCGCGCGGGTGGTGTCGATGGTGTACATGTCGGGCCGCGCCGCCGCCGGCGCCCGCGGGCCGAACTCCACCGAATGCACCTTGCCGTCCGCGGGCACGTGCACCAGCATGAAACCGGAGCCGGCCACCGTGGTCTCCATCGGCTCCACCACGCCGGCAACAAAGCCCATGGCGACCGCGGCGTCCACCGCATTGCCGCCAAGCTCCAGCATCCGCGCTCCGGCCTCCGCCGTCTCCTGCCGCGCCGCGGCGACAGCCCCGCCGGTGCCGGAGGCTGCGGAGCGGGTGACGATCTGTCGGGATGTTTTCATGCGGACTCCGGCGTCTGGCGGCGGTTTGAAGCGTTGGAGGCGCATTGTCGCCGCCTCGCGCCGGGAGTCCAGACGCGATCGATCAGCGCAGGGCTGCGTGACGGTCGTGGGTGGAGACGTACATCGCGCCCCTCAACGCCTCGCCGTAATTGCCGCGCGCACCGCAGCCAGCGGCGCCTTGTCGTCGAACTCAATTACGCCGTCGTGCTGGCGCACGCCGAGGTCGCGCCACAGGGCGTCGAGGTCCGGCGTCACGGGCTTATCGCCCATCTCGGTGTGAAGTTTCGTCAGCACGCCGACGCCCACGGCCTTGTCGGCGGTGGCGAGGATGCGTTCGATCGGCCAGTCCACCTCGTGGCTGCCGCCGGCGGCGAGCACGCCGCGCATGGCGTCCTGCAGGCCCAGTCTGTTGCCGGTCTGCTTGCGGATCTCAATGTCGGCCAGCAGGCAGAACATCGCGCCGCCCCAGTATTTGCGGCCCCAGGTGTCGGTGTTGTCGAGGCCGCGATCGCCGGCGCGGGGCAGGCCCTTCGGCATGTCCCTGACCATCGCGCCCCAGATCTCCTCCGCGGTGAGATCGCCGGACTGCACGCGCGCCACCGGTTCGATGTAGACGGCAAGGCCCTCGGATAGCCAGTTGTTGCGCTCGTCCATGTCGGGCAGGGCAGTGTGCACCATCTCGTGCACCAGCACCCAGTCGCGCTTCAACGCCTCCTCGCCGGCATCGCGGCCGAACGCAATGCGAATGGCGGCGCCGCGGTAACCCCATGTGGTGCCGCCCATCACGCCGCGGCCATCGACCGGCACCAGCAGCAACCGCAGCGACTTGACTGGAAAGTGGTCGTAATAGGTGGTGACGGCTTTCGCCGACGCCTGCACCCAGCCGAGGATCTTGTCTTTCGGCAAAGCCAGCGCGCCGGGTGCGATGGCCAGGTGGATCATGCCGCCGGGCACGGCGATGTCGGTCTTTTCCAGTCGATCGAAGGCATCGTAGGGCATGCGGTCGCCGCGCATATAGTCGGACTGCGCCTCAAGCCGCGAGGTGACGAGTGCGCCGATCAGGGCTGCAACCGTGCACAGGCCAACGATCATGCGGACCGCGCGTGTCGTTATCATCGCTGCACGTTTCTGGTCCCGTCGTGCGGGGCCTGTCGATCGAGCGGAGGCGGCGTGATGAAACCGGCGGATGCGGCAACGAGATCGTCGACCATGGCCTTGAGCAGCGCGTCGCCCTTGGCGCGGGTGGCGAGGGTCGGGTCGCCGAAACTTCCGGAGCGGCTGTAATCGGCGGAGGCGGGGTCCTTCGGCGTCAAGGCGCCGGTGGAGGCGTGTGACGCGGGCGGGCTTGCCTCCGCGCGCGCCATGTCGACCACGTCCGGCGCGAGTGCCAGCATCACCGAGGTCTCCAGTTCGTCGGCGTGGCTGCCATAGGCCTGTTTGGCGAGCATCTGGGCCCAGCGGCGATAGCGCGGGCCTTCATGCAGTTTCAGATGCAGCACCGCGTGGCTATCGAAAGCCGCCAGCGCGCGATCGACCGGCGCCACGGTGCTGATGCCGGTGTCGAGCACCAGCAGCCGGCCGCAGCCGAAGCCGAGGATGCCGCCGGCGATCTCCCGGATCATCGCTTCGAACGTTGCCGAACTGAGGCCCGTGCTGCCGGCGTAAGCGGCGAAGGCGGGATAGTGTCCGTAGATGACCGTCGGCCAGATCACCGCGTCGCAGTGATCCGCCAGCTGCTCCGCCAGCCATTCGGCCTGGATCTGGTCGGTGTTCATCGGCAGATGAAAGCCGTGCTGCTTGGCGGCTGCCCCGACCGGCAGGATCGCGGCCGCGCCATCCGCGATGCGTCGCGCAACCTGGTCCCAGGTCATGTGGGCGATCCAGTGGCCGGGCCGTGGGCTGTCTCCCACCACTCACTCCGTCTCCGACACCGCCGTCAGAAGTTCCGACGTCACCCACCCCTGCAGATAGCCGGCACCGCGCGCCGCGGCTCCGTCGGGATCGTCATAGGTTGCGAGCATCGAACAGAGCACGCCGAAGGGAATGCCGGCAGCGGCTTCGTCCCACATCATCGCTTCCTCGGCGGGCAGTTCGCGAAACATCGGCGTGACGCCCTGGCGCCAGACCAGGATGCGGCTGGGCTCATCCAGGGTGATCGCGTCGGGCGGCGTCTCGTCATTCTTCAGCGCGAGCCAGATCGCGGCGACATTGGTCGCACAATCCAGCCGGCAGGATGACGGATGCGCCTGGAAAGTGAGGCCATTCCAGGCCTCCGGCGCGATACCGGCGAAATCGGCGAACGCGAGCACCGGCGCATCCCTGGCGTCGAACGCGTCGTTCAGCGCCTTCTCGAGTGCGGCGAATTCCGCGATGATCGGGTACTTGCTGTAGGGCTCGGTCGTCGCCAGGAACTGCGGCAGGTCCTGGGTGAACCAGCGCAGGTTCGGGTTCTGCGATGGGTTCGCCGCCACATAGGCGCGGCCCATCTCGTCGAACATCTCGCCGCCGAGATAGTCGTACAGCAGCTTGTGATCGTTCTGCATGGCCTCGACCAGCCGCGAGGCATAGGCATGCTTGTAGACGCCGAATAGGACGTCGCGCTTTTCCTTGTCGCTGTCGAGGATCTCGGCGAGCACGGAGTCGTCGTCGGTCAGGATGGCGCGCTGGAAATCGTCCTGCAGCCGCGCGAAGTCGCTCATCCGGCGGGCCGCAAGTCGAGGTCCGGCAACAGCCTCTCGGCCATCTCGCGGGACTGGTTGACTTCGACGATCAATTCGTCGAGCGGCGGAATGTTGTCGTCGCGCTCGATCATGGTAGAGACGCGGCCGAAGCGGCGCACTGCGGCAGCATACAGCTCCCACACCTCGTCGCACACCGGGTGATCGTGGGTGTCGATGATGTGGGTGCCCATGTGGCTGTGGCCGGCCATGTGGAATTGAACCACGCGATCGGCGGGGATGCCGTTCAGGAAGGTTTTCGGGTCATAACCGTGGTTGAAGGCGCTGACATAGACGTTGTTGACGTCGAACAGCAGCCAGCATCCGGAGCGGCGCGACAGCTCGCTGAGGAATTCCCATTCCGTCATCTCGGAATTGCTGAATTGCACATAGGTCGAGACGTTTTCCAGCACGATGGCGCGGCCGAGGAAATCCTGCACCAGCTGGACGCGGCTCACCACGTGGTCAAGCGCCTCGCTGGTGTAGGGGATCGGCAGCAGGTCGTGCAGGTTCTTGCCGTGCACGCCGGTCCAGCACAGATGGTCGGAGACCCATTTCGGTTCGACATGTTTGGCAAGGTCGCGCAGGTTCTGCAGGTAATCGAAATTGGGCGGCGCGGTGGAGGCGATCGACAGCGACACGCCGTGCATCACCACCGGATAACGTTCGCGGATCTGGTCGAGGATGCGCAGCGGCTGGCCGCCGGGCAGCATGTAGTTTTCGCTGATGACCTCGAACCAGTCGATCGGCGGATTGCCGTTGAGAATCTCGTCATAATGCTGGGCCCGCAATCCCAGGCCGAAGCCGAGAAAGGGCGGTTTCTCGGAGACGCGCGGTGGTGCCGACGGCTGCGGCGCGGATGTCGGCACTTTGCCGACCGACGGCATCTTGCTGGAGACGTTCATGCTGCGTCCGATCGCGGTTCAATCCAGAGGCACGTCAGTCTGGCTGACCGAAACTATATCAGAAAACCGAAGGCCAGGCACGCGGCCCGGCCTCCGTTTTGATGGCGATGATCAGGACTTTTCGAACTTGCCCTTGGCAGCGTCGCACTTGGACTTGGTCAGTTCCGAGAAGCCCTGGCCCTTGCAGGCATTCTGCCCCTTGCAGGCGTGATTGCCGCCCTTGCAGGCGCTCTGGCCCTTGCAGGCGTTGGCGCCGACGCAATGGCCGGTGTCGGCGGCATAGGCCGCGGTGGTCATGCTGGCGCCGGCCAGGAACAGCGTTGCGGCGGCGGCAGCAAGGGTTGCTCCGGATTTCGAATTCAATTTCATCGCAGATCCTCCCAAACGGGTTGATGAACAGATGCGGCGCCGGTGTGATGGACGCTCGTCCGGTTGCCGGCCCGCAACATTCGGATGACCGGGGCGAAGGGGTGGTCATCCGCCTCCAGTTACGGGACGGTCAGCGGATTGTTACGCGCCGTGGCCGTCTCGTCACTGTTTTCGCGCCTCCGTCGTGACGGAGACCGACATGCTTCTCGCATCGTTTCGAACAATGCGTGCGGGATCCGGATGTCCGGATCCCGCAAATTGTGGGATCGGTTCGGATCAGCCCGCGACGAACTTGCCGCCGGCCTTGGCGCAGCCCTTTTCCGACATCATCGAGAAGCCCTGGCCCTTGCAGCCGTTCTGGCCCTTGCAGGAGTTGGTCAGGCTCTTGCAGGCGCTCTGGCCCTTGCAGGCATTGGCGGCAATGCACTTGCCGTTGGCGGCATAAGCGGTGGTCGATGTGGCGACAGTGGCGCCGGCGAGGAACAGCGTGGCGGCAGCAACGGCGAGGGTGGCACCCGACTTGGAATCCATTTTCATAACGATCTCCTCAAACTCGGTTGAAATGAAATTGCGTCACGGCTGGCATGGCTCTCGTTCAGAGATCATCCACATCAAGCTACGGAGCCCGTTTCATTTGGTTACAAGGATTCGAAAGAAAATTTTGTTTTGTTGTGTTGCGGTGCAATGGGCGTGCTGGGAATGGGGCGATTTGGGCAGGAAATGATGCGGGGGGCGGTGTGACGGTAAGGCGCTCGTGGGGGGTAAAACGGTTGTGGGAGGCGAAGCGCCTCTACGTCCTCGAACGTCATGCCCGGCCTTGTGCCGGGTATCCACGACTTACTTTGCAGCGATGCCGTTGAGGCGTGGATACCCAAGCGGCTCGGCTCCACCGAGTCGCGGAGACAAGCGCGGGCATGACGCTGAGAATGTCGAAGCGCATCGTCACCCAAAACAATCCGTAGGGCCCAGCGTCGAACTGGGCCGCGTTACATCATCTCAATTCACCGCCGCACGCGTTGGTTTCAGCTTTGCCATCTGCTGCACCGTCGCCTGCAATTCCTGCGCATTGAATGACGGATACGAGCAGATGCGGTTGCTGCAGGCGAAGGCGGCGGGTTCGCCCAGGTCGGGATATTCGACATCCGGGTTCGGCAGTTTGCCTTCGCGTGGATCGAGCCACTCCAGGCGCTTGTAGCGGGCGGGATAGGCCCGCGCCGTCGCATGCAGTGTCTGCGCGCGCGGATCATCCTTCGCCCCGACGATGGTCATGTGGGTGGGCTCCAGCGCGAGCTCTTCGTCGGCCAGAAGCACGCCTGCCAGCGGGCGCGGGATATCGGCGGCGGCACTGGTGAGATAACGCATCGCGTGTGCGGCATCGTCCTTGTAGGCATCGACGGCAAAATAACGATCGAGCAGGTTCATGAAACGCGCGACCTGGATCTGGTCGTCCACCAGCTTGGCCGGCTTGGCGAACACGCCGATCTTCGCCTCGCTGGTCCTGGAGGTGAAGAAGCCGCCCGCCTCGTCCCTGAAGGTCGCGCCGATCACGTCGCCGGCTTTGCCCGCACGCGTCAGCCAGTCGCGGTTGCCGGTGGCGGCATAGAGATCGAGAAACGCCTGTCCCATGGCGATATCATCGCCGAGGAACGGTCCGCCGCGATCCTTGTCGCCATGGTTGAAGCCGCCGTCGGGCCGCGCGCGGTTGGCGATCACCCACTTTGCCGCGCGCTCGGCAATCGCCAGCACTTTCGGGTCATTGGTGACGTCGTAATAGGCGGCAAGGCCGCTGATCGCCCAGCCGTTCTCCCGCGCGTACAGATTGGTGTCGACGCGCGGCAGGCCCAGCTTGCGGCGCTCGGCATCGCCCAGCGCATAATATTGATGGCCATCGACATCGTGGTTGAGATCGGCGTCCTGGCTGACATAGAAGTCGCCGTCGGGGCTGACCAGGAAGCTCGCGAGATAACGTTCAATGTCCTTGGCGGCGGCGAGATATTTCGGGTCCTTCCACAGCGCATAGGCCTGGCTGTACTGGCGCAGATACTGCGCCTGGAACGACATGATCTTTTCGAAATGCGGCTTGGTCCAGCTGCCGCCTTCGGAGTACTGGAACACGCCGCCCCAGACCGGATCGATCAACTGAAGCGCGGCATCGAGTGTCTGGCGTGCGCGTTTGATCGCCGTGGCATCACCGGTTTCCGCGCGCGCGATGGCGTAATCCATGCTGTCAGCATCGATATACTTCTGGGTGTCGCCCCAGCCGCCGAGGGTGTCCTCGTAGGACTCGTCATAATTTTTGCTCAGCGCCGCGCGCTGGTCCTTGGTCAGGAAAGTTGAGGCCGACGGCTTGATCTCGAAAGCTTCGCCGACCGAGGGGCCGGGCGAGGGATCGTCGATGATGGCCTTGAGCAGCGCCTGCATCCGCTCCGGCTCGATATAGCCGCGGATTTTCGCAATCTCCGTGCCGTCGGCATTGAACACGATGGTCGCCGGCCAGCCCCAGTCGCCGTAGCGGTTGGAAAGGTCCGGGTTGGCGTCCTGATCTACCCGCACCGCGATGTATTTCGTCGCCATCAGGTCGATGACAGCGGGATCCGCGTAGGTGGTCTTTTCCATCACATGGCACCAATGGCACCACACCGCCTCGAGATCGAGGATCACAAAACGTTTCTCGGTTGCGGCGCGCGAGAATAATTCCTCGCTCCAGCCGTTCCATGTGATCGGCTCGGCGGCGAAAGCGGGCGACGTGGCGAGCGTGGCGGCGACAGCGAAAACGCGGAGCAGCTTCATCACGCCTCCCGGGATGTGTTGATGAGATCGCAAAGGCGATATCAGGCAGAGCTACGCAGCAGCGGTGGCGACGGCTCAGGATGTCCGCGAGGTTTCCGCAATGTCACGCAATCGTGAGCGGGTAACGGAATGGGATGAGAGGCCTCACGACCTCACAGCACCCTCCCGTCCGCTGGCGCGCAGCAGCAGATGATCCAGCGAAATCCTGCCGGGGCCCACAGCGGCGAGCCAGAGGAAGGCGGCCATGTAGGTGACTTCTTCGAATCCGAGCAGCGTTTCCAGCGAGTCGACATCACCCCATTTGGCCGACTTGATCGCGACCACCATCACCACTGCCAGCATGACGGCGGGGATACGGGTGAACAGGCCGAAGATCAGCATGACGCCGCCGAAACATTCCACGCCGGAGACGAACGGGGTGAGGGTGTGCGGAAAGGGAATGCCCCACTCGGTGAAGTTCTGGATCATCGCAGGCAGGTTGTTCAGTTTGCTCCAGCCGCTCAGCATGAACACGTAGCCGACCACGAGGCGCATGAGCAGCGGGCCAATATCGGCGAAAAACGATCCGACACGCGCCGGCAGGACGATGAGAAGATCGACAATGGGTTTCATGAGGCCCCCCTGTGAGTTGCTCGCCCGCACCGTTGCGGGCCGGTCTTGATCGGCAATGGTCACGACGTTTCGTCCCGGACCGACTTTTTGTTACGCACGCGTCAGCCGAAATTTGCCAGCGCCGGAAACGTCTCGATCAGCCAGATGCTGATGCTGGACATCGTGCCGGTGAGAAAGCCTATCCCCGTCAGCACCATAAGCACGCCCATGGCGCGCTCGACGGTGGCCAGATGGCGCTTCAGCCGGGCCAGCAGGGACGAGAACTGGTCGATCATGACAGCCGCCAGCAGGAACGGAATTCCGAGGCCGGCGGAATAGATCGCGAGCAATCCCGCGCCTTTGGTGACCGTGGCTTCGGCGGCGGCGACCGACAGGATGGCCGCCAGGATTGGCCCGATGCACGGCGTCCAGCCGAACGCGAAGGCGAGGCCCATCACATAGGCGCCCCACAATCCCACCGGCTTCGACATGGTCGCGCGTCCCTCGCGCATCAGGAAGCCGATCCGCGTCAGGCCGAGGAAGTGAAGCCCCATGATGATGATGACGACGCCGGCAACGATCGAGAGCTGCGCCGACCAGGCGCGAATGAGGCCGCCGATGAAGCTCGCGCTGGCGCCGAGCGCCACGAACACCGTGGAAAACCCCAGCACGAACATCAGCGCCGACAGCATCACCGCGCGCCTGGAGGCGACGGCTTGACGATCCTGCGCGACCCGCTCGATGGTCGCGCCGGTCAGGTAGATCAGATACGGCGGCACCAGCGGCAGCACGCAGGGCGACAGGAAGCTGATGATCCCGGCGATGAACGCGGCCGGAATGGAGACATCGTGAGTCATCGGACCGCCGGAGCCGTTGTTCGACCGCCGCGCAGGCTGTCAGCGCCCCGGGGTCGGTTCTGATGATACGGCGGAGGCGGGGTCAGGGTTTCAAGGGGGGTGTCGAGGGGCAGGTCAAGTCCTATGACATGCACACATCTTTGATGGAGCCGTTTTAGAGACGAAGCCAACCCACCCACTGTTGTCATCACCGGGCTTGTCCCGGTGATCCCGCTTAGGAGGGCACAGTGCGTCCCTGAGCGGGGTTGTGTCCGCGACTTCGGCGGAGCCGAAGTCGCTGAGGACGAGCCCGGCAACGACAAATGAAGGCACAGGCCGCGGTCACACCGCCCCTCGCGCCCCCCTCACGCCTCCGACATCTGGAACGGCACGTGCCAGATCTCGGACGCGTACTGCGCGATGGTGCGGTCGGAGGAGAACCACGCGACGCGGGCGACATTGAGGATGCTGTGGCGGGTCCAGGCGGCCTGGTCGCGCCAGACCTCGTCGACCTTGCGCTGCGCGCCGAAGTAGCTGTCGAAATCGCGGCTCACCATGTAGTGGTCGAGATGGCGCAGCGCGTGGGTGATGGCATGGAAGCGGCCGGGCTCGTCGGGCGAGAAATCGCCGCGCTCCAGTGCTTCGATCACCCGCCGCAGCCGCGGCGAGGTCGCAACCGCTTCGGTGGCATCAAGGCCGCTCTGGCGCCGTGCGCTGACTTCGTCCGCGGTCATGCCGAAGATGAAGATGTTGTCGTCGCCGACATGCTCCTTGATCTCGATGTTGGCGCCGTCGAGGGTGCCGATGGTGAGCGCGCCGTTGAGTGCGAATTTCATGTTGCCGGTGCCGGAGGCCTCCATGCCGGCAGTGGAAATCTGTTCGGACAGGTTCGCCGCCGGGATGATGCGCTCGGCCAGGCTGATGTTGTAGTCCGGCAGGAACGCCACCCGCAGCAGGCCGCGGATGCTGGCGTCGCCATTGATCACCTTGGCGACGTCGTTGATCAGTTTGATGATCAGCTTGGCGTAGTGATAGCTGGCGGCGGACTTGCCGGCGAACAGCTTCACCCGCGGCACCCAGTCGCGGTTTGGCGCATCCTTGATCGCCTGGTACAGCGCGATCGCCTCGATGATGTTGAGGAGCTGGCGCTTGTATTCGTGGATGCGCTTGATCTGCGCATCGAACAGCGTATCGGGATCGAGCACGAGGCCGAGGCGGCTGGCGACGTATTTCGCCAGCGCGGTCTTGTTGGCGCGCTTGGCTGCGGCAAAGCGCTGCTGGAATTCACGGTCGTCGACCACGGTCTCCAGCGCGCCGAGCCGGTTCGGGTCGTCCAGCACGGCGTCGCCGCACACCTCGCGCAACAGGTTGGTCAGCGCCGGGTTGGCCTGCATCAGCCAGCGGCGGAAGGTGATGCCGTTGGTCTTGTTGGTGATGCGGTCGGGGTAGAGCCGGTGCAAATCGTGGAACACGGTCTGCTTCATCAGCTCGGTGTGCATGGCGGAGACGCCGTTGATGCGATGGGAGCCGACGAACGCCAACTGCCCCATCCGCACCCGCCGCTCGCCGCGCTCTTCGATCAGCGAGACCGAGGCCATCAGTTCGCTCTGGTTCGGGAATTTCTTCTCGGCGCGATCCAGATGCAGCGCATTGATGCGGTAGATGATCTGCAGATGGCGCGGCAGCACCGCCTCGAACAGCGCCACCGGCCAGGTTTCCAGCGCTTCCGGCAGCAGCGTGTGGTTGGTGTAGGACAGCGTCTTGGTGGTCAGGTCCCAGGCGTTGTCCCAGCGCAGCCCGTGCAGGTCGATCAGGAGCCGCATCAGTTCGGCGACCGCAAGGCTCGGATGGGTGTCGTTGAGCTGGATGGCGGCCGCCGACGACAGCGACTGCAGGCTGCCATAGGCGCGCAGCTGGTTAGCCAGGATGTCCTGCAGCGAGGCGGAGACGAAGAAGTACTCCTGGCGCAGCCGAAGCTCGCGGCCGGCCGGCGTTTCGTCGCTCGGATACAGGAACTTGCAGATCGCCTCGGCGCGGGCTTGCGCGGCGACCGCGCCGACATAATCGCCGGCGTTGAAGGTTTCCATCTTCAGGGGATCGGCGGCCTTGGCGCTCCACAGCCGCAGCGCATTGATGTGGCGGCCGCGCCAGCCGACGATCGGGGTGTCGTAGGCGATGGCGCGCACGGTCTCGGCCGGCTGCCAGACCTGGCGCGGGCTGCCGTCGCCGGCCTGGACGAGCTGGCCGCCGAACGAGACGTTGTA
The DNA here is from genome assembly GCA_041424235.1 of Hyphomicrobiales bacterium. GTDB lineage: Bacteria > Pseudomonadota > Alphaproteobacteria > Rhizobiales > Xanthobacteraceae > Bradyrhizobium_A. The sequence continues at coordinate 70,891 of JBGMOD010000098.1, forward strand.
GACGGTCTCCGGGCGCTGGAATTCCCAGGGGTTGCCGTAGGCGAGCCACTCGTCCGGAAACTCCTGCTGCCGGCCGTCGGTGATGATCTGCCGGAACAGGCCGTAGTCGTAACGGATGCCGTAGCCGGTGGCCGGAATGTCCAGCGTCGACATGCTCTCCATGAAGCAGGCGGCGAGCCGCCCGAGGCCGCCATTGCCCAGTGCGGCGTCGGCTTCGAATTCCCGCAGCTCGTAGAAGTCGAGTCCGAGCTCTTCCAGCGCCTGCTTGTACACCGGAAACACGCCGAGATTGGTCAGCGCATCGGTGAACAGGCGGCCGATCAGAAATTCCAGCGACATGTAGCAGACGTGCTTGCGCCCGGCGTCGAAGTTGCGGCGGTCGGTCTGCAGCCAGCGCTCGACGATGCGGTCGCGCAGCGCCAGGGCGGCAGCCGTATACCAGTCGCGCTTGGTGGCCTGGGCCGCATCCTTGCCGACCGAGAGCGTCAGCTTCTCGAGGATGGCGCCGCGGACCTCGGAGGTCGTGATCTGGCCGGCTTCGGGACCGGACAATGCGATGAACTTTTCCAACTCAACATCCATTTGCTGCTGCGTCACGAAGCCATGATCCAAATCGAATACAAAGATCACAGCGACCGGACGCGATCGGGTCGGAGTCTAGGTGATCGATCCCGAGCATGCCACCCTTCGACGGCACTGATGTGAGGCGGATTGCCTCTCAAAGCGGCAATTTCGGGTGGAACCGGCCGCTGCTCTTTTTCGCCACACCCTCGCCAAATATGCGGAACGGTTTTTGCAATGCAGCGTTAGGCGTGTGGGCGGGGTGATCGATGTCGATCCGGGTTCTTTTCGTCACATCCGAGCTGGAGGAGTATGTCCGCGTCGGCGGACTGGCCTCGGTTTCATCCGCTTTGCCGCGCGCCCTGCGAGCGCGGACCGATGTCCGGCTGATGCTGCCGGGCTACCGTTCCGTTCTGTCACGCCTCGGACATATCGATATCGTCGGCCGCTGTCCCGCGCTTGCCGGCCTGCCGTCATGTGCGATCGGACGCACCACCACCAGCGACGGACTGCTCGTCTACATCCTGATCTGTCCGGAACTGTATGATCGCGAAGGCAGCCCCTACAGCGACGCCAACGGCAACGATTGGCGCGACAATGACGTCAGATTCGCGCGGTTTTCCTCGGCCGCAGCGTTTCTGGCGGCGGGGCAGGTGGATCCGCAATGGCGCGCCGATGTGGTGCATGCCAACGACTGGCAGGCGGCGCTGGTGCCGGCCTATTCCGTCTGGAACAAGCTCGACATCCCGACCATCCTGACCATCCACAATCTCGCGTACCAGGGCCTGTTCCCCAAGGACACCCTGCGACGGATCGGCGCGCCTGCGAGCTCCTTCCACATCGACGGCGTCGAGTTCTACGACAAGGTGTCGTTCCTCAAGGGCGGGCTGGTCTATGCCGATCATCTCACCACGGTGAGTGCGACCTATGCGCGCGAGATCACCACCTCGCAGTTCGGCTGCGGGCTTGACGGCGTGCTGAAAAAGCGAGCGAACGCCGATCAATTGACCGGCATCCTCAATGGCATCGACGAGACCTGGGATCCGCGCACCTGTCCGGAACTGACCACGCCGTTCGGCGCCGGCGACTGGAAACAGAAGAAAGCCAACGTCAATCACATCCGCCGGCAGTTCAACCTGGCGCTGTCGCGTGGGCCGCTGTTCGGCCTGGTGGCGCGGCTGGTGCACCAGAAGGGCGTCGACCTGGTGCTGGAGGCGGCCGAGACCATCGTGGCGTCCGGCGGCCAGATCGTGGTGATGGGGCGCGGCGAGCCGCGATTCGAGCAGGCATTGCAGGCGGCGCAGAAGCGCCGGCCGCAATCGATCGGCGTCGCCATCGGTTTCGAGGACGGCGAGGCCCGGCGGATTTTCGCCGGCAGCGATTTCACCCTGATGCCGTCGCGGTTCGAGCCGTGCGGCCTCAGCCAGATGTATGCCCAGCGTTTCGGCTCATTGCCGATCGGGCACAAGACCGGCGGCCTTGCCGACACCATTGTCGACGGCCGCACCGGCTTCCTGTTCGACGAGCCGTCGACCGAGTCGTTCCTCGGCGCGGTTTGCCGCGCCTTCGGCACTTACGGCCATAAGCGCCAGCTCAACCTGATGCGGTCCGACGCCATGGCCAATTCGTTCGCCTGGCAGGATTCGGTCGCGGCCTATCATGGTCTGTACCGGCAGGTCGCGCAGGTCGCCTAGGCGCACCTAGCCGGGAGCTGTGCTCCCCTCGAACAACCGCAGCGCCAGCAGCGCGTGCGCCAGGGTTCCGCCGGCGCGCACCGCGGCGGCGACGAAGGCTGCCTCCGCCAGTTCCTCCTTCGTTGCGCCATGCGCGCGTGCGTGGCGTGTGTGCACGTCGATGCAATAGGCGCATTGGGCGGAGAGCGCGACGCCGAGCGCAATCAGCTCGCGGTATTTGCGCGGGATCGCGCCGTCTTCGCGCTCGGTGGCGTGATTGAAGGCCATGAAGGCGCGGCCTTCGGGCGCCGCCAGTGCCACAAGGCGAGGGGCGGTCTCGATATCGTCTCTGGTCTGATAGTTCGTCATTGCGCTCTCCTGTTCCGTGTCGAGGACAAGGAGGCGGGCAGCCGCCAAACCGGTTCGCGGCCAGATCGAAAAAATATTTCTCCGGGCGCGAACCGTTGTGGCTGGTTGCCGCCTCTGTTGGTCGATGACACAGAGGGAGATCGAACCATGGTGTATGCGAAAAACCTGCCGATTTGGGAGCGCTGGTCGCGCACGGTCGCGGGAGTGGGACTGATGGTCTATGCGGGGACGGCGGCGTGGGGCGGCGCTCTCGGCTGGGCGTTGGTCGGCGCCGGTGCTGTCGCGGTGTTGACGGCGTTTTTCGGGTTCTGTCCAATATGCGCCATGGTCGGACGCAGGACAAAAGCGTGACAGCCCACCCGGACCTCATCATTGCGGCACAAGGCGGTGATGTCACGGCAATCGCGCGCCTGCTGGCGCAGGCGCAGCCCGACATCCGCCGTTACGCCCAATACAACTGCCGGACTGCGGGCGATGTCGAGGAGGCGGTTCAGGAGGTCCTGATCCTGACCTATCGCAGGATTTCGTCGCTGCGCGCCGTCGGCGCCTTTTCGGGCTGGCTGCTGGCGATGGTCCGGCGCACCTGCTGGCGGCTGGCTCGTGTCATGCTCGGGCGGGCGCTGCCGCTGGACGACGTGTCCGACCGGCTCGTCACCGCAACGGATAATGAGCTGCGCCTCGATCTCGAACGCGCGATCCAGTCGCTGCCCGAACACTACCGGACGATCATCCTGCTGCGCGATGTGGAGGAACTGACCATCGACGAGATTGCCGCCGCGCAGTCCGCCAGCCGCGAGGCGGTCAAGGCGCGTCTGCACCGCGCCCGTACGCTGATCAGGGAATACCTGATGACATGATGCCGGGCGCGGCGCATCGACGATGGCTCACGGCCGCTTCGGAATCTCCAGCCCGCGCTGCACGGCGGGGCGGGCGAGGCAGCGCTCCAGCCAGGCCGGGACGTGCTTCAGGGCTTTGTAGTCGACGAGTTCGCCGGCGCCATAGAAGCCGACGAGGTTGCGCACCCAGCCGAGCAGGGAAATGTCGGCGATCGAGTAGGCGTCGCCCACGATCCAGTCGCGATCTTCCAGCCGCGTCTCCAGCACACCGAGCAGCCGCTTGGATTCGGTGACATAACGTTGCAAGGGACGCTTGTCCTCATAGTCCTTGCCGGCGAACTTGTGGAAGAAGCCGACCTGGCCGAACATCGGTCCGACCGACGCCATCTGGAAGAACACCCACGCCATGGTCTCGTAGCGCAGTGCCGGATCGCTCGACAGCAGCTTGCCGGTCTTCTCGGCGAGGTAGAACAGGATCGCGCCGGATTCGAACAGGCCGATCGGCTTGCCGTTCGGGCCATTGGGATCGATGATCGACGGAATCTTGCCGTTCGGATTGAGCGACAGGAATTCCGGCCCGAAAGTCTCGTTCTTGCCGATGTCGATGGTGTGCGGCTCATACGGCAGCCCGATCTCCTCCAGCATGATCGAGGCCTTGACGCCGTTCGGCGTCGGCAGCGAGTAGAGCTGCAGGCGATCGGGATGCTGCGCCGGCCAGCGCTTGGTGATTGGAAAGGCGGAGAGGTCTGACATCCTGAGAACTCCTGGGGATCGTTGTGCAAAATTCCGGGCGACCATAGCGGCGTGGTCGCGCCGTGCAAGGCCGCGGTCTCCGGCAAAGACGCGTGGCAGCCGTCCGCTCCCCGATGTTGTATCGAGGTGGCGTGATGCTAGTCTGCCGGCCCGCAAAACACTTTGTGTCCCATTCGCCCGCCTTCTGGTGTCTTCATGGTTCATCATCATCTGCCGGCCACCCCGAAAACCTGTCATTGGGGCTTTTTCGACGCCACGCTCAAACCCGTGCTCAGCATCGCCAGCGGCGACGAGGTGACGGTCGATACGCTGAGCGGCGGCCCGGAAGTGCTGCCCGACGCCAATCGTTTTCGCGTCCTGCCCGAGCACGGCGAGGTCCTCGCCAAGAGCGAACGGACGCTGCCTGGCCATGTCCTCACCGGCCCGATCGCGATCGAGTGCGCCGAGCCCGGCGACGTGCTGGAAGTGGAGATCCTCGACATCAAGCTGCGGCAGGACTGGGGCTGGAATCTGATCAAGCCGTTGAGCGGCACGTTGCCGGACGATTTCCACGAGGTGCGGTTGATCACCATCCCGCTCGACGAGGCGCGGATGGTGGCGCGGATGCCGTGGGGGCTCGATCTGCCGCTCAAGCCGTTTTTCGGCGTAATGGGCGTTGCTCCGCCACCGGCCTGGGGTCGCATCTCCTCGCTCGTTCCGCGCGCCATGGGCGGCAACCTCGACAACAAGGAACTGACGCCCGGCGCCAAATTGTATCTTCCGGTGTTCATGCCGGGCGCGCTGTTCTCCTGCGGCGACGGCCATGGCGTGCAGGGCGACGGCGAAGTCTGCGTCACCGCCATCGAAACCGCGCTGCAGGGCCGCTTTGCCTTTACGCTGCGCAAGGACCTGCGCTTCACCTATCCGCGCGCCGAGACGCCGACCCACTACATCACCATGGCGATGGACCCCGACCTCGACCAGTGCGTGGTCAAGGCGCTGCGCGACATGATCGTGTTGCTCGGCGAAATCGGCAAACTGTCGCGCGAAGACGCCTACACGCTGTGCAGCCTGGCCGCCGACCTGCGCGTGACGCAGACGGTCAACGGCTCCAAGGGCATTCATTGCATGATTGCGAAGTCGGTCGTTCACGGCTGATCGCCATCGATAGAAGACGGAGATGTCCATGAACCACCGCAATCTCGGCCGCAGCGGGGTCAAGATCTCGCCGCTGTGCCTCGGAACCATGATGTTCGGCGACGCCACCGACGAAGTGACATCGGCGACCATCGTCGCCAAGGCCAGGGACGCCGGTGTCAACTTCATCGATACCGCGGACGCCTATTCGCAGGGCAAGTCGGAAGCGATCGTCGGCCGCGCCATTGCCAAATATCGCCACGACTGGGTGCTCGCCACCAAGGCGGCGAACCAGATCGGCGAGGGCGTCAACCGGCGCGGGCTGTCGCGCAAATGGCTGCTGCAGGCGGCGGACGAAAGCCTGAAGCGGCTCGGCACCGACTACATCGACATTTATTATTTGCACAAGGAAGACCAGGCCACGCCGCTGGAAGAGACGGTGCGGGCGATGGGCGACCTCATCCGCCAGGGCAAGGTGCGCTATTTCGGAGTGTCGAACTATCGCGCCTGGCGTATTGCGGAGATCTGCAACATCTGCGATCGGCTCGGCATCGACCGTCCAATCGTGAGTCAGCCCTATTACAACGCCATGAACCGGATGCCGGAGGTGGAGCAGCTGCCGGCCTGCAATTTCTATGGCCTCGGCGTCGTGCCCTACAGTCCGCTGGCGCGCGGCGTGCTGACCGGGAAATACGCGCCCGACAGCAATCCGGAGCAGGGCACCCGCGCAGCCCGCAAGGACACGCGGATGCTGCAGACCGAATGGCGGCCGGAATCCCTGCAACTGGCGCAGACCATCCGCACCCATGCGGAGGCGCGCGGCATCACCGCCGGACAGTTCGCGGTGGCCTGGGTGCTCAACAACCGCTTCATCGACGCGGTGGTCGCGGGACCGCGCACCGAAGAGCAGTGGGACGATTATGTGAAGGCGCTGGCCTATCGTTTCACGGCGGAGGACGAAGCGCTGGTCGATGGCCTCGTTACCACGGGGCATCCCTCGACACCCGGCTTCAACGATCCGGCCTATCCGATCGAGGGGCGGCCGGCGCGCACCGGCACGTGAGTAATTGGGGCGCCGCCGTTACTCGCCCTTCGCATTCCTTGCCATGAACGTCTCCGGCGAGCCGTCTTTGGGATCGACGAAAATGATGTCCGTCGGCTGCCGCCGTGGGGTATCGATCGACAGGAACACCACCGGTTCTTCGAGCAGCTCCGGCATGGCGTGAACCGTGCCGCGTTCGAAGAACAGCAACTGGCCCGGTGCGAACTCGCTCTTGGTCGCCGGATCCTTCATCCAGAAGGTGCCGCGGCCGGAAAACACGTAGAGATATTCGTCGCAGGTGGCGTGGTAATGCGGCGGCGTCGGGCGATAGACCCGAAACACCCGCGCGCTCGCCTGCTCGCGGTTGGTCAGATAGGTGTCGACCAGCAGGGTTTTGGCGGAGGGCGGTAGCGCGTCGGCGATCGCCTGGATGTTGAACCGGCCTGTGGACGCGGGAGCTTCGTCAGTCATGGTGGAAACCTCTTTTCGTTTGTGAGCAGCTTAGCAGAAGCCGGGGGCAAAGGGTTTGCGCGAAGACCTTGCCAGATCTGCATTTCCCGTCTATTCCCTTGGTCACCATCAAGAGTTGAGCTGATGCTCAACGCCAACCTGCTCCCGAGCAAGGTGGCGTCCCTCGCCGGTTTTGCGTTGAAAATTCGCAAAACAGAAAGAGGGAGATGCGGCCGGTCCGGCAACAAAACGGGACATCGCCGCCTCGCATCAGTTCGTCCGTGATGGGCCAGAACGGGTCAAAGGTGGTGCACGATGGACTATTCCCAGCAATTCGCGAGCGACAACTATTCCGGAATCTGCCCCGAGGCCTGGCAGGCGATGGCCGAAGCCAACCGGGGACATGCGCCCGCCTATGGCGACGATTCCTGGACGGCCCGGGCCTCGGATGCCTTTCGCACGCTGTTCGAAACCAATTGCGAGGTGTTCTTCGCCTTCAACGGCACGGCGGCGAATTCGCTGGCGCTCGCGGCGCTGTGCCAGTCCTATCACAGCGTGATCTGCTCCGACGCGGCTCATGTCGAGACGGACGAATGCGGTGCGCCGGAATTCTTCTCCAACGGCTCGAAACTGCTGGTCGCGCCATCGACGGACGGCAAGCTCACGCCGGATGCGATCCGTGCCATCGCGACCAACCGGAAGGATATCCATTTTCCCAAACCACGGGTGGTGACGATCACCCAGCCGACAGAGACCGGGCTGGTCTACAGCCTCGACGAATTGCGGGCGATATCAGCCGCGTGTCGCGAACTCGGCCTGCATCTGCACATGGACGGCGCGCGTTTCGCCAATGCTTGCGCAAGTCTTGTCTCACGTCTCGGCTGCAGCCCAGCCGACATGACGTGGCGTGTGGGCGTGGACGTCCTGTGTTTCGGCGGCACCAAGAACGGCATGGCCGCCGGTGAAGCCATCCTGTTTTTCAATCTGAAACTGGCCGAGGACTTCGACTATCGCTGCAAGCAGGCGGGACAACTGGCGTCGAAAATGCGCTTCCTCGCCGCGCCCTGGGTCGGGCTGCTCGACAGCGGCGCGTGGCTGCGCAATGGCGACCACGGCAATGCCTGCGCACAACGCCTGTCGCAGCAGATCAATGGGGTGCCCGGGGTGGAGATCATGTTTCCGCCGCAGGCCAATGCGGTGTTCGTGTGGATGCCGGAAGCGAAACTCGCGGCGCTGCGCGATCGCGGCTGGCGGTTCTACACCTTCATCGGCGGCGGCGCCCGCTTCATGTTCGCATGGGACGCCGATCCGCAGCGGGTGGATCGGCTGGCCGCGGATATCCGGGAGATTGCGTCAGCCGAGGCGTAAGCATGGAGGGAGCGGCGAGGACGCTCCCGTCGGGCTTGCCTGAATGATCCGCGTGCGTGAGAGGCAAGGTCATTCAACGTTGAGATGAGCAATTGCGGGGTACGCGAGACTTGATAACCTGAGCGAGAGGGCTTGCGGATACGCATGGAGGCTATCGATGTCGCGCACGACAATCCCGTCAGTTATCGCAATCCTGTTGGTTTGTTCTCAGGCACATGCATCGGATATCCGTCGTGTTGTCACCGGACTTGATGCCAACAACAAGTCGACTGCGATGCTGGACAGTCGCGTGACGTTGAAGCAGGTGCAGCCCGCCCTCGGTTTGGCGAATCTCTGGGTGACGGACACCTATCCTGTTGGCTTTTCGTTCAAGGGGGACACCACGGACAAGTCTGTTGGCATATCTCCACCCGAGAACGGCACGCAGTTCGGGGTTGTCGAGTTTCCGCCGCTTGATCCAGCCGGTGCGGTACAGCCTCTTTGGCATCGCACGCGAACGGTCGACTACGTCGTCGTCATGTCCGGTGAAATTGATCTGATGCTCGATGACTCCGTGGTGCACCTCAAAGCTGGTGATACCGTCATCCAGCAGGCGACCAACCACGCCTGGGTCAATCGCGGGAAGGAGCTTTGCCGGCTGCTGTTCGTGCTGATGGACTCGAAGCAACCATAAGTTACGGTACGCCTGCCGTTGGCACGCATGAGGAATGCGCGATTGCTCACGCCGCGGCAATGGCCGGCCGTCCCTCGATCAGAGAGATGATGAGCTCCTGATCTGTCGATGTCGCCGGGTTGTAGACGATCATCTGAAGATCCGGCCGCCCATCGACCGCGAAAGACGAATATTCGAGCGAGATCGGCCCGAGCACGGGATGGCGCAGCTGCTTCACGCCTTCGCCGTGGCTCTTCACGTCGTTGTCGCGCCACATCGCCGCGAACTCGGGACTGGTGCGGCACAGTTCGTCGACCAGCGGCTGCACCTCGGCCTCGGCGCCGGCGCGTGCGGCATCGATCCGGAAGGCGCCGACCACGTAGCGGGCCACGCTGTCCCAATCGAACTGCGCGGCGCGAACGCGGGGATCGCCGAAGATCATGCGCAGCACGTTGCGTTGTTCGGGTGGCAGGGAGCCATAGTCGGTGAGCACGGCCGCGGCGGCACGGTTCCAGGCGACCACGTCCCATGTCGCCGTCCTGACGATCGCCGGGCTGTAGGCCAGTGCATCAAGCAGGCGCTGCAGCCGCGGTGTGATCGGGTCGCTGCCGCGATAACGGACTTCGGGTGGACGGCCGAGACCGAGCAGGAACAGGTGTTCGCGCTCGACATCGGTCAGCGTCAGCGCCTTCGCGATGCGATCCAGCACGTCCGCCGACGCGTTGCCGCCGCGGCCCTGCTCCAGCCACGTGTACCAGGTGGCGCTGATGTTGGCCCGCTGCGCCACCTCTTCGCGGCGCAGTCCGGCGGTGCGTCGCCGGTTGCCGGAGAAACCGAACGACGCGGGATCGAGCTTCGTGCGCCGGTTCCTGAGATATTCGCCGAGCCGATTGTCGTTGATGTGGGCCATGGGCAGCCTGTTTGGTGTTATACCAGGATAAGATCCTTATTTTAACAGGATGGTGCCGCGTTGCATATGGGCGAATGCCTGGCCGTGGCCGGATGGTGGATCCCACCCGTTGCCAGATCCGGCGCTGATCAGTCGGGGGTCCCGCTTATGCCGGTGCGGACTGCGCCCGGCGGGTTTCCGATCACCCGCTTGAAGGCGCGGCTGAACGCGGCCTGTGAACCATAGCCCAGGCGATGAGCGACGGTGTCGATCGCCATCCCATCGCGTCCAATCCATTGCGATGCAAGCCGCATCCGCAGCTCCGTGAGATAGCGCACCGGCGTCATTCCGGTCACGGCCAGGAAGCGTTCGGCAAACACCGAGCGCGAGCTGCCCATCACGGCTGCAAGTTCGACCAGAGTCCAGTTCCTGCCGGGATCGCGGTGCAGGGCGGCGATCGCGCGGCCCAATCGCGGATCACGCAAGGCTGCGATCCAGCCGTCGGCATCGCCGCAGCCGCATTCCACCCAGGCCCTGACGATGAAGGCGGATACCACGTCGGCGAGCCGCGCCAGGATTCCGGCAAAGCCGGCGCGCTCGCCGCGGGCCTCGCGTTCCATCGCCTCCAGCATCGGCAGGATCTCCGGATAACGCTCCAGCAACGTGCCGACGAACATCACGTTCGGCATCAGCGCGACCAGTGGATGCATGCTGCCGAGATCGAACTCCATGCAGCCCGAGAAGATCAGTACCCCCGCCGGGTCGTTCGCACTGTCGTGACAGGCCTGGATGGCGTCGACGCTCTGGCAGATCGGCACGCTCTCGAGCGCCGTGACATGCTGGCAGGGCAGGTCCGGTTGAGAGACAAGGTCGTGCGTGCTGCCCCGTGGCAGCAGCACGGCGTCGCCTGTGGCCATGGCGTGGACCGTGTCATCCGCGCCGCGCAGAAACACCGGGCCTCGCGCCACGAAGTGGAATTGCGCCCGTCCTTCCACCGCGCCGAAACGGAGGCCGAAGGGGGGGCTGATCTGGATGCGGCGATAGGACAGCCCGACCAGGCGCATTCCCATCAGCAACTCGCTCACGACATCCGCCGGGAGACGGGGCGCCTCTGCCTCTTTGCGATTTCCGGACTTTCGATCAAGCATCCCGGACTTTATGGCATGGATCGTCCGGAAAAGCCATCCTACTTGCTGCGGTGCAAACACATCTTCGCGAATGGAGACACCGATGAGCGCAGCACTGCAGGCAATCGAAGGCCGGGACGAGGGCCGCCTGGGCGACAGGCCAGCCTGGGGCGCGGTTGGCGCGATGACCCTCGGCGTCTTCGGCCTGGTGACGGCGGAATTCCTTCCCGCCAGCCTGTTGACGCCGATGGCCGCGGATCTCGGCATCAGCGAAGGCATGGCTGGTCAGGCGGTGACGGCGACGGCGGCGGTGGCGATGGTGACCAGCCTGCTGATCTCGGCTGCCACGCGGCGCATCGACCGGCGCCGCGTGCTGCTGGCGTTTTCGGTGCTGCTGATCGTCTCGAACCTGATGGTCGCGTTCGCGCCAGGGCTGTCGTGGCTGTTGCTCGGGCGGGTGCTGCTCGGCGCTGCGATCGGCGGCTTCTGGACGATGTCCGCGGCGGTCGCCATGCGCCTCGTGCCGCCGGCGCTGGTGCCGCGCGCGCTGTCGATGATCTTCAGCGGCGTGTCCGCCGCCACCATTCTCGCCGCTCCGGTCGGCAGCTACCTCGGCGACATCATCGGCTGGCGCAACGTGTTCCTCATCGCCACCGCGCTCGGCGTGGTGACGCTGGTGACGCAGGTCGTCACGCTGCCCAGCCTGGCGCCGAGCGGCGAGAGCCGCCTGCGCACCCTGGTCGAGGTGCTGATACGGCCTGGAGTCGGGCTTGGCATGCTCGCCGCGATGCTGGTGTTCACCGGCCACTTCGCGTTCTTCACTTACATCCGTCCCTTCCTCGAGACCGTGGTCGTCGGAATCAGCGTCGTCTCCGCCATCCTGCTCGGCTTCGGGGTGGCCAATTTCCTCGGCACGGTGCTGGCGGGCCGGCTGCTGGAGCGCAGCCTGCGGCTGACCCTGATCGCGATGCCGCTGTTGATGGGCATCCTCGGGCTCGGTTTTGTCGCCCCGGTCAATGCGGCGGCGGACGCGGTGATGGTGGTGCTTTGGGGGCTGGCGTTCGGCGCGGTGCCGGTGGCGTGGTCGACCTGGCTGACGCGCACGGTTCCCGATCAGGCGGAAAGTGCCGGTGGTCTGCTCGTTGCGGCCGTGCAATTGGCCATCACCATCGGCGCGGCCGCCGGCGGCATGCTGTTCGACATCAGCGGCATCACCGGCGTGTTCACCGCAAGCGGTCTGGTGCTGCTGCTGGCGGGACTGATCATTGTGGCAGGTGTCCGGCCGCGGCCCTCATCCGCTGCAGCCTGAGTCAGCCGCAGCCTGAACGCGCTCCGTATCCTGTCGAACATCATCAAGCGCGTTCGCCCTGTGCGACGGCGCGCTTGATGATCGTCAATTGTTTAAGCCCGCGGCTCCAGGCCGCGCGGCATGCCCTGGCGCTCGCCGATGAACACGGCGCTCAATGCGCGGGCGCGGAAGTGTTCGAGTACGAACAGGCGGATCGCCGAGGACAGATTGTTGGTCTTGCGATGCTGGTCGATCACCGCGATCTGTGTCGACAGGGTCATGCCGCGTCGCGCCGCGATGTCCTTCAGGCTGCGCCAGAACGCATCCTCGAGGCTGACACTGGTCTTGTGGCCATCGACCACGACCGACCGTTTGACGACGGCGAATTCCTTTTCGACAGGTCCGCCGTGTTCAACTGCTACTCTTTCCGTTTCCATGCCCCAACTCCTTTGTCCAATCCGTTGCCAAATCGGTTACCTCGTCGTGTTCGCGGCCAAGCGTCATCGCTTGCGCACGATGAAAAGCTCATCGGACGCGAACCGTCTCGCGGTAAAACTGGGTGGGATGAGAAGGTCGCTCTGCGGCGCCGTCTCGGCCCCGTCGCACCGAATCTCAAGCAAAACGATGCGATGTGGGTATAACGTAACCCACTTCGGCTACCGTTGATATTCGGTAAACAACCTAATCCGGAGACACGATCGTGAGGACGCGGTCAGGTGTTTTCCTGATGGGACATTTGCGCAGCCGCTTCCGTTCCATCGCTCGATTTCGCCTCGCTTGATTTGGCGTGGCCGCTTGCGCGCTTGCGAAAGTAGTCGAGCACGAACAGGCGAATGGCCGAGGACAGGTTCCCCTGCTGGCGGTGGCCGTCGATCTCACCCACCAGTTCCGACAGCGTCAGGTCGCGCTCGCCGGAGATTTCCTTCATGCCGTTCCAGAACGCCTCTTCGAGGCTGACGCTGGTCTTGTGACCGGCGACGACGATCGAGCGTTTCACCACGGGTGACTTCATGGCTCGTCCTCGCGATCAATCCGGTGCTGCTCCAGCAGGGTATCCTGCCGGCGTGTCGTCGCGTCATCGATGGTCCGTGCGGCCTTGCTGCGGCCGAACTTGACGCGATTGGCGTCGGCTTCTTTTTTCGCTTGCTCGCGCGCAATGCGTTTTCTGACGCGGTTCAGGTTCACAACTTCGCCCACGGTCACTCCTTATGAGCCTGTCGGGGGCATGCTGGAATGCCAGATGCCGCGTCGCAAGATCCGACCTCACTTCAAGTCTGGACGAGTCTGCGACTTGCACCGCGTTTCGCAACCGGTGCGCCGTTCAACTTTAGTCGCTAAACCTGTCTCACCGGGTCATTTAGATCAACAACGCGTGCCTTTGGCATCATCCCGGCTGCGTCATTTTGTCCGGCTTCACCAGACGGTCGAATTCGGCGGCGGACACAAAGCCGAGACGGACCGCTTCCTCGCGCAGTGTGGTTCCATTGGCGTGGGCGGTTTTGGCGACCTTGGCGGCGTTGTCGTACCCGATCTTCGGCGCCAGCGCCGTGACCAGCATGAGCGAGCGCTGCATCAGGTCGTTGATGCGCTTCTCGTCGGCGCGGATGCCGCTGACGCAATGGTCGGTGAAGGAACGCGCCGCATCCGCGATCAGTCCAATCGATTGCAGCATGCAGTGCGCCAGCACCGGCTTGTAGACGTTGAGCTCGAAATGGCCCTGGCTGCCCGCCACCGTGATGGTGGTTTCATTGCCGAACACCTGGCAGCACACCATGGTCATGGCTTCGCACTGCGTCGGATTGACCTTGCCGGGCATGATCGAGGAGCCCGGCTCGTTCTCCGGCAGGATCAGTTCGCCCAGGCCGGACCGCGGGCCTGAGCCGAGCAGGCGAATGTCGTTGGCGATCTTGAACAGCCCGGTGGCCGCGGAATTGATCGCGCCGTGCACGGCGACATAGGCGTCGTTCGACGCCAGCGCTTCGAACTTGTTCGGCGCGGTGATGAACGGCAGCTTGGTGATGGCGGCCGCGTGTTTGGCGAACAGCTTGGCGAAACGCGGTTTGGCGTTGAGACCGGTGCCAACCGCGGTGCCGCCCTGCGCCAGCGCATACAATTCCTTCACCGCGATACGGATCCGCGCCATGCCGCTCTCGACCTGGGCGGCATAGCCGGAGAACTCCTGTCCCAGGGTCAGCGGCGTTGCGTCCTGGGTGTGGGTGCGGCCGATCTTGACGATCTTGGCGAATTCTTTTTCTTTTTTCTTCAGCGCAGCGTGCAGGTAGCCCAGCGCCGGCAGCAGCTCCGCATGGATGCGTTCGGCGGCGGCGATATGCATCGCGGTCGGGAAGCTGTCGTTCGACGACTGGCTCATATTGACGTGGTCGTTGGGATGCACCGGCTTCTTGCTGCCGCGTTGCCCGCCGAGCATCTCGATGGCGCGGTTCGAGATCACCTCGTTGACGTTCATGTTGGTCTGGGTGCCGGAGCCGGTCTGCCACACCACCAGGGGGAAGTGATCGTCAAGCTTGCCGTCGATCACCTCGCGGGCGGCGCGGACGATGGCGTCCGCCAGCTTGGCGTCGAGCAGGCCGAGTTCGCGATTGCTCTCCGCGGCGGCGAGCTTGACGATGCCGAGCGCCCGGATGATCGGCTGCGGCATGCGCTCCTTGCCGATCTTGAAGTTGTTGCGGGAGCGTTCGGTTTGCGCGCCCCAGTAACGATCGGCGGCGACCTCGATCGGCCCGAACGTGTCGGTTTCGGTGCGAGTAGCGTTTGCCTTGGGTGCGCGTGCCATGAGGTCCCGTCCATCAGTGAGCAGATGCGCCCTACCTATAGACAGGCAATCGCCGGCGAAAGCCGGTCGGCAAAGAATTCATCAAAACCAGGCCGCCCGGACAGGGCGGCCAAAACGGGCTGGGGCGGCTTTACTTCTTGCGGAAACGATCGAGCCGGACCACCTCGGCGCCCTCGGTGGGCTTGGTCGGCTCGTCGTCCGGCGTCTCCGCGGGGGCCGGCTGGACGGCGGCAGCGGGCTCGGCGGCCGGGGGTGTTTCGACCGCGGCCTCGGCTTCGGACGGCTCGAACTGGAGCCCGAACTGCACGGACGGATCGAAGAAGCTCTTGATGGCGCTGAATGGCACAACCAGCCGCTCGGGGGTGCCGCCGAATGACAGTCCGACTTCGAACTTGTCGTCGGTCACGACCAGGTCCCAGAACTGATGCTGCAGGATGATCGTCATCTCCTCCGGATACTGCGCGAGCAGGCGCGGCGACAGCTTCACGCCGTCGGCCTTGGACAGGAAGGTGATGTAGAAATGATGTTCGCCGGGCAGGCCGTGGGCCGCGGCATCGGTCAGCACGCGGCGCAACACCCCACGCAATGCTTCGCGGGCCAGGACATCATAGCGAATGTGATCGGTTGGCATCGGTCGGTCCAGTCAATCGTCGTTTGGCGGCACGAAACGCGCGCAAGGCCACAGATAAGGTCAGCAGGCGGCCGCAAAAACGGTCCGACTCGCAGGGTGTCCAACGTACCTCGCCGGACGCGGAAGGTCAGCAGGCTCCGCTCGCCGGTCGAGAAGATTCCGGGCCACGAAGCGTCCTGGTGTCGTGCCCGGGTGGATGACCACCCCCTCGTCGGCACCGACAGAGCCGGCACCAGGAACGAATATGGACGAACATGAACGAGATAGTCGAATTCGGAGGTAAAGTGGAGGCTTCTGTTGCCAGGTGCCTCCGAACCCCGCCTAACGGAGCTTAACCCGTTAGGACTTTAAGATGGTCTTTCAAACTGCGTTACGCAGCCTGAGCAACCGGAGCATAGTTGTCGTTTGCAACTATTGCATAGCCCGATAACGGCGGAACCATACCGAGAAAAAACACGCCCTTTACGCCCTCGTCGATCCTGTTTCGCCCCCGCCGAAACCCGCACGCCCCCGGATTGGGGCGGGACTGACGGGTTTTGGTGGAGGCGCCGGGTGCTGCCCCCGGGTCCGAATGGTTTATTGCGACGGCCATTTATTTCCATAGCCGGCGAACCGGCACCCTCAATATAGGGG
>JBGMOD010000099.1:0-1588 GCA_041424235.1 Hyphomicrobiales bacterium
AGCTTCGACATCTACGCCAACGGCATCCTGCACGTCGGCGCGAAGGACAAGGGCACCGGCAAGGAAAACAAGATCACCATCAAGGCGAACTCCGGCCTCTCCGAAGACGAGATCCAGAAGATGGTGAAGGACGCCGAGATCAACGCAGCCGACGACAAGAAGAAGCTTGAAATCGTGCAAGCCCGCAACCAGGGCGAAGCCATGGTGCACAGCGTGAAGAAGTCGCTGGGCGAGCATGGCGCCAGCCTCGAAGCCGCCGAAAAGGACGCGATCGAAACCGCGATCAAGGACCTGGAAGAAGTCCTCAAGGGCGAAGACAAGGCCGCGATCGAGGAAAAGACCAACACGCTGATGACCGCAAGCCAGAAGCTCGGCGAGAAGATGTATGCCGAATCGCAGGCTGCAGCCGGCGCTTCGGCCGCCAGCGGCCCGGGTGGCGCTGAAGCTTCCGCCAGTGCACAGGCCGACGACAACGTGGTCGACGCCGAAGTCAAGGAAGTCAAGAAGGGCTGATCTTCAGCCCGATGAGCAAGGCTGGATCACCTGAAGGGGTGATCCAGCCTTTCTCGCTTCAACGTTACCCGAGTTCCCGCTGCTTCCAGATCGACCTGCCATGGCCACCAAACGCGACTATTACGAAACCCTCGGCGTCCCCAAGAACGCGAGCGAGGAAGAAATCAAGAAGGCTTATCGCAAGCTCGCGATGAAGCACCACCCTGACCGCAACCACGGCGACACCAGCAAGGACGCCGAGGCCAAGTTCAAGGAGGTGAAGGAAGCCTACGAGATGCTGTCGGACGGCCAGAAGCGCGCCGCCTACGACCAGTACGGCCATGCCGGCGTCGATCCCAACATGCGCGGCGGCCCGGGCGCGGAAGGCTTCGGCGGTTTCGCGGAAGCCTTCGGCGACATCTTCGGCGACGTGTTCGGCGGTGGCGGCCGTGGCCGCACCAGCAGCGGGCGCCAGGTGTTCCGCGGCAGCGACCTGAGCTACGCGATGGAAGTCACGCTCGAGGAAGCGGCTGAAGGCAAGGACGCCCAGATCCGCATCCCGAGCTGGGACGACTGCGGCACCTGCCACGGCTCCGGCGCCAAGCCCGGCACCAAGCCCATCACCTGCACCACCTGCCACGGCGCGGGCGCCGTGCAGATGCGCCAGGGCTTCTTCAGCGTGCAGCAGACCTGCCCGACCTGCCACGGCAGCGGCAAGATCGTTCCCGACCCGTGCACCGTGTGCCACGGCCAGGGCAAGATCAAGAACAACAAGACGCTCGAGGTGAAGATTCCGGCCGGCATCGACGACGGCATGCGCATCCGCAGCACCGGCAACGGCGAGCCCGGCACCAACGGCGGGCCGCCCGGCGACCTGTACATCGAGATCCGCCTCAAGAAGCACGACCTGTTCGAGCGCGACGGCGACGACCTGCACTGCGTGGTTCCGGTGAGCGTCACCACCGCGGCGCTCGGCGGCGAGATCAACGTGCCGACGCTCAAGGGCGCGGCCGCCATCGACATTCCCGACGGCACCCAGAGCGGCAAGCAGTTCCGCCTGCGCGGCAAGGGCATCAAGGGCGTGCGCTCCAGCTAT
>JBGMOD010000100.1:0-9954 GCA_041424235.1 Hyphomicrobiales bacterium
ACGGGCGTCATCCTCGAAATGAACCTCAGTGATGGTGGTCTCAAGGCGGGATTTCAGCGCCACGCTCGAAATCGGCGTGACTGCACCGATCGAATCCACATCGAGCGGCACCGGCTTCTTTTCGGCTTTCGCAACTTCGACGGAGACCGCCTGCGGCCGCGGCGGAACCTGTGCCGTGCTCGCGCCACCCATCCACATCGAACGGGTCGCATAGACCACCACAACGGCAGCGCAGACGCCCAGAATGAGCAAGCCGCGTCGTTTCAAAAATCCTGATGCCATGTTGTCTCGCAGGCGCGGGCTCGCCAAACCGGCAAGCCTCGTTTTCCCCGCCCCCTTTTTGCGCTGGTTTTCCAGCGTTAATTTGCAACCGGCTTATCACAGCAGCACCTGTCGTGGTACGGCATATCCATGAATTTCTTTGAAATTCCCCTCTGTTAGCTAACGGAATCAGCCCATGCGGATCGCGACCTGGAACGTTAACTCTGTCCGTCAGCGGCTCGACCACCTGCTCGTCTGGCTGAAGGAGCGATCTCCGGACATCGTTTGCCTGCAGGAGATCAAGTGCCAGGACGAGGCGTTCCCGCGCGAGCCGATCGAGGCGCTCGGCTACAACGTGGTCACCCACGGCCAGAAGACGTTTAACGGCGTGGCGCTCTTGTCGCGGCTGCCGTTCGACGAGACCACCCCCGGCCTGGCGGGCGATCCCGAGGATGTGCACGCTCGATTTCTCGAAGGCATCGTCTCGGTGAAGGGCGGCAGCCTGCGGGTCGGATGCCTCTACCTGCCCAACGGCAACCCGGTCGGAACGGACAAGTATCCCTACAAGCTCAAATGGATGTCGCGGCTTCTTGAGTATTCGAGGAAGCATCTTAAAGCGGAAGAGAAGTTCATCCTGGCGGGCGATTTCAATGTCATTCCGCAGCCAGGCGACGTCCACAACCCGGCCGCCTGGGCCAATGACGCGCTGTTCCTGCCGACCACACGGGATCGCTTCCAGGCGCTGCTGGATCTCGGCCTGACGGACGCCCTGCGCGCCGTCACCGACGAACCCGGCCAATACACGTTCTGGGACTACCAGGCCGGCGCCTGGCAGAAGAACAACGGCATCCGGATCGACCATCTGCTGCTGTCGCCGCAGGCCAGCGACCGGCTGAGTGGCGTCGGGATCGACAAGCACACCCGCTCCTGGGACAAGCCGTCGGACCACGTGCCGGTGTGGATCGACCTCGATCTGGAAGCGGCCTGAAGCCTCGGCTCAGTCCCGGCGGCCCTGCACCCAGCGCTCAAGCATCTGCAACGCCATGGCCCGGTCGTTCTCGGACGCCTTGGCGAGCGCCGCGCTGTAGCTGTCCTTGATCCAGGTCTCGTCGGCGGTGGCGCTGTCGCGCGCCAGGGTCAGCCACATCAGGCCGCGCGCCGCTTGGCGCTGCAGGTTGATGCCGTTGAACAACATCTGCCCGAGCAGGGCCTGGGCCTGGTGCTGCCCCTTCTGCGCGGCGAGGCCGAGCCAGCGCACCCCGTACTTCGGATCACGCGGGATGCCGACACCGTCGAGATAGAGCCGCGCCAGATTGTACTGGGCCTCGGCATTGCCGAAATAGGACGCGGCGTAGGAGAACATCTCCCGCGCGCGCTCCGGATCAGCCTTCACCCGGGTGTTGGGAATGCCGTCGAGGTAATAGCGGCCAAGCGCCACGAACGCGTTGGCGACGATCGAGGCCTGGGGCGCCGACGGGTTGTCCTCGGCATGGGCGTTGGCGATCTTGCTGAAATAATCGAATGCCCGCAGGTCGTCCTGGGCAACGCCATCGCCATTGGCGTACATCTGCCCGAGCTTCCACTGGGCAACCGGATGACCGCCCTCGGCAGCGTACTGCAGCGAGGTCAGCGCCGATGTCGGGGGAAGGACCTTCTTGAGAGCCGCGGCCGCGTTAGGCTGCGCGGCGACAACCGGAACAGCGGCATCCGCACCGGTCACGGCCGTGCCCTCGAAGGCAAGTGCGGGCGCCGCGATGATTGCGGCACCGATCACCAGGGTCACGGCGATATGGTCAGATATCCGCATACTGCTGCTTCTCGTGGGCGCCGCCGGGGTGCGTCACCGCGCCGCCGACCGCCGAACCCACCTGCTGGGCGTATTTCCAAAGGGCTCCAGATGTATGATTGGTCTCGCGCGGCTGCCAGGTGGCCCTGCGCTGTGCCAATTCGGCGTCCGACAGCCTGACGTTCAGGGTGCCGACGTCGGCATCGATTTCAATGATATCGCCATCGCGGATCAGCGCGATCGGGCCGCCGACCGCCGCTTCCGGCCCGACATGGCCGATGCAGAACCCTCGCGTCGCACCCGAGAACCGGCCGTCGGTGATGAGCGCGATCTTGCCGCCCATGCCCTGCCCGGTCAGCGCCGCCGTGGTCGACAGCATTTCGCGCATTCCGGGGCCGCCCCGCGGTCCCTCATAGCGAATGACGATGACCTCACCTTCCCTGTACGTCTTCTTCTTCACCGACTCGAACGCGTCCTCTTCGCGGTCAAAGCAGCGGGCGGGTCCAGTGAATTTCAGGTTGGACATTCCCGCAACCTTCACGATCGCCCCTTCTGGAGCGAGATTTCCCCTCAGCCCGACAACGCCACCGGTCACGGTGATCGGCTTGTCCGCCGGACGGACCACATCTTGATGCGGATTCCATTTCACGGTCTTCAAATTCTCGGCAATGGTCCGGCCGGTGACGGTCAGGCAATCGCCGTGCAGATGGCCGTGATCGAGCAATGTTTTCATCAGAAGCGGTATGCCACCAGCTTCGAACATGTCTTTGGCGACATAACGGCCGCCCGGCTTCAAATCCGCGACATATGGTGTCTTTTTGAAGATTTCGGCCACATCAAACAGGTCGAACTTGATGCCAGCTTCGTGCGCGATCGCCGGCAGGTGCAAGGCCGCGTTAGTCGAGCCGCCGGAGGCGGCCACCACGGCGGCGGCGTTTTCCAGCGCCTTGCGGGTGACGATGTCGCGGGGGCGGATATTGGCCGAGATCAGCTGCATCACCTGCTCGCCGGCGGCCATGCAGAAGGAATCCCGGATTTCGTACGGTGCCGGTGCCCCGGCCGAATACGGCAGCGCTAGCCCGATGGCCTCCGAGACGGTGGCCATGGTGTTGGCCGTGAACTGGGCGCCGCAGGCGCCGGCCGACGGACAGGCCACCCGTTCGATTTCGTCGAGGTCGGCGTCCGACATCTGGCCGACCGAATGCTTGCCGACGGCCTCGAACATGTCCTGGACCGTGACCTGCTGGCCGCGGAAATTGCCCGGCAGAATCGAACCGCCGTAGATGAAGATCGACGGCACGTTGAGCCGGACCATGGCCATCATCATGCCCGGCAGCGATTTGTCGCAGCCAGCAAGCCCGACCAGGGCGTCATAGGCATGGCCGCGGATGGTCAGCTCGACAGAGTCGGCGATGCACTCACGCGACGGCAGCGACGAGCGCATGCCGTCATGGCCCATGGCGATGCCGTCGGTCACGGTGATGGTGCAGAACTCGCGCGGAGTGCCGCCGCCGGCCGCAACCCCCTTCTTCACCGCCTGCGCCTGGCGCATCAGCGAGATATTGCAGGGGGCAGCTTCATTCCAGCAGGAGGCAACGCCAACGAAAGGCTGGCGGATCTGGGCGGTGGTCAGGCCCATGGCGTAGAGGTAGGACCGATGCGGCGCCCGCTCCGGACCCTCCGTCACATGACGGCTTGGCAGCCTGCTCTTGATGTCGGTCTTCGCGTTCATCCCGCGCCTGTTCCCCGGCCATCCACCAAAGCCCGGCGTCAATCCCCTTGAGGAGGATTTTCCCCGATATTTGTCGTTGTCGCAGGGTTTTCCCTGCAACATACGAAGTCATGGAGGGGTGTGGCTAAATCGCGGCGGACACAAGAGCTTCATGTGCCCAAGGTTAAATGTTCAATTAGTGTTGCGCACGCGCAACATTCGTTGCTATCGAGCAACCCTTACGCTACCCCTCACGGAATTCTTTTTTGTTGGGTCTGCGACCGCGTCGAAAGGTTCAGCGCCGCAGCGCGCGCCAGGCGAACAAAATGATGATGGCGCCGATCGACGCCGAGACCAGCGTCCGCCAGAAGCCGAATACCGGCACCTGAGCGATCTCGGCAAGCTTGGCGCCGACGAAGGCGCCGGCCACGCCGACCAGGATGTTGGTCAAGATGCCGTGGTTCGACGCGGTCACCCGCTCGGCAATCCAGCCGGCGATCGCCCCGATCAGGATCATCGTGAAAAAGCCGACACCCGGCTGGCTGAGAAATGCCTGAGCTTCGTTCATCCCCACCCTCCCACACGACCCTGAGCCAGCTCTGGCTCGTACCAAGACTAGCGCAGACGAGGCACGAGTCGACAGCTGATCACCACCACCGGCAGCGGCAATGCACCGGAAATAAAACGGCCGGCCCAAGGGGCCGGCCGCAATCTAGGGCAGCGCCACGCGAACTCAATGTCCCGCAGGCGTCGGCGTGGTGCCGCGGTAACGCGCAGCCTCGTCAAAGGCCGCAGCCGGCACCGTTGGGCGCCATTCGTCGTACGCGTTTCGCGCGCGTGCATCGGACTCTTCGGCGCGAGCATGAGCGCTGGTCAACAGGTGATGACGCGTGACCTTGTGGGTGTCCCGTTTTTCCGTCGCACCTGCCGATTGCGTCGCCACGACCATCACCGCGGCCGCGCCAAGGGCGACAAGTATTTTGCTTTTCATGATTGATCTCCGGCTGTCCCGTCCGCTCTCGCGCGACGGACTTTCATTGATCGCAGCGCACGACAGGCGCTGTCGATCAGTCCGGAGATAGTGATTGGGACCGCGCGTTGTTATGCGCGGCAGCCGCGTCAAAAACGCCGCTTACGCGAACGTGATGGCGCCGATGATTTATTGGTCAGAAATTTCGAGCGGCTACATATTCAGCACGCGGCCGTACGCGTCCAGCACCGCTTCCTTCATCATCTCGGACAGCGTGGGATGCGGGAAGACCGTGTGCATTAGCTCTTCCTCGGTGGTCTCCAGATTCATCGCGACCACATAGCCCTGGATCAGTTCGGTGACTTCGGCACCGACCATGTGGGCGCCGAGCAACTGCCCCGTCTTCTTGTCGAAGATCACCTTGACCAGGCCCTGGTCCTCACCGAGCGCGACCGCCTTGCCGTTGCCAATGAACGGGAAACGGCCGACGCGAATTTCGCGGCCGCTCTCCTTGGCCTTCGCTTCGGTCAAGCCGACGGACGCGACCTGCGGCTGGCAATAAGTGCAGCCCGGGATCAGGTTCTTCTCCATCGCATGCGGATGCAGGCCCTTGATCGCCTCGACGCAGATCACGCCTTCATGCTCCGCCTTGTGAGCCAGCATCGGCGGACCCGCAACGTCGCCGATGGCGTAGATGCCGGGCACATTGGTCTTGCCGTAACCGTCGATCACCACGCAGCCACGGTCGGTCTTGACGCCGAGCTTCTCGAGCCCAAGACCCTCGATGTTGCCGACCACGCCGACGGCGGAGATCACGCGGTCGACCTCGACGGTCTGCGGCTTGCCCTTGCCGTCGTCGAGCGTCGCCACCACGCTGTCGGTCTTTTTCTCAAGCTTGGTCACCTTGGTGCTGCTCAGGATCTTGATGCCCTGCTTCTCGAACGCCTTGCGGGCGAAAGCCGCGATCTCGGCGTCCTCGACCGGCAGCACCTGCGGCAACACCTCGACCACCGTCACCTCCGCGCCCATGGTGCGGTAGAACGAGGCGAACTCGATGCCGATCGCGCCGGAGCCGACCACCAGCAGCGACTTCGGCATCTTCTCCGGCACCATCGCTTCGAAATAGGTCCAGACCAGCTTCTTGTCCGGCTCGAGGCCCGGGAGCACCCGCGGCCGCGCGCCGGTGGCCACGATGATGTGCTTGGCCTGATAGCTGCCAGCGCCGAGCGCCCCCTTCGGCGCCTCGACACCGGACGCCTTCACCGTGAACTTGCCGGGGGCATCGATCACGGCCTCACCCCAGATCACGGAGATCTTGTTCTTCTTCATCAGGAAGCTGATGCCGTCATTCATCCGCTTGGCGACGCCGCGCGAGCGCTGCACCACGGCCTTGGGATCGTAGGAGATGTTGTCGGCCGACAGCCCGTAGTTCTTGGCGTGCTGCATGTAGTGGTAGATTTCGGCGGAGCGAAGCAGCGCCTTGGTGGGGATGCAGCCCCAGTTCAGGCAGATGCCGCCGAGATGCTGCTTCTCGACGATCGCGGTCTTGAAGCCGAGCTGGGCCGCGCGAATGGCTGCGACATAGCCACCAGGCCCCGAGCCGATGACGACGACGTCGAAGGATGTATCAGCCATTGCGTTGATCTCTGTCTGAAAAGATTTGGGAGGCGAAAGCAACGAAAGTGGTGTGAGAGATCACACCACCATCATGATCGGGTTTTCGATCAGACCACGGAACGCGCTGACCAGCTGAGCACCGAGCGCACCATCCATGGCGCGATGATCGCACGACAGCGTCACGCTCATGATGTTCGCGATCTCGATCTTGCCATTGCGGACCACCGCCCGCTCCTCGCCGGCGCCGACCGCAAGAATCGACGATTGCGGCGGATTGATCACCGCGGTGAAATCCTTGATGCCGTACATGCCGAGGTTGGACACCGCGGTGGTGCCGCCCTGGTATTCCTCCGGCTTCAGCTTGCGCGCACGCGCGCGGGCTGCGAAGTCCTTCATCTCAGCCGAGATCACCGACACCGGCTTGAGATGCGCGTTGCGGATCACTGGCGTAATGAGGCCGCTGGGGATCGAGACGGCGACGCTGATGTCGGAGACCTTGTGCTTGAGCATCGCGCTCTCGGTGAAGGTCACGTTGGCATCGGGCACGCGCTGCAGGGCCACCGCCAGCGCCTTGATGACGAAGTCGTTGACAGAGATCTTGTAGGCCGGTTTGCCGTCCTTGTCCTTCGGCGCCGCCGCATTGATCTCTTCACGCGCCGCCAAGAGCTTGCCGATGTCGCAGTCGGTCGTGAGGTAGTAATGCGGGATGTCGCGCTTCGCCGCGGTCAGGCGCTGGGCGATGACCTTGCGCATGTTGTCGTGCGGCACGACCTCGTAGCTGCCTTCGGCAAACAGCGCGCGGATCTGCTGGTCCGACGGACCGGCCGGGGGCGGTGCAGACACGCCGGGTGCGGCAGGCGCAGCCGCCGGCTTGAGACCCTGGCCCGACTTGGCACTCTCGACGTCGCGCGCAACCACGCGACCGTGCGGACCGCTGCCGGTTACCCGCGACAAATCGAGGCCGGCCTCCTTGGCAAGCCGCCGCGCCAGCGGTGACGAGAACACCCGTTGGCCAGGTGCGGATGCAGCCGCCGCCTGCGGTGCAGGCGCGGGAGCCGCGACTGCCGGTTTCGGTGCTTCGGCGGGAGCCGTTTTCGGAGCCTCGGCTTTGGGCGCCTCGGCCTTTGGAGCTTCTGCCTTGGCAGGCGCCGGCGCAGCGGATGCCGAGGCTGCGGACTTCACGTCCTCACCTTCGCCCGCAAGCACCGCGATGATGTCGTTGACAGGCACATCCGCCGTACCTTCCGGCACCAGGATCTTGGCGATGGTGCCCTCGTCGACGGCTTCGACTTCCATCGTCGCCTTGTCGGTCTCAATCTCGGCAATCACATCGCCGGACTTGACCTTGTCGCCCTCTTTCTTGAGCCACTTGGCGAGGTTGCCCTTTTCCATGGTGGGGGAAAGAGCAGGCATCAGAATATTGATCGGCATTGGGAAGCCCTGCTCTTTCAGCGATAACAAACGGCCTTGGCGGCGGCGACCACATCGGCCACCGTCGGCAGCGCCAGTTTTTCCAGATTGGCCGCATAGGGCATCGGCACGTCTTTGCCGGATACCCGGGCCACCGGCGCATCGAGATAGTCGAAGGCGTGCTCCATCAACCGCGCGGCGATTTCGGCGCCGACGCCGGACTGCTGCCAACCTTCTTCCACCGCGACCGCGCGTCCGGTCTTCTTGACGGAGGCGACCAGCGTGTCGGTATCGAGCGGGCGCAGTGTGCGCAGGTCGATCACCTCGGCCTCGATGCCTTCCTTGGCGAGTTCATCGGCAGCCTTCAGCGCATAGGTCATGCCGTTCGACCAGGAAATCAGGGTGACGTGCTGGCCAGTGCGCGCGATCCGTGCCTTGCCGATCGGCAGCACGTAGTCGTCGAGCTTCGGCACTTCGCCGGTGTGACCGTAGAGGATTTCGTTTTCGAGGAAGATCACCGGGTTGGGATCGCGGATCGCCGCCTTTAATAGCCCCTTGGCATCCGCCGCCGAATACGGCGCGATCACTTTCAGGCCAGGAATGTGGGAGAACCACGCCGAATAGTCTTGGCTGTGCTGGGCCGCGACGCGCGCCGCCGCGCCATTGGGGCCACGGAACACGATCGAGGATTCCATCTGTCCGCCGGACATGTAGAGGGTCTTCGCCGCGGAGTTGATGATCTGGTCCATCGCCTGCATGGCGAAGTTGAAGGTCATGAATTCGACAATCGGCTTGAGGCCGGCGAACGCCGCGCCGACGCCGACGCCGGCAAACCCGTGCTCGGTGATCGGAGTGTCGATCACGCGCCGGTCGCCGAACTCCTGCAGCAGGCCCTGGGTGATCTTGTAGGCGCCCTGATACTCGGCGACCTCTTCACCCATCACGAACACGTCGCCATCGCGGCGCATCTCCTCGGCCATGGCGTCGCGCAGCGCTTCGCGCACGGTCATGGTCACCATTTCCGTGCCGGCCGGAACATCCGGATCGGGCGCAACAGCTGCCGCCGGTGCGGCCGCGGCAGCCGGCGCTGGCGCCGGTTTCTCGGCGGCCGGAGCCGGTGCTTCGGAGGCTTTCGCTTGCGGTGCTGGCGCCTTGCTGAGGTCGGCGGCGCTCTCGCCCTCGCCCAGGATGGTGGCGATCGGCGTGTTCACGGCGACGTCGGCAGTGCCTTCGGGAATCAGGATCTTGCCGAGGGTGCCTTCATCGGTGGCCTCGACCTCCATCGTGGCCTTGTCGGTTTCGATCTCGGCGATCACGTCGCCGGACTTGATGGTTTCGCCTTCCTTCTTCAGCCATTTGGAGAGGTTGCCCTTCTCCATGGTCGGCGAGAGTGCTGGCATCAAAACTTGAATCGGCATGGGTGCTCCAGGACTCGGGCTGACTTAGCGGTAGACGTCGGTGTAGAGCTCGGACGGGTCCGGCTCCGGATCATGCTGGGCGAAGTCGGCGGCGGCATTGACGATGTCGCGCACCTCGGCGTCGATCGCCTTCAGATCCTGCTCGCTGACCTTCAACTCCAGCAGACGCGTGCGGACCTGCTCGATCGGGTCCTGGTCGTGGCGCACTTTCTCGACTTCCTCGCGGGTGCGGTACTTCGCCGGGTCCGACATCGAGTGGCCGCGATAGCGATAGGTCTGCATCTCCAGGATATAGGGCCCCTTGCCCTCGCGGCACCACGCGACAGCCGCGTCGCCCGCGGCTTTCACCGCGCGTACATCCATGCCGTCGACCTGCTCGCCCGGGATGTTGAACGAGAGGCCGCGCTTGGAGAAGTCCTGCTGCGCGGAGGAACGCGACACCGAGGTGCCCATCGCGTAGCGGTTGTTCTCGATGACGTAGATCACCGGCAGCTTCCAGAGCTCCGCCATATTGAAGCTCTCATAGACCTGCCCCTGGTTGGCGGCGCCGTCGCCGAAATACGCCACGCTGACATTGTCGTTGCCGCGGTAGCGATTGGCGAAGGCGAGACCGGTGCCGAGCGACACCTGGGCTGCGACGATGCCGTGGCCGCCGTAGAAATGCTTCTCCTTGCTGAACATGTGCATGGAGCCGCCCTTGCCCTTGGAATAACCACCGCGGCGTCCGGTCAACTCCGCCATGACGCCCTTGGCATCCATGCCGGTGGCCAGCATGTGGCCG
>JBGMOD010000101.1:0-85285 GCA_041424235.1 Hyphomicrobiales bacterium
AGCAGGCCCGGACGATAACGGCGCGTATGCGGATCCTGTTCGAGCAGGCCGCACTCGCGCAGCGAGCGAAGCAGCCGCGAGGTCGAGCTCTTCGGCTTGCCGGTCAGCGCCATCACATCCGCGAACGACAGATCGGGACGTGCGGCCGAGAAGCAGCGGAGGATCTCGATGGCGTTGGTCAGGGCGCTCATGGGCGGATCGCGATAGACGTGAGTTCCGAAATCCGGAACCTTGTTCTTAATTATGAGCCTGACTGTTCGAGGCGTCAATCGGATTTGCCTCAATGGTGAGCAAATCAGCATTTGCCTATTCCGTGGACGTTCTTGGAGCGTGTGGTGCGAATGATGCTGTGAAGCTCGGGCGATCAACCGTCTGGCGCGCAACGCACGTCGCTTCAGTGTCATCATCGCGAACGGACGGGATTGCACGACGACTCTCTGCGGCTCCGTCCGCGACATGGCAGAAATCTTCGTTCCGCCCGGCTTTGTACGTTTTTCTGATGCCGGGAGCAGGCTACAAGGTGGCGGGCGAATCCACCGACGTTCGCCGAAGCAGCAGGAAATCCGGATGTCCAAGCAAGCGATGCGCGAAGAGGCCGAGCGCCTGATGCGCGAGGCGATGGAGCGCAAGTCTGTTGTCGTCAAGCAGGGCAACACGCGCATCGAGACCAAGTGCGGCAAGTGCGGCGCGCCCAACCGAGTCTCCGCAGCCAAAGGCGAGACCCGCGTGACCTTCACCTGCAAGGAATGCGGACACAAACAGGCGACGCTCTAAAAAATTTCGTGCTGATTTTTTGGATTGCAGCGCGCGTCGTCGCACAACGCTAAACCATTTTGAAATTTGAACATTCGAGACTCGCGAGCGCGATGTTTGCGTTCGCGATCGATGATGTCGCTCGCGCAAAATTTTGCGACGACGCTTGACGGATTCTAAAAATTCTGCGCATACCCTGCGCCCAATTCAGCTTCGCCGGAATTCGCCGGCGCTCTTGAGGACCACGACGATGAGCAAGTTACGCTCACATATCGCGACAGCCGCCAGCGTCCGCCGGTTTATGCCGGTGAGCGATTGCGCGCGTATGCCCGCGATTCAAGGTCCGAATTATCTCACGTCCGGACTGACCGGACTGTGGATACCAGCAAGAGCGTAACGGGCAGACGGGATTTCCCCTCTGCCGAACAGGCGGAGGGCGAGATGGCCCGCAACACGATCACCACCACAGGACCAGCATTTCGTGATCCCGAGAGGACTCTGTCCTCGACGATTGCGCTCGCTGTCGTGAACCGCGCGCGGACACGCCGCGACTTCAGCGACGCCGCAATGCGCGAAACTGCTCTTCATCGCATCCGCAAAACGCAACCGACGGGTCACCGCCGGCCGAGCGCGGCTGCGCGATGACATGACTTGAATTCGATTTCGACAGGTCGGCCGCCCCTGGACATAAGGCAGCCCGCTGACCGGTAGTGGTCTCCTTGAGTGGAGCGGCACGCACTGGTTTCCGGCAGCGCGGAATTTCTATTTTGGGCGGAGCGATCCGCCTGTTTGTGAATTTTCAAGCTGGCATAGCTCAGTCGGGAGAGCGCCGCCCTCGTAACGCGGAGGCCGCCTGTTCAATCCAGGCTGCCAGCACCAGTTTCCAGCCCGGTGATTTCACCATCGATGTTGTGTCGGGCTGTGGCTTCGAGACGGTCGCGAATGGGAGCGAACGGAAAGATCGTCGGCCGTTGCAGGAATTTTCGCAGCACCGCCGCGCGTCCGGTTCGGTAATCGTTGATGGGGACGTGCTGATATTCCCGGCGGATCGCTGCGGCATAGCCGGCGTAGACATCGGGGGCCGCGCCCAGGATCGACAGGTCGATCGAAATCATGATGGCGCCGAGACGGTCGCCTTCGTCCACCTGATGCGACTTGGTCAGCAGAACAAGCCGCGCGACCTCATCCCTGATCGCAGGGTCGCAATGACTCATGGCGAGCACCGCCGATTGTTCCTCGTTGTCGGCCCGCTGGGGATCGTAGACGGCGTCATGCCACAGGAAGGCTTGCCTGAGGATCTCGCGATCACCGTCTGCGAGGTCGCCGATGTCGTCGAGCTGCCGCAGGCAGTCCTCGATATGGCGGACGGTGTGATAGTGGCGGCCGGGGGTGGAGTAATGGGCGAGCAATTGTTCGTTCATGTCGAAATCATACCGCGCGGTTAGCCCAATTGGTAGGAGGCGCCTGACTTAGACTCAGGACAGTGACGGGTTCGAATCCCTCATCGCGCACCAATATCGTTCTGGAGGAGACGCGCGGCTGGCGGAATGAAGACGCGTCCGGTTCAAACCCGGATGGCCAGCGGCCGTGCAGGTTCAAGTCCTGCGCCGCGCACCAGCACGCGTCCGTAGCTCAGCGGAAGAGCGCCGCCCCGACATGGCGGAGGCGGCAGGTTCGACACCTGCCGGACGCACCATCGACCCAAGCCTATGCACGTTAGTCCGACCGGTGAGGGCCTCGCCCGATAAGCGAGTGGAAGCTGGTTCGATTCCAGCAGCGTGCACCATCATTTGCGGAGAGGAGAGAGATGATGCCACGATCAGTCAAACCGGCGCGGCTTGCCGCTGCAACCATCCCCGCGATGGATCCGGAGAGTTAAACCCGAATGGAGAGGGAGCGGACTTTTAACCCGTGCTCACGTGGCTCGAAACCACCCGGATCCTCCATTCCCCAATCATAGACCAGTGCCCCGAGCGGCAAAGGGAGCAGCCTCTTAAGCTGTCGCGAAAGCTTCGTCGGTTCGAGTCCGACCTGGTCTGCCACTGCCCCCCCATCATGCTCCCATCCCCATCTGGCGAAGGGACGCGACTGTCGATCGCGGAAGGCGAGTTCGATTCTCGCTGGGAGCGCCAATCTCAGGATGTAGCTTAGCCCGGCTAAAGCGCGTGCCTCGGACGCACGAGACCGCAGGTTCAAATCCTGCCATCCTGACCAATTCGAGAAAGCTCGGGAGAGTGAACCGGCGCGATGCCGGCCTCGACTGGAAATCGAGTGGGCGCTCTGGCGCTGGGGATCAAGGCCTCCGCTTTCCACCATCTTGGAGTGTCAACCGGACAGGCGTGCCGGCACGGCCTCGAAAACCGATGGCACGGGCAACCGTGTGAGACTCGGGTTCTCGGCACTCCGCCATGTCACGCCGCGCGCGGATGTACCGCCGGCGCCGCCGAGGAGTTCAAGCCTCGGCTCCATGTCTGCATGGCGACACGGACCGGACCTCGACCAGGTCCGTGTCCTTCGTGCGGAAAGGTTCGCGATTCAACAGAAGGAGCATGTCATGCGTCATTTTCAATGTCGTCTATCAGAAGTGAACGGTACCGGCCGAACATTCGGCTGGATCGAGGAGCGCGGCGCTAAAGTCGGCGCAGTGGTCGAAATGAAGGAATTCGGCGGCGCACTCTATCGGGTCGTCGAGGTGGCCGATTTCGGTATCGAGGCCAAGGCGCTGGCGGAAAAGCAGGCGCGTGATCGCGGCAGCTTGCCATCACTTCGACCGGTCTGAAAGTTGCGGTCTTTGAAGCTGGTTGCTGCTTTCACGACAGGCTCATCCCCAGGGAGAGTTAACCCGGCAGGTGCCGGGTGCTGTTTGCTAAACAGTGGGTGGCGCAAGCCATGAGGATCGAGACCTCAACTCTCCGCCAACACGGAGCAGGCACCCCTCAAACCGGGGGCGCCTGCTCGGTTCCTATCGGCTCGGTTTAGATCAAAAAAGGAGGCGACCATGTTTGCCGCAAATCCGGCGCTCGTGCTGAACGCCGACTTTCAACCGCTGAGCTACTTTCCGCTGTCGCTGCTCCATTGGGAGGATGCGATCAAGGCGGTGGTGAAGGGCTCGCACCAGGTCGTGGCCGAGTACGACCAGGTGGTGCGAAGCCCGTCGACCACGATGCGGCTGCCGTCGGTGATCGCGTTGCGCGATTACGTCCGGCCGCCGGCGCGCGTCGCCTTCACCCGGTTCAACGTGTTCCTGCGTGATCGCTTCCGCTGCCAGTACTGCGGCGGCCAGCATCTCAAGGACCTGACGTTCGATCACGTCATCCCGCGGGTGCGCGGCGGCACGACGTGCTGGGAGAACATCGTGGCGGCCTGCAGCCCCTGCAACACGACGAAGGACAAGTTCATCGTGAAGCCACTGCGGGCGCCGCGGGAGCCGTCGGTGCACGAGCTGCGGGCGGCGCAACGGCTGTTTCCGCCGAACTTCCTGCACGAGTCCTGGCAAGACTTCCTCTACTGGGATGCCGAGCTGGATAGCTGAAGAAGAGGCCGGCGGATGTCGCAACGTCCGTCGGCCGTCGAGAACAAGGGGTAACGCCAAGTCTGGTGACTGAGCGGGCCTGTAAAGCCTGCGCCTGTGTGCATGCCAGGTTCAATTCCTGGGTTACCCACCAACTCTGTTTTCTTGTTTTGACGCGTTTTCTCCGCGCAAACGCTTCGCGTTTGTCGCGGGGGAACCGGTGTCCACTTCGTTTGAAAACGCTCTGGCGGGTGTAGCTGGAAGGCCGAGCATCTGAGCGCCACTCAGAAGACTGGGTTTCGATTACCCACACCCGCACCATTTTGCCTGACTAGCTGATCTGGTGACAGCATCGGTTTGAAGAACCGGGGAGCGTGGCTCGAAACCACGGTCAGGCACCACATTCGGGGATAGCGCCGGGGCGCAGCCGATCCTTGCAAGATCGGCGAGGTCGGATCGACACCGACTGTCTCCACCACTCTTTTGCTCGATGGGGGAATTGGCAGACCCAGCGCACTGTTAATGCGCCGCTTCGGCGTGCAGGTTCGAAGCCTGCTCGAGCAGCCAACGCGCTATATCTAAAGTTCAGGAGGCTCGAAAATGAGCAACATCAAGATTTTTGGCGAACATGACGACAAGACGATCGCGCAGATGGAGCGCTGTTTATCCGTCGGCAGCGTGGCCGGTGCGGTGCTGTGTGCCGACGGGCATCTCGGTTACGCGCAGCCGGTCGGCGGCGTCATCGCCTATGAGGAGCATGTCTCGGTCAGCGGTGTCGGCTTCGACATCGGTTGCGGCAACATGGCGGTGAAGCTGGATGTCCGGCTGGACCAGATCGCCGCCGACAAGGGCGCGATCCTGGCCGACATCGCCGGGCATGTCAGCTTCGGCGTCGGCCGCAGCAACGACGAGAAGGTCGATCATCCGCTGTTCGAGAGCGCGATCTGGGACGAGGTTCCGGAGATCAAGCACCTGAAGGCCATGGCGCGCGATCAGCTCGGGACGGTCGGGTCCGGCAACCACTATGTCGACCTGTTCGAGGATGAGGACGGCTGGGTCTGGATCGGCGTGCACTTCGGTTCGCGCGGTCTGGGGCACAAGACCGCAACCAAATTCCTCGAACTCGGCGGCGGCAAGGACGGCATCGATGTGCCGCCCTGCGTTCTTCACCAGGACAGCGATCTCGGCCGCAAGTACATCGCGGCCATGACGCTGGCCGGCGAGTATGCCTATGCCGGCCGTGAATGGGTGGTCGAGCGCGTGCGCAAGATCATCGGCGGCAATGTGGTCGACACCGTGCACAACCACCACAATTATGCGTGGCGGGAGACGCACGGTGACCGGAGCCTGTGGGTCGTACGCAAGGGCGCGACGCCGGCGTTTCCCGGCCAGCGCGGCTTTGTCGGCGGATCGATGGGCGACGACGCGGTGATCCTGTCCGGCATCGAGAGCGAAGTCTCGGCCGACAGCCTGTACTCGACGGTTCACGGTGCCGGCCGTGTGATGTCGCGAACCGAAGCCCGCGGTCGTTTCGTTAGGGATACGGCCACCGGGAAGAAAATCCGGCAGCCGGGCCGTGTCCGTCATGACGAGATGCAGACCTGGCTGCGGGATCGCGGCGTCACGCTGCTGGGCGCGGACCTCGACGAGGCACCGCAGGCTTATCGGCGTCTGCCGGACGTTCTTGCCCATCATGCGGGAACGGTCGCGATCGCGCACACCTTGCGTCCGTTCGCGGTGCTGATGGCCGGCCGCGATGTCTTCGATCCCTTCAAGGACTGAGCGAGGCGTACGCGCCTCGCTCGCATTGGCCCACGTAGCTCAGCGGATGAGCGCCTCGCTACGGACGAGGAGGACACAGGTTCGAATCCTGTCGTGGGCTCCAGTTATGCTGGCGATCCGGGAGCGCTGCCCGGGTATATCGGCGCAACATCGGCTCGATATTTGGGCGAGCCCCAGGCTTTCGGTTATCATTCGCTAAATGACCCACACCGATTGCCGTTCTTACGTTCGCCCTTCAGCCTATCGGACGAGCCCCTGAAGTTCGGTTATCCCTACGAAGGAAGAGGTCGTTGGTTCGACTCCAACCACCGCTGCGTGGCGGTGTAGCTCAGCGGATAGAGCACTTAAAAACCCGATCTTCGCACTCATGTTCGTCCGGTCGTTTGAAGTTTTGTCAAACTGGTTTGCTAGGTTGAGCCCAAATTCTTAGTTGATCTTGAGCTTTCGTTCATCTGGTCGAGCAGGTTTCGATCAGATTGTGTTGCACTGACCAGTGTTGATAAGTCGAGGGTGAGTGTCCTCGATGGTTTTGGATGTGGGCGCATCGCGCGTATGCCCGTATCAGCTCAATGTTTGGGCGAGCCCCAGGCTTTCGGTTATCACCTTGAAACGATGAAGACCCGATTGCCGTTTTTTACGTTCGCCCTTCAGCCTATCGGACGAGCCCCTGAAGTTCGGTTATCCCTGGTAAGGAAGAGGTCGTTGGTTCGAATCCAACCATCGCCGCAAGGCGGTGTAGCTCAGCGGGTGGAGCACTAAACTCCGATCTTCGCACTCATGTTCGTCCGGTCGCCTGACGTTTATCAAACTGGTTTGCGGGGTTGAGCCCAAATTCTTAGTTGATTTGGATTTCGGTTATCTGGTCAAGCAGGTTTCGATCCCTGCCGCGGTCGCAAGATCGTGAAACCGATCCCGCCATTTCCGCTCGATCCCGCAAACCGGTTTCTCGCCACTCAAAGCGTTTTCAAGCGAAGTGGATACCGGTTCGCATCAAGAAAACGCGTCAAAACAAGAATCGATAGTCGCGTTCCGATTTTATCGGAGCGCGACTATCGAGCCCGCTCAGCCAGAACGAGCCCCTGGATTTCGGTTATCCACCTCATCGCATGCTGGACGGGAGTCCGGCGACCGGCAACGCCGGTGCACCGATCTCCACCATCCCGTTCGTTCTGGCTGATCGGCCTATCCACCCAGTGTCCTCATCGCTTTGCAAGTTCGGATGGAGGTCACTGGCAACGCCATGAACTTGCGACGCGAGCCAGGAGGGCTTGTCATGAAGTATGCAGATATCTTGAAGATGCTGGTGCCGCAGTCCGAACCGCTGGACGCGCGCCAGGTCGAGAACAATGCCGGCGGTTTCGTCTATGCCGTCGACGACTGGGGCCGGCTCGATCGTTTCCTGATCCTGGGCAGCGACGCACCGACCTATTACCAGGCGGCGCGGGCGCTGACGCGTGAGAACGCCGGGGTGGTCGAGCGCTGCTATGGAGCCGACGCCGCACGCACCGTGGCTCGCACGGTGGAGATCTCGGAGCAGGGCCGGGCGCCGAAGAACGATCCGGCCATCTTCGTGCTGGCGATCGGTGCCGCGCATGCCGACGAGCGGGTTCGCAAGCTTGCGCTTGCGGCCCTGCCGCAGGTCTGCCGGACGGCGACGCACCTCTTCCAGTTCGTGAAGGCGGCGCGGGCGCTCGGTCGCGGCTGGGGCCGTTCGATGAAGACGGCGGTCGGCAACTGGTATCGCGACAAGCCGGTCGGCGATGTCGCCTACCAGGCGGTGAAGTACCGGGAGCGCGAGGGCTACAGCCACAAGCGGCTGCTGCAGACCGCTCACCCGGCTGCGGTGGACGGTCCCGATCGGATCGCATTGTTCCGGTGGATGCGCGGCATCGATGGGGCCGCGCTGTCGCCGGATCTTCCGCCACTGGTGACTGCGCATCTGCGTGCGATGAGCGACGGCGTCTCCCGCGCGGAGTTGCTGGCGCTCATCTCGGATCATCGGCTGCCGTGGGAAGCGATCCCCACGGCAGCGACGTCCGATCCGGAGGTGTGGCGCGCCATGCTGCCGCATCTTGGTCTGTCCGCCCTGGTGCGTAACCTCGGCAACATGACCAAGGTCGGCGCCATCGCGCCGCTCTCGGACGCGGAGGCGCTGGTTGCGGATCGGCTGCGGGATGGCGTTGCCATCCGCAAGTCGCGCCTGCATCCGTTCGCGCTGTTGCAGGCGATGTCGGTCTATGGTGCGGGTCGTTCCGTCCGTGGCGCCGGCACGTGGGCGCCGTCGCGGCCGGTTCTCGATGCGCTGGACGAGGCTTTCTACAAGGCCTTCGCCAACGTCATCCCGACCGGCAAGCGGCACCTGCTGGCGCTCGATGTGTCGGGATCGATGGGCACCTCCTTCATCGGCGGCAGCCTGTCGGCACGCGATGCGTCGGCGGCGATGGCGCTGGTGACGATGGCCGTGGAGCCGAAGACGCATGTCGTCGGTTTCACGTCGGCCGGCCATGCCAGCCGTCAGTTCGGCGGGATGTGGGGGGCGGGCACGGCCGAGCTGAGCCGGCTTCCGATCTCGCCGCGCCAGCGGCTTGCGGATGCGGTGAAGGCGGTCGCGAACCTGCCGTTCGGCGGCACGGATTGCGCATTGCCGATGCTCTACGCGCTGCGCGAGCGGATCGAGGTCGACACCTTCGTGATCTACACCGACAGCGAGACCTGGGCGGGTGCAGTCCATCCCGTCAAGGCTCTGCGGGACTACCGGGCGAAGTCCGGTATCCCGGCGAAGCTGATCGTTGTCGGCATGACGTCGAACGGCTTCTCGATCGCCGATCCCACCGACGCGGGCATGCTCGACGTCGTCGGCTTCGACGCCGCGGCGCCGTCCGTGATGGCCGACTTCGCGCGCTAATAACAGACAGGGCGTACGCGCCCTGTCGCTCTCTCAATTCTCAAATTTGGGGGATCATCTAACCGGCAGGATGCGAGACTCTGACTCTCGTCGTCTAGGTTCGAAGCCTAGTCCCCCAGCCAGTTTCGTCCAGATGGCGCAGTGGTGACGCAGCGGTCTGCAAAGCCGCGTACGCCGGTTCAAGTCCGGCTCTGGACTCCACCATCTGTTTGCTCGCTCGGCTCCTTGGGGAGGACGTCTGCCCATAACGGACGATGGCCCGGTTCGATGCCGGGACGAGCGACCATGCGGTTTGTCCGACTTCGTCTATCAGCTAAGGCGTCCGGTTGTGGGCTGGGAAAAGCAGGGGCGGCACCTGCAGTCGGGACCAATCCGGGGGTGTAGCTTAGCCAGGTCCAAAGCAGCGGATTCCAAACCCGCGATCCTGCGTTCGAATCGTAGCTCCCCCGCCATCCTGCTTCGCTCTTCGAGCTTCGCAGGATCTGTGCCCCGCTTTGGGTGAAGCGGGATGCCCTCCAGAGCTTTAGCGCAGGAGAGCGGTTCAAACTCACGCCCGTCCTCTCGCCAAATAAAAAGACCGCCCGAAAGGCGGTCCATCTCAGCCTGGATGCGAGCCGTGGCTTATCGGATCACGGATGCACCTGAACTCGAAACCGTCACCAGCTTTCCGGCCTTGATAATGCCGGCGGTCTGCGTGTTGCCGGCGGCCAAGTCGGAACGCATGGACAAACCAAAGCCAGCCAGCGCGATACCGGCGGCGAGAGCGACCATCACGATCTTCAGGTGAGTGGTGCGGTCTGCGGAATGGATCGAGTGGTTCATTGGAAGGCTCCTGCCGCGGGTCTAAACTTCTGGGTCCCGGCGTCTTGTTGATCGCAGGTTTAGGCAGGGTTCGTTTCAGGACGATTTCGTCGCGCCGCTAAATGGTTTCGTCGGGCCGGTAGGCCGGTCCGATGCGTCAGTCATAATATTAAGTTATATCAATGATTTAAGAGGATAACGAAGCGGGGCGCCAACGGACGTGCCGTCTCTAAATGAGGGGGCCGTCCCTCAGTCCGCTTTCAGATCGTACATCTGCTGCAACCGGTATTTCGCGGCGATGAACGCGCGCTTGCAATCCGGGTGGGCATGGTCTCCGGACGCCGTCTGGTATTCCGCGGTCCAGTTCGATTGCGCGTGCGGGTGGTCGTCGCGATGGACGCTTTTCACACTGACACCGTTGCAGACCGCCGTTGTCTGCAACGCGGCGTTCAAAAGATCAGCGAGTTCGTCCGCCGTCTTCGGTTGCTTGTCCATGGGCCGGCTCCAGTGAGCGTCAGCCTACCACGGTGGCGGAGAGGCGGCACTGCCGATCGTTCGACAGCCGCACGCGGGCGCACTGGATCTCGGGTGAGCGAGGCCCCGGATTATTTCTTCTTCTTTTTGCGTGCAGCGTAACGTGCGTCGCGGGCCGCCTTGCGTTCGGCCTCGAGCGCGGCTTCGCGGGCCTCGGCCTCGGCCTTTTCCCGCGCAGCTTGTGCGGCCAGTTCGGCTGCGGCTGCCTCTTCGCGGGCCTTCTGCTCGGCCTTGGCGGCTTCGCGCGCGGCCTTGGCCTTGGCGCGCTCGGCGGCGAGGGCTTCGCGCTCAGCCTGCCGCCGCAGCACTTCCGGATCGTCAGCCGCGGGCTGTGCCTTGAACTTCTCCAGCATGGCCTTCCGGGCGGCCTGGGCCGCCTTCTGGCGATCGGCAAAACTGGTTTCCTTGAATCCGCTCATCGTGACGGCCTGTTACTTTCCTCGTTGGGTTTTCGACGTCGCATCTGTGGTGAAGCTTGATGTCCGGCAGAGCGCAGACAACGCGCGGGTCTCGAACATGTGCCGGATCGTTCGCCCGGGCCGCCGCCTGCGTCCACATTCGAATGTCCGGGGATGCGCAGAATCGCTCAAATTTCACTAAATCGTTGATTTTATTGAGGGATGCGAAGGGGGTCGAACCCAAGATCCAATGATCTGAAGTCGGCACTCCCGTCGCGAAGCGCTGCTTTTACTGGGTTTCGCTGAGGCACTCAAGGCGGGCGATCCAAGTAAACCCCGGGAAAAGAGGGCGATCAGTCGCGCTTGCCGGTATTTCCGGAGGCACGGCTGGATCGGCTCCCAGCCACCGGCGTGTTCAAGAGTGGAGATCCGGGGCAGGGCTTCACAGGCTTTTGACCCCCTCGCGACCTTCGGCGGGGATGCAAATCGGCGCCGTGCCCCCACCTGTTTTGAATGATGATCATCATTTAATAACAACATTCCTCAATTCGGATTTGGAGCTGACATGGGCGAGGTAATTCGATTTATCCCAAAGGCCGAGCTCGAGCGGGCGCGTCTCATTCGAGAAGCCCGGGCGATCTACGAGGGCATATTTCCTCCGGCTGATTCCGTTGTCGACGCGCCGGCGGAGCGGCAGCGCGATTAGCTCGCCTGATGACACAGGGCCCTCGTTCCGTTGATAAATTGGTGAGCGCAGAGGGCCATGGCAGGTTGCGCTGAGCCCCGGCAAATGTTCCTGCGTGCGGATCGCGCATGTTGCGCACGCATCCACCGCTGAAGACCTGATCCGGTCATTTTTGTCGCCGGTGGAGGTCCCGCCAAATAACGACGGCCAGCAGCAGGACAAAAGCGGCGAAGCCCCAACCATTCTGGATTGAAGCTATTGCGGAAAGCCAAGCGGGGAGGTTGATCGTCATCGGAGCCTCGTTTCGTTATCGAGGCGACCCATTGATAACATTCTTCTGCAAGGATCAACGCACCCGAGCGGTTCACTCGAGATCGGCGATCGCTAGCTAATTGCCACTTAGCTGATGAGGCCTGGTCAGCAGCGCAGAGGGTGAAATTTCAAATTTTTAAAATTATTTTTTAATATCAATCGCTTGGTGAGCGCGGAGGGACTCGAACCCTCGACCCCATGATTAAAAGTCACGTGCTCTACCACCTGAGCTACGCGCTCACTCGCCGCGCTGTGTAGGGGGCGGGTCCCCTTGGGTCAATAGCCGGAGGCTGCGGAAATGCGCCCTGTGGACCAATGCCTTGTCAGGGCGCCTCGCTGCGGATTTCCGAGCCCATCGCCTGCGGCGGGTTCAGCGCGCCGGGGATCGGCATCACCACCGGGCGCAAGCCGATTAGCTCGGCGGTGCGGATGCCGGTTTCGCGCCAGAAGGTGAAATTGTTGACCCGCGAGTTCTCCAGGATGGCGATGGCGACGGCGGCGAGGAACGGCAGGCTCTGCAGGACCAGCACGCCGGCGAAGATATAGATCTCGGTGATCTGCTTCGTCGAATTGGTGATGATCAGCACGGCCGCGCCGACCCAGAGGAGCACGCCGATGACGGCTTCCCAGAACGCCTGGAACTCGACCGACATCCGCGACAGGCCGCCCTTGGAGGTGCGGGCGAACGGCAGGTGCTCGGTGATCAGGCCATTGGCCACCGCACGCGACACCGTCCACTGCACCGACATCGCCGCGATCATGGCGCCGAGCATCTGGCCGAAATTCACCTTCACGCGCAGGCGGTACAGGGTGAGAAAGTGCAGCGCCGACACCACGAACGAGACGATGATCGGCAGGGTCAGGATCTTGTCCGGGATCGCGATCGCGGCGAAGGCGACGATCGGCACCCAGACCAGGTTCAGGATCGCCACCACCACGCCGAGGCTTTCGGCGCCGAGCCAGTTCAGCCAGCCCAGCGAGAATTCACGCTTCTGGTCCCGCGTCAGCCGGCTGGCGCCGGGCAGGAACCGCCGCCAGTGCTTCTTGACGATCTGGAAGCCGCCATAGGCCCAGCGATGACGCTGCTTGCGGAACGCCTCGTAGGTGTCCGGCAGCAGGCCGAAGCCGTAGCGCTTGTTGGTGTAGTGGGTGATCCAGCCGTTCTCGACAATGGCAAGGCCGAGATCGGTGTCCTCGCAGATGGTGTCGCCGGCCCAGCCGCCGGCCATGTCCATGGCGGCGCGGCGGATCAGGCACATGGTGCCGTGGACGATAATGGCATCGTGCTCGTTGCGCTGGACCATGCCGATGTCGAAGAAGCCGGCATATTCGCCGTTCATGATGTAGTGCATCAGCGACTGGCCGCCGTCGCGGTGGTCCTGCGGCGCCTGCACCAGGCCGACGCGCGGGTCGGCAAAGGCCGGCACCAGATCCTTCAGCCAGTCGGGCGTCACCACATAGTCGGCGTCGATCACGCCGATGATCTCGGCGTCCGGCGCGGTGCGCGCCATCGCGATCTTCAGCGCGCCGGCCTTGAAGCCCTGCACCTTCTCGGCATTGATGAACACGAACCGCTCGCCGAGCATGCGGCAATGGTCCTGGATCGGCTGGGTGAAGGCCGGGTCCGGCGTGTTGTTGATGATCACCACGCACTCGAAATTCGGATAGTCCAGCCGGGCCACCGCATCCAGCGTCTGCTTGAGCATTTCCGGCGGCTCGAAATAGGCCGGGATATGGATCGAGACCTTCGGGAACACGCCGTCCGCAGGCGCCGGCAGGCCGGTGGCGATGAGGCGGCGGGGGGCGCGGCCGAACGCGATGGTGGCTATCTCCTCGATCCGCGCCATGGCGATGATGATCAGCGGCACCAGCAGGATCAGGCCCAGCGTCAGCGCGAAGGCCGATCCGAACACGAAGTAATGGCTGTTCCAGTAGGCGAACACGGTGGCCACCCAGGCGCCGACGCCATTGGCGGTGGCGGCGAGCACCGCGGTTTGCATCGCGGTGGGGCGGTAAAGCCGCAGGATCGGCAGTGACAGCAGGACGCCGACCAGGAGTGCGACGGTCGCGAGCTTCCAGTAATCGGGGTCGACAACAGGCCCGGTCCACGCGAACTTCGGTTCACGTGATGCATTCAGAATGCCCCAGTAAGCTCCGACGCTGCCTTCATTTGTCTTCCAGGTCTGATCAATCGCCTCGACAATGTTGTAGTCCATGCCGATGGACTGGGCGCGGGTCACGAAGTTGCGCAGGGTCACGGCCTGCTCGAACGGTCCGGGCATCGCGTTGCGCAGATTGTAGCCGCCGCTCGGCCAGCCGAATTCGGCGATCACGACACGCTTGCCGGGGAAATTGTCCCGGAGCTGGCCATAGAGCGACATCGCCAGGTCCACCGCCTGCTTGTCGGTGGAATCATTCCAGTACGGCAGCACGTGCGCGGCGATGAAGTCGACCGTGGAAGCCAGGCTGGGCTTGTTGTCGTTGGCGGCTTCGGCTGCGTTCTCGCCCCAGATATTCCAGATCTCGCCCGTGGTAACAGGAACGCTGACCTGCTTCTTGACCCGCTGGATCAGCTGGATCAGTTCGTCGGCTTTCATATCGCCGCGATAGAGGACTTCGTTGCCGACAAAGATGCCGATGACGTTGTTGTTGTGCTTAGCGAGGTCAACGGCGGCGCGGATTTCACGGTCGGTGCGGTCGGCATTCTTGTCGACCCAGGCGCCGACCATGACCTTGATGCCGAACTCGTTGGCGATCGGCGGCACCAGCTCGACGCCGCCGGTGGACGAATACAGGCGGATCGCCCGGGTCATGGTCGAGAGGACCTTCATGTCGGCGCGGATGCGCTCGACGGTCGGGATGTTATCGACGTCGGGATGGCCGTTGCCGTCAAACGGCGAGTAGGAGACGCTCGGCAGCTTGCCGGTAAAGTCGGGCGCCTCCTGCTTGTCGCGAAGGAGACCCCACAGCGCGGCGTGGACGGCGGTGACACACAACAAGACGGCGACGACGGCGCGCATTCGCGACTGAACCATACCGGGACTGTGGTCTCAGGATGCGAACCCGTCCCCCAGTTTCAGCTCGAAGGGCCCGCTCAAGCGTTCAACCAATGACGTTCAAGGCAATGGCCTGCAAATCGCAGGCGTGCAAAGCTTGGGACGTGGCAATGGATTGTCCGACTACAGCTTAACTATGCCACGCAGTTTAACAACTCGTATGACGGCATGTCATTTTGAGGGCGACATGCCGGGCACGCGGATCTCGCGATCATGTTTTGGCGCGGCGAGGGCGCAACCCGAAAAATTCCGGATCGTTCCCGCAGCCGTGATGATTATTTCGCCGGAGCGGCTGGCGCTGCCGGAGCCGCCGCTGGCGCGGCGGCGGGTGCGGCCGCTGGGGCCGGTGGTGTCGCCGGCGCCGGAGCCGCGGCGGTTGCCGCCTGTGGCGGCTGTGCGTTTGGATTGATCCAGCAGGCATGGATCTTGGATTCCAGATCGTTCTTGACGTTGGAATCGATGGTGAAGCGAACGAGGCAGCGGAAGGCGGCCTGAACCTGCCCGCCGGGGCAGCCGAACCGATCGTACAGATCGAGGTGGCGGAAGGCGGTGTCGAGATCGTCGTTGTACATCAACCGTACGAAGCGCCGGCCGAGCCAGACGCATTCCGGATTGCCGGCCGGTCCATTGATCGCCTGCGCGGCTTCGGCGAATTCCGAGGTCTTGCGCTGGCTCTCCTTGGCGGCGTCGGTCGCGGCGGTCGCCGCCGGCTTCTGGTCCTGGGGACGCACGTCGCCGCTCTGGGCGATGGCGGCGCCGACGCCCAACAGTAGGGTTGCGCAGGAAACAGCGACTGCACGAAGGGTCGCGTGACGAAACTCAGACAGCAGA
The DNA here is from genome assembly GCA_041424235.1 of Hyphomicrobiales bacterium. Classification (GTDB taxonomy): domain Bacteria; phylum Pseudomonadota; class Alphaproteobacteria; order Rhizobiales; family Xanthobacteraceae; genus Bradyrhizobium_A. The sequence goes on from JBGMOD010000101.1 coordinate 15,569, forward strand.
CGCATGAAGTCCCCGACAATTTGACTGCAGCACGGGCCGCGCTGGGTTCGCCACCCTCTGGTTTGCCGCCAGCTGTGGTTGCCCCATGTGATGCCGCGAAAAATTGGTGATGCCGCGAAAATTGGTCCCCAATGCGGCGGATCACCGTTCCACCGCGCCCTAGATTTCCATGGCGGACATTTTTGATTTTGTCCAGCAAACTCGGAAGTTTACGACGGCAAAAATGAACGTTCGTTCAGACCGGTCCGCCGAACGTTGGGGACCCGCCGGTCGGAGGCCGGCTCGGGGGCTTGGCAGACGCGCGATGACCGGCTAATCGACCAGAGCACTCGGGAGGAGGGAACCCATTTCATTTCGTACGCCGCTGGCGCTTCTCCTGATTTCCTTAGGGGTCATTGTTGCGGTCTGGTGGTGGCTTGCCACGCCGGTGATTCTGGCGCGTGCGCCGATCGACCCGGCCGCGAAGCTCGAGTGCGTGTCCTATGCGCCGTTCCGTGGCGCCCAGAACCCGCTCAACCCGGCGCTGCATATCGACGCAGCCCAGATCGCCGAGGACCTCGCCCAGCTCGCCAAGATCACCGATTGCGTGAGGACCTATTCGGTCGACAACGGTGTCGACCAGGTTCCGGAATTGGCCGGCAAGGTCGGCCTGAAGGTGATCCAGGGTATCTGGCTCGGATCCAACAAGGCCAAGAACCGGCTGCAGATCGAGACCGCCGTCGGCCTGGTGAAGGCCAATCCCGGCGTGATCTCGTCGGTGGTGGTGGGCAACGAGGTGCTGCTGCGCGGTGAGATGACCGCGTCCGATCTCGCCGGGCTGATCCGCTCGGTCAAGGCCCAGGTGGGGCCGCAGGTCCCGGTGACCTACGCCGATGTCTGGGAGTTCTGGCTGCGCAACCGCGAGATCTATGATGCGGTCGATTTCGTCACCATCCATATCCTGCCGTATTGGGAGGATTTCCCGATCCGCGCCAAATATGCTGCCGCCCATGTCGACCAGATCCGCAAGCGGATGGCGGCGGCCTTCCCGGACAAGGAGATCCTGATCGGCGAGACCGGGTGGCCCAGCACCGGGCGGATGCGTGAAGGCGCGCTGCCCTCGCGCACCAACCAGGCGCGGGTGGTGTCGGAAATCCTCGATTTGTCGAAGCGGGAAGGGTTTCGGGTCAACCTGATCGAGGCTTACGACCAGCCCTGGAAGCGGCGGCTCGAAGGCACCGTCGGTGGTTATTGGGGGCTGATCGACGAGGACCAGCGCGCGCTGAAATATCCGGCGGGCCAGCCGATCAGCAATTTTCCGCTCTGGAAACTGCAGATGGCCGGCGGCCTCGTGCTGTGCGTGGTGGTTTTTGGTGCTGCGTTCTTCAAATCCCGGCGGCGGCCCTGGCGGCCGCGGCTGTCATCGTGGATCGCGGTCGCCGTCTCGGCCACCACGGCCGGCACGTTGCTCGGGCTCGCGGTCGACAAGATGATCTATGAAAGCCTTGGCTTCGGCGGCTGGACCCAATGGGGCCTGCTGCTCGCGGCCGGCATCCTGGCGCCGACGCTGACCGCGACCGCCCTGATGTCGGGCCGGTCGCTGCCGACCTTCCTCGAAATCATCGGGCCGCGCGGCGGCCGCACCGATTCGGTGCTTTGCACCGCCCTGGGGCTGATCCTGATCGTTGCCGTCCTGATCGCGGCCGAGACCGCGCTCGGCTTCGTGTTCGATCCGCGCTACCGCGATTTCCCGTTCGCGTCGCTGACCATGGTCGTGGTGCCGTTCCTCGCCTTGATGCTGCTGAACCGGCCGATGGAGGGCAGGCGGCCGATGGCCGAGGCGATCTTCGCCGGCCTGTTCGGCTGCGCCACGCTTTACATCGTGTTCAACGAAGGCTTCGACAACTGGCAGTCGCTGTGGACCTGCGGCGCCTACGTGTTGCTCGGTCTTACGCTGTGGCAGGCGCGGGCCGTGCAAAGCCCAGAATGAGCAGGCCGACCGCGATCCCCGACAGGACGATATTGTAAAGCACGATCCCGAAGCCCGCGGCGACCAGTCCCGCGGTGAGCGTGACAATCGACGGCCGGGTCAGGTGCAGCGCGGCGATCACCAGCGCGGTGATGCCGAACACCGAATTGCGAAACAGCGATGTCACCAAGAGGCGGGTCTTGCACAGCATGGTTTGCAAGCCGGCGTCGCAAGCGAGTGCCACCGAGGAATATTCGATCGCCAGATAACGCAGATAGAGCGCGTAGCCGACGGTAAAAAAGCCGACGACCAGGAGCCACTGCACCTGCAACGCCGATAGACGGAAGGGTTGTTTTTTCATGCCGCGACTATAGCGTTTTCGTGCCGCGTGGACACCGGTCCGCACAAAGAAAACGCATCAAACAAACAGCCTCGCGACCGGGGTCAACGGCCGCGGAACATACTGGGAATGGTCGACGAGGCCGAGGCGGCTGCGGCCGGCTGCGCCGCGGGCTGTGCGGCCTGCACCGCCGGCTCCTCGTGCCGGACTTGCCGCACCGGCCGCTTGCGCGCCACCGGACGCGCCATCGCCGCCGGCTCATCCGTCGCCTTGAGCGCGAGCCGCTGGCCATCGAACACGGTGGGTTCGCATGCCCGCCCGCCTTCAGCCATGGCCGCGCAGATTCGGGCCGCAGCCGCGGCATCGCTCAGCGGACCCGCGACCAGCCGCAGTTGCAAGCCCAGTCCGGTGCGCCGCTCCTTGATCACGATGATCGGGCGCAACGATGCCACGGGCGATGCGTCGGACTTGGCGACGGACTTGGCGACGCCTTGCCAGAGCGCGCGCAAGCCATCGATCGAGTTCGCGCCGCCGAGATCGACGCCGAACTCGGTGCGCTGGATGGTGATTGCGGGCGCGGCCGCTGTCGCGCTGTCGTTCTCCGGCACCGCTGCGATTAGCAGCGGAGGCCCCGGGGCCTTGTCGTGTTGCGCGGCTTTGTCCGGTTGGGGTGGTGCGGCGGGGGGCGCCTCGACGAGCTTGGGCGCCGCGGGATCCGGCGGTGCGTAGACCGTCGACGCAGGCAGCGAGTCCTTTGCAGGTTCCTTCGCTAGCTCCTTTATGTCCTTTGCCGGCTCCCTGGCAGCCGGGGCTGCGGCGGTCGCTTGCACCACAGGTAGTGCGGCGTGCGGCGTCTCCGCTTGGGGCGTCGCAGCCGGGGACGCTTCAGGTGTCGGGACCGCGGTCGCCGCCGCAATCACAGGGGGCGGCGAGGTGTTGACCAGTTGTGTCGCCGACGACATCACCAGCGATGCAGGTGGCGTCTGCCGTGCAACCGATCCGGTCACGGACTCCAATCCCTGTTCCAATGTCGTGACGCGGGCGAACAGCCTGTCACGATCGCTGTTCAGCGTGTTGAGCGCCGACGACAGGCGGCGCGTCTCGGCCTGGCTCTCCTTGGCGATCCACTGGATCTGCTGCGACTGCCGCGCAAGATCCGCAGACGCGACCTGGTCCCGCCGCACGCCGGTCGAGGTCTGCAGGGCGAAAAAGGCGATCACCACGGCCCCGACCGCGCTGACCGCCCACGCGCCGAGTTGCCACAGCGAGTGCCAGCTCCAGTCGCGCTCTTCAGCCAGAAGATTGGTCAGCAGGCCCTGACTATCGTCGGCCGTCATGTCGGCAAGCTGATGTTGCTCTTTTGCCATTCAAACTTTGCCGCTTGATGTCGTATGCCCCTGTCGCGATCCGCGGCACTCGACCGCTCGCAACGCCTTGCCCCGCAGTGATTCGCGTCAGCCCCGCGAATCACGAGCAAATGTTAACAGGAACGCGGCGGACGCGCCCGGCAAACGGGCTGCGCAAGGGCCTTTTGTCAGGTGTCCGGCTCGGCTATGACCCTGCCTGACAGGCATTTGCGGGATATCGAATGAACGGCAGGACCAATCTGACCATCGTGCTGGCGGCGGGCGAGGGCACGCGGATGCGCTCGTCGCTGCCGAAAGTGCTGCACCCGGTCGCAGGCCAGCCGTTGCTGCGCCATGTCCTTGCCGCGGCTCCGAACGGAGCCGGTTCCTCGCTCGCGGTCGTGATCGGCCCGGATCACAAGGCGGTGGGCGACGAAGCGATCCGCGCGCGGCCGGATGCGCAGATCTTCGTCCAAAGCGAGCGCCGAGGAACGGCGCATGCCGTGCTGGCCGCCCGCGCGGCGGTTGCCGGCGGTGCCGACGATCTTCTGGTGGTGTTCGGCGATACGCCGCTGATTTCGGCCGGGACGTTCGAGCGTCTGCGTGCTCCGCTCGCCGATGGTGTCGCTCTGGCCGTGCTCGGCTTCCAGGCTGCCGATCCGACCGGCTATGGCCGCCTGGTGCAGCAGGGCGGCGAACTGGTGGCGATCCGCGAGCAGGCGGATGCCAGCGCCGAGGAGAAAAAGATTACGCTGTGCAATGCCGGCATCATGGCGTTCGACGGCCGCCTGGCGCTGAAAATTCTCGATGCGATCGGCCATGCAAACAGCAAGAACGAGTACTATCTGACGGATGCGGTGGCCGTGGTCCGCGAACTCGGACTGAAGGCGGCGGTGATCGAAACCGGTGAGGACGAAGTGCGCGGCATCAACACCAAGGCCCAGCTGGCCGAAGCCGAACAGGTGATGCAGCAGCGGCTGCGCAAGGCCGCGCTCGATGCCGGCGTGACGCTGATCGCGCCGGAGACGGTCTATCTCGCGGCCGATACGTTGTTCGGCAAGGACGTGACCGTCGAGCCGTTCGTGGTGTTCGGACCCGGCGTCAGCGTCGCCGACGGTGCAGTGATTCATGCGTTCTCGCACGTGGTGGGCGCTGCGATCGGAGCCAATGCGTCGGTCGGTCCGTACGCGCGGCTGCGTCCCGGCACGTCGCTGGGCGAGGGCGCGCGGATCGGCAATTTCGTCGAAACCAAAGCCGCGACCATCGAGGCCGGCGCCAAAGCCAATCATCTCACCTATATCGGTGACTCCCATGTCGGCGCAGGCGCCAACATCGGCGCCGGCACCATCACCTGCAACTATGATGGCTTCGACAAGCACCGCACCGAAATCGGCGCTGGCGCCTTCGTCGGCTCGAATTCCTCGCTGGTGGCGCCGGTCAAGATCGGCAGCGGTGCCTACATCGGATCCGGATCGGTGATCACCCGCGACGTGCCCGATGATGCGCTGGCGGTCGAACGCAGCGCGCAGAGCTTGCGGGAAGGGTGGGCCAAGCGCTTCCGCGACACCAAGCTGGCGCGGAAGAAGAAGCCCAAAGCCTGAGAATTCAGGGCATAGGGTGAAGGGCGCAAGACAGGGTTTGTTTAGGTTAACAATTCGACCTGTCGCAATCCGCAACAATTATTGAGTCGTTGGCGTCGCAAATCTCGATAAGAGATTCAGCGCAAATTAAGCTGATTTGGAGAGACTGACCCCATGTGCGGCATTGTCGGAATTCTGGGGCGCGGTCCGGTTGCGGACCTGCTGGTCGACTCCTTGAAGCGGCTGGAATACCGCGGCTACGATTCCGCTGGCGTCGCGACGCTCGAAGGCGCGCACCTGGAGCGCCGGCGCGCTGAAGGCAAACTCAGAAATCTCGAAGCCCGGCTTAAAACCTCGCCGCTGCAGGGACATCTCGGCATCGGCCATACCCGCTGGGCGACCCACGGCAAGCCGACCGAGACCAATGCGCATCCGCACGCCACCGACAGTGTCGCCGTCGTCCACAACGGCATCATCGAGAATTTCCGCGAGCTGCGCGAGATGCTGGAAAAGCAGGGTGCAAAGTTCGCCAGCGATACCGATACCGAAGTGGCGGTGCACCTGGTCAGTTCGTACCTCGCCAAGGGCCTGACGCCCGAGGATGCGGTGAAGGCCGCGCTGCCGCAGCTGCGCGGCGCATTCGCCCTCGGCTTTGTCTTCAAGGGCCACGACAACCTGATCATCGGCGCCCGCAAGGGCGCGCCGCTGGCGATCGGCTTCGGAGATGGCGAGATGTATCTGGGATCCGACGCCATTGCGCTGGCGCCGCTCACCGACACCATCAGCTATCTCGAGGACGGCGACTGGGTGGTGCTGACGCGCGAGAGCGCCGTGATCCGCAACGAACACAACGGCATCGTGCGTCGCGACGTCCTCAAATCGGGCGCCTCGAGTTTCCTGGTCGACAAGGCCAACTATCGCCACTTCATGGCGAAGGAAATCCACGAGCAGCCGGAAGTCGTCGGACATACGCTGGCGCGCTACATCGACATGGCCAGCGAACGCATCGCGCTGCCGCTGCAATTGCCGTTCGATTTCCGTGACATCCAGCGCGTTTCGATCACCGCGTGCGGCACGGCGAGCTATGCCGGCTCGATCGCCCGCTACTGGTTCGAGCGGCTGTCCCGGCTTCCGGTGGAAGTCGATGTCGCGTCCGAATTCCGTTATCGCGAGGCGCCGTTGCGCAAGGGCGATCTCGCCATCTTCATCTCGCAGTCCGGCGAGACGGCCGACACGCTCGCCGCGCTTCGTTATGCCAAGGAGCAGGGGCTGCACACGCTGTCGGTGGTCAATGTGACGACCTCGACCATCGCGCGCGAAAGCGAGACCGTGCTGCCGACGCTGGCCGGGCCGGAAATCGGTGTGGCGTCGACCAAGGCCTTCACCTGCCAGCTCACCGTGCTGGCTTCGCTGGCGATCGCCGCCGGCAAGGCGCGCGGCATCCTCTCCGATGAGGACGAAGCCAAGCTGGTTCATGGCCTGATCGAGGTGCCGCGGCTGATGGCGACGGCACTGACCATCGAGCCGCAGATCGAGAAGCTGGCGCGCGACATCGCCAAGAGCAAGGACGTGCTCTATCTGGGACGCGGCACCAGCTATCCGCTGGCGCTCGAAGGCGCGCTCAAGCTGAAAGAGATTTCCTACATCCACGCCGAAGGCTATGCCGCCGGTGAATTGAAGCATGGGCCGATCGCGCTGATCGACGAACACATGCCGGTGGTGGTGATCGCGCCGTACGATCGGGTGTTCGAGAAAACCGTGTCGAACATGCAGGAAGTCGCGGCCCGCGGCGGCCGCATCATCTTGATGACCGATGCGAAGGGAGCGGCGGAAGCCACCGTCGAGTCGCTGGTCACCATCACGCTGCCGGACATGCCGGCGACCGTGACGCCGCTGGTCTATGCAATCCCGGTGCAATTGCTCGCCTACCACACCGCCGTCATCATGGGCACGGACGTCGACCAGCCGCGAAATCTCGCCAAATCCGTCACAGTCGAGTAAACAGCCTCAGCTAGACCCAGGCTGCGCCTGCGGGTAAACTGCAGCGTCTGAGTAGACAACGTGTGATCAGACAAAGCGTCGCACGTTTGCCGATAAGCTTGAAATAAAGCAGTTTTTAGCGGCCGACCGAGGGGTTCTTGGTCGCCCGAAAATGCTCCGACTGTGCCAAAACCTGCTATGATGGGGCCGGGCGAATTGTGTCGATCCTGCGACAGCCTTTTGTGGATGATCTGGACCAAGAATGACCTCGAAAGAAAAGCCGCCGACGCCGCCGTCCGGTGATTTGCCGCCCCTTGCTCCGCCCCCCGAGGTTCCACGCGGTTTCGTGGCCCGAGTCAGGAACTACTTCCTGACCGGATTGATCGTGGCCGGCCCGGTCGCGATCACGGCCTATCTGACCTGGTGGTTCGTCACCTGGGTGGACGGCCTCGTGCGTCCGTTCATTCCGCAGGACTACCGGCCGGAAACCTATCTGCCATGGGGCATTCCCGGCTCGGGCCTGGTGGTTGCTTTCCTGGCGCTGACCATCCTCGGCTTCTTCACCCACAATCTGATCGGCCGCACGCTGGTCGACCTCGGCGAGCGGCTGCTCGGCCGCATGCCGGTGGTGCGCGCGATCTATCGCGGCCTCAAGCAGGTGTTCGAGACGCTGTTTTCCGGCAACGGATCGAGCTTCCGCAAAGTCGGGCTGGTGGAGTTCCCGTCGCCGGGCATGTGGTCGATCGTGCTGATCTCGCAGACGCCCGGCGGTGATGTGGCCGCCAAACTTCCCGGACAGCAGGAGTACATCTCGGTGTTTCTGCCCTGCGCTCCGAACCCGACCACCGGCTTTTTCTTCTATGTGCCGAAGGCCAGCATCATCGAGATCGACATGAGCGCGGAAGACGCCGCGACCCTGATCATGTCGGCGGGCGTGGTGCAGCCGGGCGGCGATCCCAGCAAGAAGGTGGTTGCGCTGGCCGACATGGCCAATGCCGCGCGTGCGACGCGCGAGGAGGCGGCCGCGAAGCCGGCACCGAAGGTGGCGGCGCCGACGAATTGAATTTTCGACCTCGGATTTGTAGGGCGGATCAGCGCAGCGTAATCCGCCGACGCACGTTTCCGAAACTTGCGTGCGATGGCGGGTTACGCCTTCGGCTAACTGCCCTACGGAGCATCGGTGCTACCCCGCGCCGAGCAGCGGGATCGCTTCATCGCGTTCGAACAGATAAAGCAGGCAGCGCAGCGCCTCGCCCTCAGCGCCCTTCAGCTTCGGATTGTCCTTGAGAATGCGCAGCGCCTCGTTGCGGGCTTGCGCAATCAGCTGTGCGTGGACCTCCGGACGCGCGATGCGATAGCCGGGCAGGCCGCTTTGCCGGGTGCCGAGCACATCGCCTTCGCCGCGCAGCTTCAAGTCCTCTTCGGCGATCCGGAAACCGTCGGTGGTCTCGCGAATGACCTTCAGCCGTGCCTTCGACATTTCGCCCAGGGGCTCGCGGTAGAGCAGCAGGCAGGTGGAGGCCTCCGAGCCGCGGCCGATGCGGCCGCGCAGCTGGTGCAGTTGGGCGAGGCCAAAGCGTTCCGCATTCTCGATCACCATGATGGTGGCCTGCGGCACGTCGACGCCGACTTCCACCACGGTGGTCGCGACCAGCAGGCTGATCTCGCCTGATGCGAACTGGCTCATGACGCGGTCCTTGTCGGGGCCTTTCATCTTGCCGTGCACAAGGCCAACACGGTCGCCGAAACGCTCCCTGAGGCTGGCGAAACGCTGTTCGGCATCGGTCAGGAAATCGATGTTTTCGGATTCCTCGACCAGTGGGCAGATCCAGTAGGCGCGCTTGCCATCCTTCAGCGCGCGACCGATGCCGTCCATCACGTCACTGAGCCGGCTCGCCGGCAAGGCGCGGGTGTCGATCGGCTGGCGACCGGCCGGCTTTTCGCGCAACTCAGAGATGTCCATGTCGCCGAAATAGGTCAGCACCAGGGTGCGAGGAATTGGTGTCGCGCTGAGCACCAGGACATCGACGGCGTCGCCCTTGTCGGTCAGCGCCAGCCGTTCACGCACGCCGAACCGGTGCTGTTCATCGACGACAGCGAGTGCGAGGGCTTTGTAGACGACATCGTCCTGGATCAAAGCGTGGGTGCCCACCAGCAGGTTGATCTCGCCTGACGCCAGTCGCGCCAGGATATCGCGCCGCTCCTTGCCCTTTTCACGTCCGGTGAGGATGGCCACGCGAACGCCGGCCTGTTCGGCCAGCGGCGCGATGGTCTTGAGGTGCTGGCGCGCCAGGATTTCGGTCGGCGCCATCAGCGCCGACTGCTTGCCGACCTCGGCCACGGCTGCCGCCGCAAGCAGGGCAACCACGGTCTTGCCGGAGCCGACGTCGCCCTGCAGCAGCCGCAGCATCCGCAGCGGCTGGGTCAGATCGGCGGCGATGGCGGTCGCGGCCTGCTGCTGCGAAGCCGTCAGCGCATAGGGCAGCGCATCGATGATCTTGTGGCGCAAATGGCCGTCGCCGGCATGACGGGCGCCTGCCGGCCGGCGCAATTGTGCGCGCACCAGTGCCAGCGCCAGCTGCCCCGCCAGCAGTTCGTCATAGGCGAGCCGCGACCAGAAGGGACGATCTGGCAGGATGTCGGTCAGGTCCTTCGGGATATGGACCCGGTTCAGGGCCTCGGCGAAGGATGGAAAGCCGCAGCGACGCAGCACATCGGCTTCGATCCATTCCGGGAGCTCTGGCAGCTTCAGCAACGCCTGGGCGATCGCGCGGCGCAGAGATCCCAGCGCCAGGCCTTCGGTCAGCGGATACACCGGTTCGATCAGCGACAGCTTGGCGAAGCCGGCCTCGTCGACCACGCGGTCCGGATGCACGATCTGCAGGGTGCCGTCGAACATCTGCGCGGTGCCGGAAACATATCGCGTCTCACCGATCGGCAGCAGTTTCTCGACATAACCCGGCTGGGCGCGAAAGAACGTCAGCACCACGTCGCCGGTATCGTCGCTGGCATAGACCAGATAGGGCGCGCGGGAGCGGCCGGGCGGCGAGGGACGATGGCGATCGATCGTGACCTCCAGCGTCACCACGGTTCCGACAACAACATCCTTGATCTTGGGCCGGGCCCGGCGGTCGATCACGCTGGCTGGCAGGTGCAGCAGCAGGTCGACCAGACGCGGCGTCTCGTTGCGGTCGAGCAGGTAACGCAGCAGCTTGTCCTGCTTCGGGCCCACGCCCGAAAGACTGGTGGCTGGCGCAAACAGCGGATTGAGACGTTCAGGACGCATCGACAATCGACTCGAAAAAGAAACTCGCAATTGGTTCTGGATGCTCGCTTTTGCATGGCCTGAATGCAACGCAAAGAGAGTTACTGACATCCATATCTGTGGAAGCTATATCAGACCGCCCGGCACGTCCGGGCTTTTGGCGTTGAACGGATCAGGGATATGACGGGAACGACACGATCGAGCGACGGCCTCGAAGACCGCCGCAAGCGGCTGCTGTACCGCTGCTGGCATCGCGGCACGCGCGAGATGGACCTGATCATGGGCCGTTTTGCCGATGCCCATATCACGGAACTGTCCGAGGCCGAGCTCGACGAACTGGAGCGGCTGGGGGACCTGCCGGATCCCGATCTCTATGCGGCGCTGAGTGGGGCGGGCGAACTGCCGGCGGAGTTCTCCGGCGGGATTTTCCTCCGCCTCAAGGCGTTCCGCGCCACGGATCCTGACGCATGAGCAAGCCGTCCGGGGCGCGTTCCCCCGCCGAGCTGCTTGCCGTGGGCAAGCAGCTGACCCTCGCCAATGTGGCCGAGGGCGCCGAAGGGTTGATCACGTCCGATCTCGCACGCGCCGTCGCGGCGAGGCCGAAGCCGCCCGCGGTCAGCCTCGCGGTGATCTGCCGCGACGGCCCGCGCATGGCGCAGCTCGCCCGCGCGCTGGAATTTTTCGCGCCGGATCTCGCGGTGATGCAGTTCCCGGCCTGGGATTGCCAGCCCTACGATCGCGTGTCGCCGCACGGCGGCGTCGTGGCGCAGCGCGTCACCACCCTGGCGCGGCTGTCGCGCCTGAAGGGCAGCGAGAAGCCGCTGATTGTGCTGACCACGGTCAACGCCATCCTGCAGCGGGTTCCGCCGCGCGAGGTGATCGCGGCGCAGGCGCTGTCGGTTGCGCCGGGGCATGCGGTGCCGATGGACTCGATCGTCGCCTGGCTCGAGCACAACGGCTACAACCGCTCGTCCACGGTGCGCGAGTCCGGCGAATACGCCGTGCGCGGCGGCATCCTGGATCTGTTTCCCGCGGGTCTCGACCAGCCGGTGCGGTTCGACTTCTTCGGCGACACCCTGGAATCGATCCGGACCTTCGATGCGGAAAGCCAGCGCACGCTGCTCGACATGCGCGCGCTCGATCTGGTGCCGGTGTCGGAATTCCAGCTGGTCACCGAAACCATTCGCCGCTTTCGCATGGGTTATGTCGCGGCCTTTGGCGCGCCGACCCGCGATGACCTGCTGTATGAAGCAGTCAGCGAGGGCCGCCGCCATCCCGGCATGGAGCACTGGCTGCCGCTGTTCCAGGAGCGGATGGAGACGCTGTTCGATTATCTCGGCAGTTCGCCCATTGTCATCGAACCGCAGGGCGAAGATGCCGCGCGCGAACGCATCAAGCAGATCAACGATTATTACGAGGCCCGCCGCGAGGTGCTGGAGCATCCCGGCGGTGGCGCCGTCTACAAGCCTTTACCGCCGGACCGGCTGTATCTGACCGAGGACGAATGGAGCAAGAAGCTCGGCGAAGTGGCGCTGGCGCGGTTCACGCCGTTCGCGGTGCCGGACGACGGCGGCAGCATCATCGATGCCGGCTTGCGCCAGGGACGCAACTTCGCACCGGAACGCGCCGACACCGCGGTCAACGTCTTCGAGTCGGTGGTGGCGCACATCAATGGCCTGCAGGCCGCCCGCAAGAAGGTGGTGGTGGCGCTGTGGACCGAAGGTTCGCGCGAGCGCATGGCGAACATGCTGCGCGACCACAAGCTGCTCAACCTCACCAGCGTCAACAGCTGGCGCACCGTGCAGGCGACGCCGCGCAACGAGACCACGCTGGCGGTGGTCGGCCTCGAAGCCGGCTTCGAGACCGACAACATCGCCGTCATCACCGAGCAGGACATCCTGGGCGACCGGCTGGTGCGGCCGCGCCGCGCTGGCCGCAAGCTGGAAAACTTCATTTCCGAGGTCACCAGCCTCTCGACCGGCGATCTCGTCGTCCACGTCGAGCACGGCATCGGCCGCTTCATCGGGCTGCAGACGCTGGATGTGGCCGGCGCGCCGCACGACTGTCTCGAGCTGCGTTACGCCAATGAAACCAAACTGTTCCTGCCGGTCGAAAACATCGAGCTGCTGTCGCGCTATGGTTCCGAGCAGACCGATGTCGAGCTCGACCGGCTCGGCGGCAGCGGCTGGCAGAACCGCAAGGCCAAGCTCAAGAACCGGATCCGCGAGATTGCCGGTGACTTGATCAAGATCGCGGCCGAGCGTTTCCTGCACGAAGCGCCGAAGTATCCGGTGCAGCAGGGCACTTATGATGAGTTCTGCGCGCGTTTTCCCTATGAGGAGACCGAGGACCAGCTGACCGCGATCCAGGCGACGTTGCGCGATCTCGAACTGGGACGTCCGATGGACCGGCTGGTGTGCGGCGATGTCGGCTTCGGCAAGACCGAAGTGGCGCTGCGCGCGGCCTTTGCTGTTGCGCTCGAAGGCAAGCAGGTGGCGGTGGTGGTGCCGACCACGCTGCTGGCGCGCCAGCATGCCAAGAATTTCACCGAACGATTCCGTGGTTTTCCGGTCAATGTGGCGCAGGCCTCGCGCCTGGTCAGCACCAAGGAGCTCAACCTCGTCAAGAAGGGCCTCACCGACGGCTCCGTTGATATCGTGGTGGGCACCCACGCGCTGCTCGGCAAGTCGATCAAGTTCAAAGACCTTGGCCTGGTGATCGTCGACGAAGAACAGCACTTCGGTGTCAGCCACAAGGAGAAGCTCAAACAACTGCGCTCCGAGGTGCATGTGCTGACGCTGAGCGCCACGCCGATCCCACGCACGCTGCAATTGGCACTGACGGGCGTGCGCGATCTCTCGATCATCGCGTCGCCGCCGGTCGATCGGCTGGCGGTGCGCACCTTCGTGGCGCCGTTCGATCCGCTGATGGTGCGCGAAGCGCTGCTGCGCGAACGTTATCGCGGCGGCCAGGCGTTCTACGTCTGCCCGCGCATCGACGATCTCGCCGAAGCCAAGGACTTCCTCGACAAGCATGTGCCGGAGATGAAGGTCGCGGTCGCCCACGGCCAGATGCCGCCGACCGTGATCGAGGACATCATGTCCGCGTTCTATGACGGCAAGTACGACATCCTGCTGTCGACCACGATCGTGGAATCCGGCCTCGATATTCCCTCGGCCAACACATTGATCATCCACCGCGCCGACATGTTCGGGTTGGCCCAGCTCTATCAGTTGCGCGGACGCGTCGGGCGCTCGAAGCTGCGGGCGTATGCGCTATTCACACTGCCGGCGCAGCAGAAGATCACGCCGCAGGCCGAGCGCCGGCTGAAGGTGCTGCAGTCGCTGGAGAACCTCGGCGCCGGCTTCCAGCTGGCGTCGCACGACCTCGACATCCGCGGCTCAGGTAACCTGCTCGGCGAGGAACAGTCCGGCCACATCAAGGAGGTCGGTTTCGAGCTGTATCAGTCGATGCTGGAAGAGGCGATCACCAGCCTCAAGGCCGGCATCACCGAACCGGTCGCCGACCGCTGGTCGCCGCAGATCACGCTGGGCATGCCGGTGCTGATTCCCGACGACTATGTGAAAGATCTCTCGGTACGGCTGTCGCTCTATCGCCGGCTGGCCGATCTCGACACTGAGGACGAAATCGCGGACTTCGGCGCGGAATTGCGCGATCGTTTCGGTCCGCTGCCCGATGAAGTGCGCTATCTCTTCAAGGTGGTTGCGATCAAGGCCTATTGTCGCCGTGCCAATATCGAAAAGGTCGATGCCGGCCCGAAGGGCGCAGTGATCGCGTTCCGCGACAATGCGTTCGCCCAGCCGGAGCGTCTGGTCGGCTTCATCCGCACCCACGGCGCCGCTGCGAAGGTGCGCCCCGACATGAAGGTGGTGTTCCTGCAGGACTGGGAAACGCCGGACGAGCGGATCGAAGGCACGACCATCATCCTGCAGCAGCTTGCAGCGTTGGCCGAGGGGAAGAAGGCGGCGTGAGCTGCGCCTTTTGACAAGACCGTGTGACGTCCCTCAGGACGCCGCCGCCGTCCGTTGGCTTTCGCCGTACAGGCGATCGAGCAGGGTCGCCGCGGTGTCTTTGGCCAGCAGCGTCACCAGCGTGACATGCGGGTCGATGCGTTTTTCGCGGGACAGGCCGTGCATGGTGTGGCGCAGGACGCTGGCGAGACGGCGTGCAATCATGTGCGCGGTGCGCAGGTCGGTTTCCGCGAACGCCACCACGATCGATCCGTCGTCCTGCAGCGCTGCGAAGTCCATCCGCCGCATCAGCCGGCTGAGGATGCGCGCGGCATCGTAACGAAGACGGTCCGGCACCGCGCCGAACACAAAGCGGGCGGCCGAGAGGCCGCCTCCGCGCTTGAGCGCATCGCCGATCGCCTGGGTGAAATCGCCATCGAACGCCGTCGTGGTCATCAGGCCGGTGCGCGCGTCGAGCAGGCCGCCGGCATCCAGCGACTTCAGCGCGCGCGACAGGCGGGCATCGAAGGCGTGCTGGCGGATCAGGGGAATGGCGCTGTTGGCTACGTCCTCGGCTCGTCCCGCGACGATTTCGAGATTGGGCAGGCTCTGCACGGAGACGAAGGCGGCGGCCGATCCGGTAAGAATGGCGGGCAGGTCGCGAAAGCGGGAGTCTTCGGAGAGCACGGTGAGAAAGGCGTCGATCACGCGATGGCTGAATCCTTCACCGATCACCACGCCGTCGAGGTCGCGCCCGTTGAGATGCTTTGCAGCGGCTTCGATGCTGAGCGCGCCGACCACGCCCATCCGCTCGCCAAGTGCGATCGACAGCGTAGGATAGGATGCGCCGCGGCCGATCAGAAGCACGGTGGCGTCATCGAGCGGATCGGTGTCGGGCAATTGCTGCTGCATGGTTGCAGCATCGGAGATCCTGCGCAGCACCGTGGCGTGAAGGGTGCGGACCCGCAAGGCCGCGTTCAGCCGCGCTTCGAGCCGGACCAGATTGCCGTCGGCGGCGGAAAAGGGAATGGCGTTCGGTACCTGTCCAGGTGGGGTCTGATTGATGGCAATCAAGGGCACGTAGGGCTGCAGGGCGGCGACCTGCGCGGCGATCGGGTCCAGCCTGCCGTCAGCGACATCGCCGTCCATGGTGAGCACGGCAGCCGGCTGTAGCCGGTCGATGGCGCGCGCGGCGTCTTTCCAGGCCGTGTCGATCAGGGGAAATGTCCCAATTCCCGACAACGCCTTGGACCAAGCGCTCTTACCATCGGCGATGCAAAGAACCGGGGCTTGCTGGGACATCGTCAAACGGGTTTTGGAAAATGGATTGGGCGGTCTGCGACTGCACCAGCATTGTTGCTGCAGGCGCAAGCCGACGCTAGCCGAACGCCCTTAATGGCGCGTCAACACCGGTGCTGAAGTTTGAATGGCTTGAATATTCGAAGTGTGTGCCGCTGCTCAGGACGTCGGCGCGCGATCGCGAAACGCTTCGACCATCAGTGGGTTGAGGCCGAGGATCGTTAGGGCCTCCCGCGCGCGGGCATTGTCGATGGCGCGTCCGGCCAGTCGATAACCGCTGAGCCGGTCAGGAAGTGCAGTCAGCATCGCGCCTTGCGCCAATCTCTTCGCCCATTCCTGCAGGTCGCTGGCGAGAAAGCGATAGCCGCCGACAGCCATCAGTCCCGAGGGCGGTGCGGTGATGCAGAGCGCGTCGGTGGCCCGATCGCGTCGCGCGGCGTATCCGGTATCGACCTGATCGGACATCGAGGGCGGTACCGGGGCTGCCGTGGAATCCGCCAACGGTCGATAGGCCGCCGCGGGCACCATCGGGCCGCGCAGCGCAAGTGTGCCGTGCGATGTCAGGATGATATCGCAGGCGACGGACGATCCCGCGATGCCCTGCGGGGCGCCGTGGGGGCCGGGCAGAATTCGGGACGGGTTGCCGTCATCCATTCGGCGGGCTCCGAACAGGCCGACCTCGCCGAACAGATAGACATCCGTCAGGTGTACTCCGTCGACGTTCCACTCCGGGCTGGAAGCAATCTGCTCAGGCGCGCGCCAGAGTCCAACGACATGACGCAACGACGGCAGGCGCTGCGGCAGGCCATTCTCGCTCAGCCGCATCGCAAGAGGGCCAGGCGCGATCAGCGCCCCACAGGCCTCGTCGGTCAGTTGCTGCTCCAGGATCTCGGGATCGAACGGATGATGCAGCGCGAGGGTGCTGCCGCTCAGCAGCCAGGTCACGAGCGAGGCGCTCAGGCCGGCAAACGACGACGGCTGCATGGCTGTCAGGATGGTCGGCCCCTGGTCGATGCCGCTCTCCAGGAAGATGGCGAGTCCGCCTGCGATCAGATTGAGCTGCGTGCGCGGGATCGCGCGGGGACCGTCCGGAGTGATGTCGAACGAAATCGCCGCCACCCGCCGCGCGTCCTGGGCCGGAAAATACGGGAGAGGGGACGGCTGGACGATCGAGATATCCAGTGGCGTCATGCCCTCGGGAAGATTGCCGCCGAAACCGAACACATGGCGGATCGAAAACGCCTCGACCGCGGCGTTCATCGCCAGATCGGCGTGATTGACGCCATCGATCGTCCCCATGGTCACGATGGCCCGCGCGCCGGTGCGGTTGAGGGCGGCCGACAGTTCGGCCTGTCGCCAGAGTTGGGGTAGCAACGCCACGACCAGGCCGGCCCGCAGCGCGGCCAGCACCGTCAGCATGAACTCGACGGTATTCGGCAACTGGATGGCAATGACGGATGCGGCCGGAAGTCCGGCATTGACGAATTGGGCGGCGAGTGCGGAAACTGCGAGGTCCGCTTCCGCATACGTCAGGCCGATCGGCGCCTCGCCGGTGATCCGCCGCTTGTCCGGCGGGTCGATCAGGGCGGTGATACCCGGCTGGCGGGCGACGATCCTGCGAAAGATATCGTCGAGCGAAGGGGATGTGCTGGCCGCGGCGGCGCCTGGCGGGGCTGTCTCTTTCAAGGGCCTGCTCGAGAGGTGGGGATCTATCCGGTCTGGCACCTTGGTTTTTCCAGGTTTGGGCTGTCCCAGGTTGGCTTGGTGTTAGCTTGGTCCCACTGAACTCATGGCCCGTTCTCAGTCGGTCGCTGCCACCATGTCTCCGGCAGGTATCCACTCAGCGCATTGGCCTGCGGTTGTTGTATCCGATTCCATCGGGCGATCCATTGCTTCTCGACGTTATAGACCGGGATCGCGTAGAAGCCGGACATCAGCGCCCGGTCGAGGGCGCGGACGGCGGAGACGAACTCCGGCCGGCTGCGGGCCTCCAGCATGGCCGCAATCATCGCATCGATCGCGGGCTCCCTGGCGCCCATGTAGTTGCGGGTGCCGTTGGTGTTGGCTGCGGCGCTGCTCCAGTAGAAGTTCTGCTCGTTGCCGGGCGACAACGACTGGTCCCAGCGATTCTGAATCATGTCGAAGTCGTAGCTGAGTTTGCGCTGGTCGAATTGCACCGCATCGACCACGCGCACCGAGACGGCGATCCCGGCCCGCTTGACGTCGCGCGCAAACGCCAGCGCAATCCGCTCCTGGTCACGGGTGGTGACCAGGAGCTCGAAGCGGAATGGGGCCTTGGTCTTGCGATCGCGCAGCGTCGTGTTTTCGAGATCGTAGCCGGCATCAGATAGCAGCTGCAGCGCGGCGCTCAGCGTCTCGCGGTCGCGTCCGCTGGCGTCGCTGACCGGCAGGCGCCAGCTGCCGTCAACGATGGCCGGCTGCAACGCCGCCCGATATGGCTTGAGCAGTTCGATTTCCCGCGCATCGGCGGGCCGCTGATACGCCGACAGCTCGGAGCCCGCGAAGAACCCGCCGGTGCGCGCATATAGCCCGAAGAAGTAGTTGCGGTTGATCCACTCGAAATCGAACAGCAGCGTCAGCGCTTCGCGCACCCGGATGTCGGCGAAGATTGGACGCCGGGTATTGAAGACGAGATATTCGGAAGGTTTGGGGAGGCCGGTGCGGATCTCGCTGCGGATCACCTCGCCGCGACGGGCGGCGGGGAAATCATAGCCCTCGTGCCAGCGCAGCGGCTCGTTCTCAACCCGGAAGTCGTAGAGGCCGCGCTTGAAGGCCTCGAACGCGCCATTGGCCTCGCGGTAGTAATCAAGGCGCACTTCATCGAAGTTCCAGAGCCCCCGGTTGACCGGCAGATCGCGGCCCCAGTAATCGGGATTCCGGGTCAGGACCACCCGGGCGCCCGCCTTGACGTCGGTGACCCGGTAGGGGCCGGAACCTATCGGCGGGGCAAGGGTGGTGTTCTCGAACGTCGCCGGATCGACCGCGTGTTTGGGCAGCACGGGCATCAGGCCGAGGATCAATGGCAATTCGCGGTCATTCGTATCCGTGAAGCTGAAGCGCACCGTGAGCGGATCCAGCGCCTCGGCCTTGGCGACCTTGGCGTAGTACAGCCGATGGTTCGGGCGGCCCTTGTCGCGCAGCAGCGCCCAGGAAAACAGCACGTCCTCGGCCTGCACCGGCCGACCATCGGAAAACCGCGCTTTCGGATTCAGGCGGAACGTGACGAAGCTTCTGAGATCGTCGGTTTCGACGCTTTCGGCCAGCAGACCATAAAGCGTGAACGGTTCGTCCTGGCCACGGGTGAGCAGGCTCTCGACCACGTAGCCCCGGATCTGCTGCACGGCCAATCCGTTGACGATCATGGGGTTGAGGCTGTCGAAGGCGCCGATGATGCCGAACGTCAGCCGGCCGCCCTTGGGGGCGTCGGGATTGGCGTAGGGCATGTGGGTGAAGCCCTGGGGAAGGGCCGGATCGCCGAGCATGGCGATGCCGGGGCGGGGACCCGACTCCGCGCGGGCCGGCGCACCGCAAAGAAGGACTGCCAATCCCGTCAGGAGGCCCGCCAGCACGGCGAGCGTACGGACTCGGACTGGGAATGGCCCGGTCCGCAACAGGCTCCCGAAACCCATCCGTGATTCGGCCTTGCGCACGCTTACCTCTACCATGGAGGGGGCCGACGATCGCGTGATGATGTCGGCAAAAGGTACCGTTGGCATTGATCTTTTCGTCGATGGATGTATGAAGGCGTGCGATCGCTGACGGGGCCATACGCCTGTCACGCTACTGCCTTATTTGCCGCCGAGACAGCCGCCAATTGTGGGGGATGTACGCTGGCATCAGCGGGTTCAATCCCACGGTTCAGAAAGGGTCTTCCGCAATGAATTTTCGTTTCTTGGCCGTGCCGGCGCTGCCGCGCGGGCGGGTTTTGGTGGCGCTGGCTGCCGCGACATTGACCGTTTCGACTGCCTACGCCCAGCAGCCCGCGCCTGCTCCCGCAGCGCCCAAGGCCGCTCCGAAGGCGGCCCCCAAGGCGGCTCCGAAGGCTGCTCCAGCGCCGGCCGCCCAGGCGCCGGCCGCGGGCGCTCCCCCGGCCCAGGCTCAGCAGCAGCCGGCCGAACAGCAGGTTCAGCTGATCTACGCGCCCTGGACCAAGTTCTGCCTCAAGGGCCAGGACGCCAACGCCAAGCAGATCTGCTTCACCGGCAAGGACGGCCGCATCGAGTCCGGCCAGCCGGTGGTTGCCGCCGTGATCATCGAGCCGGAAGGCGAGCCGAAGAAGATCCTGCGCGTGACCCTGCCGCTCGGCATGCAACTGGTGCACGGCACCCGGGTCATCATCGACAACAACGCTCCGGCACAGAGCCCGTACGTGATCTGCTTCCAGAACGGTTGCATGTCCGACTACGAAGCCACGCCGGAGATGATCGCCAATCTGAAGAAGGGCCAGAACCTGATCGTGCAGGCGATCAATTCCAACGGCGCGCCGCTGACGCTGCCGCTCCCGCTGGCCGAATTCGCCAAGGCCTATGACGGCCCGCCGACCGACCCGAAGGTCTTCGAGGAAAACCAGAAGAAGCTGCAGGACGAGTTGCAGAAGCGGGCCAACGAGGCGCGCCAGAAGCTCGAGGCGGCGCAGCCGCAGGGGACTGCGGCCCCGGCGACGCCCAATCCGGCTGCGAAATAATCGCTGTCATCAGCTGAAAAAAAGGCGCGCAGCAATGCGCGCCTTTTTTGTTGGATGCTTGCTTCGTTTGAGATCTGCCTTGGGGGGCGCGACAGCAGTCGCGATGACCTGATCAGTTCAGCGATGGATTGCGCGGGCGATAACCGCCCGATTTGTCCTTCACGAAGATCTCGGCGACCTGCGAATGGCGGATCGGCTCCCCGGAATCGTCGGGCACCAGGTTCTGCTCGGAGACGTAGGCGACGTATTCCGTCTCGGAGTTCTCCGCCAGCAGGTGATAGAACGGCTGGTCCTTGTGCGGCCGCATCCCCTCGGGGATGGACAACCACCACTCTTCCGTGTTGTTGAATTCCGGATCGATATCGAAAATCACGCCGCGGAAAGAGAAGATCCGGTGGCGGACGATCTGGCCGATCTGGAACTTGGCGGTACGCGCTATAATCATATCTCGTCGATAAACCAGGATTGTGGCCGATGCTAGTGGCAAAACTGACCAATTGACCCCCTGAGAACCTGCCTCCCGATGACCAAATCGCAGCAAGAAGCGCTCAAGCGCCGCATATCCTGATGATCGATATCCTGAATCTGGCACTGCCCTATTTCGGGCTGATTTTCATCGGCTTCGCCTGCGGCAAGGCCAAGGCGCTGCCTGAAGCCGGCCTGGCATGGATGAATTTCTTCCTGCTGTACGTGTCGCTGCCGGCCCTGTTCTTCAGAATTCTGGCCAAGACTCCGTTCGAGGAACTGAACAATCTGCCGTTCGTGGTCGCAACCACGACCGCGACGGCGTTGGCATTCACGCTCTCGGCTGTGGTGGGCCGGCTGATGGGGCGGCTGTCGCTGCGCGATACCACCATGGCGGGGCTGGCCGGCGGTTACGGCAATATCGGCTACATGGGCCCGGGCCTGGCGCTGGCGACCCTCGGCCCCAAGGCCGCGGTGCCGGTGGCGCTGATCTTCTGTTTCGACAGCATTCTGCTGTTTTCGCTGGTGCCGCTGTTGATGGCTGTGTCCGACGGCAAGGGCCAGCGGCTGGGGCCGACGATTGTTTCCGTGGTGAAACAGATCGTGTTTCATCCTCTGATCGTCGCCGGCTATTGCGGCACGATCGCTGCCGCTTTGCACATGCATCCACCGGTCGCGATCGACAACACCTTGCAGTTCCTGCAGGGCGCCGCGGCACCGGTCGCGCTGTTTGCGCTGGGTGTGACAGTCGCGCTGCGGCCGTTCAGCCGGGTGCCATGGGAGGTTCCCGGCATCATCCTGGTCAAACTCGTGCTGCATCCGCTGATGGTGTTCGGGCTGCTGATGCTGTGCGGGCCGTTCGTTCCGGAGTGGTCGGCAGCGGCGATCCTGATGGCGTCACTGCCGCCCGCGCTCAATGTGTTCGTGATCGCGCGACAATACGAGGCCTGGATCGAGCCGGCGTCGGCCGCCGTGCTGCTGGGAACGTTCGTGTCGGTGGTGACGCTGACCAGCGTGATGTGGGCGCTGAAGACCGGCCAGATCGTGCTGCCGTAGCCGAAAGCGGCTTTGCAGCGCGCTTAACGCGGAGCCGAGCGCCATGACGGGGCAAGGCCCTCGCGCATGGCAAGCCGTCGCAGCGGGCCATAACCGCCGATCAGGTGCATTCCCAATGCACGCACCATCTGCGCGGGAAGGAAGTCACTGAGCAGCGAACGGTTGGCAAGATCGATCGCCAGCGAGCGGCTGTTGACGTCGGCCCAGCGCGCCCGCCCGAAGCGCGCCAGCGCCTGTGCCGAACCCGGGTCTTCATTGTCGGCGAGGGCGCCGGCGACGATATCGGCGATGTCGGCGGCGTCCCGCAATCCCATGTTGAGGCCTTGCGCGCCGATCGGCGGCAGCACGTGCGCGGACTCGCCCACCAGCACCACGCGTTGGGTCGCGAAGCGTTTCGGATGTTCGATCGCCAGCGGAAACGCAAAACGGCCGCCTTCGATCCGCAGGCGGCCGAGGATGGAATGCGCCCGCTGCTCGGCGGAGACCGCAAGGTCGTCGTCGCTGAGCGACATCAGGCGCCCGGCCTCGTGCGGGCTCGTGACCCAGACCACACTTGATCGCTGGCCCGGCAGCGGCACGAACACGCAGGGACCGTTGGTGGTATGGAATTCCGTCGAGGTGTTGCGGTGCGGACGGCTATGCGACACGTTGAAGGTGATCGCGGTCTGATCCAGTGCGCGCCGCTGTACGGTAATCCCCGCGGCATCGCGGCTGAGCGACTGCCGGCCGTCGGCCCCGACCACGAGACGCGCGCTCAAGTGCTGTCCTTGCCGGGTGCGAACCTCGGCAGCATCGTCGTGCGGCTGGATCGTATCGGCGTCGTCGTCGAACCGGGTCAGATGCGCAAGCTCGGCGGCGCGGCTCTCCAGCGCCTCCATCAGGATGCGGTTTTCGATGTTGTAGCCGAACGCGTCGCGGTCGATTTCATCACTGGAGAAACGCACCTCCGGCGCCCGGACCAGGCGGCCGGTGTCGTCGACCAGGCGCATTACCCGCAACGCCGCCGCGTTTGCGGCACAGCGCTGCCAGATGCCGAGCCGTTCCAGCAGATCGATCGAGTGGCCGAGCAGGGCCGTGGTCCTGTTGTCGGCGTAGGGCAGGCGCCGTGCGACCAGGGCAGTCTTTGCCCCGGCCACAGCCAGACCGATCGCCGCGACCAGTCCGGCCGGACCGCCGCCGATCACGGCGACGTCGAAGCTCTGCGGAGAGGGAGGCAGATCGGTCATGGATCATGGATATAAGGACCCCAATGGAGCCGCGCAATCGGCTTCGAGATGAACGCGCATGACGACATCCACGTGGCGGAACGCCGCAAGCCGGCCCATGCCAAGCCCTGGTGTGCAAAACCCTGCAATCCTGTTAATCAGATCGCGACCCATGACCGATCCGAATCCATACCAGGCGCCGATCGCCTCTCTCGCCGCCCGCGTTGGTGCGTTCGGTGTCCATATTCTGACGGCGCTGGGCGCCGGTCTGGCGCTGATGGCGCTGCTCGAGGGGGTTCGGGAACATTGGGGCCCGATGTTTGCGTGGCTGGGCGCGGCGCTGCTGGTCGACGCCGTCGACGGGCCGATCGCGCGCCGGCTCGATGTCGTGCGCCGGCTGCCGGACTGGTCGGGCGAGACGCTCGATCTGGTGGTCGATTTCGTGACCTATGTGTTCGTGCCGGCCTACGCCATCACGGCGAGCGGGCTGCTGTTGCCGGTGGCGGCTCCGGTGCTCGGGGTGGCGATTGTCGTCACCGGAGCCTTGTATTTCGCAGATCGGCGGATGAAGGCCGACGACAATCATTTTCGCGGTTTTCCAACGTTGTGGAATGCGGCCGCGTTCTATCTGTTTCTGCTCAAGCCGGAGCCGGTGACATCCTGCGTGGCGATACTGCTGCTGCTGGTGCTGACCTTCGTGCCGTTCCACGTGGTTCATCCGGTGCGCGTCACCCGACTGCGCAGCCTGAATCTGGTTTTGATGGCGGTGTGGGGTGGCCTGGCGCTCTTGACCATCGTCCGGGATTTTCGGGTCCCGGCCGCCGTGACCATCGGCCTCTGTGCCATCGCGCTGTACATTCTGTGCAGCGACATTGTCGTACGTCTGGCGAAGCGGGTGAACGCATGATGCAACTTCTCACCAGTCCCGAAGCGTGGGCCGCGCTGGTGACCTTGACGGTGCTCGAGATCATTCTCGGCATCGACAACGTCATCTTCATCTCCGTGCTGGTCTCGCGGATTCCCGAGCATCAGGCCAAGCGTGCGCGACAGCTCGGGCTGGCGCTGGCGCTGATCTTCCGCATCGCGCTGCTGTCGATCCTGGTTTGGCTGATCGGGCTGACCCAGCCGGTATTCACCGTGTGGGGCAACGCATTCTCCTGGCGCGACATCATCCTGATCGGCGGCGGCGCATTCCTGATCGCGAAGGCGACCCACGAGATCCATGGCGAGGTCGAAGCCCGCGAGGGTGGGGGCGGCACGACGCCGGCGAACGCGTTTTTCTGGGTGATCGTACAGATCATCATCATCGATCTGGTGTTCTCGATCGACTCCATCATCACGGCCATCGGCATGGCGCAAGACCTGGCGATCATGGTCGCCGCCGTCGTGATTTCCTGTATCGTGATGTACGTGTCGTCGGGACCGGTCTCGGCCTTCGTGGCCAAGCATCCGACCACCAAGATGCTGGCGCTGGCCTTCCTCGTGCTGATCGGCGTTGCGCTGGTTGCCGACGGTTTCGAATTCCATATTCCGCGGGGCTACATCTACTTCGCGATCGCCTTCGCGCTCGCGGTCGAGGCGTTCAACATCCTGGCCCGTCGCAATCGCGAACGGCCGTCATAGGCTCGGACAAGGATACCCCCGACCGGGTTGCTCCGCAGTCACTTGCCGCCTAATCTCGCCGAAAGAAAGCGGGAGTCGGAGATGACGAAGGCAGTGCGTGTCCATCAGGTCGGCGGCCCCGAGGTGCTGACCTATGAGGACATCGAAGTTCCGCCGCCCGGCCAGGGCGAGGTGCGGATCAAGCAGCACGCCGTCGGCTTGAACTTCATCGATACCTATTACAGGACCGGTCTCTACAAGGCGCCGGCGCTGCCGTTCATTGCCGGCAACGAAGCCGCCGGCGAGGTGGTCACGGTGGGACCGGGCGTGACCAATTTTCATCCGGGGGATCGTGTCGCCTATTATTTCAATCTGGGCGGGTATGCCTCCGAGCGCAACATTCCCTCGGATAAGCTGGTCAAGCTGCCGGACATGATCACGGACGAGCAGGCCGCGGTGCTGATGCTGAAGGGCCTGACCGTCTACTACCTCCTGCACAAGACGTTCCGGGTCGAGACCGGGCATCGCATTCTGATTCATGCCGCCGCCGGCGGGATCGGGTTGCTGGCCTGCCAGTGGGCCAAGGCGCTCGGCGCCAACGTGATCGGCACGGTCGGTTCGAAGGAAAAAGCCGAGATGGCGCTCGCCAACGGTTGCGATCACGTCATTCTCTACAATGAGGAAGATTTCGTCGCGCGGGTGAAGCAGATCAGCCGCGGCGAACTCTGCGATGTGGTCTATGACGGTGTCGGCAAGACCACGTTTCCCGGCTCGCTGTCGTGCCTGAAGCCGCGCGGCATGTTCGTCAGTTTCGGCAATGCATCGGGACCGGTGCCGCCGTTCTCGCTGCTGGAGCTCAACAACCACGGCTCGCTGTTCGCGACCCGGCCGAAGCTGAACGACTATGTGGGCAAGCGCTCCGAGCTTCTTGAAGCGGCCGACACCATGTTTGCGGCTGTCATCAACGGCAAGCTGCATGTGCCGATCCATCACGCCTACGCGCTCAAGGATGCGCAGAAGGCGCATCGCGATCTCGAGAGCCGCGCGACCACGGGCGCGTCCATCCTGCGACCCTAGAGGCATGTCGGGGACCCGGATTTGATTTCGCCATCCGGGGGCGACTTTCAATCTCATGATCCTGGGGCGAGCCTTAGCCGCCCAATCGACCGGTGAGCCAGCCGGCCTTCACCGCTTTTCATGCGGCGGTTTGATTGTCCATCACGGCACTCCGCATAAGCCGACCTTGCGCCGGACCGTGTCTGACGTGCGGTGCAATACCTCCTATTCGGGAAATCTTTGAATTATTCAACCGATGATTGACTCCGGGAAGTCGTTGGCATTTAATCACTCTACTCCAAATAGAATTGCGCTTTTCATGCATCTTACCGTAGAGCGGCGTTCGGCTGCCTCGGAAGAAGGGCTTGACGATGAACGATGTGGTCTTCGTGCCGATCGATCCGCAGTTGCGCTCCTTCCTCGATGCCAACAAGGGATTAGGAATTCTCGGCGCCGACTTTTATCGCCCGGAGTCGCTGGCGCGTATGCATTTCGGGAGTGCCGACCGCGAAAACGTCCTCACCGCGGCACGGGCGCATGCGAGCCTGGCGCGATTGACCAGCGATCCTGCGATCGTGGACCATCTGTACCGTTCTGGCCTGCACAGCGCGGCCGAAATCGCCAATCGGCCACTCCATGCGATCCGCGAGCAGTTGGCGCGAGGGGCTGACTCCGGGTCCGCGGGCGACAAAGAGCCCATCAGTGACGAGGCCCTCGCGGATGTGCACGCCGCGGCCGTGGATATCCATAGCCGTGCCGTCCATCTCGCGAGCCAGATGCGTGGGGCGCTGTCAGCTCACGGCCGGGTGTCGTCGTCCAATCATGTCGCCAGGCAACTGGCCGAGGAGTTTGGCCATCTGCCGTCGTTCTCCGACTTGTTCGGATCGCAGGACTACATCCCGTCACCGCACTGTCAGTCGGTGGTGGGTCCGGCAGCTTATTTCGTCGATCTCATGCGCGTGGTCGACGAGCAGATCACGAGCAATACGAAGAACAAGATTCCGGAATGGGCCAAGCTCCCGGAGCGCCGCAGCAAGCTGTTCACGCAAGAGCTGACGTGTGCCGAGACCAACACGCCGGTCCCGAAACTCCAGATCGTCAACCAGGTGATCCATGATTTCCTGGTGCCGCAGATCGGCAAGGACACCGATTACGCCATCGCCACCCGTGTCTTCCCGTACAACCTGCCGATCAATGTGCGGTTGGCGCAGATGCGTGCGGCCATGGTGCAACTCGGGGCGCCGCTGGTCGATCTCTACCTGACCTATATCGGCCGTGCCGAGGAGGCCAGTGCAATGCCAGATGCCGCGGCCGTCGCGGCCGAGCATTTGAGGCTTTCGCCGGAGCAGCGTGAGCTTGTCGAGGTGTCACGTTCGGGGCAAACGCTGGCCGACTGTTTTGGCGGCGATGCGGGCCTGCTGGCGCAGCCGGTCAAGGCGACCGTCACCATTTCCAAGGACAGCCTCGTCGTCACCGGCAGCGGTTTTCAGGAGGCCGCCGCCCAGGCGTCGATCCTCCGGGTCGGCGAGACGCTGCGTGCCGTCGTCACCATTGACGGCGATACGCAGCTGAAGGTGGATCAGGCATGGCCGGAGTCGTTGAAGGACGCCGAGGGCTGGTTCTATCCGCCGGGCTCGCTTGGGCAGGCGAGTGTCCTGAGCGAGCGGACCCGTCTTGACGACTCCGCCATCGCATTCCTGTTCGTCGAAGCGCTCGACGCGCAGGAACTCAAGGCAGGATTGGCCGCGAAACTTTATATCAATGCCGGTTCGGAAGCTCCGCGCGGCCACCTCATCAGCGACCGGACGGACGTCAGCTATAGTTTGCAGGTGGTCGACCAGTTCGACGTCGCGCGGATCGACCGGTTCAATCGCCTTGTCCGGCTGTCGCAGGTGTCGGGCGTGCCGGCGTCCGAGCTGGACTGGACACTCCACGCCTCCGGCCATGCGGATTTCGCCGGGGGCGGATTGACCCGCGTCGGCGAGACGGTGGCGCTTGCGCGGCGACTGTCCCTGCCGATCGACGAAACGACCGCACTGTGGTCGGTGCTCAAGACCTGGGGGCGGGGCGATGGCCCGCGTCCGCTCGATCTGTTCGACCGGGTGTTCAATTCCACGGGAGACGGTACCGGCTATTACCGCCCGAAATATGCCGACAATCCGCTGTTCACCGACGACGTCAAGACCTGGGTGCTGGCCAGCACCGACAAGGACGCACAGGCCATCCGCACCTTCCTGGCGGCGGCTCTTGCGGTCTCCGACAAGGACTTGCTGCGTATCGGTGCCACGGTCGGGGCAGGGGCGAGCAGTCTCAAGCTGGATGTGCCAACGCTGTCGGCCCTGTGGTCGATCGCCAAGCTGGCGCGCGCACTTGCGCTGAGTGTCGCCGACTGCACGGCGATGATGCGGCTTGCCGGGCTCAGCCAATTCAAGAAACCTGCCGACGTCAACAGGCTGATCGAACTCAAGGCGATGCTTGCGGAGCGCAGCCTGTCGCTGGCCGATCTCGCCTTCATTGTCTGGAGCGAGCCAGGCGACAAGACTGATGTGGTTCGCCCCGCCGACGTGCCGCCATTCCTGACGGCGCTGCGTGCGCTGGCTGTCGAATGGCTGGTCACGCCGTCGAATTTCGCCGTCGACGACGATTCCGGGATCGGCCTGCATATCTTCGATGCGCTGGTTTATGGCAAGGCGATCTCCGCCAGCGGGGTCGTGCTGTTTCCATCATGGAAGCTCACCTTCACCGTGCTTACCATGCTGTTTCCGATCTCGCCGCGACTGCTTGTGGTGCCCGGTGTCATCACGGCGGAAGAAGCCATCGAGGCCTTCGATGAGCTGCTCGAGAACGGTGTCATTCTTGGCAACGCGCTGAAGGCCCCCGTCAATGAGGGCACGGTTCTTTCCTTCCTGTTCCCCGACATCAAGGAGCCGGAGCGCAAGATCAAGATCGCCGCGATCCGCTCGGTCCTCAACGATCTGTCGCAGCAGGTCGAGCTGTCCGTCGCGGTCCTGGTCCCGGCGCTGCGCGCCCAGATCGAGGGCACCTTCGGGCAACTCGGTACGCTGCTCGGCAGTTCCCCCGACATGGCGCAGGTGATCGTCACCGACGTGCTCGCCAAGGCGTTTCCCAATGTGGATATCCGCGTCCTGCTGCTCACGTCCGCCGGCGACGTCAAGAAGCTGACCGATCCGCTGGTGCTGTCGGACCGGATTGCGTATCTGGCGCAGGTTCTCTCGCTGCAGACTGCCGATCTTGCCGATGCGGCCGCGGCACCCGCGGCGTTCGGGCTGACGTCGCTTGAAGACCTGAGCATGAAAGCGGTCCAGGCCTGGAGCGACTATGCGACCCTGGTTGCGCTTTATCCGTCCGAGCCCGAGGGACCGCGCAACATCGCGATCTATCTGACGACGGGAAGCGTGGGTGCCCTCAGCAAGGCCACCGGCTGGGATTCGGCGGCATTCCTCGCCCTCGTCACGGCGCTCTGGGGCAAGCAGATCATTCTCACGCCGAGCCAGCTCTGGTTGGTGTCCTCCTGTTTTGCGCTGGCCGGCGTGATGGGAACCGACGTCGGCAGTGCGACGGATATCGCCCGCGTGTCGCGGTTGCGGCCGCTCAGCGGAGCGACGCCGCCGCCCGCCTGGGCGACCTACGGGACAGCCGCGCAATCGCTGGTGGCGATGCTCAAGGCCAAGTCGGCGGGCAGCGATTGGGCCGCGGTGTACAAGCCCGTCTCCGATGCCACGGAGACCGCGCGGCGCGACGGCCTGGCGCCGCTGGCCGTCTGGGTCAACACCGGCGCGCCGCTCGGTCTGGCCACGATGCGCGCGCTGTCGGAATATCTGCTGATCGACGTCGAGACCAGCGCCTGCGACGTCACGTCGGCGATTGTCGAGGCAACTGCCGCGGTGCAGACCTATCTGCAGCGCTGCCGGATGTCGCTCGAGCCGGGCGTCGTCAGCCTCGGTGATATCGCGCCGGCGTGGTGGCCCTGGCTGACCAATTACCGGGTGTGGGAAGCCAACCGGAAGATCTTCCTCTATCCCGAGAACTACATCGATCCGAACCTGAGGCGCGACCGCACCGACCTGTTCCGCAAGCTGCAGGAAGAATTGCAGCAGAGCAGCATCACCGAGGCGACGGTCGATCGTGCCTTCACCAACTACCTGACGGCCTTCGCCGATCTCGCCAAGCTGCACACCGTCGAGCCGTCCCGCGCAATCGCGCCGCATCCAGTGTCAGGCACACCGGTGGAAACGGTGTTTTTCCTCGGCCGCACCGAAGCCAAGCCGTATCAGTACTACTACCGCACCCTGCGCAACGGAAACATCTGGTCGCAATGGTTCAGGATCGACGTCGCGATGACGTCGCCCGACGCCTCGCTGGTGTTCGCCTTCAATCGCCTCATCCTGTTCTGGGTGGAGGAGGACGCGGTCAAGGGCTCGTTCATCAGGGACGGCAGCCAGAGGGACAAGCTGGTCCGGCGGGCCAATATCCGTTACGCCTTCCGCCGGCTCGACGACACCTGGTCCGCGCCGCAGACGCTGGAATCGGATCTGCTGTTCGATGCCCAGCCGACACTCTACGACAACGACATCATCGATCCGATTCCGGGCGAGCCGTCCGTCAATGGCATCGATTCGAAAATGCCTTACTGGCACCGCGTGTACGTCCAGCGAGTGCCCTCCGAGATCGATGGCGGGGAGCGGTTGCTGATTACGTTCGGCAATGCCTTTCCGGTCCCGGCGGACCCGAAGGTGCCGCCCCCGGATGTCAAAATCATCGACACGTCCGACGAACGCAAGTTCGTATCGAATGTCTACACGGCGTCGCAGCTCGGCGCATCATTCAACAGGAAGCGGCAAGGGGCCATTCTGCTCGTTCCGGTGGCTTATCTCGACATCGGCATGAACGTCCAGTCGGTTTCCGCCTTCATGCCCGACTTCACGTCGGATCCCAAGCAGCCTCCGTTTGCCTTCATCAAGGATGGCGAGGACCTTGGCCCCAACATCAGCCGTTCGGTGCTGATCGACGCCGCCTTTGTGGATTCTCCGGACTATCCCAGTCGGGTGATCGACGCTCCGATCGGCATGATCACCCATGTCGCTCCGGATGCCCGGGTGCTCGCCGTCAAGAACCAGGTCGGCTGGTTCGCGTTCGACAACAGCGACGAGTCGTTCCTGATGGTGCCGCGGAACGTGGCGTTCAAGGCCATCGAGGACATCCTGAAGATCGAGACCGTCAAGATCCCCGTGAAACCGCTCGACCAGGGAAAGGAGGTCGAGGTCGATTGCCAGATCATTTCCTGCATGGGCTATTCGGACAAGCCGGTCGATCCGAAACGGCTGGTGTTCGACTTCACGCGAATGACCACAAGCGCGGTCGGGCGTCTCGTCCAGATCATGACCTTTGGCGGCATCAGCGAGCTGCTGTCGATCAGGACGCAGGAAGCGCAGGGGCCGGCCTCGCTCGATTTCTCGCGGTTCTATCCCGACGGCGAGAAGCCGCCGAATGTCCAGCCACCAAAGGCCATGAACGGCGGGGCAGTGGATTTCGACGGGGCTTATCGTCCCTATTTCGACGAGATTTTCTTCCAGATACCATTTTTCATCGCGACCCAGCTCAGCGCGAACCAGCATCATGAGGCCGCCAAGGCCTGGTACGATTACATCTTCGATCCGGCCGCCGTGTCGAAAGGGCAGGCCCCGCCGGCCGGCAACCCGGACTCGGTGTATTGGCAATTCCTGCCGTTCCGCAGCCTCAGCGCTCCGTCACTGGTCGATGAGCTCACCGACCAGACCGCGATCGAAGCGTGGAACGCCAATCCGTTCGATCCGCAGACCGTCGCGCAACTGCGGCCGGTCGCCTATGAGAAGACGATCGTCCAGCATTACATCGCCAATCTGCTCGATTGGGCCGATTCCCTGTTCGCCCGCGATACCCGGGAGTCGGTCAATCAGGCGACGCTGCTGTATTTGACGGCCGCCGACCTGCTGGGACCACGGCCACGGCAGCGCGGCGTCTATCAGCCGCCTAAGCCGCTCGATTTCGCAACGATCAAGAAGGACTATGGACTGCTGATCCCGCAGTTCCTGATCGAGCTGGAGCGCGTGATGCCGGCACCGGAGCCGGGCCACCTGAAGCTCGAGCCCGCGCCGTTCAACATGATCAGCGCGTACTTCACCGTTCCGGAGAGCACCGAGTTCATCAGCTACTGGGACCGGCTGGAGTCCAGCCTCTACAAGGTGCGTCATTGCCTGTCGCTCGCCGGCCTGCCGCGGGTGCTGCCGTTGTTCGATCCGCCGATCGATCCACGGCTCCTGATCCGCGCCGGCGGCGGTCGGGATTCCCCGGCCGTGATCAACCAGGGCGCCGGAAGTCTGCCCCATTACCGTTTCCAGGTCATGCTCGACCGGGCGCGACAACTCACCCAGACCCTGATTGGGTTCGGCGGCGCGCTGCTGGCGGCCTTGGAAAAGAAGGACGCCGACGCGCTGCAGATGCTCCAGATCAAGCAGGAGCGGGCCATCCTGGTGCAGACCGGCGACCTCAAGGCGCAGCTCGTGCTGGAGGCCGAGGATCAGCTCGACGCGGTGCGCCAGGCCAAGCTCGCTGCTCAAGAGCGCCTCTCATACTATACCAAGCTGATCAGCGACGGCCTGTCACCCGCCGAGATCACCAGTCTCGCGACCATGATCCTCGCCAACGTCTTCCAGACAACCGCGGGGGTGATCCGGTCGCTCTCGGGCGGCGCTCATCTCGTGCCCAATGCCGGCTCGCCGTTTGCAATGACCTATGGCGGCCGCGAGATCGGCTCGTCGCTGGGCGCTTTTGCATCGGCCTCCGACACCGTGGCGGGAACACTGAACTTCGCCTCCACGCTGTCGGGCGTCATCGCCGGATATGAACGCCGCGAGCAGGAATGGACGCTGCAGAAAAATACCGCCGGCTATGAAGTCGCGCAGATGGATGCCCAGATTGCCGCGGCACAAGCACGCGTCGCATCGCTCAAACGGGATGTGGCGATCAATACGCTGTCGATCGAGCAGAACAATGCCATCCAGGTGGCACTGACGTCGAAGTTCACCAACGCCGACCTGTACGGCTGGATGGCATCCCGGCTGCAGGCTCTCTATTTCCAGTGCTACAAGATTGCGCTCGATCTCTCCCTTGCCGCCCAGCGGGCCTACCAGTACGAGCTCGACAACCAGGCCACTATCCTCGACTTCGCCTATTGGGACAGCGGGCGGGCCGGGCTATTGGCAGGCGAGGGGTTGATCGTCGGGCTCGGCCAGCTCGAACACGCCTACTACACCACCAACCGGCGGCGCCTGGTCATTGAGAAGACGGTCTCGCTGTGGGCGCTCGATCCGCTTGCGCTGTTGACGCTCCAGCGCACCGGTTCCTGCAATTTCCAGTTCAGCGAGCTGCTGTTCGATTACGATTTTCCGGGCCAGTACTGTCGCAAGATCGAGCGGCTCAGTGTTACTATTCCCGCGCTGGTCGGCCCGTACCAGAACGTGCATGGCACGCTGACCCAGACCAGCAACACGGTGCTGCTCAAGGACGACCCGGCGTCCGTCCGCTTCCTGCTTGGCGCCGACGTGGCGCCGACCGACGGCATGCTGCGGCTGAACTGGCGCAACATGCAGCAGATCGCGCTGTCGCGGGGATCCGACGACGGCACGATTGCCGGGGTCAGTGCCGACGAGCGTTACCTGCCGTTCGAGGGCACCGGCGCGGTGTCGAGCTGGCGGCTGGAATTGCCGCTCGGCGCCAATCGGATCGATTTTTCCGCCATTGCCGACGTGGTCATCACGGTGACCTACAGCGCACTCGCGGGCGGCGGAATCTTCAAGGAGGCCGTTGTCGGCACGATCGCCAACCGCTATGCGGGGCAGGCGAGCATGGCGTTGCAGCAGCGCTATTCCGATGCCTGGGACCAGTTCCTCAATCCGGGCGGGCCGACGCCGCAGTCCATGACGTTTGCGATCGGGCCGGATGCCGTGCCACCCAACCTGTTGTCGCCGCGTGCCGTGAAGGCCTATGTGCAGTTTGATCTGACGGTGCCTTTCACGGGACCGTTGCTGGTCGAACTCGCGCCGCCGTCAGGCAGTCCTTTGAGTCTCAGCCTGACGGAGAAGACACCGTGGGTCTCGGGGACGATCGATTGTCTGCTGACGCCGGCCGCGGACTGGAAACTGACCCTCAAGCAGGTCCCGCCGGCGCTTGTTCAGGATGGCCACCTCAAGCCGGGCGTGCTGACCGGCGTAACCCTCGTGCTCGACTACACCGCAACCCTGAGAAAGGCATGACGATGTCCACGGAGACCAGGCGTCCGCGATGGCATGTCATCAATGCGACCGGAGAAGCCCGATGAAGCGTGTCTATGTGTTGATCGCGGCGCTCGCCGCATTGCTGCTGCCGGCGAGTCTCACCGCTGCTCCCGAAGCTGGCGCGGATCGCGTCGAAGCCGCGATCCAGGCCCAGTACGCCTATCAGCCGCCGCGTGCGGCCAAGGCGCGTGCGGCGCTCTCGGCCGCCGAGCGACGTGAGCTGATGGACTGGCTGCGTGAAACCAACGGCAAGGGATTGGTGCCGGTCGATCTGACCGATGCGCACGAACTCAAAATGATGGATCTGCTGCACAAGGCGGCGCGCCGCCCCCCGGCATCCCACCTCGTGTCCGTTCTTGGCGGCGTGTCGGCCATCCGTTCCAATCTCGACAAGTGCAGCGAGTTCCTGAAACAGCACCAGGCCAACGGTCTGTTCATGGACGTCGGCTCGATCAGTGGCGACAAACTGACTGCCGCGACATTGCAAGCCACGTTTCTTGGCGGCAAACCACAAGATGTCCGCAATTTCGGCACCGTGCTGGTCGTGCTGGACTCCGACGGCAAAGAGGTCACCGATGGATCGGGCCTCAGCCACAAGGATGAGACCACGCTCTTGACCGACGCCCCGCCCGCGTTGGGGAAGATCGACGAGGACAAGCCACCGCAGGCCGGCGCCCTGTTCACCACCTTCATGACTGACGGCACGCCATGTACTCAGCGCCACACCGCTGCGGTGCTGCCGCCGCCGAATTCGATCGTGGTCACGGCTCCCAATAACTCGCAAAATCGCAAGACCGTGATCTGCCTCAACCGCGGGAGGGCGGAGCCAGGCTGGCCGCAGCCATGCGACTTCGGTCCATTCCCGCAGGCCACTATCGATCCCGACAGCGTCAAGGTGGTCGTGCCGCTCGCCGGAACGATTGTGATGCCATATCCACTCGCGCTCAAGGACGGCAAGGTGGACGGCCAGTTGCAGGTCACCGCGATCAACAGTCAGAATGGTACGACCTGCGCCGGGCAGGATAACGATCTCGGCAGTCAGGTGCTGGCAGCGACGACGCCAACGGCCGACAAGCAGGGCGTGACCTGGTCGATCCTGGGGCCCCAGGCACTGATCTTCGGAAAGAGCTGCTATCAGCCGCACAGCGGCCTGGCGTTCAACATGTATTGGACTGTCAAGGTTGCCAAGCCGGGCAGCAAGCCGTCCACCGTCACGGCCATCGTCTCCAACGTGCTGGAGCGCGGGTCGGCCAACACGCTGATCGTGAAGGCGGTAGACCTGCAGTGGGGCTGCCTGCCGGTGGGCACGCTGGTGACGATGGCCGATCACACACAGAAGCCCATTGAGGACATCAAGCCGCATGAGCTGGTGCTCGGCCCGGATGGCCGGCCGTGGGAGGCGTTCGGCAAACTCACCGGCGACGATGCCGAGCTGATCGTGGTCACGGCAGAAGACGGCACGGTGGCCCGGATGACCGGAGAGCACCCGGTGATCATCGGCTCCGACGACCAGGGCAGGCCACGATGGACAGCCGCCTGGCATCTGACGGTCGGCACCTCCCTTGTCACAGCCAAGGGGACCAGCAAGGTGGCCACGGTCGAGCGGCAGCCCTATGGCGGCAAGGTCTACAATATCGCGCTGCGCCCGCAGGGCGCCGAGCACGCGCCCAGGCGCGGGGCAAGCTTCTATGC
Organism: Hyphomicrobiales bacterium; assembly: GCA_041424235.1. Classification (GTDB taxonomy): domain Bacteria; phylum Pseudomonadota; class Alphaproteobacteria; order Rhizobiales; family Xanthobacteraceae; genus Bradyrhizobium_A. The sequence goes on from JBGMOD010000101.1 coordinate 51,412, forward strand.
GGACGGGCTGCTGGTCGGCGACCAGACGATGCAGGGCCTGCCGGAGCCGGGACTGGCACAATCCGCTCCGTCCTCGACGGCCGCGAACTGAGGGAGCCTTGGGCCATGGGATGTGACCGCGTCGTCATTGCGAGCACGAAGAGCCAGGACGGCAAGACGACGGTCACCTGGCTGACCTACACGATGACAGGTCTCGATGGCTTCCTGATCACGCTGGTCCAGGGCGGCACCCCCACCAGCTTTGATGCCAAGGCCGCCGACACCAGCATCACCGTCAGCTATACGGCCGCCGCCGACTGCAAGGCGACGGTCACGCCAAAGACGGCGGAGGGGCCATCGAACGACAATGCCAGTTTTGCGGCACCGGTGCCGTTCCCTCCGGCACCGATTGATCCCAACGCTGGACGTCCGGTCATATTCCGCGCCTGTGCGGATGCCGCCAGCGTCACCGTGAATTGGGTCCCGGCCGTTCCTCCGGAGTTTCCGGTGCTCGGGTACTATTTGTCGGTGGTGCAGAACTCGGTCAGTTTGACAAACTTCGAGGTCGAAGGCGGTGAAGTTGCGACCGTGACAGTCAATTACACGGTCGAGGCGGGCAGCAGCTACGAGGTCATCCTCACGCCCTACGATGCATTCGGCCCGAGCTACGATATGGCGAGCTATCCGGAACCGATTCCATACCCGTAGAAGCCTGGTGCGAGGCCTTTTCGAGCGACATCGGATGATGCCAAGGATGATGCCAAGCCGGCACGATCGTTGCCTTTTCCATAGCCGAGCTCTCGTATATGGGTAGTGAGTCCGCTGCACTCCTTGCAGCGCAAGCTCCGGTTCCTGAATGAGCAAGAAGCCATCCAAGCCCTCCGGCTCAGCGCCGCGCAAGTTTCTCGATGCTCTTTACGGGAGCACGCCGCCGAAGGTCGACAGTGCCATTCTTGCTTCGCTGCGTCTGCATGAGGGGCTCGCAGGCGACGATCACGGGCCGCTGTTCGCGCGGTTGCCGGAGCGGCACAGGCAGATGCTAGCGCTCAGCGATGGTCTGGACCTGCTGGCCGGCAGTTATCGGTTGTTCGGCTGGGACAACGACACCGCGCGCAGCATGCGCTGGTGGAACGACGATGAGACCTGGAAATTCGCCTGGGGCGATCATTCTCCGGGCTATCTCTGCTTCGGGGAGTCGGTGCTGGGCAACCAGTTCGCCTATCGCGAGGATGAGTTGTCGAAGGGCGGCGCGGCGAAGGTCTATGAACTCTATGCCGTCACCCTGGAGCCGATCTGCCACTATCACAATTTCGATCATTTCCTGGACGGCGGTTTCCTCAACGGTGTCCGCGACGATGCCTATCATGGGCGTATCGCCCAGGCGCGGCATGAGCTCGGCAGTTTCGAGCTCGACAAACATCTCGCCTATGCGGTGTCCCCGTTGCTGACCGGCGGCGCGGTGGACGTGCAGCAGCTCATGATCATGGCGGCGGCCTCGCACATGATCGTGAACGGCGACCTGTGGCGGCAGATCGCTCACCGGGATTCGCTCGCAGGACTGAAGGGGCTTGAGAACCACGTCGACGCGAAGGGGCGCTCGCGGATTCGCGTGCTGTGGAGCTGACACACATCAATCGTTCGTGCGCTGAATGCGAAGTTTGCCGTGGCTCTTAAGAAAAACGGCTCGGGCTGAACCTAAAGCATGATGAATTGAGGTTGAATCAACTCCGTCATCCTGAGGTGCGAGCCTTGCGGTGCACTTGCGCCGCTGGGCGATCCTCGAAGGATGCACGGCCAATTCTAGCTAAGTATTGGCCGTCGTCCTTCGAGGGCCATTCTGCGAATGGCCTCAGGATGACGGATTACATTGAGCGAACCTCATCTCATCATGCTTTAGCCGGCATCACGGGGACGTTGCCGGCTAGTATTGATAGACTTTGCCGTTCTGCTCCTTGACCAGATAGACGGTAATGACACGGCCGGCATAGAGGCCGCCGCCGACAATACTGTTGGCGGTCTTGTTCTGCTGGAACCAGCCCAGCGGAGAATAAGACAGTCCGGTTGCCGCGGTGTCCGGCACATGGCCGACCACCTGACTCGACGCGTAAGTGCCAGGTGAGGCCGTGTTGGCGAGATCGCGTTCCTTGCCGGCGATCTTGCCAGCGTTGTAGCCGATCGAGCCGGTGGTCTTGCGGTCGCTGGAGACGCAGACCAATTGCTTGCTGGGTAACGACTGGATGTACTGGTTGGCCATCTTCGTGTAGTTGCGCACGTCACTTTCGATTGTCGCCGAGCGCTGCTCTTTGTGGAGGTCGGCGATATAGGCTGTCGAAGGCGGGCTGGCGATCAGCGTGCCCGCACTCGGGCCCGGATGGGTTGGCGGCTGCAGGATCACCAGCGGGCCGCCGGGATTATGGTAGGCGGGAATGGTTGGGATGCTGGAGGAGGAGGCGCTCTTCAGCTTGATCAGCTGGTTCGAAATTCGCGTGACCTGAGATCGGGCATTGGTGCGTTCTCTGCGGGCCTCGACCAGTTTTTTGGCGTAGATCTTCAATCCCTTGTTGGCCTGGACCTGGGCCTCGGCCAGCGCAACACCTTTCTCTGCTTTTTTCAGCCTGCCTTTCGCAGTGGCCAGCTTGGTCTGCAGGTCGGAGACAGTCGCCGTGTTCTTGGTTTTGGCCAGTCCGGTCGGATCGGTATAGGTGACCGGATTTCCGCCGACATAGAGATAGAGATTGGTGCCGTCATTGAAGCCGGCCGGATCGGCGCTGAGCCATCGGCCGAGGGAGGGCACGTAGTAACGCGCGCCGAAGTAATACAGCCCCGTCGTTGCGTCGCGCTCTTTGCCGACGTAACGGTACATCTTCAACGATTGCTCGCTGGGCGAGATCGCCGAAAACGCCGCCGTGACGCCGTAGGGGTAGTATTCCTCATTGCTGACGACGCTGCCGGCGTCGTCGAGCTCGACGGTGACCGAGCCCAAGAACGTCAGCAGCGGATAGCGCGTCAGCTTGGTGTCGAGCGAGCTGGTTTCGCGGCTGCGTTCGTCGATGGTCCAGCGATACTCGGTGGCGAATGCACGGCGGCCGTCGCTGCGCGGCACCGGCGTCAGCGCGTCGCCGCCGTGGGCGTCACGGTTGGATGCCGCATCGCCGCCGGACGAGGTTTCGCCGTAACGCAGATCGTCCAGGATCTGCAGATCGTGGCGCTCAAGGATGATCTGCGATGTGCCGTTCTGCACGCGGATGATACGGCGACGCTGGTAGGCGCCGAGATAGACGGTCTCTTCCAGTTCGGTCTCGCCGGCGGAGATCTTGCGCTGGATGGTCTTGCGCAGCCGGCGCCCCCGCGCGTCATACTGGAAAGAGGCGGAATCGTCGGCCTTGTCCTGATCGCGCTTGATGCTGGCGACGTCCAGCAGACCGTTGCGCCAGCTCCATTCCATGCCGGAGAGCGCGCCGAGATCGGTCATGTTGCCGTTGCGGTCGTAGGCCGCCGATCCGGCGTCGACCGGGGCGCCACGATTGGACAAGGGCGCAATCGCGATACGGCGGGTCCAGTTGCCGGAGGCCGCGGTGTGGCGCATCTCTGTCAGGTTGTTGCCGTCGTCATACCTGTATGTCTGCAGATAGGTCTCAAGCTCTTCGCGGTTATTGACGTCGTAGGGGCGAGGGCTGTTCTCGCGGGCCACGGTGAGCCCTGGTTGTTGTACGCCGGTGGCGCGGAGCAGCCGGTAGAGCGAGTCGGTGGTGTAATCGCTGACCGGGGAGACCGCCTGCTGCCGGAAGAACACGAGTTCGCGGGCGTTGTCGCGGGTCTGGGTGACGTTGCCGACTGGATCGTAGGTGTAGCTGCGGTCCTGGATTGTTTTGGCGCCGGAGGCGTCGGGACGTTCGGTCTTGATGTTGAGCAGCCGCAGGGTGGTCGGCTCATAGTCGAAACGCGACACGGCCTGGTTGGCCAGCGCGATGCGCATCCTCTGGTTGGAGGCGTCGTGTTCGATCTCGGTGACGATCGGCCGCGACGTGCCGTCCTGTTCCAGCGTCAACGAGGTGAGGAGGGTGGAGGGGCCGTAACTGGGAATGATCCGGCGGCCATCCGGACTTTGCTCCTCGGTGACGCGGTGCAGCGCATCGTAGCGCCAGCGTTCGACCAGCGGGACAGCCTCGAGAGCCGTCGGCCCGGCTTTGCTCCAGTCGATCTCGCCTGAATAGGCCTGGGTCAGCTGCCGTTCCAGCACAAGCGGCTGGGCCTGGATGTTGTAATCCGGATACGTGGCGGTGCCGCCCTGGTCGAAGCTCCGATAGACTTGCCCGCGGAGATTATGATCGATATCTCCGGCCTGGCCTTCGCCATAGACCACCCGTTCCGCCGTCCACCATGGCGCATCCGCCCCCTCACGGACGTCAATGTCGCTCAAACGCTGCAGACGATCGTAAGATTTGGCGATCTCCACGCCGCGTCCGTCGCATAGCCGGATCGGATTGCCATTGATGTCGGCGCACTGGGCGCGTCGCCCGGAATCGACGGCGACTTCGAGCAGGGCCGTGCCCGACATGTCGAGCAGGTACTGCACATTGTCGATCGGCGGCGTCAGCGCCATCAGGCGCGGATCGGCGATGGCGATGGTATCGCCGTCGGCGTCGAGCGTTCGTCGTGTGGTCAGATACCGCGGCACGCCGACCGTGTCATTGTCCGCCTCGACCTGGATCTGCACCCGTCGAACCGGCTCGCCGGTCGGATCCAGGATCAGCACATCCGGGGTATCGTTGAAAATCGCGGCCTTGCGCAGCGCTTCGCGCTCCGAGAGCGGCGTCTGCGGATTATCGATGTTTTGCTGGTAGTAGGTCGATTGCTTGACGGTGTCGTCTTCGTCGTAGAGCCAGCGTGTCCAGGCCCGATAGACATTCAGGTTGAAGAAGCCCTTGGGCGTGTCGATCCGCGTGGCGCGGTTGAGCGCATCGTAGTGAATGACGGTCGGAGGCGGCAGCAGGCCGGCCTCGGCCACGTCAGTGCGATCCTCATAGTGGGGCGTGTTGGAAAAATACGGCAGGTAGACTTTGACCGGCAGGCCCTTGTTGTTGAACACGGTGCGTCCGCTGACCCAGTAGCGCTCGGCCACCACGGCGCGCTGCACGGCGCCATTGGCGGTGCGGGCGAGGGCGCCGGCGGGGGGGCGGATGATGGCAGGACCAGGATCGCTGGCTTTCTTGGTTTCGATCTCGCGCGCCAGCCCGTCAATGAATTGGATTTCGAGGGTGATCGGGGACACCTTGTCCGCGGCCAGATCGCTGACATGGATTTCACGCGCCAGCGAGCAGACCGCCGTCGGCTGGCGATCTCCGCTCCATGCGAACATATCCTGGAACTGGAAGCTCGAAGCGCCCTGCAGATAGTAGGCCGGGCGGGCCACCACATCTGCCAGGGTCGTGCCGCTTCGAACCACATAATCCGACAGCGGCTTGTCTCCGGTCGCGCCCTTGTGCAGCGAGGTCGCAATCAGCCGCGCCAACGGATCATACAATCCTTCGTTGACGACAAGATTGGGGTTCGTCACACGCGCCGGCAGCAACGCCTGATAATCCATCGTCAGCTGCGTGACATTCTGTTCGCTGTCGCTCAGCCATTGCGAGAGCGTCGTGACATGCAGCTGCGCCTGGTCGTAGCTCAGCACCGATTTTGAACGCAGTGTCGAATCCGGTGCAGCGAACAGGTTTTCGATTGCTGACAGCATGTAGAACTGTCTTGGCTCGGTGAAATAGCTGCCGACGTCGCCGCGATTCCACCAATAACCGTCTTCCAGCACATAACCGGCTTGTTCCGGCAAGCCGTCTGCCAGTACGCCAAACACGTCGCGCGCGACCATGAGATCGGACGTTTCAGCTATGATCGTATACACCTGCCCGGTCGTCTGATCGGTGACCGACCAACGCTGATCGGGAGCCTCAACGGTCACGGTGCTGAGTGGGCCTTGCGGCAGGGCGATGCTGGCCAGCGCGAACTGGTCGCGCAACGCGACGGGCAGGACGGCCTGATTCAACTCCGGAACGAGGCTTGAGGACGCCCTAAACAGCTGCTGCGCGCGCAACAGGCCGTCCGGAAATACCGCGTCGGCGTCGTGATGCTCAAGCGCACGGATGCCGGTCTGTCCAAGCGGCAGCGCCGCAGTCTGCGCGTCGTTCCAGAAAAACACGCGGGAGATGTTTCGTACCCGGGCCTGCCTCGCTCCCGCCTTGAACAGCGAGGCATAGGGGACGACGTCGGCAAGTGCTTGATCGATCTGCTTGCCGATCAGTTCGAAACTGAAATAGCCGGACGGTCCGGGATCGAGGCCATTCAGTTCAAGGGTCTGTTCCTGGCAGGGAAGGCCGATCCACCGCATCCCGTCGATGACGTTGATGACGTCGGTCAGCGTAGCGGTCGCGTGCAGCGCATCCTGCTCGGGCACCCGCCCGTGTGCCGGGTTCTCGTCGCTGCGGGTATCGACCTGACGGCGCCTTGGATAATTCACGCCGCAATCGCGAACGACGATGCCGAAGCCATCGATCTCCAGCGCGAAGCTGTGCGACACCTGGGGATCGCTCGCTTCGCGCTCATAGTCGTAGACGATGGTTTCGCAATCGGCGACCAGGAACGATGCGAAGACATTGTTCGCGGTGGGCTGCAACAGGCGAACGTAGAGGCGGTTCTGCGTGACCTTATAGGGCACCGCGGCGAGAGCTGAGCCGTCCTCGCCGTAGATTTCCTCGCGGATGATGCGACCCTTGCTGGCGGACTGGGCCTGCCGCAGCAGCGGCCGGGAGTAATCCCAGATCGCTGGATCCAGGCGGTTGCCCAGGATCGGAGCGGCATCCGGGTCGCCCTGGAAGAATTGCAGTCGTTGGGCCTTGGCGAGCGCGCCGGTGGGATCGTAGGCGCCGACGTCGTACCAGGTCCTGACCAGGCTCGGCGGCTGGTGGAGAGGAGCGTTGCCGGCGTGGAAGTCGGTTGCGGCAAAAAGGCCGTCGCGCTTGAATGTTTCGAAGCTTTCGCTGTCGCGACGCTCGACACAGGCGAAGCCGCGGAACTCGCGGTCGGCCGCATCGAAGTAGCCATCATGATAGTCGAAGGTTCGAACCTGGCGGCTGCCGGTGACCTGCTCCAGAACTTCGAGACGGTCGACAACCTGCACCGGGAAGGGCAGCCGTGTCAGCCATGGCCTGCCGGTGTGCTTGTCATCGAGGAAGCAACGTGTCGACGAGCGGTAGGAGATGCGCGTCAGCGCACCGAGATGATTGTCGGTCTCGACCAGAAGATAGGGTTTTGCGCCATTGGCCCCGCCGTCGATGCCGAAATCATAAAAACTCTGGGTCGCGGCCGGTATGGCGCTGGTGAAAACCAGCCCGGCGCATCCGGTGCCGAGTACGTCGGCGGTCGTGATGCGATCCAGCGTGCTCGCCAGCTGCGGCAGCGTGATCGACACCGGCGCCGAGAAGCCGTTGCCGTTCTGGTTGCGATAGAGCGCGATGTGGTCGGGCTGGAGATACAGGATATCGGCGCAGCCCGATCCGTCGGCGTCGAGCAGCCGAATCCGGCGCGCATCGAACTCCGCGCCGAAACGCGGGACATTGTCAAAGATGACCGGTTCACCAAAACGGCCGCGACCGAGGTTGGGCCAGCACTGGACCTCGCCGTTGGTGATCACCACCCAGTGCTGCAGACCATCGCCGAACATGTCGGCGAAGGTGGTGAACATGGTCGGGTCATCCGGTGACGCCAACGGAAACGGTCGTGTCCGTCGCTGCGCCGGTCCGAAGCCGTCTGAGCCGAGCGAGGGATAAATCAGCAGGTTGCGGCCGGAAAACAGCACGAGATCGGCGAGGCCGTTGCCGCTCAGATCGATATATTGGGTCTGCTGGTCGGAAAGACTTGTGGGGGCGCGCTCGAATGGCCGAAAGGTCTGCCATTCGTCGTATTCGTGACGGTAATAGCCGGCCCGCGCCGGCGCCGTGACAACCAGATCGAGATGGCCGTTGGACTCAAGATCAAGCAGTGCCAGATCAGGGCGGCCGAGATCTCGCTCGATGGGAAACTGAAGAGGGGCGCCTTGCGCGTAGCGGCCGTCACCTTCAGGACGCCAATAGATCGTGGAGGCGGCATTGCTCTGCAGGAGTCCCGGCAGTCCGTCGCCGTCGAGATCGACCAGTTGGAATCCCGCCGGATCGAGATAACCGGGGGCCGCCGGAATCCGCTGCTCGGTGGTCAGGGTGTGAAACCTGCCCGCATCGGGCGCGAAGCCGGAATAGCTCAAGGTCAGTGCCGGCATCGCTGCCCGTGACCAGGCGATGCCGTCCTGCTGCCAGCGATAGCCGATCTGCTCGATGGAGGTGAGCAGCGCGACGAAGGGCTGCTGCTCGTAGCCAAATCGATAGGCGCGGGTCAGTGTCCTGCGGCCGTCGAACAACTCGGGAATACTGACATAGGCGAGCAGGCCGTGGCACAGCCGGTAGGTTCGCCGCTCGAAGCCGGATATGAAGCTGGAAAAGGGATCGTTCCGCATCGGCCAGGAGACGAGTGGCTGCAATGATGCATCGAAATCGAAGCCGCCATAATCGAAGACGATCTCGTAGGCGAAGCGCTCGACATCGCCATCCGGGCCACCGACGATATAGTTGCCGTATTCGATGCGGTGAGGGTAGCGGTTCGCACCCACGACACGCCCCTGATCGGCGGGACGGTCCGGAACGTTGTCGCGGTTTTCCTCGATATAGTGGAACGCGATCCGCTCCCCCTTCGCGTTCGTGCTCTGCTCGATGAACCATTCCACGATATGGCTTGGGTCCGACGGATCTGCGACCCGCGCCGCGGGCGTTTTCCCGTACTCGCTCACCACATTGTCGGTGCTGGTGGTGCGCCAGTGGCTTTGTTGCGAGGCGGCATCGACCCAATGTTCAATCAGGGTGAATTGGCTTTCGATCCGTGGCTGATAACGCGTGACCTCGAAGGCGACACCATCCTCGGTGCGCTTGGAGATCTCGCGGACCCAGGAGCCTCCCGGGTCCGGCAGCAGCGACGGGACGAGATCCTCACCGGTGAAGGTGACCGGATCGCTGCCGTCGTAACGCGGCACGCCGAAGCGCGTGTTCAGGGAAAAGCTGGGGATGTCGATGGAGAAGCCGACGCCGAACAGGCCATTGCCGCCGCCACTGGAATAACTGATCGCGAGCTGCAGCGTGAGCTCACGGGCTACCGGCAGGTCGAATGGAAAGATCAGCGTGCCGCTGCCGAGGTTTTCGTCGGCGGCAAAGGCACTCGGTGGATCGCCGGTTCGTCCACCTCCGCTCGGCAGGGTGAGCTTGGGCAACGCAATCGTAGCTGACTGACGATCCGTCGGCCGTGGCATCTGCCCTTCCTACCTGGCAAGCTGCGCGGGGGTCTTCCGATTTATCACTTGATGAGGTTGTGGTCGGGCCACGGTGCAATCAGAACGCCTTTCCGGAGGGATTGCAAGCCAAAGTTGTGCTCCGAGAAAATTAAATCTTTGGTTTAGCGGAAATGCGCCTCCGGATACGACATCACACAAGGGGGCAGGGCTCCAAACCATGACGTGGTGTGACCGAGCACGGCCCTCGAAATCGATCGGCGGCAGCCTCGGTGACGAGCGCTACCGTCGATCTCTCATGCTCACGTCAGCCGACGCAGCGCGCCACGCCGAGCTTGCGCAGGATGGTGTCGAGCATCGTGATCATCTGCATGATCTCATCACGCGTGACGTTCAGGGCCGGCATGAACCGTAGCGTATCTGGCTGTGGCGCGTTGAGCAGCACGCCATCCTGCAGCCCTTCGGCAACGATCGCTGCGCCGATCGGGCGCTTCAGGTCGAGCGCAAGCAGCAGTCCCTTGCCGCGGACACTGCCGAGACCGTGCCGCGCCGACAATCGCTGCAATTCGCTTTCGAGAAACAGCCCGTTGCCGGTCACCGCCTTCAGAAAATCCGGCTGAGCGACCTGCTGCAAAACCGCGAGACCGGCCGCGCACATCAGCGGATTGCCGTTGAAGGTGCCGCCCTGGTCGCCATGCGCGAAACAGGACGCAGCCTCGGTCGCTAGCAGGGCCGCGAGCGGCACGCCGCCGCCGATGCCTTTGCCCAGGGTCATGATATCCGGCGTGATGCCGGCGTGCTCGTAGTGGAACAGCTTTCCGGTCCGGCCGATGCCGGTCTGGATCTCATCGACGATCAGCAGCAGCCCTTGCTCCGTTGTCAACGCGCGCAACGCCTGCAGAAATTCGTCCGTCGCCGGCCACACGCCGGCCTCGCCCTGGATCGGCTCCAGCATCACGCCGATGGTCTTGTCGCCGATCAGGCGTTTGACCGAGTCGATGTCGTTGAGCTTCGCTTTCGGAAAGCCGGGGACTTTCGGCTCGAACAAGGGCTCGAACGCCTTCTTGCCGCACGCCGACATGGTGGCCAGCGTCCGGCCATGGAAGCCGCCTTCGAAGGTGATGATTTCATAGGCGCCGTTGCGATGCAGCGCACCGTATTTGCGGGCGAGCTTGATCGCGCCTTCGTTGGCCTCCGCACCGGAATTGGTGAAAAACACCTGCCGGAAGCAGCTCTGATCGACGAGGGCTTTTGCCAGCTTGACGCTCGGGCCATTGTAGAATGCAGGACTCGGCGTCAGCAGCAGTTTCGCCTGCGCGGCAAGCGCGTCGGCAATCGCCGGCGGCGAGTGTCCCAGGCAGTTCACAGCCCAGCCCTGCACGAAATCGAGATAGCGCTTGCCGGCGTCATCCCACAGCCATGCGCCTTCGCCGCGCGCGAACACGACGGGCGGGCGCGCCGTGATGTCCATCAGCGCATCGAACGGATGTATTGCAACGGTCATGGGGCACTCCTGTGATTGACACCGTGGGGGGAAGTTTTGGGCCAAAACGCGAGAAGGCCGCACCTTGCGGGTGCGGCCTTCTCGAAAACGTTGCTGATTTATTTGTTCAGCGTTGTCGTCGGACACGGCGCGACCCATCATCGTCGAACGAGCGACGACGGCGGTCTGCGCGGATGATGGTCCGGGTCAATGTCATGGGGCGGGCCAATACATCCGAATGGCCCGTGGTGTCAAGCGGCAGCGATCAGAAGCCTGCGACACTGCCATGCAGGTCGTATTCGTCGGCGCGCTCGATCTTGGCGGTGACGATGTCGCCGACACGCAGCGGACGACGGCTGGTGACGTAGACATTGCCATCGATCTGAGGCGCGTCCGCCTTGGAGCGCCCCTTCGCAACACTTGGGCCGACCTCGTCGATGATCACCTGCTGACGGGTGCCGACCTTGCGCTTCAGCCGTCGCGCCGAGATCTTCTGTTGCCGCGCCATCAGCGCATTCCAGCGCTCGGCCTTGATCTCGTCGGGGACAGCGTTGTCCAGCGCGTTCGAGGTCGCTCCGGCAACGGGTTCGTATTTGAAGCACCCGACGCGATCGATCTCGGCCTCGTCGAGCCAGTCCAGCAGATAAGCGAAATCGGAATCGGTCTCGCCGGGGAAGCCGACGATGAAGGTCGAGCGCAAGGTCAGGTCAGGGCACTGTTCACGCCACGCCTTGATCCGTCCCAGGGTCTTGTCCTGCGCAGCGGGACGTTTCATCTGCTTGAGCACGTCGGGGCTTGCATGCTGGAACGGGATGTCGAGGTAAGGCAGCACCTTGCCCTCGGTCATCAGGCCGATGACTTCATCGACATGCGGGTAGGGGTAGACGTATTGCAGGCGGACCCAGGCGCCGAGTTCACCGAGTTCGCGGGCGAGATCGTAGAAGCGGGTGCGGACCTCGCGATCCTTCCATTGGGCCGGCGCATATTTCAGATCGATGCCGTAAGCCGAGGTATCCTGCGACACCACCAGCAACTCCTTGACGCCGGCATTGACCAGCTTCTCGGCCTCGCGCAGCACGTCGTCGGCGGTGCGCGAAACGAGGTCGCCGCGCAGCTTGGGAATGATGCAGAAGGTGCAGCGGTTGTTGCAGCCTTCGGAGATCTTCAGATAGGCGTAGTGCCGCGGCGTCAGCTTGATGCCCTGCGGCGGCACCAGGTCGAGGTGCGGGTTATGCAGCGGCGGGATGGCGCGATGCACGGCGTCCAGCACGCTTTCGTACTGCTGCGGGCCGGTGATCGACAGCACGCCCGGATAGGCCTGCTCGATCTGTTCGGGCTCGGCGCCCATGCAGCCGGTGACGATGACCTTGCCGTTCTCGGCCATGGCCTCGCCGATGGCGCCGAGCGATTCCTGCTTGGCGCTGTCGAGGAAACCGCAGGTGTTGACGATGACGAGGTCGGCGCCGTCATGCTTGCGCGCCAGCTCATAGCCTTCCGCGCGCAGCCGCGTGATGATGCGCTCGGAATCCACCAGCGCCTTGGGGCAACCCAAGGACACGAAACTGACTTTTGGCGCGACGCCCTTGTCCATCATTCTCCATCCGGTTAGAAGCGGAGGAGCTAGCCTTGATTACTGTTGATTTCAAGGCCAGTTAAGGTCCGACCGTGTGCCGGCGCGGATCTGGACACCTCGGGCCCAATGACGCGCCTGTTTGCAGATAACCGTGGTGGGCCGGCCTGACCGGCGAATGAGCGTTGAATGCCGGCGGAATCGACCAAAATCGTGATTGTCGACGAAAGTCCGATCCGGGCCGCCATCCTGCAGGAGGGGCTGCGGGAGGCGGGATTTACCGCTGTTGAGCATATCAGCGAGATGCAGAACCTGCTGGCGCGCATCTACGCCATCGATCCGGATGTGATCGTGATCGACCTCGAAAACCCCAGCCGCGACGTGCTGGAACAGATGTTCCAGGTCAGCCGGGCTGTCAGGCGTCCCATCGCCATGTTCGTCGACCAGAGTGATTCCGCCTCCATCCAGGCCTCGGTCGATGCCGGGGTCTCGGCCTATATCGTCGACGGCCTGAAGAAGGAGCGGATCAAGCCGGTGCTCGATCTCTGCATCTCGCGCTTCAACGCGTTCGCGCGGCTGCAGGATGAGCTCGACCGCACCAAGTCGGCGCTGGAAGAGCGCAAGGTCATCGATCGGGCCAAAGGCTTGCTGATGAAGCTGAAGGGGCTGACCGAAGACGAGGCCTATGTGCTGATGCGGTCGACCGCGATGCGCGAGAAAAAGAAGATCGCCGATATCGCACAGTCGATCATCACGGCTGCGGAGATGTTGAAATGACCGGCAAACCGTTGCGCATCGGATTCATTCCGCTGATCGACGCCGCAGCGCTGATCGTCGCGGTCGACAAGGGGTTCACAGCAGCGGAGGGGCTGGACGTCACGCTGGTGCGCGAAGTCTCTTGGTCCAATGTGCGCGACAAGCTCAATCTCGGCCTGTTCGACGCCGCCCATCTGCTGGCGCCGGTCGCCATCGCCTCGAGCCTCGGCCTCGGTCATGTCAAGGTGCCGATTATTGCCCCGTTCACGCTGGGTGTGAACGGCAATGCGATCACCATTTCACCGGCTCTGCATGCCGCGATCATGGTGCAGATCGAAGGTGACGTGACCGATCCGATGGTGACGGCAAAGGCGTTGGCTCGCGTCGTTGCAGCCCGCCGGGACAAGGGGCTGGAGCCGCTGACCTTCGGCATGACGTTTCCGTTTTCCACCCATAATTACCAGTTGCGGTTCTGGATGGCGGCGGGCGGCGTGGATCCCGATGAGGACGTGCGCCTGGTGGTGTTGCCGCCGCCCTATATGGTGGACAGCCTGGCCAACGGTCATGTCGATGCGTTCTGTGTCGGCGCGCCCTGGAATTCGGTCGCCGTCGATCTCGGCATCGGCCACATCCTGCATTTCGTCTCGGACATCCTGGTGCGGGCCGCCGAGAAGGTGCTGGCGGTGCGCCAGCGCTGGGCCGATGACAATCCCGACACTCTCGCTGCGTTGGTGCGCGCCTGCCAGCGTGCCGCTGCCTTCATCGAGAAGCCGGAGAACCGGGCCGTAGCGGCCGAGATCCTGGCCGGTTCGGACCGGATGGGCGTCGATGCCGAAGTCATCCGCCGTACCCTCGACGGTCGCCTGAAGATATCGCCCGATGGCAAGCTCCGCGAAAGCGGGCGCTACCTCTTGGTCGGCCGGGAGGGCGCCGCGCGGCCTGATCCGGTCCAGGCGGCGTGGCTCTACGCCCAGATGGTCCGTTGGGGCCAAACCGCGGCCACGCCGGAGGCGCTCCAGATTGCCAAGTCCGTCTTCAGGCCCGATCTCTATGACAGAGCGCTCGGTTCGACCGCGGAGCCGGCGCACGGAGTCGCCGATGGCATTGGCGCGTTTACGGGCCCGGCATTCGATCCCGACGACATCGCAAATCACCTCAAGTCCTTTGCCATTCGTCGGCCTTCCAGAGCCTGAAACTCCGCAGGCATCCTTCGCTGCCTAAACTTTGTGCGGTGCACACAAATCAATCTGCATGCAAACCGGAAAGGCCGGCCGCAGGGCTGCGCCTTGGGATGCGATTCGATGAATTGAAATTAAATCAATAGGTTATCCGGATTTAAAAACTGGCACGGAGTTTGAATAAAAGGATTCCAGGCTGAGACGAAGGCCATCGGTCCGCTGGAGGACCAAACAGCAATGCCGCTGTCCCGAGGAAACGCATCCGCGCGCTCCCCGGGGGCGGCATTTGTCGTTTGGAGCGGACGCAAGGCCGGACTGGCAGCACTCAGGGCCACACCGGAAAAGGAAGACGGACACGATGACGAAGACCACCAAGGGATCCAACGAAGGATCAAACGGCCGCAGCGTCAATCGGCGCACGCTGATCAAGGCCGGCGCCGGCACGGCCGCACTGTTGGCCTCGATCAAGCTGAACTTTCCAGGCGGCGCATTTGCGCAAGGCGCGGGACCGGAAGTGAAGGGCGCCAAGCTCGGCTTCATCGCGCTGACCGATGCATCGCCGCTGTTCGTTGCCAAGGAGAAGGGCATCTTCGCCAAATACGGCATGCCCGATGTCGAGGTGCAGAAGCAGGCCTCGTGGGGCACCACCCGCGACAATCTGGTGCTGGGATCCGAAGGCAACGGTATCGACGGCGCACACATCCTGACGCCGATGCCCTATCTCATTTCATCCGGCAAGGTGACGCAGAACAACGTGCCGACGCCGATGTACATCCTGGCGCGGCTGAACCTGAACGGCCAGTGCATCTCGGTCGCCAAGGAGTACAGCGACCTGAAGATCGGCGTCGATACCACCCCGTTCAAGCCGGCACTCGACAAGAAGAAGGCATCGGGGAAAGCCGTCAAGGCGGCGATGACGTTCCCGGGCGGCACCCACGATTTGTGGATTCGCTATTGGCTCGCGGCAGGAGGCATTGATCCCGACAAGGACATCGAAACGATCGTTGTCCCCCCGGCCCAGATGGTCGCGAACATGAAAGTGGGCACCATGGACGCGTTCTGCGTCTGTGAGCCGTGGAATCTGCAGCTCATCCATCAGGAGATCGGATACACCGCGCTGACCACCGGCGAATTGTGGGACAAGCACCCGGAAAAATCCTTCGGTCTGCGCGCGGCGTACGTCGACAAGTATCCGAAGGCGGCCAAGGCCCTGCTGATGGCCGTCATGGAAGCTCAGCAGTGGTGCGAGAAGATGGAGAACCGCGAAGAAACCGCGGCGATCTGCGCCAAGCGCCAGTGGATCAACGTTCCGGTCGAGGACGTCACTGACCGCATGAAGGGCAAGTTCGACTATGGCACCGGCCGCGTGGTCGACAACAGTCCGCATCAGATGCGCTTCTGGAAAGACCAGGCGTCGTATCCGTTCCAGAGCCACGACCTCTGGTTCATCACCGAAGATATCCGCTGGGGCAAGTATGAGGCGAACTACGATGCCAAGGCGTTGATCGCCAAGGTCAACCGCGAGGATCTGTGGCGCGAGGCGGCGAAGGAACTTGGCGTTGCCGCGTCCGACATCCCGACCTCGACCTCGCGTGGCAAGGAAACCTTCTTCGACGGCAAGGTCTTCGATCCGGAAAATCCGTCGGCGTACCTCAAGTCGCTCACGATCAAGCGGGTGGAAGCCTGACGACTGTCGGGCCGCCTGTCCGCGGGCGGCCCCGCTCCCTTTGAATTTCGATCCTGGAGAATCACGCAATGAACATGCCCGCGCTCAAGACCGAGCCCGTCACCAAAGTGCCGGCCGTGTCGGCGCCGATCCTGACTTTGTCGCCGAAGCGCCCGCCGCTGACCGACAAATTGTTGAAGTTCGGTCGGGAAGCATCGGCGCGGGTCATCCCGCCGGTGATCGTGATCGCGCTTTTTCTGCTGGTGTGGGAGCTCTTGTGCCGCAAGGCCGGCTCGACGCTGCCGCCGCCATCGCGCGTCCTGCGTGATACCAGGGAATTGATCCTCGATCCGTTCTTCGACCATGGCGGCATCGACAAGGGGCTGTTCTGGCACTTGTCCGCGAGCCTGCAGCGCGTCGCCCTCGGCTACTCGCTCTCCGTGGTCGTCGGCGTCGCGCTGGGAACGCTGGTTGGTCAATCGGTGTGGGCGATGCGCGGCCTCGATCCGATCTTCCAGGTGCTGCGCACCATCCCGCCGCTGGCCTGGCTGCCGCTGTCACTGGCCGCATTCCGCGACGGCCAGCCGTCGGCGATCTTCGTCATCTTCATCACCTCGATCTGGCCGATCATCATCAACACCGCCGTCGGCATTCGCAACATTCCGCAGGACTATCGCAACGTCGCGGCGGTGGTGCAGCTCAATCCGCTGGAGTTCTTCGCCAAGATCATGATCCCGGCCGCCGCGCCGTACATCTTCACGGGTCTGCGTATCGGCATCGGACTGTCGTGGCTCGCGATCATCGCAGCCGAAATGCTGATCGGCGGCGTCGGCATCGGCTTCTTCATCTGGGACGCCTGGAATTCCTCGCACATCAGCGAAATCATCCTGGCGCTTTTCTATGTAGGCATCATCGGTTTCGTGCTGGACCGCATGATCGCGCTGCTTGCGACCATCGTCACCCGCGGCACTGCTACCAACTGAGGGAGATTGTCATGCAGGCCTATCTCAAGCTCGACCACATCGACAAGACCTTCACACGCGGCGCGACCGAAACCGAGGTCCTGAAGGATATCAATCTGACCATCGCGCAGGGCGAATATGTCTCGATCATCGGCCACTCCGGCTGCGGCAAGTCGACGATGCTCAACATCGTCGCCGGGCTCACGCCGGCCACCCGTGGCGGCGTGTTGCTGGAAGATCGGGAGGTGAATTCGCCGGGGCCCGACCGCGCCGTCGTGTTTCAGAACCACAGCCTGCTGCCGTGGCTGACGGTCTATGACAACGTTCGGCTTGGCGTCGACAAGGTTTTTGCCAAGAGCAAGAGCCGGACCGAGCGCGATGCCTGGGTGATGCACAATCTCAATCTGGTGCAGATGGCCCACGCCAAGGACAAGCGTCCGGGTGAAATCTCCGGCGGCATGAAGCAGCGTGTGGGTATTGCGCGGGCGCTGGCCATGGAGCCGAAGGTGCTGCTGCTCGACGAGCCGTTTGGCGCGCTCGATGCGTTGACCCGCGCCCATCTGCAGGACTCGGTGATGGCGCTGCACCAGAAGCTCAACAATACGGTGATGATGATCACCCACGACGTCGACGAAGCCGTGCTGTTGTCCGATCGCATCGTGATGATGACCAACGGTCCGAGCGCCAGGATCGGCGAGATCCTCGACGTGCCGCTGCCGCACCCGCGCAAGCGTCTCGAGCTGGCGGCCAATCCGACTTACCTCAAGTGCCGGCAGCGCGTGCTCGAGTTCCTTTACGAACGGCATCGGTATGTGGAAGCGGCGTAACTTCACAGAGTGAGGCGGCTACCGTGAGTGAACCCCTTGTCATCATCGGTAACGGCATGGCCGCCGCACGGTTGGCGGAGGAACTCGCCAAGCGCACGCTTGGGAAATATGCGGTTGCGATCATCGGCGACGAGCCGCGGCTTGCCTATAACCGCGTGCTGCTGTCGTCCGTGCTGGCCGGCGAGGTCGCATCCGCGGACATCGAGCTCAAGCCGGCGCAATGGTGGCGCGACCGGGGCGTCACACTGAGTTATGGCCGGGCGGCGACATCGGTCGATGTCGAAAGCAGGACCGTGCAACTGGCGGATGGCCGCGCGGTGCCGTTTGCCAAGCTGGTGTTCGCCACCGGCTCGCAGGCGCTGCGATTGAACGTGCCGGGCGCTCAGCTCGACGGCGTCCATACCTTTCGCGACAGCCGCGATGTCGATCTGCTGCTGCGACTGGCCGCCGAGAAGAAGCGCGTTGTGGTGATCGGCGGGGGACTGCTGGGACTCGAGGCCGCCTATGGGCTGGCCAAGGCCGGATCGAACGTCACCCTGGTGCATCTGATGGATCGCCTGATGGAACGCCAGCTCGACACCCCGGCCGGCGCGCTGCTCAAGCGTCTGGTCGAGGCCAAGGGTGTCAGCGTCGTGCTGGAGGCGAGCACGTCGCATATTGTCGGGGAGACGGTCGTCGAAGGGATCACGTTTGCCGACGGCACCAGCATTGCAACCGACGCGGTGATTTTCGCCGCCGGCATTCGCCCCAATGCGGGCCTGGCCCGGGACGCAGGTGTGAGCGTCAATCGCGGCATCGTCGTCGACGACCTGATGCAGACATCGGTGCCGGGTATCTACGCGCTCGGCGAGTGTGCCGAACATCGTGGCACCTGTTACGGGTTGGTCGAGCCGGCCTATGAGCAGGCGCGGGTGCTGGCGGATGTGCTGGGCGAGGGGCGTGCGCAGTACGCCGGCAGCGTCGTCGCCACCAATCTGAAGGTTTCGGGTGTCAGCGTTTTCTCGGCTGGCGATTTTCTCGGCAGTGCCGCAAGCGAAGCGATCGTTCTGAATGATGCGCGGCTTGCAACCTACAAGAAGCTGGTTGTGGAGAACGATCGGCTGACCGGCGCAGTGCTGGTCGGCGATACCCAGGATGCGCTCTGGTACCTGGAGCTGATCCGGACTGCGGCGCCGATCGCCGCGATCCGCGATGATCTGATGTTCGGCCGCGCGCTTGCCGAACGAAAGGCCGCATGATCATGTCCGGTGATTTTACCCCCGACCAGAAGCGCTACCTCGAGGGGTTTGTCTCCGGCCTCAGCGCCTCGCGCGCCGCGCGGGCGAACGCACCGGCACATTCCGAACCCGTCGGCCCGGATGCCATTCACCTCAAGGACCAGGACCGGACGGTCGCTGCCGGCGGCAAGCTCAACGAGCAGGAAAAAATCAAGCGCGACGAACATCCGTTCGATGCCTATCCGCGTCTGGTCGCCCAGGCGCATGCCAACGAGGCGCCGAAACCGGCCGACAATTTTCGCTGGCGCTACTACGGCATCTTCTACGTCGCGCCGGCGCAGAACTCCTACATGTGCCGGATGCGGATTCCGAATGGCATTCTCAAGCACTGGCAGTTCGCCGGCGTGGCCGATCTGGCCGAGCAGTTCGCGGGCGGCTACGCCCATGTCACGACCCGTGCCAACCTGCAGATCCGCGAGATCGAACCGAAGAACGCCATCAATGTCATCGAGGGCATTCAGGATCTCGGGCTGTGCTCGCGGGGATCGGGGGCGGACAATATCCGCAATGTCACGGGAACGCCGACCGCGGGGATCGATCCGCAGGAACTGCTGGACACCCGCCCGCATGCGCGGGAATGGCATTATCATATCCTGAATGATCGCTCGCTGTTCGGGCTGCCGCGAAAGTTCAACGTCGCATTCGATGGCGCGGGTCGCATCCCGGTGCTCGAGGATACCAACGATATCGCGTTCCAGGCTGTTGAACTGAAAGAGGGGCATGGCGCTGATGCCGCGATCTATTACCGGCTGGCGCTCGGCGGCATCACCGGTCACAAGGATCTCGCCCGCGACACCGGTGTGATCCTGAAGCCGGCGGAGGCAACCCGGGTTGCCGACGCCATCGTGCGCGTCTTCATCGAACACGGCGATCGTACCAATCGCAACAAGGCGCGGCTGAAGTACGTGCTCGATGCGTGGGGATTCGAAAAGTTCCTCAAGGCGGTCGAAGACAAGCTCGGGTACGCGTTGACCAGGGTCCCGGCCGATGCCGTTGCTCCTCGGCCAGCGTATGACCGGACAGCCCATCTGGGTGTTCATCCGCAAAAACAGGCCGGTCGCAACTGGATCGGCATCGCCTTGAAGCTCGGGCGGCTGTCGCCGGCGCAGATTCGCGGCCTGGCGAAACTGGCGCAGGATTACGGTGACGGCGACATCCGATTGACGGTCTGGCAGAACCTGTTGCTGTCCGGAATCGCCGACGCCGATGTCACCACGGTCGTCGAGGCGATCAAGCTGCTCGATCTGGCGATCGAGACGTCGGCCATTCGCGCCGGGCTGGTGGCCTGTACCGGGGCAACCGGGTGCCGCTTCGCCGCCGCGCACACCAAGGAAAATGCCGATGAGATCGCGGCCTGGTGCGAAGAGCGCGTTGCGCTCGATACGCCGGTGAATGTTCACCTGACCGGCTGCCATCACTCGTGCGCGCAGCATTATATCGGGGACATCGGATTGATCGGCGCCCGCGTGCCGCTGAACGACGATGGCGACACGGTGGACGGCTATCACCTCCATGTCGGCGGCGGGTTCGGGCCGGACGGTGCCATGGCCCGTGAACTTTATCGCGACGTCAAGGCCGAGGATGCGCCGCGCGCGGTCGAGCGTGTGCTCAGGGCCTATCTCGCGAACCGCACGGACGCCACAGAGACCTTCGTCCGCTTCGCCGCCCGCAACGATATCGACACCCTTAGGCGTATGGCGGAGACCGTGGAATGAACCAGATGTCGCCTTCGCCACCGATCGCGCTGATCCCCGAGACCGCGCCGTTTTCCGCCGAGCAGCGCTCCTGGTTGAACGGATTTCTGGCCGGGCTGGTGTCGCTGGATGGGGCGGGTGTCACGCCGCTGTCGGCGGAGCAGGGCGCGGCCGTGATGCAACAGGCCGCCGGCGACGGCGATGACGGCGAGGCGCCCTGGCACGACCAGACCATGCCGATGGCCGAGCGCATGAAGCTTGCCGAAGGCCGGCCGCTGCGCCGCCGGATGATGGCGGCGATGGCGCAGCAGGACTGCGGCCAGTGCGGCTACAACTGCCACGACTATTCCGAGGTGATCGCCGACCGCAAGGAGGCTCGGCTCAATCTCTGCGTGCCCGGCGGCAAAGACACCATGCGGATGCTCAAGACGCTCTACGAGGAGCTCGACAAGGTTCCCGCCGCACCCGTTGCGAAACCGGATGCCGCCGTGCCGGATGCGGCATTCGCTCCGGTCGCAGCGGCATCGCCGGTTGCGGCGGGGCGGTCGCGCGACAACCCGGTCCTGGCGTCGTTTGTGTCGCGGCGATTGCTGAACAAGGCCGGTTCGGAGAAAGAGACCTGGCATATTGAATTCGACCTGGACGCCGCCGGCCTCGATTATGTCGTCGGCGACTCGTTCGGCGTGTTCGCCAGGAACGACCTCGGTCTGGTCGATCAGATCATCGCCATGCTCGGCGCGTCGCACATGACCGAGGTCAACGGCAAGGCACTGCGCGACGTGTTGCAGAATGATGTCTCGCTGTCGCCGGCACCGGACAGCCTGTTCGAACTGCTGTCGTTCATTTCCGGCGGCCCGACGCGAGAAAAGGCGCGCGCGCTGGCACAGGGCGGGGACCCTGACGGAGATGCGGCCAACCTTGATGTACTGGCGACGCTGCAGAAATTCCCCGGCATCCGGCCGCATCCGGAGGCCTTCGTCGAAGCTCTGGAACCGCTGCAGCCGCGGCTCTATTCGATCTCATCGTCGCACAACGCCACGCCGGGTCGATTGTCGCTGACTGTCGACACCGTTCGTTACGTGATCGGCAAGCGCAAGCGGCTGGGGCTGGCGTCCACATTCCTGGCGGAGCGGATCAATCCCGGCGATCCGCTGCCGGTCTATGTGCAGAAGGCGCACGGCTTCGGCCTGCCGCAGGACCCGAACACGCCGATCATCATGATCGGGCCGGGCACCGGCATCGCGCCTTTCCGCGCCTTCCTGCATGATCGCAAGGCCACCAGCGCGCCGGGGCGCAACTGGCTGTTCTTCGGCCATCAGCGCAGCGATTGCGATTTCTTTTATGCGGATGAGCTGAACGCGATGAAGGCCTCGAGCCTGCTGACGCGACTGTCGCTGGCGTGGTCGCGGGACGGCGCCGAGAAATTCTACGTGCAGGATCGGATGCGCGAAGTCGGACGCGAGCTGTGGTCGTGGCTCGCCGATGGAGCGCACGTCTATGTCTGCGGTGATGCCAAGCGCATGGCCAAGGACGTCGAGCGGGCGCTGATCGATATCACGGCGCAGTTCGGCGCGCGGTCGATCGATGAGGCCGTGGCGTTCGTCTCCGAGCTCAAGAAGAAAGGACGCTACCAGCAGGACGTCTACTGAACCGGCACGGGATCAGATGAAAGTGCGGATCTTGCCGCGAATCCGACAGGGGCGCGGCAGTTGCAGCGGCGATAATTTGCCGAAAATTGCGGATTTTGGAACCGGAATGACGAAATGAAGCAGGCGCAGGATGGGGGAGCGGAAGAATCTTTGCCTAGAAGGCTGGGCCCGCAGGCAAGATTTTCGTTATTTTCAGCCGTACCTTGCGAAAGGCGGCGCCGGCCCCCGAATATGGCCCATGATCACCCGGTGGAGATCGAGGTCCATGCGCGAGCTGTTGTCACAGGTACGGCTGCATTCCTACGCCCGTTCGGTCGCGCCGAAGGCGGACGACCGCCTGCACACGGTGGCGCTGTACGGCGCATTCGCCATGATCGCGATCGTGATCTTCGGGACGTTGTCCTATCATCCGTTCTAGACAGCGCTTTTTTCCCAGGCAGCAATGAGCTGCCGGTCATGCGGGCTGCCGCATGACCGCGGTCGATCCCAACCTCAAGGCCACGCGAACCACGTGCCCCTATTGCGGCGTCGGTTGTGGCGTGCTCGCCACGCCTGACGGCAAGAACAGCGCGATCATCGCCGGCGACCCCGATCATCCCGCCAACTTCGGCCGGCTCTGCTCGAAAGGATCGGCGCTCGGCGAAACCCTCGGCCTCAAGGAGCGGCTGCTGCACCCGATGGTGCGCTGTGCGAACGGCAAACTCGAGCAGGTGGCCTGGGTTGATGCGCTCGACCATGTCGCTGAGCGTTTCAAGCATATCGTCGCCAAGCACGGGCCGGACTCCGTCGCCTTTTATCTGTCCGGCCAGTTGCTGACGGAGGACTATTACGTCGCCAACAAGTTCATGAAGGGATTTGTCGGCACGGCCAATGTCGACACCAACTCGCGGCTCTGCATGTCGTCGTCGGTCGCCGGGCATCGCCGCGCGTTTGGCGCGGACACGGTTCCCGGATGTTACGAGGATCTGGATGAGGCCGATCTGCTGGTGCTGGTCGGCTCCAACGCCGCCTGGTGCCATCCGATCCTGTTCCAGCGCATGATGCAGAACAAGCAACAGCGCGGCGCACGGATCGTCGTGATCGATCCCAGGCGTACCGATACCGCCGAAGGCGCCGAGCTGTTTCTTGGCCTTAAACCCGGCAGCGACACCGCGCTGTTTTGCGGGCTGCTGGTGCATCTGGCCGACAGTGACGCGATGGATCGCGATTATATCGAGCGCCACACGTCGGGCTTTGTGGAGGCGCTGGCACAGGCGCGCGTCATCGCCGGCAGTGTTGCGGCGACGGCGCTGGCGACGGGACTCGATGAGGGCGACGTCATCAGCTTCTTCGAGCTGTTCCGCACCACGCGGCGGGTGGTGACGGCCTATTCCCAAGGCGTGAACCAGTCGGCCCAGGGCACGGACAAGGTCAACGCCATCATCAATTGCCATCTGGCCACGGGCCGGATCGGAAAACCCGGCGCATCGCCGTTTTCGCTGACCGGGCAGCCCAATGCGATGGGCGGCCGCGAGGTCGGCGGCCTTGCCAATCAGCTCGCGGCCCACATGTCGTTCAGCCCGGCCGACATCGATCGTACCAGGCGGTTCTGGCGCGCTCCGCACATGGCGAAGCACGAAGGGCTGAAGGCCGTGCAGATGTTCGAGGCCATCGGGCGCGGCAAGATCAAGGCGCTGTGGGTGATGGGCACCAATCCCGTGGTCTCGCTGCCGGATGCCGACGCGGTGCGTGCCGCACTGGCCAAGCTTGATCTGTTTGTGGTGTCGGAAAACGTGCTGTCGAACGATACCGTGAATTCCGGCGTTCATGTGCTGCTGCCGGCGCACGCCTGGGGTGAGAAGTCCGGCACGGTGACGAATTCCGAGCGCCGGATCTCGCGGCAGCGTGGTTTCATGCCGGTGGCCGGCGAGGCGAAACCCGACTGGTGGATCGTCAGTGAGGTCGCGAAGCGGCTGGGATTTCGCGACGCATTCAGCTTCAAGACCGCCGGCGACGTGTTTCGCGAGCACGCCCGCCTGTCGGCCTTCGAGAACTACGGCAGCCGCGACTTCGACATCGGCGCGCTCGGCCACATCCCGGAGGCGGCGTTCGAGATCATGCCGCCGGTGATGTGGCCGCTTCGGGCCGGCGAGGCGCGGCCGCAGGCGCGATTCTTTTCCGAGGGCGGGTTCTATTCGCCCGATCGCAAGGCGCGGTTCGTCGCGCCCGAGAAACCCGAATTGCGCCAGGCCACATCGCGCGAACGTCCGCTGCGTCTCAATACCGGCCGCATCCGCGACCAATGGCACACCATGACCCGCAGCGGTCTCAGCCCGCGCCTCGGCCAGCATCTGCCGGAACCCTATGTCGAAATCCATCCCGATGATGCGGCGATGTTCGGCATTGCGGGTGATGGCTTTGCCCGCGTCGAGACTGCGCAGGGCCATTGCATCCTGAAGGCGGTGGTGACCGATCGCCAGCAGCGGGGATCGGTATTCGCACCGATCCATTGGAGCGGTGAAACCTCATCGACGGCGCGCGTCGGAGCGCTGGTCGCGCCGTTCACCGATCCGTTGTCCGGACAGCCGGAGAGCAAGGCGACGCCGGCCGCCATTGCACCGCATGGTTTCGCGCAGCGCGGCTTCGTGCTGTCGCGCAGACCATTGTCGTTGCCGGCGGGAGCGTGGTGGGCGCGCGTTGCCGTGACGGGTGGCTATGGCTACCTGCTGGCCGCGGACGAACCGATCGAAGACTGGCAATCCTGGCTGCGGACCGTATCGGGGGCGAGCGATATCGCCGACTACGAGGATCGCAGCCGCCATGTCTATCGCGCGGCCGCGTATCGCGGCGACATCCCCCAGGTGTGCCTGTTCGTCGGTCCTGCGAGCGAGGCCATCGCCTGGGATGCCGTCAAGACGGCGTTCGCAGCGCCTGCTCTCGGCGACGAGGATCGCCGTGCCCTGTTGTCCGGGCGGTCGCGCGACGGAATGAGCAGCTCGGGGCCGATCGTGTGCGCCTGCTTCGGGGTGGGACGGACCACGATCTGCGACGCCATCGCGTCCGGCAGGGTTCACAGCGCCGCCGAAATCGGTGCACATCTGAAGGCTGGAACGAATTGCGGGTCGTGTATTCCGGAATTGAACCGGCTGATCGCGCAGACGCCAGTATCCGCTGAAACGCCCGCGACCGCCGCGCAGACCGATCTGGTCGGCGCCTGACCGCTGCCGCCTTCAGAACCGCCCGCTGAACGGCGCGACATCGATGTTCTGCTCCTGCAGGGCCTGGCGAATGCTGCGCGCGATATCGACGGCGCCCGGCGTGTCGCCATGGATGCAGACGGTGTCGACGGGGACCTTGATGATCTTGCCCGAGGCGGCGACGATCGCACGATCCTGTACCATGCGGACCACCCGCGCAGCGATCGCCTTGGCATCGTGCAGCACAGCGCCCGGCTTGCTGCGCGACACCAGCGAGGCGTCGTCTTCATAGGCGCGATCGGCGAACACCTCGCTGACCATGCGCAGGCCGGCGGCGTCGCCCGCGCGCACCAGCGCCGAATTCGGCAACACCACGAAAATCAGGTTGCGGTCGACGGCCTTGATGGCGGTCGCGATCGCGCGCGCGGTCATGTCGTCGACGCAGCCGACATTCGACAGCGCGCCATGCGCCTTGACGTGGGTGACGGTATGGCCCGCCAGTGCTGCTACGGCTTGCAGTGCGCCGATCTGATACGCCACCAGCGTTTCGATCTCGGACGACGTCAGGCCGGGGATCGGCCGTCGTCCGAACCCGTGCAGATCGCGATAGCCGGGATGCGCGCCGATGCTGACGCCGCGGGCCTTCGCGAGTTCGGCGGTCTTGCGCATGATGTCGGAATCGCCGGCGTGAAAGCCGCACGCGACGTTGGCGCTGGTGGCGAGCCCCAGCATCGCCTCGTCGTTGCCCATCGGCCACATGCCGAAACCTTCGCCGAGGTCGCAATTCAGGTCGATGCTCATGAGGGGGTCTTGCCCTGTTCGATCGTTGTTTGCTGCCATGTTGCCGCATCGATGGCATTGACGGCGACACCGGCCAGATTGGCATTTTGAAGCGCGGCGATATTGAGCGCAACCGCGTCGATCTCGGAAATTTGCCGGGGCAGCGATGCAAGAAAGCTGTCGAACCGGCGTGCCTCCAGCTGCGCTTCATCGACACTGACGGCGCGAAAGCGGAATGGCTCGCCGATGCGCTTTTGCGCCAGCCGGCCGATATCGGCGCTGATCACGGTCGCGATCTTTGGATAACCTCCGGTCGTGCCACGGTCCGCCATCAGCACGATCGGCTGCCCCGACCCGGGCACCTGGATGCTTCCCGTCACCGTTCCGTCGGAGATGATGTTGTGGCCGCGTGTGTGGACGAGACGGGGCCCTTCGATACGATAGCCCATACGATCGCTGGCCGATGACACCGACCAGTCGCTTTCCAGCAGCAGCGCGAGGGTGGGGGCCTCGAATTCATCGTCCTGCGGCCCCAGCACGACACGGATCGGGCTGTTATCCGCTGCAGGACGATCGAATTTGCGCTCCGCGTGCAGGGCGCGGATGTCGCCGGTCTCGAATGCGTCACCGGCCTGCAGGTTTCGCGGAAACGGGCTGCCGAGGCCGGCGCGCGCATTGACGGCCACGCTGCCGAAAACCGGTTTGCCGGCGATGCCGCCTTCGATCGCCAGATAGCTGAACACGCCGTCACGGACGGGGCCGAGCCGAAGCTCCTCGGTATCGCCGATGACCAGGGTGCGGTTGAAATCGACCGGCTGGCCGGCGATCTCCGCCTTGCGGGAGGCGCCCGCCAACGCCACCCGAACGGCACCCTGGCGTGCCGACAGCACCGCACCAAAGGGGCCGATCTCGATGGCGGCTCCAAGCGGCGGGTTCTCGACCAGACAGTTGGCGATCGCGAGCGAGGCTTGGTCCATGGCGCCGCTGGGGGGCAGGCCGTAGCGCTGCACGCCACTGCGCCCCTGGTCCTGGACCGTCGTGGCCGGTCCGGCCGAGATGATTACAAGCCTGCTCACGGCGTCACCAGCTGCGCGACCATTTCACCACGCTCCGCGGCCCGATCGAGTGCGGGAAACTCCTGTGCCGGGATTGGATAGAACGTAACCGCGTCACCCGGTGCGATCAGAAACATCGGGTCACGGTCGGGATGGAAGGTGCGCACCGGGGTTCTGCCGAGCAGATGCCAGCCGCTGGGACCGGCAAGGCACTGGATCGCGGCCTGAACGCCGCCGATGTGGATAGTGCCGGCCGGCGTGTGGGTGCGGGGGGTGGTGAGCCGCGGGGTGACCAGGGATGGGTCGAGGCCGCTGAGATAGGCGAAGCCCGGTGTGAACCCCACCATGGCAACGAAATAATTGCCCGCACAATGGCGCGCGACAACATCATCCGGCGAAAGCTCATGAGCCTTTGCAACATCCTCAAGATCGATGCCGAACTCGCCACCGTAGACCACGGGAACGCGCCAGCGCCGGGTTGTTTCAGCCGGCATGATCGGTTGTCGCGCCAGGGTCAGCAGCCGGGCGCCAAGCGTGTTGAAATCGACGGCCACCGGATCGTAGTGGACGAGCAGCGAGCGGTAGGTGGGAACGGTTTCGCGAATGCCGGCGATCTGCTCTGCGGCCACGATCCGGTCGAATGCGAGCACCTTCCGGTTGATCGTCTCATCGACGGTCCGTCCGAACTCGACCGTGAGGGCCGTGTCACCGCTTGGCAGGATGCGAGGCAGCGTGGGGACTGGAGCGGTCATCTGAGATCGGCAAATCTGCTCAACGGAATGTGATCATCGGTTTGTCGGATACTCTCAATCAATTGGCAACCCGGGTTATTTGAGGCATGACTTAGCGGGCTGCGCGTGTTTTGGTCGCAAAATCGGTGTCCGGATTGCGGAGCACGCCGGTGTTCGAAGCGCCCGCGTCCCGGCGCCAGAATGCACATGATTTGTTCAAGGAGTTCATCGTTTTATGCCGCTCGATCCGAAATCCGTTGAGATTTTGAAGACCATTTCCACCGCGACCATCACGACGGTTCTGCTCAAAAAAGGGCTTCGGAACGTCTGGCTGCGCGGCACCCGCCCGTTGCGGCCGGGTCAGCCGAGGCTGGTGGGGCCGGCCTTCACCCTGCGTTTCGTGCCCGCGCGCGAAGACCTGGCCACACCGGAATCCTGGTCGGCGCCGATCTCGACCCGAACGGCCATCGAAGCCATGCCGGAAGGTTGCATCGCCGTGGTCGATGCAATGGGCGTGACCGATGCGGGCATCTTCGGCGACATTCTGTGCGCACGCATGGTCAAGCGCAACGTCGCGGCGCTGGTGACCGACGGTGTGGTGCGGGATCTTGAGGGCGTGCTCGGCACCGGTCTGCCGGTGTGGTGCAATGGCGCGTCTGCGCCGCCATCGGTCGCTGGCCTGACGTTCGTCAATTGGGGCGAGCCGATTGCCTGCGGCGGTGTGGCGGTGTTTCCGAACGACATCATCGTCGCCGATCAGGACGGGGCAGTGCTTATCCCGCAGGCACAGCTCGATCATATCCTTGCCGACGGACCCGAGCAGGAGCGCATGGAGGCCTGGATCGTCAACGAAGTGAACAACGGCGCGGTGCTGCCTGGCCTGTATCCGATGAACGCCGAGACCAAGGCGCGTTACGCCGCCACCAAAGCAAAGTCCTGATCCTGCCGGCCGGCATCGGGGCCGCGATCGTCCCGATGCCGCAACGGCTGGAAACAACAAACTCAAAACAACACGCAGCTCGAACGAGGACGTCCATGGATATTCATGCCGCCGGCTCACGGCCTTCGATCCGCCCCCCGAAGGACTATTTCACGGGGACGGTCTGGCAGGATCCGATCATCGCGGCACCAGCGCCCGCGCGGGTGGTATCGGCGCGCGTCGCCTTCGAGCCGGGAGCGCGTACTGCCTGGCATACCCATCCGCTCGGCCAGACGCTCCATGTCATCTCCGGGGTTGGGCTGGTGCAGGCCAAGGGTGGTCCGATCCATGAAATCCGGGCCGGAGACACCGTCTGGATTCCGCCGGGCGAGAAGCACTGGCATGGGGCAAGCGCCAAGAACGGCATGGTCCATATCGCCACCCAGGAGTCGCTCGATGGCAGCCATGTGGTGTGGATGGAGCATGTGACCGACGACGAGTATGGCGGGCCGATCGGCCGGTGAGGGCGTAAGGCCAGGCTCCTGCCGGCGCAGGATCGGTCTTGTCTGCGAATGGTGGTGACGCCATGAGAGCGCTGGTGTTGGCGGCGGCGTTTGTGCTTGCTGCCGCGGACAGTCCGCAGGCCGTTGCGGAACAGGTTCCGTTTTCCTGCACGGTTCTTCCCGACGGGGAGTCCGCCAGTCTGATGCTGACCAACCCGTTCGATCACGAGGCGTCTTGCCTCGTGACCTGTCAGTTTTCGACGGCCAAAGTCGGTGTCCGGCCGCATATCACCTGCACAAAGCCTGTTCCGGCGGGCAAGGAAGTGCAGATGTGTATTCTCACGTCGCCGGGAGAAAAGCTTCAGGCCATGATCGACAGCCGGGGTGATTGCACAAGATAAGTGCGTTTGGCGCGTCAGGGCAGGGCGATCCTGCGGGCTGGCCGATCCCGGGGCTGAACTTTGTTCCAATTGTCATTAAAAAACGTGCGTGCAATAGTTCCCTGGGGTTCATTCTTGATGTTCGGGGGGACATGAGAGTGCTTCACAACCAGTTCAATCATTTCGACAATGTGCTGGCCTCGATCGAACTGTTCGGGCGTGCCACCACGCCATCCGCACTGATCGAAGGCATCAAGACGATGGCCGCTGGCTACGGCTATACGCGCTTTCTTTTTGCCGCGGCCCCCAATTTCACGCGACGTGAATTCGATCAGCTCGTGCTGTTGCGCCATTGGCCCGACCAGTGGTTCAAGGAATATCTGCACGAAGAATTTCATCAGCACGATCCGATCGCCGCCCACGCACGCGGACAATGCAAGGGCTTTGCGTGGACCGACGCGCCGCTGGATCCGCATGCGGCCAAGACGGCTCATGTGATGGAGGCCGCGCGCAACTACGACATGCGCCAGGGGCTTTGCATCCCGGTTCACGGCATGCACGGCTATGAGGCCGCGATTTCCTTTGCCGGACCGGATGTCGATTGCACCGCGCAAGCCAACGCCGCGATGGAGTTGGTCGCGCTCTATGCCATGAACCAGTTGATGCGGTTGCGCGCCAAGGAAAGAACGGAGCAGGCGGTGTTGTCCGTGCGCGAAAAGGAAGTTTTGACCTGGGCGGCGATCGGCAAGACGGCCTGGGACACCGGTTGCATCCTGTCGATCTCCACCGACACCGTGAACAAGCACATGGCATCCGCCATGCGCAAGCTCAAGGCCTATACCAAGACGCAGGCGGTGGCCGAATCTCTGCGACGCGGCGAAATCCAGCTTTAGCAAGCCGATGTCAATGGCCAATCCTATGCCTACGCCCCGACCGGCCTAAATGTGAGCGTCCTCCTGTTTCGACAGGAGGACCTGATGATCCGCGTTATCGATCATGCCAATCGCCTTCGTTATCGTGAAACCCTCGATCGCCAGTTCAGGTTTCGACACGAGATCTTTGTGCGGGAACGTGGCTGGACCGATTTCGACAAGGACGGGGAATACGAAGTCGACCAGTACGACAACGAGAAGACCGTCTATCACGTCGCCCTCGATGATAATGAAAAAGTGATCGGCTGCTTTCGCCTGTATCCGACACTCGATCCGCACATGACCAGCGAGGTGTTTCCGCAACTCGTCGATGGGCAGCTTCTCCAGCGCCCCGATGTGATGGAGATGACCCGCATCTCGGTCGCGCGCGACCGGCGGCACGGCAACACCTATTACGAGTTGTTGACCGGTTTGCAGGAGTACGGCTTGCAACAAGGGCTGTCGGCGGTGATCGCGATCATCCGGCTGTTCCGCATGCCGGTCGTTCAGAACGCCGGCTTCAAGGTGCATCCGCTGGGGTTGCCGCAGGAGATCGATGGCGAGACGCTGGTTGCCGTGAAGTTCGATATCGACGAACCGTCGCTCGAGCGCATCCGGCGAACGGCGCAGGTGAACGGGCCGCTGCTCGAGGATCCGGATCGGGTCGCCGCTCGCGTCCTGAGAAAGGCCGGCTAGCGTCGGGACTGGACTTCGCCGCGCGGAGCCTCCCGATCGGACAGTCAGATCGGGAGGCGGGGATATGGAGCGTTAATCGCCGTGGCGGCGAGCGGTCGTCATCAGAGGCTTCGGCTTGCGCCTCGGTTATGGCGATTGATTATATTATAGAAGCTGAGAGACGTCGGCGCCGCCGGCGGGCTGCGACCGCTGGTGGCGATTACTACATTTGCTCGATAGTCCTCTCGGGTGCGATATCCGAATTTGGGGGCGGAATACCTTCCACCTTCGGGCGGCCGAATCCCATCAACACCCACTCCCGAAGCAGCCGCCACATGAACTTTCCTGATCGGCCAGCATAATCGGGAAGATCGTCCGGCAGGACGACGCCTTTCGGCCGCTCAGCGGTCATCACCCGCATCTCGGGTTGAGGTACGTCACCCGACAATCGTCCCTGATAAATTGTCAGCCAGAAGCCCTTGGTGAAGTCGAGGAACATCGGTGTATTGCAGCACGTTGCCACCATTCGCCGCGTGGGGCTGCCAGACGTGAGGCGATATTCCCTCAAATGCTCGCCGCCTTGCACGCATTGAACGCGATCTTTTCGGTAAAGAACAGACGGGGTGCCGCCATCTTCGGTGAGAATGGCGGGCGCTGCCGTCAATGTCTTAAACAGCCGCCCTGCCGCCTGGCAGCTCGTGCAATAGCAGATGCCGGTTAGGATCGCTTCACCTCTCACATCGAGCCTGACCGCACCGCACCGGCAGGTTGCCGTTCGCAAATCGTATTTGATGCCTGTCATCGCGTTCCCTACGATACAAATCTTCGAAGCGCGCGACACATCTTGCGACAGTTAGGTGACGCAGCAGGTCTCGGGATTTGGGCGACGTTTTCAGCTTCTCCTGATATCGCTCAATGAGCTTCGCCTAATCGTGCTTGTGAAGGAATATAAAGGATCAGCCGCCATGAATACGACATTCCGAGGGGTCTTCCTGACCAGCGAGAAGCCCGAAGCGACGGCAAGGTTTTACGAGCAGGTTGCCTTGTTCCCACTGGAGACGGTGGGAACGCCGGGGCAATATATCTACTGGCGTCTGGACCGTGACGGAATGCAGTTGGCGATCCACGAGGCCAAGGCTTTTGCGGACTACGCATATCCGCCCCTGGCAGGTTCCAATCTGACCCATCTCTATTTCAAGATCGAAGATCAGAAGGCGTTCCTCGCTCACCTGGAGAACCTTCAAGTCCAGCCCGTGGCCGTCGATGATGTTGTGGTGACTGTCTCCGATCCTGATGGGCGCAAAGTGATGTTTGGAATCGCCTAGGTGCATTTTCGAGCGAAGTGGATACCGGTTCCCCCCGCGACAAACGCAAAGCGTTTGCGCGGAGAAGACGCGTCAACACAAAATGCTGGAGCCCCGTTCCGACTTGATCGAAACGGAAAAGGCTCACATCTTTGCGAAACACGAATGGCCGGTGTGGGCCCAAGCAGCCGCCGCAAAAACTCCCAAACCATGCAACTAGGAACTGTGTGAGACGGAAAGAATGGCGATTTTGTTCAGGTCGTCATCTGTCAGAATCCGAACCGTCACCGTTTGCCAACCAAAGATCGACGCTTTTAGCAGGCGATGAATGCCGTCCATGATGACCATCTTCTCGGCAGGATCTATGCGCGCGTGCAGAGGAAAACGCAGGTCAGCAGCCATCGTCCGCTCCCATTGAGCAGAATGCCTATCGCGATCTGACGCGACTTCGGTCGGACACACCATAAACGGCTTCCCGCCTTCAGCCCAAAACGGCAATTCGAGATGCCAAGCAAGATCGCGAACCGGCACCGCGACCTCGCGCAGGCCGGTCAATGCTTGAAGCTTGGCATGATCCCAAAGGTAGTCGAGGATGACGCCGTCAAGCACGTCCGGAAGTTGATCCAGCAGAGGAAACGGTTGTCGCGCCATCATCCGGCTTTGCGTTCTTCAAAATTCTCAGAAGCCACCGACTCACTTTGCCGGCAACGTAGCAAGCATCAGGAGTTGCGCGGACGCTACTCTCCTTGCTCGTTGTTGAGCTTATCGGCCATCCAGAGCAATGCGCCGAGGATGATGGTGCGGTCGTCGCCGGTCAAATCCACAATCTCGGCCATGACGGCGACCGCGGAGTTCGATGGGATGCCGCGTGCACCTCCGGCGCGAGGTTGTCACCTGTGTCTCAGGGACGTTCCGTTACCCATGTCTCCGGGCCGGACAGGGCTGAAGTGGCGGAAGGGGTGGGATTCGAACCCACGGTACCCTTGCAGGCACGCCGGTTTTCAAGACCGGTGCCTTAAACCACTCGGCCACCCTTCC
>JBGMOD010000102.1:0-85175 GCA_041424235.1 Hyphomicrobiales bacterium
TCCTGGTGACCGGTATGGGCTTTGTGGCCTCGCGATGGCGCAAGCCGGAGACGCTGGCTCATCTCGACGAATGGGGGCTTGGCGGCCGCAAGTTCGGCACCTGGATCACCTGGTTCCTGGTCGGTGGCGACTTCTACACCGCCTACACGGTGATCGCCGTTCCGGCGCTGGTCTATGCAGTTGGCGCTTACGGCTTTTTCGCGCTGCCCTACACCATCATCGTCTATCCGTTCGTATTCGCCGTGATGCCGGTGTTGTGGAGAGTGGCGAAGGACAAGGGTTATGTCACCGCCGGCGACGTCGTCCGCGGGGCGTATGGATCGCGCAGCCTGGAGCTCGCGGTGGCGGCCACCGGCGTGCTCGCCACCATGCCCTATATCGCCTTGCAATTGATCGGCATGGAGGTCGCCATCAAGGCGCTGGGGCTGCACGGCGAGATTCCTCTGGTCCTCGCCTTCCTTGTGCTGGCGCTCTACACCTATTCGTCGGGCCTGCGTGCGCCGGCGCTGATCGCTTTCGTCAAGGACATCATGATCTATATCGTGGTTATTGCCGCGATCGCGATCGTGCCGTCGAAGCTCGGCGGTTATGGTGCGATCTTCACTGCGGCGGATACCGCGTTCAAGGCCAAGGGGGCGGGCGGCATCCTGCTGTCGCCGGCACAGATCTTCCCCTATGCGTCGCTGGCCCTGGGTTCGGCGCTTGCGGCCTTCATGTATCCGCATACGTTGACCGGGATCTTCGCATCGTCCGGCGAGAACACCATTCGCAAGAACGCGATGCTGCTGCCGGCCTATACCTTGCTGCTCGGGTTGCTGGCGCTGCTGGGCTACATGGGCCATGCCGCCGGCCTCAAGCTCGCCAGCAACAACGATGTGGTGCCGGAATTGTTCAAGACGCTGTTTCCGGGCTGGTTCGCCGGCTTTGCGTTCGCGGCGATCGCAATCGGGGCCCTGGTCCCGGCTGCGGTGATGAGCATCGGCGCGGCCAATCTGTTCACCCGCAACTTCTGGAAGGTCTGGGTCAATCCAGCCGTCACGCCGGCGGGTGAGGCCAAGGTCGCCAAGAACACCTCGATGCTGGTGAAGGTCGGCGCGCTGCTCGCCATCCTGCTGATGCCGACGCAGTTCGCGCTCGATCTGCAATTGCTCGGCGGCCTGTGGATCCTGCAGACGCTGCCAGCGCTGGTGTTCGGCCTGTACCTGAACTGGTTCTCCAGCAAGGCGCTGCTGGTTGGCTGGGCGGTCGGGCTGGTCGGCGGCTCGGTGCTGGCCTGGTCCGATGGGCTGAAGCCGCTGCACACCATCGACTTCGGAACCGGCGGCATCGCCATCTACACCGGGCTGCTGGCGCTGGCGGTCAATATCGTGGTGGCGGTGGTGGTCAACCTCGCGCTCCGCGGCCTGCAACAGGCCGGCCCGGCCAAGAGTCCGGCCTGAGCCGGCTATCCGCGGCGGCGCTCGATATCGGCCGCCGCCGCGGATCATCCGGCATTGCAAAGCCGCTCCAAGGCCGGCAAGAGGATATATGAACCCGGGTCCGAGGAAGCCTTGACGAGGATATTTTGCAGGGGTGGTTTGTCCTAGCGATTGCAGCGGCGTACGTGACCACGCTGTTCCTGATCGCCTGGTGGGGCGATCGCCGGAGCGTGAACGGCCCGCTGGTTTCGCCGGGATCCTGGGTCGCCGCGGTTGGCTATTGCCTGACGCTGGCGGTCTACAACACCTCCTGGAGCTTTTACGGCTCGGTCGGCCGTGCCGCGGGAAGCGGCCTCGATTTCATCACGATCTATGTCGGCCCGACACTGGTGCTGGTTTTCGGCCAGCCGGTTTTGTCCAAGGTCATTGCGATCGCCAAGGCGCAGAACGTCACCTCGATTTCCGACTTCATTGCCGCGCGTTACGGCAAAAGCCAGTCGCTCGCTGCACTGGTGACGCTGGCGTCGCTGCTCGGGGTGCTGCCTTATATCGCCCTGCAGCTGAAGGCTGTCGGCAAGAGCTTTGATTATCTGGTTGAGCTGCCGGGACCGGCGGGCGGCGAAGCGCTGCGGTTCTGGCAGGATTCGGCCTTCGGCGTCGCCGCGTCGATGGCCCTGTTTGCGATCGTGTTCGGCGTGCGCCACATCAATGCCAGCGAACATCATCGCGGCCTGATGCTGGCGATCGCGTTCGAAAGTGTCGTCAAGCTGGTCGCGTTTCTGGTGGTCGCGTTGTTCGTGCTGTTCGGCATGTCCGGTGGATTGTCCGGGTTGCTGGCGCAGCTGCAATCCGATCCGCAGCTCGGCAAGGTGTTCACATTCGATCTCAGCCAGCCGACCTGGCTGTCGAACGTCGTCATTTCCGCGATCGCCTTCCTGTGCCTGCCGCAGGCGTTCCATGTCGCCATTGTCGAGAACGAGACACCGGGCCACACCCGCGCCGCCGCCTGGCTTTATCCGGTCTACCTCGCGTTCTTCAGCCTGCTGATCCTGCCGGTCGCGGTGGCCGGCATGGCGATGTTCGGGACGGTGACGGATCCCGACAGTTACGTCATCGCACTGCCGATTGCCGCCAACGCGAAAGCCGTCAGCCTGATCGCATTCCTCGGCGGCCTGTCGGCCGCAACCGGCATGGTGATCATGACATCGGTGGCGCTGAGCACCATGCTGTGCAACGACGTCATCATGCCGCTGCTGCTGCGCTGGCGCTTCCTCGGCAGGCGCGCGGAGACCTGGTCGGTCTCCTCGGCGCTGGTGACGGTGCGCCGGCTCTCGATTGTCGGCATCCTGCTGCTGGCCTATCTGATGCACCGGCTGGTTAACCAGACTTACCCGCTGACGGTGATCGGGCTGTTGTCCTTTGTCGCCGTTGCGCAGTTCGGGCCGGCCTTCATCGGCGGGTTGTTCTGGACGCGTGCCAACAAGGCGGGCGCATCCGTCGGCATCGCGGTCGGCTTCCTGGTGTGGGGTTATACGTTGCTGCTGCCCTCAGCGGCGCCGTTGTGGCCCGCGGCCGATCAGATCGTACGCGATGGCCTGTGGCATCTCGTCTGGCTGAGGCCCGATGCGCTGTTCGGCTTCGACAACCTTGACCCGATCTCCCACGCCACCTTGTGGAGCCTGAGCGCCAATGTGATCTGTTTTGTCGCGCTGTCGCTGTTCGGCAAACAATCGACAGTCGAGCGCAATCAGGCGTCCGCCTTCACCCATGGCACCCCGCACGAGGCGTCGTCGATGCTGTCGTCGCGGGTGGTGGTGCGGTTCGATGATCTGCGCTCGCTTGCCATCCGCTTTGTCGGCGCCGAGCGCGGCGCCGCCGCGTTCGACAGCTACATCGCGGCGCGCCGGTCCGGGCGCGGTCCGCGTTTCGACCAATCCGGCCTGGTCGACCTCGATTCGATTCGTTTCACCGAACACCTGCTGGCCGGCGCCATCGGGGCGGCGTCGGCGCGGGTGGTGATCGCCGCGTCCCTGGAGGGCCATTCGCTGTCGCGGCGCGCGGCCATGGCGATGCTGGACGAGGCCTCCGAAGCGCTGCGTTTCAACCGCCGCCTGCTGCAGGGCGTGCTGGAGAGCGTGCCGCAGGGCATCTGCGCATTCGACGCCGATTTCAACATTTCGGCCTGGAACGGCCGCTTCATCGAGCTCCTGGATCTGCCGCGTGATCTCGTGCATGTCGGATGGCCGCTGGCCGAGCTGATTGAATTCAACGTCGGCCGCGGCGAATACGGCGCGGCTGAGTTCGCAGCGCTCCTGGTCAATCGCGATGTCTCGGTTCAGACCTGGCCCTATGTCTATGAGCGCAAGCGGCCAGACGGCACCGTGCTGGAAATCGCCTACGATCGCATTGCTGAAGGCGGCTATGTCTCGACCTATACCGATGTGACCGAGCGTTATCGCGCGGCGGAAGCCCTGCGCCGGGCCAATGAAGACCTCGAGCAGCGCGTTCATGAGCGGACCGACGCCCTGGAGCGGGCCAAGGCGGAGGCGGAACAGGCCAATCTCGGCAAGACCCGGTTTCTCGCGGCGGCCAGTCACGATCTGCTGCAGCCGCTGAACGCGGCGCGCCTGTTCCTGTCGGCGCTGGATGAAAGCCTGCGGGGGCTGCCGGCATCCGGCGTGCAGATTCCACGCGACAAGGAGCGGATGCTGACCGACAGCGCGATCACGGCGCTGCGGTCAACCGAGCACGTGCTGGATACGCTGCTGGATATCTCATCCTATGATTCCGGCGCGGTGCATGCGGATCTCATCGACTTCCCGATCGCCGATGTGCTGACCCAGCTCAAGGTCGAGTTCTCGGCCCTGGCGCGCGAGCGCGGGCTGACATTGCGTGTAGTGACATGCGGCGCCGACGTCCGCAGCGATCCGCACCTGTTGCGGCGGATCCTGCAGAACCTGCTGTCGAATGCGGTCCGCTACACACCGCAAGGCGATATCCTGCTGGGGTGCCGGCGGCACGGCAGGGTGTTGCGCATCGAAGTGTGGGATACGGGTGTCGGGATTGCCGCGGAAGATCAGCAGAAGATCTTCGAGGAATTCCAGCGCCTCGCGCCAGGCGCCGGATCGGACAAGGGCTCAGGCCTCGGCCTTGCGATCGTGGATCGCGTCAGCCGGCTGCTCGGCCATGCCGTCGACGTCCGCTCGCACCCCGGCCGGGGATCGTGCTTCGCTGTC
Source organism: Hyphomicrobiales bacterium (assembly GCA_041424235.1). Taxonomy (GTDB): domain Bacteria; phylum Pseudomonadota; class Alphaproteobacteria; order Rhizobiales; family Xanthobacteraceae; genus Bradyrhizobium_A. The sequence goes on from JBGMOD010000102.1 coordinate 4,655, forward strand.
ACGGTGCCGCTGGCGCATGGACCCGGCGCGCCGCTGCAACGTGCCCCGGCGCAGGAGACGCCATCTGACGCCATGGGGCCGCTGACCATCCTGTGTCTCGACAATGACGCCACCATCCTTCAGGGACTGACTGCGCTGCTCGAGGGATGGGGGCATCGCGTGATCACCGCCGTGGATGCCCGCGCCGCGCTTGCTGCCGCCGCGGCGAACCGGCCGGATGTCGCGCTGATCGACTATCATATCGATGGTGACCGCAGCGGCCTGGATTTTCTCGACGACCTCAGGCAGATGTTGGCGCAGACGTCCGGTGAAGGTATTCCTGCACTGCTGGTCACCGGCGACCGCGGCGAAGACGTTCGCAAGGCCGCGCAGGCGCGCGACTGTGGTGTTCTGCTGAAGCCGGTCAAGCCGGCGGCGCTGCGGAGATTCCTGAGCGGCGCAGCCTTGCGCGGACAACTGACACCAGATCAGGACGATGACGCGGCATGACCACACGTATTGTCATTGGTGATGACCATCCCCTGGTGCAGGCCGCGCTTCGCACGGCGCTGTCCACGGCCTTGCCCGACCTCGACATCATCGCATGCCAGTCGCTTGACGAGGTTCTGGCCGTGCTGTCCGCGCGCCCCGACGACATCGACCTGGTGCTGTGGGATCTCAACATGCCGGGCATCCAGGGGTTTACCGGACTGTTCATGATGCTGGCGCAGTTTCCGACCGTGCCTGTCGCGATCATCTCGGCAAAGCAGGATGCGACCACCATCCGCCGGGCCATCGCCTATGGTGCTTCCGGTTACATTCCGAAATCGCTTAGTCTTCCGGCGATGGCCGATGCCGTCACGCGGATCCTTGCCGGGGAAATCTGGATGCCGCCGAATATCGGCGGCCGCGGATCGCTCCAGAACTCGGACCTCGAACTGGCGTCACGGCTGGCGTCGCTGTCGGCGCAGCAACTGCGCATTCTCGGCATGATCGTCGGTGGCAAGCTCAACAAGCAGATTGCCAACGACCTCAGCATCGCCGAGCAGACGGTCAAGGGGCACGTCTCGATCATCTTGCGCAAACTGGGCGTCGGCTCGCGGACCCAGGCCGCGGTGTTGGCGGAGCGCCTGTCCGGCGGCGGTGACGCGCCATGAGGCGCAGCGAAAAGGCGGGTCGACTGGCCGCCTTCTCGCGACGCTGTGCGGATGTGTTACTGGCAGAGATACCATAGTCCGTCCTGGCCGCGGAAATGTGTGCCGGGCTGACAGGCAAAATCGTTCTCGTGGTAGAAGCTGTTGGTGGCATATGAGCCGGCGCGGAATGGCGCCGTCGCAATTGCGCCCGCGGTGTCGACCGCCCCGCCGGCGATGGCGCCGGCTGTGCCGATCGCGCCACCGACGATGCCGGCCGCAACGTCACCCGGCCAGAAACCGGGCCCGCGGGGTTCGTAGACCGTCTCATCGCGACGGTAGTGGCGGTATGGGCCGCGGTAATTGTCGTAGCCACCGCGATCCGCATACGTGTCGCGATAGTGATGATACGCTCCCGTCCGCTGATCGTAATACGCGTCTCCCGGCTGGATCATGTCGCTTGCCAGGACCGGCGAGGCAATCGTTGTCGACAGCACCGCGGCGGCCACCAGGAATTTGAGTCTCTGCATCCGATGTCTCCCGTGTCGTTGCTCGTGCACCGTTCTGGCCGAGCGAACACAGGCGAATTTGACACCGGCTTTGCGCCCGAATTCGCTCGAAATGGTGCTTGAATCATAACGAGCGCGTCGTGTTCGCACGGGCAAGATCCAGCTCGGGCAAAGGCGTCACGGAGGAAATCCGCCTGCCGAATCAGGTCCTCCGGATCGCCAGGCCGCGTGATTTCAAACGAATATGACCTTTCGAGTTCCGTTCTTTTGATGGCATGCGCTGCCGTTTTGAACGGACCGTGCGGAGCTCGCGCTGATAACGGGTCATCATGGGCTGTGACTAGAACCGATAATTGAGTCCGGCCTTGAGGACGTGGCTGTCGATGTCGGTGCGGCGGAAGCCGAATGCCGAGGTCGATTTCACATCGGGCGTATTGATGTAGTTGTATTCGACCTTGGCGGACAGGCCGCCGGCGAAACCTCGCTCGATGCCGCCGCCGATCAGATAGCCGGCTTTCCAGGCGGTGTTGCCGCTGAGTCCATCCGCCGCGTCGAACCGGGTCAGCGCCAGGCCGGCGGTGCCGTAGAGCAGGGTTTGATCGAAGGTCACGCCACCTCTCGCCTTGATGGCGCCGCGCCAGGTCTCTTCCAGCGTGCCGCCGAGCACCTTGTGTTCGGTGTGGCCGAGATAAGATCCTTCAATCTCGGCGCCGAGGACGGCAACGCCGATCTGGTAGTTGTAACCGGCCTGCAGGCCGGCGGCGAGGCCATTGCGGCCGGCGAACGGATTGGGCATGCCGGTGAAGGACAGTCCGCCGTGGGCGCCGACATAAAATCCGCTCCATGAGAACACCGGCGGCAGGTAATAGGCGGGCGCCTTGTTGTAATTATAATAGTCGGCCGCCCGCGCCAGGCGCGCGCCGAACATGGCGAGCGCGGAAATCACCGCCACCAGGACCAGGGCTTTTCGCGACAACATCGTTTGGACTCCGGATTGAACACGCGTGGCCGCCCGCGCAGGTCGACCAACGCCGCGTGAATTGATGTCGAAAGCGTGCGGTCAATGACAAACACGCTTCGGTTCGGTGTCTTGCGACGGTTTCCCCGCAGACCTGATCCATTGTGCGTGCGAGGATTGCGGGGACATTGTAGGTCGTGGCGCAATCGCGAATTTTTCGGATATTTTTCAGCGCGTTATGCGCGCGGTGGTGACGCTTTGTTAAGTGTTGTGCGCTCCGCGCTTGTGCTGCTTGCCGGCAGCACGATGCGGAAGCAGGCGCCGCGCTGTGCCCGCGACACCACGGACACATCGCCGCCATGGCGGCGAACGATGTCGCGCACGAGGTTCAGCCCCAGGCCCGCGCCGCGTTCCTGGGGCTGCAGGCGATAGAACGGCGCGAAGATATTCTCGCGCTCCTCTTCGGGAATGCCGGGGCCGTCGTCGGTCACCTCGATGACGCCGCCGCGTTCGACGCGAATGGTGATCGCTCCCCGATGGCCGGCGTGCTCGATGGCGTTCTGCACGAGATTGGTCACCGCGCGAACCAGCGCGCCGGGATCGCCCATCACCGTGACGCCGGCATCGCGGATATCCAGCGAGAGGTCATAGCCGGTCGCGATGGCCAGTGGAGCGAGATCGGCGGCAACCCGCTGGCAGAGTTCACCGAGCTCGACCGGCACGAAATTGTCATTGGTGCGATCGAGGCGCTGCACGTCGAGCAATTGTTCGGCAAGCGCGGCGATCCGTCCGGCGTCCAGCATCAGGCGGGTGCGGATCGGGCCCGGCTCCAGGATTTCCAGCCGGGTCTGCAGAATCGCGATGGGCGTGCGCAGCTCGTGAGCGGCGTCGCTGAGGAAGCGCTGATGCTGCTCGTAGCCTTCGTCCAGCCGCTGCAGCGCGCCATTGATGGCATGCACCAGCGGGCCGACCTCCGCCGGGATCTTGTCGCCCGACAGCCTGGTGCCGCGGCGATCGATATCGATTTCGCCGGCATGGGCCGCCACGGTTGCCAACCCGGAAAATGCGCGCCGGACGATCAGGGGAATGGCAATCAGTGCGATCAAGGCGAGCAGGATCAGGATCGGTATCATCAGCAACTGCGACAGCAGGACGATGGCGAAGGCCACTCCGACCGTCTCGCCGTTGCCAGCAATGATGGTCAAAGGGCCTGCGGCGGTGTCGACAGAACGCACGGCGGCTGACAGATCGTATGGTGGTTCCTTGTCGCGGATATCGGAAAAGCTGATACGCCCGAGCGCGCCGATCAGCGAACGGTAGGCGTCCGGCATCTTGCCGTCGGAGAGCAGTTCTCCCTGCTCGCTGCGTGCGACGAACCAGATATTGGGTGCCTTCGTCCGGAGTTGGCGCATCTCTGCCGTGTCCGTCAGCGACAGCTTGCCGTCCGGCCCGCGCGCGATCGCGCGACCGATCACCTCGGTGGCGTCGGAGTCCATGTACTGGCCGCCGGAAACGGCGTGGATCAGCTGCATGACCAGACAGGCGGTCAGGATCGTCAGGAGGGCATATTGCAAGGCCAGCAATTGCCAGATCAGCCGCCGCTGCAGCGAGCCTCGCCGGAATAGCCTCATTCGACCGCTTTCAGCAGATAGCCGACGCCGCGAATGTTGTGGATCTCGATGTCCGCGCCACAGGTCTCGAGCTTGCGCCGCAGCCGCGAGATGTGCGAGTCGAGCGCGTTGGACTGGATTTCATCGTCAAAGCTGTAGACGGCTTCTTCCAGAACGCTGCGCAGCACGGTCCGACCCTGGCGCCGAACCAGCGTTTCCAGCACCAGCAGCTCGCGCCGGCGCAATTCCACGGCCTGGCCCGCGATGGTGACTTCGCGGTTGCCGAAATTGAAGGTGAGCTTGCCGACCCGCGCCACGGCCGGCGCCATCGCGGACGGCCTGCGCAACACGGCACGCAACCGCGCCAGCAGTTCCTCCAGCGCAAACGGCTTGGCAAGGTAATCGTCGGCGCCGGCATCGAGGCCGACCACGCGGTCGCTGACATCGCCGCGCGCCGTCAACACGATGACCGGGACGCCGGAGCGCCGCGAGCGAAGATAGGGGACCAGGCTGAGGCCGTCGCCGTCGGGCAACTGGCGATCCAGGATGATCGCGTCGTGCACGGGGTCTTCGATCGCCTCGCGTGCGAGGTCGAGCGAGTACACGTGGTCGACCACGACATCGAACTTCAGCAGTGCCGCGCTCAGCGCCGCCGCCATTTCGGCTTCATCTTCCACCAGCAGCAGACGCATGGGCCCGTCCTGTTCGAATTTCGGATTTTTGCATTGTGCCCTGGAGGATTGCGTGAGTATTGCAGTCGCAGGCGATATGCACGACAACGGTGCTGGAATCGTTGCAAATCGGCAACATTGCTGGGTCAGATTGCGATTTTGTCGCAGCCGCTGGTGATGTTAGAAGGCCGCCCTGCAAAGGAGTTGAGTTTGGCGAAATCGAAAGTAAAGACAGCTGTTGTGCGCGCGGGAACCAAGGCGACTGCCGGTTCAGCGAAGAAAACGGCTGCCCGTGGATTGAAGGCTGTGTCGAAGAGCGTACCCAAGACGAGTGTGCCGAAGACGAGTGCACCCAAGACCAGCGTACCCAAGACAAGCGCACCCAAGACCAGCCTGCCCAAGGCGACGGCCAAAGTAAGTCCGGTCAAAGTTGCAAAAGCCGCCAAGGCCAAACCGGCCCCCGCCAAGCCGGTGAAAGCCGCAAAAGCCGTCAAGACTGTGGCCGATACGGCCGCGAAGACCACGAAAGCTGGAAAATCACCGGTGACCACAAAATCCGAACAAGCCGCTGCCGTGGAAACGGTGAATGTCGTTGTGCCGGCGCAGCCCGCCTTGAATCAGCCCGCCGTGAAGGAGGCACCTGCCGCTCCGCGTCAGCCGCTGACCTTGCCGAAACGCGCTGCCGATCAAACCGACGGGCAGGTGGCGATTCAAACGCCAAGCCCGGCGGCGGAAGTTCCCGTCAGCGCCGTCAAGCCGGCGCCACGGCCAACCCCGCCTGCGCCGCGGCCGGTCCACGGGGCGAAGCAGCAGCAGCGCGCCGATATTCCGCCGGCATCGGGATTCACGCTGGTCGTCGACGGGCATTTCAAGAATCAATACGACGACGTCAAGGCGGCAACATCCGCAGGTGCCGCACTGCTCGGGAAATTCCCGATGCTGCGCATCGAAATCTACGACGCGACGCAGAAGAAGCGGTTGCCGATCTGAGGCTGCGCTTCACTCCGTTTCGGAGTGCGGGGTGACCGGCCTGAACACCGCGAACGACGCGAGCGCGCAGCGCCCGATGGTGCGGCCTATGTCCGATGATGCCGCTGCCGCGTCATCGTGGCGAACACGGTGACCCCGAACAGGAGTCCTGCCGCGAGGGTCGCAAGAGCCGCCGGCAACGACCAGTGAGCCACCACGAGCCCGGTCACGGCCTGCAGAACCGCGGTGCCGAAGAAGAACGAGAGATTGACCGCGGACAAGGCCTTTCCGGTGTCTTCGCTCGGCACCGCCTGCCGCCCCATGGCGTACAGCAACGGTTGCGCCGAGCTGAAAATGCCGATCGCAACCAGCAGGCCGGCATCGATGTCGACGGTGACGACGGGAATGCCGATCGCTTGCGACAACGGGCCGCCGGGGCCGCCCGCGGCGAGCGCCGCCAGTGCGATCGCGGCCAGGATGTGGCAGGCGATCACCAGGGTGCGCCGGTGCCCCAGGCGCCGGTCGATCATGCCGATCAGCAGCGGTCCGACGATCAGCGACAGGGTGAAGATCAGCAGGATCTGGCCGGCCTGCATTCGGGACTGGCCCTTGATGTCCATCAGCCAGGGGCCGCCCCACACGCCGCGCAGGACAAACACCATCGCGATTGAAAAGAAGGCCAGGATGACGACACCGCGCAGGTCGCGCGACAATCCCAGCCGGAACACACCCAAGACCTCATGGGTTATGCGGCGCGATGTCGAGGCGCCGGATGGATCGCGCTGCACAACGGCCAGCACGGCGACAGCGATGCAAAGCGACACGATGGCGCAAAGCCAGAAGCCGCCGCGCCAGCCGTAATTGTCGACCAGCCAGGCCAGCGGGCTGGCCGAGAGGATCATGCCGCAATTGCCCAGGCTGAGGATGATCCCGGTCCACAGGCCGAATTTCGCCGCCGGCATCCGTCGCGCTGCATACGTCACCGGGCACAGCAGCATGCCCGAGGTGGCAAGGCCGAGCGTGATCTGGGCCAGGCAGAATTCCAGCGGCGTGCGTGACAGTGCGGCAAAGGCCGCGCTGATGATCGTCGCGAACAGCAGCGAAACCGAGACCGTGCGGACGCTGAAGCGGTCGAGCGCGACGCCGAGCGGGATCTGGCCGGCGGCAAACGCGAAATGATAGGCGCCCGCCAGTGAGCCGACCGTCGCGGCATTGACGTGCATGTCGGCCGCAATGAGATCGATCGAGACCGCCGGCAGGGTGCGGATCATGTTGGACAGCATGTGGCCGCACGCCAGCACCACGATGGGGGCGATCAATTTGAGACCGGCGTTTTGATGCTGCTCGGGGGGCGCCAACATGGGGACTGCGATGTGAAGGGGGATTCGTTTCCAAAGGCGTTATGACCCAGGTTGAGGCCCGCTGGAAGCGCATCCGGGACTGCGAGCCATGCGTCGGTGCGGTGTCCGATATGGCGAACAACGTGGTTGGCAGCGCCGGGCGGTCCCCTGGCGGTTCTTGCGGTATCTTGCGGCAGTCTGGCGACTTCGGCGTATCGAATGGCGCGGATGCGGCAGCAGGTCTTGGTCGCGGCTGGCAGTGTGGAGGCTCCCAAACCAGGAGACTTGACGATGCGTGCCGAAGACATTTTACCCGACGATACCGATCGCACCGATTTCAACGGTGTCACCGTGCGAAAAGGCTCGATCGCGGCGTTTCTCGCCAATGCCGCCATTCTCACCGATGCCGCCACGACGGTTGCGGCGCGAACGGTGGCGGAGCAGGACATGATCGCCGCGATGCCGATGCTGCATGCGGTCGGTCTGTTCGAGATCCTGGAGCCGCGTCATGGCCTGGTCCGCGCCCTGGTCGACGCGCACAAGCCGGGCTGATCGCGGCTTGCGGCTTATCGGTCGGGGCGTGGCCGCCGGAGCGTGACGACTTCGCCGCTTGGACGAACGGCGTCGTGCGTGCCACGCGGCTTGCTGTCCGTGCGCGCGATATCGTCGAAATAGCGCGATGGCGTGGTGCCGAGCAGGCGCTTGAACATGGCGATGAAGGCGCTGATGCTTTCATAGCCGAGATCGAGTGCGATTGCGGTGACGGACTCGCCCGATGCCAGCCGGCGCAGAGCGAGGGTGACATGCATCTGCTGCCGCCAGCGGCTGAATGATAATCCGGTTTCGCGCTGGAACAGCCGGCTCAGTGTCCGGTTGCTGGCGCCGACCCGGGCGCCCCACTCCTCGATGGTGAAGCGCAGCGACGGATCCGCGAGCAGGGTGTCCACCATGCGGCGCAGCCGGCGGTCCGTCGGCATCGGCAGATGCAGCGGCTCTTCCGGCGCCGCCTGCAATTCGTCGAGCAGCACCCTCACCAACCTTGCTTCCCTTGTATCGCCCTCGGGATAAAGGTGCGGCGTATCGATGAAGCGGGACAGCAATTCACGCAACAGCGGCTGCACGAACAGGATTCCGCACTCGGCGCGCAACCCGGTGATGATGCCGGGCTCGACATACAGGCAGCCGACCGAGACCGGGCCGGAGCCGTGCGCGGTGTGCATCATGCCGCTGGGAAGCCAGATCGCACAATTGGGTGGCACGGTCCAGATGCCGGACGCGGTCTCGACCGTGAGCGCGCCCTTGTGCACGGACAGCAACTGCGCCTTGCGATGGCTGTGCGCGGCGGTTTCTCCGACGACCGCAAGCTCGATGGCAAGGCCGACGACGGGGCGGGGAATGCGATCGGGATCCGGACGAGGTGTGTCTGGCATGATCAACGACTCACGCCGGTCGGCAGGGTGCGGATCATGTTGGACAGCATGTGGCCGCACGCCAGCACCACGATGGGGGCGATCAGCAGCTTGAGGCCGGCGGTGGAATGCTGCTCGGGCGGCGCTGACATGGGCTGGCGATGACGCGGAGAGACCGGGTGGTGGCGATTATGGCCCAGTCGGGTCCTCGCAGGAAGCGTTTCCACGACTGCGAGCCATGCGCCGGAGCGCTTTCGCGGCGCAAAGATCAGGCGGCAGATTGAGATCCCTGAACAGCATGGTGCGCGGTTGCTGACGCTGCGGATGACTCTGGCGGAGCGCCGCCGGGCGGCCCGATCAGGCAGGCGAGCCGTTCATGCCAGGTGCGGGACTGCCATAGATCACGAGCCAGTGCCGCCCATTCGTGAAAGGCGATGATGATCGGATTGTTGGAGCGCAGCGGTGTCACCAGGCCGTAGCGGCACGGCACGTCGTCGCGTTCGGCTACGAAGGTCCCGAACAGGCGGTCGAACACGATGAAGATGCCGCCGTAGTTGCGGTCGAGGTATTCCCGATTGGCTGCGTGGTGGACGCGATGATGCGAGGGCGTGTTGAGCACGTATTCGAGCCAGCCGAGCTTGGGAATCCACTCGGCGTGCAGCCAGAATTGGTAGAGCAGGGCAACGGCGGCGGCGATGAACACCGGGCCCGGTGCGAACCCGAGCCAGATCATCGGGACATAAAAGAGTCCCGTCCCGGTCAGCCGGCCGGTCCAGCCGAAACGGTAGGCTGCGGCCAGATTGAACTCGTTTGAAGAGTGATGGATCGCGTGCGTCGCCCAGAACCAGCGCACACGGTGGCTGCAACGATGGAACCAGTAGTAGCTGACGTCCTGCGCGATCGCCAGCACCACGACAGCGACGGCGCTGTTGAGCGGCACGGTGAACAGGCGGTGGCTCCAGGCGAAATCGACCACCGGCGTTGCGAGACTGAGCGGCAGAACTGTCAGAACGAAATATTGTCGGCCGAGCGCGTCGGCGAGCGAGGCCAGATAGGCGCGCCAGTTGTAGCTGCGCCGCATCACGACGGCGAGGACAAGGCCCTCCAGCGTCGCAATCGCGATCACGGCCGGAAGGGCGAATTCGAGTATCTGGATGAGCTGCGTCATGACGAACCCCACATCGGCAGGTAGCTGCTTGCCGAATTGGAAGTTGCATGAATGAGACTCTGTTGCGCGCCGATTTTCGGGCGCGGCTAGCCGAATTCAGAAAACGGCTAGTGTCGGCACCGCTAGGTCAATTTCGGAAGCGGTGACGGCTACGCGCCATCGAGGCGAGCGCGTCTATAATCCGTCGGCGTGAGCCCGGTATGCGCCTTGAAGGCGCGATTGAAAGGGCCAATTGAGCCGAAGCCGGCGTCGAGCGCGATTGTCAGGACCGGCACATCGGCCTGTACAGGATCGGCCAGTGCGGTTTCCGCGTCCGCCAGCCGGTAGCCGTTGATGAAGGCGCTGAAATTGCGATGGCCGAGCTGCCGGTTGATCAGACGGCGCAAGCGGTGCTCGGGAATGTCGAGCTTTTGTGACAGCGAGGCGACGCTCAGGTCCGGTTCGCGATAGATCCTGCCGTGCTCGATCAGCCTGCGCAGCGCCTGGAGCAGCGCTGCATCGGCCCCCGTCGCGGGCGGCGCTGCCGCTGGGTCATGGCCGAGAGATTGGGGCGGTCCGGCGCGCGCCAAAGCGGGTGTGTTGGTGGGGATGGAGGCGGGCTCCAATTGCTCCATGGCTGCCGGAGGCGAGCCCAGCACCGCGAAGAGGAAAATCAACGTCACCAGACCGATCGCATTTGCGAGACTCAGCGGAGCCGCCGACAGGCCCCCCGGCCAAAGCCAATCCGAAGCGATGATCAGCATGGTGTAGAGCGCGACGGCGACTGCATAAAGGATGCGAAGCCGGCGCCGCCCCTCCACCAGGTCCGCGGCTCGACCCGCGAGCGCATGCCAGACACCGAGCAGAATCAGCAGCAGCGACAGGGCGGAGTGAACTATGCCGATGGACATCGAGCGGTTGAACATTTCCGCGCCCCCGAGCATGGCCAGCACCAGCCAGGCCAGTGCGTGATACCAGCGTTCCCGGAATTCATCGACGAACAGGGCGGCCATCGCCATCCAGAATGCTGCCGGCGAGCAGACACTGACAAGATGGATCGGAAGTCTCCAGTGCAGATCCAGCGCGCGGAAACCGGGAGCCGACTCGACGACGTAGGCTGCGATACCCGTCAGCAAGAGCGCCGAATAGCGGCAGATCCGACTGCTTCGCGCGTCGCGGGCGAGGACCACCACGCGGAGGAGGAGGACCATAACTGCCCCTCCCCGCAATGCGGCTTCCAAGGTCGACATGCAATGGTCCATTAAAAATCGCGTTGGGAAAGAATCCCATCGAGGTCGCTGGTGTCAACAGGGGTGTCAGCGCTGCGGGCGGAAAGGTGAGGTCGCTCGCGTCCCTCCGAGTGCATATCCTGGTGACAAACCTGGTCGGAGCCGCGACGTTACTCTCCGATTCGTGCTTCCGTCAGGTCGATCTCGCGAATGAGCTTGTGCATGGCTTCGGATCCGAGGTGGCGCGCGCGTCGCAGCCGCACGACTTCCTCCCGTTCGGCTCTGAGGCCAATCCTGAACAGATCCCGCTCGGCCTCGTGGAGCCGTCGGCTGCTTGCGGCATCCTCGAGGTTCTTCATGCCGAGGTCGGCGCGGTAGCGATAATAGTCCATCACCCGCAGGCTCGCCTCGGCCGTGAGACCGGCGTCGGCGGGGGCCGCGCCCAGGGTGCGCTCGACGGCCTTGATGGCGGATTCCGCGGCCTTGACCCGCGCGGCATTTTCCTGGCCCTCCGAAGGCTCCTCGGGCGGCAGATCGAGATTCCGAAACAGGAACGGAAGGCTGATGCTGGCCGCGATCAGGGAGAGAATGATGACGCCGGCAGCCAGGAAGATCGACAGGTCGCGCGCGGGGAAGGGCGAGCCGTCGGACAGTGTCAGCGGCAAAGTGAGGATGCCGGCGAGCGTGATCGCGCCCTTGGCGCCGGCGAGCGAGCTTGCGGCGACAAGACGCCAGCCCGGTCGCCAGCCGGCGGGCGCGACGACTTCGCCACGGTGTTTCGCGCGAAATAGCGTGAAGCGCAGCGACACCCAGACCCAGATGAAGCGGGCGGCGGCGAGCACGAGCATGATGGCAACCACGTAAAGCGCCAGCCATCCGGCGTCGTAGCGCCCCGCTTCCCGCACCGTCTCGACGGCGCTGGTGAAGATGCCGGGAAGCTGTTCGCCGAGCAGAATGAAGATCGCGCCATTGGCGGCGAACTGGACCATGTCCCAGACCACGTCGCGCCGCATCCGGCTTTCCGCCGGCGAGCGCACCGGGTTCTCGACGAAACTCATGGTGAAGCCGGCCGCGACCGCGGCGAGAATGCCCGAGCAATGGACGTGCTCGGCGAGCAGATAGGAGGCGAACGGGATCAGCAGGCTCACCAGGATGAAAGAGCCGGGATCATTGTCGTAGCGCCGCGAGATCCAGCTCCCGGCGCGGCTTGTGCACCACGCCACCACGACCCCGATGGCAAGGCCGCCGGCCGCCAGCCACAGGAATGTGGTGGCCGCGGCGGTGATGGAAAACGAGCCGGTGAGGGCGGCCGCGATGGCGAAGCGCAGGCAGACCAGACCCGACGCGTCGTTGAGCAGCGCTTCACCCTCGAGGATATGCATCATCCGCTTGGGAACGGCGATGCGCGAGGAGATCGCGGACACCGCGATCGGGTCGGTCGGCGCCAGCACGCTGGCCAGCGCGAAGGCGACCGCCAGCGGCATCGCCGGGATCATCCAGTGGATGAAAAAGCCCATGCCGACCACGGTGAACACCACAAGGCCAAGCGCCAGTTCCAGGATGGTGTTGGCGTCGCGAAACAGGCCGTCCTTGGGAATGCGCCAGCCGTCGAGAAACAGCAGCGGCGGCAGGAACAGCAGAAAGAAGATCTCGGGCTTCAACTGGACGCCCATGTCCATCGTGGCCTCGATCCCGGCGCCGATGGCGATCTGGATCAGCGGCAGCGGGATGGCAACGGGAAGCAGTCTCCCGACCACGCCGCTGATCACCACCGCAAGCAGCAGGATGAGGACGAGTGTGATGGTGTCCATTGCCGGTCCGTTCTCGGCGCAGGCTCAAGCCGGCCGGCACGCTTTCAGGAACAGCGCCAGTCCGGACTCGATCTCCCGATCGAAGACATGCTGGTCGGTGCCTGCGATGCCGAGCACGGTGAGCAGCGGACGCTCGCCACGGATCAGACTGAGGAACTGGGTTGCGGTCACGATCGAATCCTCGAAGTCGAGCAGCCCCTGCGCCTTGGCTTCGTCCAGAAACCGCGCCAGCCGCTTGATCGTCGCCAGCGGGCCGCTTTCGTAGAACAGCCGGCCAAGCTCGGGAAACCGGCCGCTCTCATTGGCGATGGCGCGGACCAGGGCGATGTCCTTCCGCTCGATGAAGACTTTGGCGTACTGGTGCGCAAATCGCCGCAGCGCTGGGTAAAGCCCCTCGGACAAATCAGGCTGCGGCAACGCGCGGGTGAATTCCTCGCAGTCGGCCTGGATCAGGGAGGCGAACAGCGTCTCCTTGCTGGGGAAGTAGGCGTACAGCGTCGCTTTCGAGACGCCGGCCTCCTTGGCAATCGCGTCCATGCTGGTCGCGGAAAATCCCTGCTGGAGAAACAGCTGCCGTGCGGCCCGCGTGACCGTTTCCAATTTGCGGCCGGCCGGCGCGGTGAGCCGCTGGGTTACGGTGGCGTCGACTGTCTCGATCAACAGCAGTCCTCCCTTGGTCATAGGCGATGTGGAGTGCGTCCCACTCAAATCAGCCTCACCGTCAACGGTTTAAGGCAGCAATCGGGCATAGCAACCATCTGGAATAAAACTAAACGGTTCAGTACTACTTGACTCGCTCGCGCGCGATTGGCAAGTACTAAACTGTTCAGTTCAGAATAGGTTCCTGCCAATGCCGCCCGAGATGCTCCTCAAAATCCAGATTCTCGGTATCTGGATACAACAAAGGGGGTCGGCGCTCAGGGCCGTCGCACTCGTGATTGGATTCGCCTGGTCGCTCGGTGGCTGCGCGGTCGGGCCGAATTTTACGGAACCCACGGCGCCTGATGTCGGCGGCTACACCGCCGGCCGGCTGGGCCCGACGGGATCGGCCGACGGCGCAGGCGGGGCATCGCAACGGTTCGCCAGTGGCGCCGACGTCTCCGGGATCTGGTGGCGCACCCTGCGCTCGAAGCAGATCGATGCCTTCGTGCGTGAAGCCCTCGAAAACCATCCGGACCTCGCCGCGGCCCAGGCCGCGCTGCGCCAGGCGCGCGAGGTGGCCGCGGCCGATACCAGCGCGCTGTTCCCATCGGCGACAGGAAACGCGAGCGTCACCCGCGAGCATGTGTCCTCGGCGCAGACCGGCACAGGCTCCGCGGCGCTGTACACGCTCTACAACACCTCGGTGCCGGTCTCCTTCACGCCGGACATCTTCGGCGGCAAGGCGCGCGGCATCGAAGCCGATCTCGCCAGCGCCGAGTATCAGCGCTTCCAGCTCGAGGCGACCTACCTCACCTTGACGTCGAATGTCGTGTCGGCCGCCATTTCCGACGCGTCGTACGCGGAACAGATCCGCGTGACCCAGGAACAGATCGACGGCCAGCGGCAACTGGTGTCACTGCTGGAACAGCAGTTCGGGCTCGGCGCCGTCTCCAGCGCCGACGTGCTGTCGCAGAAGGCGCAACTGGCGCAGACGGTGGCGACCTTGCCGCCGCTGCAAAAGTCGCGTGCGCAGGGCCGCAACCAGCTGATGGCCTATCTCGGGCGGTTGCCGAGCCAGGACAAGGGCGAGTCCGTCCGGCTGGACGACCTGCGATTGCCGCGCGACTTGCCGGTCACCGTGCCGTCGTTGCTGGTGCGGCAGCGGCCGGATATCCGCGCCGCCGAGAGTCAAGTGCACCAGGCCAGCGCCAATGTCGGCGTCGCCACCGCCAACATGCTGCCGAACCTGACGCTGTCCGCCTCGGGCGGCAGCCAGGCGCTGGCGTTATCGGCCCTGTACAGCCCGCAGACCGCGGCCTGGAGCGTCGCCGCGAGTGTCGCAGGCCCGATCTTCGATGCCGGCTCGCTGTTCCACACCAAGGAATCCAAGGTCGCGGCGCTGGAGCAGACCAGCGCACAGTATCGCTCCACCATCATCACCTCGTTCCAGAACGTCGCGGATTCGCTGCGCGCGATTCAGTATGATGCAGCCCTGCTCAAGGCCCAGGTCGAGGCGGAGAAAACCGCGAGCGACAGCCTCAAGATCGCGCAGGCGCAGTTCAAGGGCGGCTCCACAACCTTCCTCACCGTCATCAATGCCGAGCAGACCCTGCTGACAGCACGAACCAACCGGGTGAAGGCGCAGGCCTCGCGTTATGCCGACACCGTCGCGCTGTACCAGTCGCTCGGCGGCGGCTGGTGGAATCGTGTCGATGAAACGCCGGCATCGGAAGCCAAGCCGGCGGGGATTGCAGCCATCTTCACGCCCGCGGGAGCGCTGCCGCCGGCGCCCGGCGCGCCGGTGAACTGAAACAAACGAACAGGACGCGGAGTTCGAAACCATGTTGAAGCGCATGATCATCATGCTGGGCGTCGTCGGTGCGGTGTTCGCCGCACTCGCCTGGTTCGTCAATTTCCGGTCCGGCATGATCAAGCAGGCGCTGGCGTCGATGGCCGATCCGCCACAGACGGTGTCGACCACCACGGCGGCCGCCTCGGAATGGCAGCCGAAGCTGACGGCGGTGGGCAGCTTTCGCGCCGTGAACGGCGCCGATCTGTCGCTGCAGCAATCCGGCATCGTCGACAAGATCCATTTCGAATCCGGCAAGGATGTCGAGGCCGGCGAGGTGCTGCTCGACCTGCACAAGGAAGACGATGTCGCCAAGCTGCAATCGTTGCAGGCGACTGCGGATGGTTTCGGCATCACGCTGCGGCGCGATCAGGGCCAGCTGAAGATCAATGCGGTCAGCCAGGCCACCGTCGATGCCGACGTGGTCAATCAGCGCAATGCGCTGGCGCTGGTCGCCCAGCAGCAGGCGCTGGTTGATCAGAAAACCCTGAAGGCGCCTTTCGCCGGTCGGCTCGGCGTGCGCTCGGTCGATGTCGGCCAGTATCTGACCGCCGGCACCGCCATCGTGACACTGCAGGCGCTGGACCGGCTTTATGTCGACTTCACCCTGCCGCAGCAGGCAATCGATCAGGTCAAGGTGGGGCAGGCAGTCAATGCCCGGGTCGATTCCTATCCGAACCAGACCTTCAAGGGGCAGGTGCAGGCGATCAATTCCAAGGTCGATACGACCAGCCGCAATGTGCAGGTGCGCGCGATCTTCGACAATACCGAGCGCAAGCTGCTGCCCGGCATGTACGTGCTGATCGACGTCGCGGTCGACAAATCAGCGCACTACGTCACGCTGCCGCAGACCGCCATTGTCTACAACCCCTACGGCAATTCGGTTTATCTCGCCGTCAAGAGCGACAAGGGCAACGACGCCGTGGTGGCGCGGCAGTCCTTCGTCAAGACCGGGCTGACGCGCGGCGATCAGGTTGCGGTGATCTCCGGCATCGAGCCGGGCGCGACCGTGGTGACGAGCGGCCAGATGAAGCTGCGCAACGGCACCATGCTGAAGGTCGACAATTCGATCCCGGTCGCCAACGACGCCAATCCCAGGCCGGCCGATCAGTGAGCGGAGAGACCCATGTCCTTTACTGACATCTTCATCCGCCGGCCGGTGCTGGCCATCGTGGTCAGCCTGATGATCCTGGTGCTGGGTCTGAAGTCGATGACCTCGCTGCCGATCCTGCAATATCCGCGCACCCAGAATGCCATCGTGACCGTCACGACGACATACTACGGCGCCGATCCGGCGATCGTCGCCGGCTTCATCACCACGCCGCTGGAAAACGCCATCGCCCAGGCCAACGGCATCGACTACATGACCTCGACCAGCCAGTCGGGCACCAGCACCATCACCATCAACCTGCGGCTGAACTACGATTCCGGCAAGGCGCTGACCGAGATCAACACCAAGGTCAATTCGGTGCTCAACCAGCTGCCGAGCGGCGTGCAGCAGCCGGTGCTGACGGTCAAGGTCGGTCAGACCATCGACGCCATGTACATCGGCTTCAACAGCGATGTGCTCGCGCCCAACCAGATCACCGATTACCTGATCCGCGTCGTGCAGCCGAAACTGCAGGCGGTGACCGGCGTGCAGACCGCCGAACTGATCGGCAACAAGACCTTCGCGTTGCGCGCCTGGCTCGATCCGGTCAAGCTCGCCGCCTACGGGCTGACCGCGACCGACGTGTCGGCGGCGTTGTCCAGCAACGATTATATCGCCGGCCTCGGCACCACCAAGGGCCAGATGGTCCAGGTCAATCTGACCGCGGCGACCAATCTGCAGTCGCTGCAGGAGTTTCGCGACCTCGTCGTCAAGCAGGCCGGCACCTCCAACATCAAGCTCTCGGATGTCGCCAATGTCACGCTGGGGTCGGAAGACTACGAATCCTCGGTGGGCTTCAACGGCAAGCGCGCCGTTTATATCGGCATCCAGGTTGCGCCGGCCGCCAACCTGCTGGATGTCATCAAGGGCGTTCGCGCCGTCTATCCGGATATCAAGGCGCAGCAGCCGGACGGGCTGAATTCGGAGATCATCTACGACTCCACCGAATTCGTGAACAGCTCGATCAGCGAGGTGATCCACACCCTGGTGGAAGCGCTGGCGATTGTCACCGTGGTGGTGTTCCTGTTCCTCGGCTCCTGGCGTTCGGTGCTGATCCCGGTGATCGCCATTCCGCTGTCGCTGGTCGGCACCTTCACCATGCTGCTGGCGCTCGGCTTCTCGATCAACCTGTTGACCCTGCTGGCGCTGGTGCTGGCGATCGGGCTGGTGGTCGACGACGCCATCATCGTGGTCGAGAACGTCAACCGTCACATCGCCGAGGGCGTCAAGCCGCTGCAGGCGGCGCTTCTGGCCGCGCGCGAGCTGGCCGGCCCGATCATCGCCATGACCATCGTGTTGATCGCCGTCTATGTTCCGATCGGATTCCAGAGCGGCCTGACCGGTGCGCTGTTCACCGAGTTTGCGTTTACCCTCGCCGGTGCGGTCACCGTGTCGGCTGTGATCGCGCTGACCCTGACGCCGATGTGCTGCGCCTTCATCCTCAAGCCGCCGAGCAAAGGCAAGCCGACGCTGGACGATCGCATCGTGGCCTTCATCGATGCGCGGATGGAGCGGCTGCGGCATGGCTATCAGCGACTGCTGGACAGCAGCCTGAAAACCATTCCGGTGACGGTGGTGTTCGCCGCACTGGTGCTGGGCAGCATTTATTGGTTGTATTCGAATTCCAAGAACGAACTGGCGCCCCAGGAGGACCAGGGCATCATCCTCACCCAGTCGACGCTCGCGCCAAACGCCACGCTGCAGCAGAAGCTGCTGTATTCGGCGGAGGTCTACCGGCGGTTTGCCGCGCATGTGGAAACCGCCGGCGTGTTCCAGCTTGATATCATCGGCAGTTCGATCGCGGGCTGGGTGCTGAAACCCTGGGACAAGCGCGAGAAGACCACGGCTGTGCTGCAACCGGTGATCCAGCAGGAGATGGCCGGCATCGC
Organism: Hyphomicrobiales bacterium; assembly: GCA_041424235.1. Classification (GTDB taxonomy): domain Bacteria; phylum Pseudomonadota; class Alphaproteobacteria; order Rhizobiales; family Xanthobacteraceae; genus Bradyrhizobium_A. The sequence goes on from JBGMOD010000102.1 coordinate 22,950, forward strand.
CGGCGCCAGGATCGTGGCGTTCCAGCAGCCGCCGCTGCCTGGATCGTCCGGCCTGCCGATCCAGTTCGTGATCCAGACCACCGATCCGTTCGATCGGCTCGACGGTGTCGCCAAGGCCTTCACCGCCGAGGCCATCAAAAGCGGCAAGTTCATCTTTCTCGATAACGACCTGAAGATCGACCAGCCGCAGACCTCGGTGGTGATCGACCGCGAAAAGACCGCACAATTGGGACTCAAGCTGAGCGATGTCGGCGGCGCGCTCGGCACGCTGCTCGGCGGCGGTTATGTCAACTATTTCGGCCTTGATGGGCGGTCCTACAAGGTCATTCCCCAGGTCGAGCAGCGTTATCGTCTCAATGCCGACCAGGTGCTGGACTATTACATCAAGACCTCGGACGGCACCGCGATCCCGCTGTCGACGGTGGCGTCGCTGAAGACCACCACGGTGCCGGAATCGCTGAACCACTTCCAGCAGATCAATGCCGCCACCATCTCCGGCGTCGCGGCACCCGGCATCATCACGGGCGAAGCGCTTGCCACCCTGAAGGAGATCGCTGAGCGGACCTTGCCGAAGGGCTACACCATCGATTATGGCGGGCAGTCGCGGCAGTTCGTGCAGGAATCCTCCGGTTTCGCTGCCACCTTCGGGTTTGCGCTGATCATCATCTTCCTGGCGCTCTCGGCTCAGTTCGAAAGTTTCCGCGATCCGTTGATCATCCTGGTGTCGGTGCCGATGTCGATTGCCGGCGCGCTGATCTTCATCATGTTGGGGGTCAAGGGCGCGAGCCTCAACATCTATACCGAAGTCGGCCTCGTCACGTTGATGGGCCTGATCAGCAAACACGGCATCCTGATTGTCGAGTTCGCCAACGAGTTGCAGCATGCCGGCCGCTCCAAGCGGGACGCGGTGATCGAGGCGACCTCGATCCGGCTGCGCCCGATCCTGATGACCACGGCGGCCATGGTGCTGGGCGTGGTGCCGCTGATCACGGCGTCGGGCGCGGGCGCCGCTTCGCGCTTCAACATGGGCCTGGTGATTGCCTCGGGGCTGGCGATCGGGACGCTGTTTACGCTGTTCGTGGTGCCGGCGTTCTACATCCTGCTGGCGGCGGATCATTCGAAGGCCGCCAGCGATGAGGACGCGGAGGAGCTTGATACCGTCCGGCTGCAACCCAGCGGCGCTGTGACGGTCTCTCATGCGGCCGAATAAGCCGCGTGGGTTCCGGCGATCAAAATTGAACGCCGGGTTGGATAAATGCCGATGCCGAATCGGTTGGCGCTTGTAGAACGACACCTGCTGCGCCTCCGGCGGCTTTCCTGAGGATGACGTGATGTCTGCTGCTGAAACCCCCGTGGCCGGAACCGGTGCCACCCGACGAGAACTCTGGCTGATCTTCACCGGGATCATGATGGCGCTCGCGCTGGCCGCGCTCGACCAGAACATCGTCGCCACCGCGCTGCCGCGCATCGCCAGCGATTTCGGCGGGCTTGCGCATCTGTCATGGGTGGTCACGGCCTTCATGGTCGCGTCCACCATGACCACGCCGCTGTACGGCAAGCTCAGCGACACCTACGGACGCAAGCCTGCGTTCTTCGCGTCGATCACGATCTTTCTCATCGGCTCCGTACTGTGCGGGGCGTCCGACAGCATGACGTCACTGATCGTGTATCGTGCGATCCAGGGGCTCGGCGCCGGCGGATTGATCACGCTTGCGCAAACCGTGATCGGTGACCTGGTGCCGCCGCGGGAGCGCGGCCGTTATCAGGGGCTGTTCGCGGCGGTGTTCGCCGTCTGCAGCGTCACCGGGCCGCTGCTCGGCGGCGTCATCACCGATCACCTGTCGTGGCGCTGGATCTTCTACGTCAACCTGCCGGTCGGCGCGCTGGCGATGCTGCTGATCGGCATCGCCCTGAAACACCGCCCCCGCGGCATCGCCCATCGGCTTGATTATGCCGGCGCGCTGCTGCTCAGCATCGCCACCTGTTGCGCGCTGCTGGCCCTGAGCTGGGGTGGCACCACCTATCCATGGGCCTCGCCGGTCATCCTTGGCCTCGGGGTGGTCTCGATCGGCGCGCTGGCGCTGCTGGTCGTCAACGAGGGCCGCGCCGCCGAGCCGCTGCTGCCGCCGCATCTGTTTCGCAACCGCACGTTCCTGTCGAGCGTGCTGGTGATCGGCCTCGCGTCCATGGGGCTGTTCACCGCGGCGGTGTTCCTGCCGTTGTATTTCCAGCTGGTGCAGGGCGCGAGCCCGACGGCGGCGGGCCTGATGGTGGCGCCGATGATGGGCGGCGTCATCGTCGCGTCAGTGGGCGGCGGCCGGCTGGTGTCGCGCACCGGCCACTACAAATGGCTGGTGACCTGCGGACTGGCACTGGCGGCGACGTGTTTTGCGGCGTTGGGCGTGACGGCCATGACGGGCCAGGGCGCGGCGATGGGGATCGGCATCCTGGTGGTGCTGGGCTTCGGGATCGGCGTGTCCTTCCCCAATCTCACCACGGCGATCCAGAGCGCGGTGGGCCGGGAGGATCTCGGCGTGGCGACGGCGACCTCCGCCTTCTTCCGCTCACTCGGCGGTGCCGTTGGTGTGGCCGTTGCGGGCGCCGTGCTGACCGCGCGGCTCCATGCCTTGATGCCGGCAGGCATGCGGGTCGAAACCGTGACATCCCACATGCCGTCGGTGACCGACGTGGCGCTGGTGCTGATCTATCGCCACGCGCTCTCGACCACGTTTTTCGCGGCCGCGGCGGTTGTTGCGTTCGCCTCCATCATGGTGGCGCTGTCGCCGGAGCAGCGTCTCGGCGGGCGGTTGGAGTCGGTTCGGCGGCCGGACGGGCAGGGGGAGGCAGCAGCGCTGCCGGAGGCGCAGGCCGGCTGAGACGCGTCATTGGTCCGCATTCGAAGCGATCCGGCTTACTGCGCCTGAGCGCGAGACGCCTGTCCCTGCCGTGTCAGATTGAACAGGGCAAGGAATTGCAGAGCCGCGATGACAAGCGGGCCGATCGTCTTGCCGATGTCGTGCTGAAAGAGTCCAACGCCGGCATCAAGCAGCTGCGCGGCACCGGCGAGTGTTCCCAACGGCACGATCCAGGACCTCCGGCCGAGCGCTGCCAAAGTCACCAAGGCGAGCGGGGCCGCGCGCGCCGCCGCGTACAGCGCGAAGACCTGCGAAGCAGCCGTCGGCGAGGCTCCCGCGGGCAAGATCGCGCCGGGGCTCAGCACCCCGACGACGGAAAATCCGCAGGCGACGATGACATTGAGCGCCGTGACCAGCGAAACCATGCGCAAGGCAAGTTTGTCCGAGCCGTTGGTTGTCATCGCGTCCTTCCTGTGCGTGGAAGGAGAGAGCTAAGGCTTGAGGGGTCTTTTTACAAGGTGACTAGGTGACTTTAAGAATAACGATCAGGTGATGGGAAGCGTCCCACATCCCGTCGGTCAATTCTGTGCCATTCCGCCATTGCCCCTGAACCCGCAACATGCCGTGCATAAGCGTCTGTTAGTGGCCCATAGACGTAATCATTAGTATATGCTAATCATTAGTCATGACTAATTATTATCTCAGAGTTCCCGATATGATGACCGAATGGCAAGGTCCCCTAAGCATGGCATCGGGCGTCGGCTAGCCATGGTGAGAGACAGCGTGCAACTGGCAGCTCTGGGCGATCGGACGCGCAGACGAATATTCGAACTGGTGGGGGCGCGGCCCCGCACGGTCGCTGAAATCACCCGAGAATTGGCGGTCTCCCAGTCGGCCGTCTCCCAGCATCTCAAGGTGCTGCGCGAATCCCGTTTGGTTCGCGCGGAGCCGAAGGGCGCCAGCAACGTTTATCATATCGATCCGGCGGGGCTCGGCCAGATGCGCGCCTGGCTCGACCGGTTCTGGAGCAGCACGCTGGCAGCTTACAAAGTGGCCGTCGAAAAATCACGGGAGGATTAGCAATGAGCACAGGTGTATCGCCCGCGCCCGTCAAACAATCTATCGTGGTCGAGGCGCCTATCGAGCGTGCGTTCAAGGTCTTCACCGAGGACTTCGGCAGCTTCAAACCGCGCGAGCATAATCTGCTCGCCGTCCCCATCGCAGAGACCGTGTTCGAGCCCCGGGTGGGTGGACACATTTTTGATCGCGGTGTCGACGGAAGCGAATGCCGATGGGCGCGTGTGTTGGCCTTTGAACCGCCAAATCGGGTTCTTTTAAGCTGGGACATCAGCCCGCGCTGGCAAATCGAGACCGACCCCGAAAAGACAAGCGAATGGGAGGTGCGGTTCATCGCCGAGACGCCAAGCCGGACTCGGTTGGAGCTTGAACACCGCCACCTCGAACGTCATGGCCAGGGTTGGGACGTCGAGCGCAAGGGCGTCGAGGGCGATCAGGGTTGGCCGCTCTATCTGAAACGGTTCGCTGAGCGGATTGCCCGCGAGCCCTGATGCTCGCGTGTCCCATGCGACGTGATCATTGTTGCGGAGGTCCATATGGCAGCCTATACGCTCAGCATCGTCGGAGTGCTTGTTCTCTGTCTCCTGTCCATCGTGCTGGCGATTCATTCGGGATCATCCAAAGGCAGGGCGGGGGCGCTCTCCGGACCTGTTCTACCGGCGGATGACGCGAACCTGTTGTACCGGATTGATCGCGTCCACATGAACGCGGTGGAGGCGCTGACACCCTTTGTCGTCCCGGCTGTCCTGGCCATGATGGTGGGGGTAGGCCCCGCCACGCTTGCAACGCTCGTATGGGTCTATGTCGCAATTCGTCTGATCCACGTTGCGGTCTATTTGCGCGGCGGCAACGCTGCCAAGGGTGGCAGCATCAGAACCATTCTTTATGTTTCAGGTGCGCTCGTGACGATCATTCTCATTGTCGTGACCACCGTGGCCGCCATCCACCAGGGCTAGTCTGAGGATGGCGACAATTTCGGCTTTCGGCTCCTAGAGCATGATGAGATATGGTTGCTCAAGGTAATCCGTCATCCTGAGGTGCGCAGCAACCGGCCATGCCGGTTGCGTTCTTACTTAAGACGCAAGTCGGGTAAACCCGACTTGCGATGCGCAGCGCGGCCCTCGAAGGGGGTGACAGTCCAGGACTGTCACCGCAATTAAAGAGTCGGTTCGGCGGCCGGACGGGCAGGGAGAGGTAGCGCCACTGCCGGAGGCGCAGGCCGGTTGAGGCAGGTCACGGCGCGTTCGAAGTGACCCAGCTTACAGCGCCTGAGCGCAAAGCTCCTGTCCCGGTTGTGTCTATGGTAAAAGCCAAGACTTCCTGATGGGAGCAATTCATGCGCGTGTTCAAGTTCACACTCGTGGCCGCCTTCTGCTTGATGGCGACGTTCACCCAGGCGGCCGGTTTTCGCTTCATCAGGGTGCCAGCCGATGCCGCCGGTGCAATGCTCCAAGCAGCTGTGTGGTATCCTTGCCTCGATCAGGTGGGCGAGGTGAAGCTTCCTGCGATCACTCTGTCTGCGACACAGAACTGTGCTGTTTCCGGCGCGAAGCTGCCGTTGATTGTGATCTCACATGGATTTGGAAGCTACTTCGCCGTTCACCATGATATTGCCGAGGCACTCGCGGATGGCGGCTTTGCTGTTGTCGCTCTCAGCCATCCGGTCGATACAGGGGATGGCGATATGAACCGTGCGGACACTCTCGCCGTATTGACGGAGCGTCCGACCGACATCAAGAGATTGATCGACTACATGCTCAGCGCATGGTCTGATCGTGCGAAACTCGCCCCCGACAATGTAGGGTTCTTCGGTTTTTCGAGGGGCGGTTACACCGGCCTCGTTGTCGCGGGCGGCAATCCCGATATCCGAAAGGCCGTCGCGTTCTGCCCAGAGGGGTCTCCGAAACCTAGTTGCGGGCAACTGCGAAGAAACGAGATACCGACCCAAGCATTCGTCCATGACCAGCGCGTAAAGGCCCTTGTTATTGCCGATCCAGGCTTGGGTCCGTTGTTTGATCGGGACGGCTTGAAGGATGTGAAGATCCCGATTCAACTTTGGGCGTCGGAGCTGAGTGGAGAAGCCAGAACCGGCGGCGAAGTCACGCTCGATTATGTTTCGACGATTGATCGCGACCTGCCGGTCAAGCCCGACTATCATCTGGTGCCGGGTGCCGGTCATTTTACCTTTCTTCCGCCTTGCGATCCGGATTCAACGAAGAATTTCCCCAACCTATGCACGGACAGGCCTGGGTTCGACCGCGCGGCCTTTCATAAGGAATTCAACGCCGCTGTGTTGGCCTTCTTCCGCAAGCACTTGGCAAGAACTAGCCAGCCCTGAATGGGGGCGGCTTTTCGCGCGGAATTGAAGTGCGTGTGTCGCTTGTTGGCGCGTGCGGCTGGTTACGAGGACGCGGGATCGCCTAGCGATTATCTTTGAGCTGCTATTTGTTCAGGAATCTTTGCCGAGGGTTTATATGCTTCGTGGATTTCCTATCAAGCTGCTTCGGATCAGGTGACGAGTATTACGGTATTACTATTACGGTGACAGGTATGGACTGCCCCCCTTAAGTGAGACACGATAATTGCGGTGACAGGCATTTCGAGGATGACCTGTGGCAGCACGAGGACAGAACCGTCAGTTTCCGACGGCTTTTAAGCTGAAGGCGATCAAGCGTGTTGAACGAGGCGACGGCGTTCTGCCCGTCGCTCGCGAGCTTGGGATATCACGCAAGATTTTGCATGACTGGATCAAGGCGTGGAGGGCCCACGGCCCTGAAGGGCTAAACCGGAAGCCTGGACCCAAGCCCGGTCCCCGGAAGCTTAAGCCCCCTCCATCATACGACGACAAGCGCTCCGCTCTCACTCAGGCGAAGGCTCGCATTGCCGAGCTCGAACGGCTGGTTGGCCGCCAGCAGATGGACATCGATTTTTTTCGGAAAGCCTTGCGCGCATTGGAGCGGCCGGCAGCGCAAGGCAAACCCGCATCCGCATCGTCGAAGTCATCAAAGCCATGACGGCGGGGGCAACCAATTCCAACGCCGACGTACAACGCCTATGCCGTCTCGCCGGGCTGCCGCGCGCAACCTACTATCGGCATCTCGCCGGACGCGACAGCAAGGCGGCGGAGTGCGAGCTTCGCGACCTGATCCAGCGCATTTGCCTCAAACATATTTTCTATGGCTATCGGCGGGTGACGGCTACCCTCAGGCGTCAAGGCATGGTCGTAAACGCCAAGAAGGTTCAAAGACTTATGCGCGAAGATAACCTTCTCGCGCAGCGCAAGGCGCCGTTTCTGAAGCCGCCTGCGGAACGGCCATCGGGCTTTCTCGTCGTCCCCAACCTGGTCCGCGGCCTCGTGCCGTCCGCGCCCGATCAGATCTGGGTTGCCGACATCACCTATGTCCATCTCGCCAAAGCCTTCGCTTATCTCGCCGTCATCCTCGACGCGTTCTCGCGCAAAGCCGTCGGCTGGGCTTTCGAAGATACCCTCGATGCTTCACTGGCCATTGCCGCGCTGGAGAAGGCCATCACCGCCCGAAGGCCGGCGCGTGGCAGCCTGATCCATCATTCCGATCGCGGCGTGCAATACGCCTCCATCGCCTATCGCCAGAAGCTCGCTGATCTCGACATCGCCATCAGCATGAGCAGGCCGGGCAATCCTTTCGACAACGCCAAGGCGGAGAGCTTCATGAAAACGCTCAAAGCCGAAGAGGTCAACGGCAAAGCGTTCGCCGACATCAACGATGCTCGCCGCCGCATCAATGGCTTCATCGCCGAGGTCTACAACAAGGAACGGCTGCATTCAGCCCTCGGATACCAATCGCCCCTTGAGTTCGAAACGGCATTCGCGCAAAACAGCAGACGATAACGCATCATGGCAACCGCACTGTCACTGCAATTACCGTGTCTCATTCCAGGGGTGCACTCCAGGTATTACTATTACGGTGACAGTGCACTTAATTTTTGGCCGAATACGAGACGTCGTGCGGCATGATTAGAGAGCCTCGTCGATTTAGTGCACTGTCAGCGTAATGACCGTAATGCCCAACTGAGCAAACGGGTCTGATGGGACTCAGATCGCTTCAGTGTGTTGTCGTTGTCGGCTTGTATTTCAGCGCGGCCTCGAAGTCCGTGGCGCACAGGTCTCTTGCGTCGCGGTAGCGCTTATCTGCGAGGCTGGAGCGGGTGGCGATCCAATAGGATCGATAAGCCGGTTTCATATCTTGTGATTTCTGCGCGTTCTTATAGGCTTCCTCTTCCCGATGCAGCCGCCAAAGCGCGATGGCGCGCCATGCGTAATTTCTTGGGATGTCAGGGGTCGTCGATACAGCTCGGTCATAGTAGAAACGCGCCCGATCGGGATCGCCCGCCATCAGAGCTGTTTCTGCTGCGATGAATGAGGATTCCGTATAATCGATATTCGTAATCGCTCTCATTTCGTGATCTGCTTCCAGCAGATTTCCGAGAAACATATCGATATGCGCTATCTGGGCGGCCGCCTGCACGTTGTCCGGAGCGTAGCGAAGCGCTTCAACAAAATGCCGACGTGCATCGGAATAGCGGCTCTGAACCTTGGCAAGCAGCCCTTCAAGATAGGCAATTCTCGATAAGGTGGCTGGCTGGGATTTTTCTGTTTCGAGCTGTCGCGCCTGTCGAAGCCGCTGCTCTCCTCGGTAGATATCATAAGTCCGGTTGAAGCCGGTGCTCTGATCGCGCGCGGCCCGCTCAATCAGACGCCACGCTAGTCCGATAAGCACGTCGAGGTTTTGCGGGTTTTTAACGATGGCAGTCTCCAGCTTGATCAATTCGGGCGGATCAGCCGCTTGGTCTCCGTTCCATTCTTCTTTGACTGTCGCCTCCCAGAGCAATGTTGCGACCGAACTGGGATGCTCCGCAGCAAGTACGTCGCGATGATCCAGCAGAATGGCCGGATACATCAGATCAAAATATTGGCGAGCAAATGTCTGTGCATCGTTGGACATCAGCAACACACCGGCATAAATGCGGGTATCGTTCTTGACATCATAAAGGAATGTCGTTGCCCTGAGCTCCTGGTTGGATTCCGAGATCTCGGTTCGCAGGAGATATGTCGCGTTCCGCTGACGTGCATCCTGCACGGAACTGGCGGTCAGCGAGGGAAGCACAGTCAGGCGATCGCTTTGCGCAAACACACGCCTGACCTCGTTCTCGTACATAGAAGTTCGATCGGGGAGACGATCCAGTCCTCCGGCTCGGTCAAAGGGAGCCAAAGCGACGATCACATGCTCCCCCGTCCTCTCGTTGGGGGATGTCACCGACGCATCGGCGAGGCTGGCGGTCCTTCTCTCCTGGAGAACAAGGAAGGCAACCGACAAGACAAGTGCGCCGCCGAGCACCAGAACAAGCAGGGGGCGAGCCAATCTCTGCATGCCCCCGAACCCCGGGCGGGCCCCGGGGGGAGCCATCGTTGGCGGCGGCGGGGAAGTTTCGATCTCGCTTGGCGTGGCGGTGACCATTCGCGTCTGGCGTAAGCTCTCCAGCAGATGCTGCGTCGCCGCTTCCGGCCTGACCGCCAGTTGCTCTTTCAAGAGAAGCCGGAATTGCTCGAAACGGTTCATCGCCGAAGCGCGGCCGGAGACAATCGCCTCCTCGGCAATCACCAACCGATGGGTTTCCTCACGTAGCGGGTCGATTTGGGCTAACCGGTTGGCATAATTGAGTGCATCTACGTGACGATCAGCAACCGCAAGCGCTCGCACCAGGCGATCCAGCACACGGACCACCATCTCGCGGCAGAAAAAGCGCTCAGCCTCAAGCCAGCTATCGAATTCGGCCTCGCCGATTTCGAGGCCGGCCGCAAACTCGGATCGGTAAGAATCGGCTGCGCGTTTAAGGGTTGCAATATCGGCATCTTCTGGCACCTCAATGAGTGAGGTGCGGTCGATGGTCACTAGCGAACAGTCCAGGCTGATCGCCGTGTCATCGCTCTGAATCAAATTTGCCGTACGGGGATCCACGCCGCGCTTGAACTGGCTTAGCAAAGTGCGGAGGCTTTGCCGGGCAAGATCATCTTGCTTGCTCGCCCAGAGATGTCCTGCCAGTTTGCGCCTGGTCTCAGAGCAGCGCGGGACGGTGGCAAGGAAGGCGATCAGCGCCTTCATCCGGTTGGGGGAAATGGCGATAACGTCGCCGGAGGAACGATCAACCAATTCGAACGGGCCAAGGAGCCGTAATTCAAACAGTTTCTGCACGCCCAAAGCGCCAGATACGATATCGGCCTCCTGGCCACGATCTGAAACAGACATTCCCCTTACACGCTCTTCGACACCGCGATCGGACCGCCAATAGGGCGCTTATCGGGTTCTAGATATCACGTTGGCGATCCCGATCACCAACCTTTCGGCTGGACTGCCCATCTTCAGCGTCATGTCAGCGTGAATTCATCGTGAAAGGTAATTTGAGGCGTATTCTCAGCGGCATACGCGGCGTCGGTTTCCGGGTTGTTTTTCAAGCACGTATCGATGGGATATCGATGGCGGCATGTTTGGAGCGGAAATCACGCTGGGATCACGCCAGAATGACGCCCCCTTTTCCTCTCAATGCGGTGAATTCACGCTGGTCTGCGCCCAAGCATCCATAACCCCCTGAGCTCGCATCAAGATCAATCGAGGGGTAACGGGATGCTACGGACGGGTTGCAGCAAAAAGAATTCCAAAATGAGCCACCGCGCGAAGGGGGTGGCCACGGTCCTGGCGGTTACCGCCACCGCTGCGCTCGTCACCGGCAAGCCCGCTTTCAGCCAGACCCTGAACCAGTTCGTCGGCTTTGGTGATAGCTCGATCGACAGCGGCTCCTATCGTTCGCTGGCCTCGCCCGGAGGAGGCGCCCCGTTCAACGCGTTGTGGGCGGCCGCCGTCGCCGCCGGAGCCGGAGCGCCAACCACCAGCCCCGGCGCCGTGAACTCCCAGGCGCTGGCCGCACTGTTCGGCCTGACCGCGGTGCCTGCCGATCAGGGCGGCTCCAACTATGCAACATCGGGCGCCAAGAACGTCACCGTGAACAATGGCCAGACTGGCGGCTTCCAGGCCGCGATTCCGACGGTGACCCAGATCAGCAACTATCTCGCGGCGAATGGCGGCAGCGCCAACCCGAATGGCCTCTACGTGATCAGCTCCGGCAGCAACGATGTCAGTTTTGCTACACATGGTTCGGGGAGTGGGCCTTTCCCGTCCAATCCGCAGGCCTATCTCATTTCAGCTGCCAACAGCCTCGCAAGTTCGGTGGCCGGGCTGCAGGCGGCGGGCGCGCGCACCATCGTGGTGCCGGATCTGCCCTATTCGTTCCCGACCGGCAACAGTGCTGGCGACGTGACGCAGCACACTGATCGTCTGCTCTACAGCCAGACGCTTTGGAACAGCCTTGCCGCCAATGGTGTGAATTTCATTCCCGCTGATCAGAACGCCATGAGGCTCGCGATCGCGTCGAATCCGGCGCTGTTCGGCTTCCAGTTCATCGGCACGGGTCCCGGCCAGAGCGCCTGTACCCAGCCGGCGGGAGTTGCCACCGCCTGGGCATTGCTCTGCTCGAACAATCCCGCCGCGCCGTCCCATCTGGTGACCCCCAACGCCGACCAGACCCGCTTGTTCGCCGATGATCAGCATTACACCACGGCGGGCCAGAAGATCCTGGCCGACTATGAATACAGCCTGCTGGTGGCGCCGAGCGAAATCTCCTTCCTTGCGGAGGCGCCGGTGAAGACGCGCGCGGCCGTGGTGGATTCGATCCTCAATCAGATCGCGATCTCGGAAAACCAGCGCAAGACCGGCACGTTCAACGTCTGGGCCACGGGTGAAGCGATGTCGCTCGCGATCAATGCGGGATCCGCAGGCTTTCCGAATGATCCGGGAACGCCGGCCGCCGTCACCGCCGGCGTTGACTACGCCATAACCAACAGCATGATCGTCGGCGCCGCCTTCTCCTATGGCCAGACCAAGCAGAGTTTCAGCCTCGGCGGAGATTTCAAGCAGACCGATATCGCCGGCAGCCTCTACGGCGCCTACGCGGCCGGCCCCTATTGGGGCCGCGCCATCGGCACCTATGGCGCGTTGAACTACGACGTGAACCGGATCGTGCCGATCGGCATCACACAGCAGTCCAACACCGGCAACACGTCGGGGCGCAACGTCTCTTTTGCCGCCGAGGTCGGTTATGATTTCACCGCGCGGCTCGATGGCTCTATGCCGGCCATGCCCCTCAAGGCGCCCGCGTCGATGCCGCTGCTCACCCACGGCCCTGTCGTCGGCATTGTGCTGCAACACATCACCGTCGACGGCTACACCGAGACAGATCCGTTCGCGGCGATCGGCGGCTTCACGGCGCTGTCGTTCGGCGGCCAGACGCGTAATTCTGCCGTTACCGAGCTCGGTTATCAGGCGAGCCTTGATCTCGGCAGGTGGCGTCCGTTCGCGAAACTGGCTTGGAATCACGAACTCGCCTCGACCGACCGTTCGGTGACCGCATCGCTGACCTCTGTCACCGCGCCATCCTACTGGATGCCCGCCGTCGTGCTGGGCAAGGATTGGGGCACGGCGACGATCGGCACAACAGTGACCTTTGCACCGGGCTTCACCGGCTACGGGACACTGACGAGCCAGATTGGCCAGCAGAACGTCACCACCTATGGAGGACAGGTCGGCCTGAACGTGGCGTTGCGCTAGGTATGCTCGTGGCGTCTCTGATCTTAAGACGGGCGTTTGCTCGCCTGTTATTTGACAATCAAAAAAGTGACCGGACCATGTATCGAGCAAGAACGTTCATTTTTATTGCTGCCAAACATGCATCATTCGCCGAATGTATCCGCCTTGCAGGCATCATAAGCCTCATTGCTGCCTCACCGGCGGTTGCGGAAACGCTGTCCCTTGATTGCACGGTTCATGACGCGAAAACCGGGCTGCAGGCAGCCGCTGTGCATGTGGATATCAGGGACGACCCGCCATATCGATCGCTGACGATTTTTCAGGGCGAACTCAGGCACTCCGTCACGTCGTTTGACGTTTCCCCATCAAAAATAGAATGGGGATTTTATAGGCGCGAAGACAATGTGGTTCGGGAATTTACCATCGACAGGACAAGCGGTGCGTACGCCGCCTCCATCGGCCCGACGACATCGAATTTGCAGCCCAGCGCCGCAGGCGTCTGTAAAAAGGGCGAGCAGCAGAAGACGCTGTTCTAGTCATCATGAAACCATCTTCGCATCAATCCCGGCATTGGCGCAGCTGGTCGGAGGTCAACCCGGCCAAATCAGCAACGAGCACTGCCGATGCAAGACCTTGTGCGAAATCGGGCAATCGACTTTCAGCCAGGGCAAAACAATCCGCGAACGCATGAGGCTGCGCGCCAAAGCGTTGTTGGGGTGCTCCGCGGGCGAGGTCCGGTCGACGGCAACACGGCACGAAGGATTATCAAAAATGAATATCAAGAAATCCAGCATGGCAATCCGGTCGGATCGCGGGGATCACGCAATGAAGCTCGTTGTCGCAATAGCCGCGTCATTTATCGGCTTCGTCATCAGCATCTCAGCCGTCCGCGCCGATGAAGCAGCGGTCGCTGCCGCCCAGGCCTCAATGGAACAAGGCTGCGAGCGGATGGTAGACAAGCTGCCGTTTCGCATAACTCATGAGGCGGTCGAGACCATCTGTACCGAGGCCGCTCGCCGGACAGTCGAGAAAATACGCGGCGGCATGTCGCCGGAGGTCGCCTCGAACGAGGCCGGAACCTATCTCGTGACGGAGCTTCGGCGCATAGCCTGCAAACCAGGGAAGCCTCAAGAAGGATGCAACAACTGAAAGAGAGGACGGCGGCGAAGTGGAAGTGATGCGCACGCGGTCGAGAGCCGCCGGGTCACATAACCTTCGTCGCGGCGAACTGTTTTATCGACCAGCACCCACACAAGTCGTCAGCGAAAATTTGAGGAGCTTACCATGCTAAAAAGGCAAATCCTTGCAATTGCTTTCGTTGCAATTGCTGCAACGCCTGTGATTGCCGCCACGTCTACGCTTGTCAAAAGCAATCCCCCATCATCGTCGCTGGAACTCGCTCAGCTCCCGGCGCCATGCGATTGCGATATCCGATATCGGAATTGCGTCCAGGCAGCCCGTGAGCCTGGTGGGTTTTTAAACGAGCGGATGGCTCTGCAATACTGCAGCTACGAACGGCAGGAATGCAAAAAGGCTTGCGCCCACTAGTTGCCTCTTTGCGGCCGGCTCGGACAAGCGAGGCACTTCACATCGCCGCGATCTGCGCGGTCAAACCTCTAAATGGTGCAGCGTGTACTCGCAGAAGCGCCATCCACGGCTTCCCCACAAAGTTCAGACAGCGCGACATGGAGTCGCTGAACGGAGAGAACCGAGATGAGCAAGGCATCGGGTGCGTTGGTGGCTTCAGTCCTTGCCCTCGCCGTTTGGGCCTGGGGCTTCTATACGAGCTTCAAATCGGGCGGCAATTTCGGCGACGGCCTTATCGGCCGCGGCGCGATGGCAGTGCTCACCTTTAACGTAACCATGCTGGCCTTGATGGGCTTCGCCATCTGGTTGGCACCGCACTCGGGTGGAAGCACGAACACAACGACTGATCGCCACGCCGCATGGCCGATCGCGTAAATCTCATGTTGACAGATGCCGGTGATTTCATAGGGCTTTGCCCAGTCTGCGATGCGCGTGCCTTGGAAACCGAGTTCGTGACTTATGAATGGTGCCGGAACTGTGGCTGGATCGGCAGCGGCCGCTTACCGGACGATAGACATTTCTATAGTTCGTATCTGACGCTCGAAAAGGCTCGTGAAAATTATCAGTCGTTCGGGTGTATTGATCCCGACAATCGCAACGCCTCCCCTGAAGACAGGCGATCACCTCCGTCTCAAACGTCGCTGACGAAAAGCGGCGGGGCAGCAACACTGTCAGGAGGTAAACCGCGAAATCGTTGACCCACGTCATCGTCCATCCGAAGATACCTCCCTGCATCAAGTGATGGGGGGGGCCGCGCCCGACAGCCCATTCATCAGCAAATCAAAATGGGCGTCGACGAAGGCATCGATATCGATCTTGCGCCGCTCGTCGAACAAGAGCCACCACACATCCAGCAGGATCGCCGGGCTGAAGATCACTTCCGGGAAATTGCGCGCGGGAGTGGCGCGGAATTCGCCGGCCGCGATGCCGGCCTCGACCACCTCGCGCAGCCGCTCGACGAACGGCTCCATGAATTCCTGATACTGCCGCTCCACCAGGTCGGGGAAGCGGCCGCCTTCCGCAATCAAAAAGCGCAATGTCTCACGTGAAACACGGTCCCTGGCCACGCGGCCATACAGGAAGCCGATCAGCGCGCGCAGCCGCGCGCGAAAAGGTCCCTCGAGGGTGGTGACGAAACTGTTCAACTCGGCGAACACCGGGCGCGAGACATGGCGGATCATCTCGTCGAACACGCGCTCCTTGGTCTCGAAATAGAAATAGATCGTGCCCTTGGTGACGCCGGCGAGCTTGGCCACATCCTCGAGCCGGGTCGCGGCATAGCCATTCCTGACGAATTCCTCGAACGCCGCATCAAGGATCTCGCCGGGGCGTTCCGCCTTGCGGCGGGCCCTGGTTCTGGTCGGAGCGTCCATGTGCCGCTGTCCCTTTCGGCCTCCCTATATAGAGGCTCTTTTATTATTGACTTACGAGTCAGTCAATAATATTCGTCCGCCAGGAAAATATCCTGTGCCACGATGGGGCCGGTTCGATCCGGCCTGCCCGCCAACCCCGAGCGTGACGTCATGAGTGACCCTCTCCGATCCCGCCTTGGTCGACTATCCGGCCTTGTTTCTGGAACCCGGTCTGGAACCGGTTTGCGCCCCGTTTTCGGGATCGTTTGCCTGTTGCCGGCGGCCGTGCTGCTCGCCGGTTGCGACCAGCGGGCTGCGGCATCGAAGCCCGCGACCTTCGTGCGGACCGAAACCGTGAAGCTCACTGAACGCCGGACCTCGGTCACGCTGACCGGCGACGTCCAGGCCCGGGTGCGCGCCGAACTCTCGTTCCGCGTCAGCGGCCGGGTGACCGAGCGGCTGGTGGACGTCGGCGCCCATGTCAATGCCGGCGACGTGCTGGCCCGGATCGACCCGACCGAGCAGCAGGCCGATCTCGATGCGGCGACCGCGGCGGTGGCCGCGGCCGAATCCCAGGTGCGCGTTGCGGCCGCGACTTTCGACCGGCAGAAGACGCTGCTCTCCAACGGCTTCACCACGCGGGCGGCCTATGATCAGGCCCAGGAGGCGCAGCGCACGGCGGAAGGCTCGCTCGAGACCGCCAAGGCCCAGCTCGGCACCTCCAGGGATGCGCTGACCTATACCGAGCTGCGCGCCAGCGCGGCCGGCGTCATCACCGCGCGCAATCTCGAAGTGGGGCAGGTGGCGCAGGCCGCGCAGTCGGCGTTCACACTGGCGCAGGACGGCGATCGTGACGCGGTGTTCGATGTCTATGAATCCATTTTCTTCCGTCAGCCGTCCAGCGACAAGGTGGCGCTGGCGCTGGTCTCCGACCGCTCGGTGACGGCGCAGGGGCATGTGCGGGAGGTGTCGCCCACCATCGATCCGAAGAGCGCGACGGTGCGGGTCAAGATCGCCATCGAGAATCCGCCGGCGGCGATGACCCTCGGCAGCGCGGTGACCGGCACCGCGACATGGAAGCCGGAGTCGCGGATCATTCTGCCGTGGAGTGCGCTGGCTGCGGTCGGCGCCGCGCCTGCGGTGTGGGTGGTCGACGCCGGCAGCAAGACGGTGTCGCTCAAGCCCATTGCCGTGGAGGATTACGAGACCGGCGCCATCGTCATCTCCAGCGGGCTGCAGCCGGGCGACCGCGTCGTCACCGAGGGTGGCAAGATGCTCAGCCCCGGCCAGAGCGTCACCTTCAACGGGGAGAGCGCATCATGATGCGGCTTCGCTTCGCCGCGCTGCTCGGCGCCTGCGCCGTGCTCGCCGGATGCAATGAGAAGGCCGCGGCGCCCGAGCCGGTGCGGCCGGTGATGTCGATGGTGGTCAAGCCGGTGCAGAGCGGCAATGCCGTCATCGTCGGCACCGTGCAGCCCCAGTTCAAGACCGACCTCGGCTTTCGCGTGCTCGGGCGGCTGATCGCGCGTCCGGTCAATATCGGCGACACCGTCGAGAAGGGCCAGGTTGTCGCGGCGATCGATCCGGCGGCGCTGGAGCTTGCCGTGCGATCCGCCACGGCCGAAGTGTCCAACAGCCAGGCGCAACTGACCAACGCCTCCGGCGCCGAGGGTCGCCAGCGGACTCTGCTGGAGACCGACGCCACCAGCCGCGCCACCTTCGAGACTGCCGAGCAGGGCCGCGCCGCGGCGCAAGCTTCGGTGGTGCGCGCCCAGGCCAATCTCACCAAGGCGCGCGAGCAGCTCGGTTATGCGCAGGTGAAGGCGGATTTCGCCGGAGTCGTCACCGCGGTCGGGGCCGAGGTTGGCCAGGTGGTCTCACCCGGCCAGAGCGTGGTGACGGTGGCGCGCCCCGACATCCGCGAGGCCGTGATCGACGTCAGCGACGATATCGCCGCCGGTCTGCGGATCGGCATGTCGTTCAAAGTCGGCCTGCAGCTCGATCCGGCGATCTCGGCCACCGGCAAGGTGCGCGAGATCGCGCCGCAGGCCGATCCCGTCACCCGCACCCGCCGCGTGCGCATCACGCTCGACAATCCGCCGGACACGTTCCGGCTCGGCACTACCGTCATCACCGCACTCGCCGGCGATCATCTGGCGGCGTTGCGGCTGCCGCCCACCGCGGTGCTCGACAAGGACGGCAAGACGTTCGTCTGGCTGGTCGATTCCACAACGCACGCCGTGGCCTTGCGTGAAGTCCAGGGCAGCCGGGATGACGGCGGCGCGCTGCGCGTCACCGCCGGACTCGACGCCGGCCTGCGCGTGGTCACCGCCGGCGTGCACAGTCTCAAGGAGGGCCAGAAGGTCCGCATCGATCAGGAAGCTCAGCC
The DNA here is from genome assembly GCA_041424235.1 of Hyphomicrobiales bacterium. GTDB lineage: Bacteria > Pseudomonadota > Alphaproteobacteria > Rhizobiales > Xanthobacteraceae > Bradyrhizobium_A. The sequence goes on from JBGMOD010000102.1 coordinate 40,885, forward strand.
GTGAAATCATTCAATCTCTCCGACTGGGCACTCGAACATCGTTCGCTGGTCTGGTATTTCATGGTCGCCTTCATGGCGGCGGGGCTGTTCTCCTATCTGCAGCTCGGCCGCGAGGAAGATCCGGCGTTCACCATCAAGACCATGGTGATCCAGGCGCAGTGGCCCGGTGCGTCCGCCGAGGAGATGACCCGCCAGGTCACCGACCGCATCGAGAAGAAGCTCGAGGAACTGGAGTCGCTCGACTACACCAAGAGCCTGACGGTCGCGGGCCAGACCACCATCTTCGTCAACCTGCGCGACACCACCAAGGCGCGCGACGTGGCCCCGACCTGGGTGCGGGTCCGCAACATGATCGCCGATATCAAGGGCGATTTCCCGCAGGGCGTGGTCGGTCCCGGCTTCAACGACCGGTTCGGCGACGTCTACGGCAACATCTATGCCTTCACCAGCGACGGCCTGAGCCAGCGCCAGCTCCGCGATCGCGTCGAGGATGTCCGCGCCAGGGTGCTGACGGTGCCGAACGTCGGCCGCGTCGACATCGTCGGTGCGCAGGACGAAGTCATCTATCTGGAATTTTCCACCCGCAAGGTGGCCGCGCTCGGGCTCGACAGCCGCTCGATCGTGCAGTCGTTGCAGGCGCAGAATGCGATCGCGCCCTCCGGTGTGCTGCAGGCCGGTCCGGAGCGGATCAGTGTCCGTGTCAGCGGTCAGTTCACCTCGGAAGAGAGCCTGAAGGCGATCAACCTGCGCGTCAACGACCGCTTCTTCCCGCTCACCGATGTCGCCACCATCAGCCGCGGTTATGCGGACCCGCCGACGTCGCTGTTCCGCTTCAACGGCCAGCCGGCGATCGGGCTTGCCATCGGCATGAAGGCCGGCGCCAACCTGTTGCAGTTCGGCGAGGCGCTGAAAAAGGAAATGACCGCGATCGTCGCCGATCTGCCGATCGGAGTCGGCGTGCACCTGGTGTCGGACCAGCCGCAGATCGTGGAAGAGGCTGTGGGCGGCTTCACCCGGGCGCTGTTCGAGGCCGTGATCATCGTGCTTGCCATCAGCTTCGTCAGCCTGGGGCTGCGGGCGGGACTGGTGGTCGCCATCTCGATCCCGCTGGTGCTCGCCATCACCTTCGTGGTCATGGCGTATGCCGATATCTCGCTGCAGCGCATTTCGCTCGGCGCGCTGATCATTGCGCTCGGCCTGCTGGTCGACGATGCCATGATCGCGGTCGAGATGATGGTGGCGCGGCTGGAAGTCGGGGACTCGCTGAAGAAGGCGGCGACTTATGTTTACACCTCCACCGCATTCCCGATGCTGACGGGCACGCTGGTGACGGTGGCGGGCTTCATCCCGATCGGCCTGAACAACAGCGCGGCGGGTGAATTCACCTTCACCCTGTTCGTGGTGATCGCGGTGTCGCTGGTGGTGTCATGGATCGTCGCGGTGCTGTTCACCCCGCTGCTTGGCGTCACCATCCTGCCGGAGACGATGAAAAGCCACCACGAGGAGAAGGGCCGCTTTGCCCGGATGTTTTCCCGCATTCTCGACGTCTGCATGCGGCGCCACTGGATCACCATCGCGGTGACGCTGGCCGTCTTCCTGCTGTCGCTCGGCGGCATGGGCTTCGTGCAGCAGCAGTTCTTCCCGTCCTCCGACCGCAACGAGCTGGTCGTCGACTGGAACCTGCCGCAGAACGCCTCGATCGCCGAAACCAATGCGCAGATGGCACAGTTCGAGCAGGAGGCGCTGAAGGGTAATGACGGCATCGATCACTGGTCGAGTTATGTCGGCACCGGCGCGCCGCGCTTCGTGCTGTCGTTCGACGTGCAGCCGGCCGATGTCACCTTCGGCCAGATCGTCATCGTCACCAAGGGACTGAAGGAGCGTGACCGCGTCAAAGACCAGTTGCAGGCCTATCTGAAGAAGACCTTCCCCGGCACCGACGCGTTCGTGAAGCTGCTCGACATCGGGCCGCCGGTCGGACGCCCCGTGCAGTATCGCGTCAGCGGGCCGGACATCGCCCAGGTGCGCGACTATGCGCAGCAGCTCGCCGTCGTGCTGCGCGGCAATCCGCATCTCGGCGACGTGGTGTTCGACTGGATGGAGCCGGCGCGGGTGGTCAAGGTCGACGTGCTGCAGGACAAGGCGCGCCAGCTCGGCGTCACCTCGGAAGACATCGCCTCGACCCTGAACGGTGTGCTCGACGGCACCTCGGTCACCCAGGTGCGCGACGACATCTATCTGGTCAAGGTGCTGGGGCGTGCCACGGCCAGGGAACGCAATTCGATCGAGACCCTGCGCAATCTGCAGCTCGGCGGCAGCGGCGGCCAGTCGGTGCCGCTCGCCGCGGTTGCGACGCTGCGCTACGAGCTCGAACAGCCGACCATCTGGCGGCGGTCGCGGTTGCCCACCATCACCTTGAAGGCCGGCATCCTGGATGCCGTGCAGCCCAACACCGTGGTGGATCAGCTCAAGCCGCAGATCACCGCATTCGATGCCAAGCTGCCGCCCGGCTACAATGTGGTCATCGGCGGCAGTGTGGAGGAGAGCGCCAAGAGCCAGGCGCCGATCGTAGCGGTGGTGCCGCTGATGCTGTTCATCATGGCGACCATCCTGATGGTGCAGTTGCAGAGCTTCCACCGGCTGTTCCTGGTGTTCGCGGTGGCGCCGCTCGCCGTGATCGGCGTGGTCGCAGCGCTTTTGCCCAGCGGCGCGCCGCTCGGCTTCGTCGCCATCCTCGGCGTGCTGGCGCTGATCGGCATCCTGATCCGCAATTCGGTGATCCTGATCGTGCAGATCGAGCATCTGCGCGAAGAGGGGCGGCCGCCCTGGGAGGCGGTGATGGAAGCCACCGAGCACCGGATGCGGCCGATCCTGCTGACGGCGGCGGCAGCCAGCCTCGCGCTGATTCCGATCGCGCGCGAGGTGTTCTGGGGCCCGATGGCGTATGCAATGATGGGCGGCATCATCGTCGGCACAGTGCTGACACTGCTATTCCTGCCGGCGCTGTATGTGACCTGGTTCCGGATCAAGGCGACGGATGGGGAAGCGAAAGCTGCGGAGTCCGCGCCGAAAGCTTGATACTCGCGATGTTCTACGAGCTTCCATATCTAAAATTGCGGTTTGATGACCTTACTTTTGTCGTTGCCGGGCTTGTCCCGGCAACCCCGATCAGGGGCGCACTGCGTCCCTAAGCGAGATCACCGGGACAAGCCCGGTGATGACAATGTGGGTGGAATGACTTTGTCGCTTAAAGCGACCGGCAATGATGTGACCTATCGCGACCGCTTCCGCGCCGGCTTCCCGTCGCTCGCCGTGCCCGTCGGTGCCGCCACCGCGGTATACTTGCCGAGATACCGCGCGAACGCCGAGACCGCCGGCGCAACGCTGCGGCCGGTGCGGGTGATCATGGCGATGTCGCGGGTGATGCGCGGCAGCAGGGCCGCGGCTGATATCGTCATGCCGCGCGCGCCGGACCACGCGTAGGTCGGCAGCACCGCAACGCCTAAGCCCGCCTCGACCATCGCCAAGGCGGTGGTGATCTGCCCGACTTCGTAGGCGGGAACGAGCCTGATCTGGGCGGTCTCGAAGCCGACCTCGACCAGCAGGCGGATGCCGCTGTCGCGCGTGAGCGTAATCAGCGGCAATCCGTCGAGGTCGCGCCAGCCGATCGTCGCTTTGCCGGCGAGCGCATGGCCGGCGGCGCAGAACATCATCAGGCTGTCGCGTGCCAAGAGGGTCGACGAAATTCCGCTCTCGCCGGCATGGAAAGTGCCGATCCCGCAATCGACCTGACCCGAGCGGACATGTTCGACGATCTGATCGGTCCGGGCGTCGATCAGCTTGACTTCAAGCCCCGGATATTTCCGGCGGAAGTCGGCGATCGCGCGCGGCACGATGGCGGCGGCCAGCAATGGAGGTGCCGCGACCACGACACGGCCACGCTTGCGTTCCGCGAGGTCGTGCGCATTGCGCGCCGCGGATTCCAGGTCGTCGATGATCTTCGCCGCGATGTTGCGAAACTCGGCGCCGCCGTCGGTCAGTTCGACCCTGCGCGTGGTGCGGTCGAACAGGCGGATGCCCAGCTCGCTCTCGAGGTCGCGCACCTGCTGCGACAGCGCCGGTTGCATGGTGTGCATCTTCTCGGCGGCGCGGGTGAAGCTGCCGAGCTCGGCGACATGCAGGAACGACTGGATCTGGCGGATCGTGATGTTCATCGGCATCCATAACCAATTTCTTATGAATAAATAAGAATTATACGGATTGCAACTTAAACGCAGTGACAGCCTAATCGCCTCACGATCCAATCCCTCGAGGCTGATGATGGCGCAGTACCCTGATCTTCAACTCTATATCGGTGGAAGCTGGAGGCGGACCACGTCGGGGTTACCGGTGCTCAACCCCGCCGATGAAAGCGAGATCGGAATGGTCCCGGTCGCGGCCCGTTCGGATCTGGATGACGCATTGTCCGCTGCCGCCGACGGCTTCAAGATCTGGAGCCGGACATCGCCGGCGAAGCGTGGTGACATCATGCGCAAGGCCGCGGCGCTGATGCGGGAGCGGGTCGAGGAGATCGCGTTCGCGATCACGCTCGAACACGGCAAGCCGATCGAACAGGCGCGTCTCGAAGTGGTGCGCGGCTGTGAATTCCTGGAGTGGGATGCCGGCGAGGGGCAGCGCACCTACGGCCGGGTCATCCCCAGCGAACCGGGCATCAAATACATCGTGCTGCACCGGCCGATCGGCGTGGTCGCGGCGTTTTCGCCCTGGAATTTCCCGATGAGCCAGCCGGCGCGCAAGATCGGCGGCGCGCTCGCGGCGGGATGTTCGATCATCATCAAGGCCGCGGAGGAAACGCCGGCCGGTGCGCTTCACATTGCGCGGGCGTTTCATGACGCCGGCCTGCCACCCGGGGTTCTCAATCTCGTCTTTGGCGTTCCCGCTGAAATCTCCGAATATCTCATTCCGCAGACTCCCATTCGGCTGGTCGCCTTCACCGGCTCCACGGCGGTCGGCAAGCGGCTGACGGAAATGGCGGGGCGTCACGCCAAGCCGGTGCTGATGGAGCTCGGCGGCCACGCGCCGGTGATCGTTTGCGACGATGTCGATCCCGTGACCACCGCGATCATGTCGGCGGTCCGCAAGGCCCGCAATGCCGGCCAGGTCTGCACCTCGCCGACCCGTTTCTTTGTGCAGGAACCGTTGTACGAGACCTTTGCCAAGGCGTTTGCCGAAAAAGCCCGCACGGTGACGGTCGGCAACGGGCTCGACCCCGCCACCCAGATGGGGCCGTTGGCCAACCGTCGCCGCGTCGAAGCCATGGAGACCCTGGTCGCCGATGCCCGGGCCAAGGGCGCGCGCGTGCTTGCGGGCGGCGAGCGCCTGGGCAATCGGGGATACTTCTTTCCGCTGACGGTGCTCTCCGACGTGCCGGACGATGCCCGCGCCATGAGCGAAGAGCCGTTTGGCCCGCTCGCGCTGATCAATCCGGTGTCGTCCCTCGACGAGGCGATCGAAAAGGCGAATTCGCTGCCCTTCGGTCTTGCGGCTTATGGCTTCACCCATTCGGCGCGCAATGCGGACCGGCTGGCGGAAGGCGTCGAGGCCGGCAACTTCTCGATCAACACGCTGGAAGCCTCGGTCGCCGAGACTCCGTTCGGCGGGGTCAAGGAAAGCGGTTTCGGCCGCGAAGGTGGCGCGGAAGGATTGTCGCACTACACCATCGTCAAGAATATCTCGCACCGTCTGATGTGACGGCGTTACGACAAGCAGACATCGGCCAAGGACCCGACAAGCCATGAAGTATTCCAGGAAAGACGCAAAGGCCTATGCGCGCGAGCACATGAAGGGGATCTGGGCCGCGGCCCTGATGCCGTTCAGGGATGATCTGTCGATCGACGAAGATGGTTTCCGCCGCAACGTGGCGCACTGGACGGACGACCTCGGCATCGACGGGCTGTTCATCGCCGGCAAGCAGGGCGAGTTCTTCTCGATGTCGATCGAGGAGCGCAAGCGCTCGTTCGAGCTCGCAGTGGATGCCTGCGCCGGGCGCGGCGCCACCATCATGTCGTGCTCGGACCAGAACATGGATGTGGTGATCGACCTGGCGCGCCACGCGCAAAAGGTCGGCGCCGACTATATCGTGGTGCACGCGCCGATCCTGCATTTCTTCAAGGCCCATGACGAGACCCTGCTGAACTACTACAGGACCATCGCCAGCAAGGTGGATATCGGGATCGCGCTGTGGAGCCACCCGGACAGCGGCTACCTGATGTCGCCGCAGCTGTGCAACCAGCTCGCCGACATCGAGAACGTGGTCGCGATCAAATACAGTGTCGAGCGGCCCATGTACAAGGAATTGACCCGGCTCGCAGGCGATCGCATCCTGGTCAGCACGGCGTCCGAGGAAGAGTGGTTCGACAACATCGTCGAACTCGGCTGGCAGCTCTATCTGTGCTCGTCGCCACCGTATCTGCTGCAATCGGCGACGGATCGGCGGATGCGGACCTACACCGATCTGGCGTTCGGCGGCCGGATCGAGGAGGCGCGTGCGGTGCGCGACAGCCTCAATCCGGTGCGGGCGGCGCTGCGTGGCACGCGGCCGCCGGAAAAGCCCCATGCACATCAGAAATACTGGCAGGAGCTACTGGGACAGGTCGGGGGGCGCGTGCGCGCGCCACTGCTCGAGCTGACCGAGGAGGAGCGTACGGCGACACGCCGCGCGTTCGAGGCCTGCGGATTGCAGGCTGGATTGCAAACTGGCCTCGTACGCAAGGCCGTCTGAGCGGATACGGCGTCGACAACACGACAATGAGGGAGAACGGCAGATGAGCGAACTGGGACGGTTGCGAGCCTTCAACTTCTCGAAATGGATCGACGAGCACCAGCACCTGCTGAAGCCGCCGGTCGGCAATCAGCAGGTCTGGAAGGACGCGGACCTGATGGTCACCGTGGTCGGCGGTCCGAACCGCCGCACCGATTTCCATGACGATCCGGTGGAAGAGTTCTTCTATCAGCTGCGTGGCGACATGGTGCTGAAGGTGGTCGACAACGGCAAGCATTACGACGTGCCGATCCGCGCGGGCGAGATCTTCCTGCTGCCGCCGCATGTGCGGCATTCGCCGCAGCGGCCGCAGGAGGGGTCGGTCGGTCTCGTGGTTGAGCCGAAGCGCCCCGATGGCGTGCTCGATGCTTTCGAATGGTACTGCTTCAAGTGCGAGGGACTGGTGCATCGCGTCGAGATTGATCTCGAAAGCATCGTCGACGATCTGCCGCCGCTGTATCGCGAGTTCTACGGCAACGAGGCGGCCCGGACCTGTCCGCATTGCAAGACGCTGCATCCCGGCAAGGAGCCACCGGCCGGGTGGGTCAAGCTCTAACGTCCTTTTTGGGGGAGGTCGTCACCATGAACGTCTTGAAAGTCGCTGTCGGCGCGTGTCTCGCGATCCTGATCGGTTGGGCTGCTCCCGCATTGGCCCAGACGCCGGTCAAGATCGGCATCATCACCTCGCTGTCCGGTCCCGGCGGGTATCTCGGCCAGGATATCCGCGACGGCTTCGAACTCGCGATCGACATGGGCGGCGGCAAGCTCGGCGGCGTGCCGGTGCAGGTCGTGGTGGAGGACGATGGAGCGAAGCCGGGGCAGGGCAAGCAGATCGCCGATCGCTTTCTCAAAAACGAGAAGATCAAGATCTTCACCGGCATCGTGTTTTCCAACGTTGCCGGCGCCACGGTGCCCGACGTGCTCGATGCCGGTGCTGTCTATGTCAGCCCCAATGCCGGACCATCGACCTTCGCCGGCAAGGGATGCCATCCCAACTACTTCGTGGTGTCGTGGCAGAACGATTCCCTGCACGAGAGTGCCGGCCAGCTCGCCAACGAGTTGGGCTACAAGAGCGTCTATCTGGTCGCGGCGAATTACCAGGCCGGCAAGGATGCTCTGGAAGGCTTCAAGCGGTTCTACAAGGGCAAGATCGCCGGCGAAAGCTACACCCGTCTCGACCAGACCGACTTCGCCGCTGAGTTCGCGCAGATCCGCGCGGCCGGACCGGAGGCGGTGTTCCAGTTCGAACCGGGCGGGCTCGGGATCGCGTTCCTGCGCCAGTATGAGCAGGCCGGGCTGAAGGACAAGATTCCGATGGTGGTGGCGGCGCCCTCGCTCGATGCGGTGACGTTGTCGGTGGTTGGCGAAGCGGCGCTGGGCGTCAACGTCACCTCGCACTGGAATTCCGATTTCGACAATCCCGCCAACAAGGCTTTCATGGCGGCCTGGGACAAGACCCACCATCGTCCCGCGACCTATTATGCCAGCCAGGGGTACGATACGGCGCTGGCGATCGGGGCGGCGCTGAAGGGCGTCGGCGGCAAGCTGGACGATGTCGAGGCGTTTCGCCAGGCCATGCTGAAGGCGGACTTCCAGTCGACCCGCGGCGCCTTCAAGTTCGGCCCCAACCAGCATCCGGTGCAGGACTGGTGGGCCCTGAAGGCGGAAAGATCCGCCGACGGCAAGCTCGCCCTCAACACCAAGTCCAAGGTCTTGTCGAACCATGGCGACGCCTACGCCAAGGACTGCAAGTTCTAGCCCGATGCGGAGCTGGCTCTCCAAACTGCAGGTTCAGGTGCTGATCGGCATTGTCGCCGGTCTGGCGCTCGGCTTTGCGGCGCCGGCCTGGGCCGTCGCCATGAAGCCGTTCGGCGACGCTTTCGTGGCGCTGCTGCGCATGCTGATCGGGCCGATCGTGTTCTTCACCGTGGTGCACAGCCTGAGCGCAATCAAGGACATGCACCGGCTGGGACGGCTGGCTCTGAGGACCCTGGTCTATTTTGAGATCGTCAGCACGCTGGCGATGCTGCTCGGCTTCGCGGCGGTCAATATCGTGCAGCCGGGGCGGGGGCTGCATGCCACCGCGTTTGCCGCGCCGCTGCCCAACAGCGTTGCGACCAGCGAGGCGTTTTCGTTTTCGACGTTCCTGCTGCACATCATTCCGGCCAGCCCGGTCGATGCCTTCGCCCGCGGCGACGTGCTGCAGATCATGTTCATCTCGATCATCGCCGGGCTCGCGCTCGGCGCGCTGCGCCAGCCGGAGTCCGTGCTGGTGCGCGGCATCGAGGAGGGGCAGCGCCTGCTGTTCATTGTGATCGACTGGATCATGCGGTTTGCCCCGCTCGGCGCGTTCGGGGCGATGGCGGCGACGGTCGGCGGCCATGGCGGCGGCGCGCTGGCGCATCTTGCCGCGGTGGTTGCATTGTTCTTCGGCTGTGCCGCGATGTTCGTGCTGGTCGTGCTCGGGGCCATCGCCGCGCTCGCCGGACTGTCGATTGTCCGCATCCTGGGGTTGATCCGGGAGGAGATCATGCTGGTGTTCAGCACGTCCTCTAGCGAGGTCGCGTTTCCGCGGCTGATGCAGAAGCTCGTGCATGCGGGCTGCGACGAAGCCGTGGTCGGCTTCGTGCTCCCGGCGGGCTACAGCTTCAACCTGGATGGGACTTCGCTCTATATGGCGATCGGTGTCGGTTTCATTGCCCAGGCGACCGACACGCCGTTTCCCTGGACGGATCAACTCATGCTGCTGGCGGTGCTGCTGCTGACCTCGAAGGGCGGCGCCACCGTTGCCGGCGGCTCCTTCATCAAGCTCGCCGCGACCCTGCAGAGCACCCGCGCGCTGCCGCTCAGCGGCCTCGGCCTGCTGTTTGGTGTCGACCGCTTCATGGCGCTGTGCGGCGGGCTGACCAACATGATCGGCAACGCGGTTGCCGTGCTGGTGATTGCCCGCTGGGAAGGCGCGTTCGATCGCGCGAAGTTCGATGCCGCCTGCGGGCGCAGCGCTGCCGACGCGCCGGCCGGATTCGACTATCCTGCCGCCGAGACGGCGGCCAAGCCATGATCGTTCTCGAGCAGATCCTCAACGGCCTGCAGTTCGGGATCACGCTGTTCCTGATGTCGGCCGGGCTGACCCTGATCTTCGGCATCATGGGCGTGATCAATCTCGCCCATGGCTCGCTGTACATGATCGGCGCCTATGCGGCGGCGCTGGTGGCCGCGCATACCGGCTCGGTCGGCCTTGCGCTGCTGGGCGGGGTTGCGGCGGCAGCGGTCAGCGGCATCATCATCGAATCCGTCGTGGTGCGGCGGCTCTATGAGCGCGATCATCTCGATCAGGTGCTGGCGACGTTCGCGTTGATCCTGATCATCAACCAGGGCGCCAACATGCTGTTCGGTCGCCAGCCGCTGTTCGTGTCGATACCGGCGGCGCTCTCGGGTTCGGTCACGCTGCTGCCGGGCCTGGTCTATCCGGTCTATCGCCTGCTGGTGATCGTGCTCGGCTTGTCGGTGGCGGCGGGGCTGTTCCTGCTGATCCACCGCACCCGCATCGGCATGCTGGTGCGCGCGGGAGCCACCCATCGCCAGATGGTGCGGGCGCTCGGGGTCAATGTCCGGCTGCTCTATACGCTGGTGTTCGGCCTCGGTGCGCTGCTGGCCGGGCTCGCGGGCGTCGTCGCCGGCCCGATCACCGCGGTGCAGGTCGGCATGGGCGAGCAGGTCCTGATCCTGGCCTTTGTGGTGGTGGTGATCGGCGGTCTCGGCTCGGTGCGCGGCGCATTCTTCGGCGCACTCGCCGCCGGCCTTGTCGACACCCTGTCGCGGGCATTCCTGCCGATGCTGTTCCGTCACCTGATGGGCGGATCGAATGCCGATGCGCTGGCGAGCGGCATGTCGTCGATCAGCATCTACCTGCTGATGGCGCTGGTGCTGTTGATCCGGCCGCAGGGCCTGCTGGCGGGACGGCCATGACGACGGATTCACTGGACAGCCGCGCCGGTGGCCGGACAACCGCGATCATCACGCCGCGGGTCGTCGCCGTTGCACTTGTCTGTGGGCTGCTGGCGGCGCTGCCGTCAGCCGGCGCGATGCTGCAGGTGCCGTCGGTGGTGGGGCTCGTGACGCAGGTGCTGATCTACGCGATTGCGGCCATGAGCCTGAACCTGATTCTTGGTTACGGCGGTTTGGTCACCTTCGGCCATGCTGCCTTTTTCGGCCTCGGCGGGTACGCGGTCGGCATCCTGTATCAGCACTTCACTGAGCACAGTGCCTTTCTGGGTCTCGTTCCCGGCAGCGATGCGCTGCTGGTGGTCATCCCGGCGGCGATGCTGGTCAGCGCCATTGCGGCAGCCGCCATTGGCGCCCTGTCTCTGCGCACCAGCGGCGTGCCCTTCATCATGATCACGCTGGCGTTCGCGCAGATGGTGTTCTTCCTGTTCGTCTCGCTGAAGGCCTATGGCGGCGACGACGGCCTGATGATGCGGCGGCGCGACGTGCTGCCGTTCCTCAACACTCGGGACGATGCGACATTCTACTACATCTGCCTGGCGGCTGCCGCCGCCTGGTTCCTGCTGACCGTTTGCATCGTGCGGTCGCGCTTCGGCTTCGTGTTGTCGGGGCTGCGGCAGAATGAGCGGCGGATGATTGCGATGGGGATAACTCCGTATCGTTATCGCCTGGTCGGCTTTATCATTGCCGGTGCCGGGGCTGGACTCGCGGGTGCGCTGATGGCGAACCACCTGCGTTTTGTCAGCCCCGACATGATGCACTGGACCAAGTCGGGTGAGCTGATGATGATGGTGATCCTTGGCGGTGCCGGCACGCTGGCTGGGCCGCTGCTGGGTGCGGCCGCCATGGTGCTGCTGGAGACGTTGCTCGCGGCGCAGACCGAGAACTGGCAGCTCTATCTCGGCTTCATCCTGCTGGCGGTGGTGATGCTGACGCGCGGCGGGCTGGCGGCGCTGTTCGGCCGGGTGGGCGGGGCGCCGCCATGACCGCGGCGCTGGAACTGTGCAACCTGTCGAAACGTTTCGGCGGCCTGATCGCGACCGACGATGTGTGTCTGAGCGTGCCGGCTGGGGAGTTGCACGCATTGATCGGTCCCAACGGCGCCGGCAAGACCACGCTGATCAATCAGGTGGCCGGCGAACTGCGCCAGGACAGCGGCGCCATCCGGCTCGGTGGCATCGATATCGGCGGTCTTCCGCCATGGCAGCGGGTGCATCGTGGCCTCGCGCGCACCTTTCAGATCACCCAGCTGCTGGGGCACTACACCGCCCTGGACAATGTCGCGCTCGCCGTGCAGGCGCAGCAGGGGCATGGCTTCCACTTCTTCGCCGATGCGCGGAAGAACCGCGCCGTCATTGAGCCGGCCGAGCAGTTGTTGTTGGAGGTCGGCCTCGCAGCGCAAGCGTCCGCGCGGGTGGCCGATCTCGGCCAGGGCGAACGCAAGCAGCTCGAACTCGCCGTCGCACTTGCGGCACGGCCGTCGCTGCTGTTGCTGGACGAGCCGATGGCGGGGCTAGGGCCCCTCGAGAGCCAGGAGATGATCGCGCTGCTCGCCAGGCTCAAGGGCAAGGTCACCATGGTGCTGATCGAACACGACATGGATGCGGTGTTCGCGCTCGCCGACCGCATCTCGGTGCTGGTTTACGGCCGGCTGGTGGCAACTGGTGCGGGTATGGAGATCCGCAACAACGATGCGGTGCGCGTCGCCTACCTCGGCGAGGGGGACGCCTGATGCTGGAACTCAGCCACGTCCAGGCCGCCTACGGACCGAGCAAGGTGCTGTTCGACGTCAGCCTGGATGTGCCCGACGGCCGGATCGTGACCCTGTTGGGCCGCAACGGCATGGGCAAGACCACCACGGTGCGGGCGATCATGGGACTGGTGCCGGTTCGCGCCGGCATCGCGTTCGACGGCCGCCCGGTGGCGGGCGCAGCCCCCGAGGCGATCGCGCGGCGCGGCATCGGGCTCGTGCCGGAAGGCCGTCTGGTGTTTCCGACCCTCACCGTGCGTGAGAATCTCGTCGCGACAGCAGCCAACCGTATCGGCCGGCCCACGCCGTGGACCGAGCGGCGGATCTACGCTCTGTTCCCGCGGCTCGGGGAGCGTGCGCAGCAGTACGCTGCGACTTTGTCCGGCGGCGAACAGCAGATGCTGGCGATCGGCCGGGCGCTGATGACAAACCCGAAGCTGCTGATTCTCGACGAGGCGACCGAGGGACTGGCGCCGGTGGTGCGCGGCGAGATCTGGCGCTGCATTGCCGAGCTCAAGGCACAGGGGCAGTCGATCCTGCTGATCGACAAGAACATGCAGGTGCTGAAGCGGCTGGCCGATCATCATTACATTCTGGAGAAGGGCCGTACCGTCTGGAGCGGCGATACCGCGGCGCTCGATCGGGATGCGGCGAAAATTCAGCGGTACATCGGGCTATGATGGTGGCCGGACCGCGTCGAAACCAGCTCCGCCTCGCCTTCATCGGTTGGGGGGCCATCGCGCAACGCGCGGCCGAATTGCTGGCCCAGCGCAGCCCGAACATCGTCGTGGTCGGTGTCGCCACCCGCCGCGCGCCACTCAGGGATGACGATCTGCCCGCCGGGGCGAGGTGGCTTGCAGCGCCCGACGACCTGCAGCACGTGGCACCCGACCTCGTGGTGGAAGCGGCGGGACGCGCCGCTGTGGAGCCGTGGGGGCTTGCGAGCCTGCGGGTGGCGCCGGCTTTCGTTGTCTCGTCCACCAGCGCGTTCACCGACGATGCCGTGCTGCAACGACTGACCAGTGAGGCGGAACGCTGCGGCAGCCAGATCCTGATCCCGTCCGGTGCGCTGGCCGGGCTCGATGCGCTGGCAGCCGCGGCGCGGCTGCCGCTGGACTACGTCACCCACCGCATCATCAAGCCGCCCGGAGCCTGGAGGGGAACACCAGCGGAAGACCTGATCGATCTCAATGGTCTGTCCACGGCGGAGGTGTTCTTCCGCGGCTCGGCGCGCGAGGCCGCGCACCGGTTTCCGGCCAATGCCAATGTCGCCGTGATCTCCGCGCTCTCCGGCATCGGGCTCGATCTCACCCGCGTGGAACTGATCGCCGATCCGAACGTGACGAAAAATTCTCATCATCTGACGGCGCGGGGGGACTTCGGTGCACTGAATGTCATGATCGAGAATCGCCCGTTCGCAGGAAACCCGAAATCGTCTGAGTTGACCGCGCTGAGCCTGGTCCGCCTGATCGAAGGCCGGGTCCAGCCCATCAACCTATGAAACGGGTGGGGATTGCGCTCGGCGGTCCGCTCAGGCAGGACTCGCGTCGAACTCCGAACTTATTGGCGAACTCACAGATGATCAGGACACGCGTTGCCACGCTGGACGATGTGGAATCGATCTCCGCGCTGCTGATGGCCAATGCGGCCGACCGCGGCGGGATGCTGCTCGGTGATTGGTCGGTCCGTGTGGTCAGGGATTGTCTCGACGCCGAGCAGTTGATCATTGTCGCCACCGGCGAGACCGGGCTGCTTGGCGTGCTGCTCACCGAGGACAAGGCGCGTGTGTCGGCGCCGCCGGTGGTGGCGATGTTCAGGGCCTGGCCGGGCAGCAAGGATGCCTATGGCTACGGGCCGGTGTGTATCGATCGCGCCGCACGCGGGCAGGGCGTGCTCGACGCGCTCTATCGGGAACTGGTGAGGCAGCGGCCCGATCGGGAAGCCGTGTTGTTCATTCGCGCGGACAATCCACGGTCGCTGAGCGCGCACCTCCGGTTGGGGATGCGCGAGGTGGCGGGCTTTGTCCTGGACGGCGAAGACTTCATTGTGCTCAGCACCCGGCCGGAGCCGTCGCCGGATTGATCGGAACCGCGCGCCTCACGCACGGGCCTTGCCGGCGGCGGTCGCCTCCGCGACCTCGTTCAGCTTGCCGGTTTTGACATCGTAGATGAACCCGTAGATCGGAATGCCTGGTGGCACCAGCGGATGGGTGCGGATGCGCTGCACGTCTTCGGTGACGCTTTTCGCATTGTCCGCGAAGGTGTGCCAGTGGACGAAATGGCCGGCGACGGAGCCACCGCCGTGCTTGGGGTTCGACCACGTCTTGCCGTCGAACTGCGCGGTGTCGAGGTTGTCTTCCAGCAGATCGCCGATGATCTCGCCAGTGAACAGCTGCATGCCGCAGTCGGTGTGGTGGATCACGAACCATTCCTGCGTGCCCAGCAGCTTGTGGGAGATCACCAGCGATCGGATGGCGTCGTCGGAGGCGCGTCCTCCGGCGTTGCGGATGACGTGGGCATCACCTTCGGCGAGCCCGGCGTATTTCGCAGGATCGAGCCGCGCATCCATGCAGGTCAGGATGGCGAAACGCCGCGCCGGCGGCAGCGCCAGTTGTACCTTGTCGCCGAAGTTCGACACGTAGTCGGTGTTGGCCGAAATCACCTGGTCGTAAGTGTTACTTACCTTGGCCATGACTTGCGCTCCCTGCGCTGTGAGCAATTCCTGCGGTCATGATTGGACCGGTCGTTACGGGCCCGGTCAAGGAAATGGAATTTCGTAGTTGTCGCGATCTCGCAACGGCTTTGCTCGCGTTGCCGGCCGCAATGGCGGAAGTGCATCGTCATGCGCGGCGCGCGGACCGCTGCAATGTCCATGGGCCTATTCCATCCCTGTACGTGACCAATAACGGAGGCTGTACATGCGGTTGCAGCCGCGAGCCTTTCATCTTCGGTCGCGGCGATCCGGGCAATAACATGCTGCGTCATCGGCTCGCGACGCAATGCCTGTCGTTTTGTTGCGGGGTGCGTTGCCAAGGGCGTGGGTCTGCAGCAGCATTCGCAGAGTGCCGCCGTGATGGCAGCGCGATCTGGATCGACGAGGGCGGCCATGACCTATCGTATCGCCAACATCTATGACCTTCGGGCCTATCGCGAGCGGAAGTCCGATGCGGCGGTTCCGGCCGATGGGAATGCCGATGTGGCCGCCGCCGCACCACCGGCTAAGAGCGAACTGATGTCGGCGGCGTCCTTCGCCATGCCGGCCGCTTTCTTTACGTTCTGGCCGGGGCCGCCGCCGGAGCGCTCCCGCGACGATCGCGACGGAGCCTGAGCGGCGCGCAGGGGCCGCAGTGTCTCCTGCGAAAATCATCCAAGAAACCGGCGGGGTCGTATATACAGAGCGGCATGTAATCCTGGTTTACCCGGAGCCGCCGCGTGTCATCCTCCCAGACAACGTCCGTGAGCATCGCCGTCGCCGACGACGCCCGTGTCTCCGGTCTCTTGCAATCGCCGGCGCATCCACGGGCCGTCTATGTGCTGGCCCATGGCGCGGGAGCCGGCATGGCGCATCCATTCATGGCCGCGGTTGCGGCGGGTCTAGCGCAGCGCGACATCGCAACCCTGCGCTACCAGTTTCCCTACATGGAACGCGGCAGCAAGCGGCCGGATTCGCCGGCAGTCGCGCATGCCACCGTGCGCGCCGCAGTGGCGCATGCGATCGGGCTGCTGCCGAAAGTTCCGGTCTTCGCCGGCGGCAAATCCTTCGGTGGCCGCATGACATCGCAGGCGCAGGCGGCTGCGCCGTTGTCCGGCGTGCGCGGGCTGGTGTTCCTCGGCTTTCCGCTGCATCCCGCCGGCAAGCCATCGCAGGATCGCAGCAAGCATCTGTTCGATGTCAAGATCCCGATGCTGTTTCTGCAAGGGACCAGCGACAAGCTGGCCGAGCTCGATCAGCTCAACCCGGTGTGCAAGTCACTCGGCACGCGTGCGACACTGAAGCTGTTTGCGGACGCCGATCATTCCTTTCACGTCCCGGCACGAACCGGCCGCAAGGATGCGGAAGTTCTCGCCGACGTGCTGGATACGCTTGCGGCATGGATCGAAGGCGTGAGTGATCTCTGACGCGCGGATACGATCCTTCGATGGCATCTCGATGAGGCGTGCCCGAGCGCCGGGTCTTGCCATGAACTTGGGCAGCTCCCGACAAATTGATGCCGCATTGATGGTCGACTCTTCGGGCCGTCGATATTCGTCGAGTGGGGACTCGAAGCCGCGAATATCCACGCTTCAAGTCGTTTTGGGGTGTTCCGCGTTACATCGCTTGTGAGTCGTCGGCCCGCTCGGCCAACGACGACTCATGTTCACAATTCTGATTGTCCTGATGGGGGGACCATGAAGGAAGCCACGAAGCAGGCGGCCTCGGGACTGCTCGCGCATATGCTGGCGGTTGCGGCGATGGTTCTTATTGCCGGTGTGATCTTCTATACGCGCTAGTGGTACAGGTGATGATGCCGAGGCGACGTGGGAGGCGGACGTCCCGCCTCCCGTGTTTTCACCTCCCGGCCGCAGCGATCTCTCAGCAGAAATGCGCGCCCTGGGTCTCGACATAGACCGCATACAACGATTGGCTGGCGGCCATGAACAGGCGATTGCGCTTGGCGCCGCCGAAGCAGACGTTGGCGCAAATCTCCGGCAGCTTGATCAAGCCGATGCGTGTGCCGTCGGGCGCGAAGATGTGAACGCCGTCATAACCGTCGCCGACCCAACCGATCCCGGCCCAGATGTTGCCATCGACATCCACGCGAATGCCGTCCGGGAATCCGGACTTGCCGTCGAGCGCCGCGTCGAACAGCGTGCGCGGATTGGACAGCTTGGCGCCGTCGAGGTCGTACTGCCAGACAATGTTCTTGGCATTCGGATAATGCGTGATCCCGGTGTCGCAGACGTAGACCTTCTTGTAGTCGTGACTGAAGGCGATGCCGTTCGGCTTGAATGGTTCATCGGCCACCTTGGTGATCTGACCAGACTGCCCGTCGATGCGATACACCGCCTCCTTCTGATAGGGCGACAGCGAACCGGTGTTGGACATCTGGCCTTCATAGCGACTGAGTGCGCCGTAGCCCGGATCGGTAAACCAGATCGACTTGTCGTTGGGATGCACCACCATATCGTTCGGACCGTTCAGCTGCTTGCCGCCGGCCTGGTCTGCGAGCACCGTGGTCGATCCATCGTGCTCGAAGCGCACCAACTGGGTTCGTTGCGCTGTGATCTGCCGTCCTTCAGTGTCAAACGTATTGCCGTTGCTCTCGTTGGAAGGGTAGCGAAACCGCTCCGAGACATGGCGGTCATCATCGAGATAGCGCAGCTGACGATTGTTCGGGATGTCGCTCCACACCAGATAGCGTCCTTGCGCATTCCAGGCCGGC
Organism: Hyphomicrobiales bacterium; assembly: GCA_041424235.1. Taxonomy (GTDB): domain Bacteria; phylum Pseudomonadota; class Alphaproteobacteria; order Rhizobiales; family Xanthobacteraceae; genus Bradyrhizobium_A. The sequence continues at coordinate 58,882 of JBGMOD010000102.1, forward strand.
CCTTCGGCCCACAGGCATCCGGTGTAGACCCGCTGGATTGCGGTGTTGCCGACCTTGGCCTTGAAGCGCTTGGGATCGATCACGACGATGTCGGGATCCGGATAGCGTGTTGGTTCGGCATTGCGGCCGTAGTCGCGTGCCAGTGCGTTCGGTGCCAGCATCGTCGTGGCAGCCAGTGCGCCTGCGGTGCGCAGCAATCCACGGCGATCGACGCCGCGATGTTGCGGCTGCGAAGTCTCATCAAGAGTCTCAGGCAGGGTCGTCATCGTTGCTTCCTCCGGTTGTCTGGCGGTTTTCTTTGCCTTCCAGATTCTTTTGGCCTTCCAGCTTCTTTTGCAGTGCAGTCTTGCAGATCTTCTTGATGCTTTTTTGGCGGATGTTGCCAACACAGAGCCATTTGTTCGATTTCAATGTCGGCGGCCGTGTCGAAGCGTGCGTCCCAATATTTGAGTTTCAGATTTCTGGCTTGGACGTGCTGATGACGGCGAGAGGATCGAGCCGATCGGATGCTAGCCTCTTTCTTTCACGCGACAAGATGACGGTGCGTCTTTCGGCACACGAGCCGAAATATTCTTCATCGTATCGGACGATCTGTTGAAAGAATGACGAGGGCGAAAGTCGATGCGAGATCACACGAAGCTCTCGGAGACATGCCACGGAGCGGGGGGCGACTGGACACCGGCTCTTTGCTCGGGATCGTTTGCTGCGCCCGCGCGCCTTTCAGAGTGGAATATTTCTTCAGGCGCGGCCGATTGCAGAAAATTTCAACTAAAGACGCATCGATTTTGAGATTGCTTCTGCGATGCAGATCGACGAAGTTCGTGTCGCTATATCGCCATGCGATATTTTAGCGTCGAGTCATCATTCACCTCTTTTCGGAACGCCGTGCCACCCGATCGACAATACACCTGGTTGCAGAAACTCTCGGGGAATCGCCAGTTCAAGCTTTTTGTGCCGGTTCTTGCGGGCGCAACCTTGCGCGATCGTTTGATGGCCTGCTGTGGTGCGTTGATTGGCATTGGTCTGACGGGCCTGCTGTGCGCGATCGGCTATGGCCGGGGTTTTGATATGCCGTTGCTGGTCGCCCCCATGGGGGCGTCAGCTGTGCTGCTGTTCGCCGTTCCGGCAAGTCCGCTGGCTCAACCCTGGTCGATCATCGGCGGCAACACCATATCCGCGCTGGTCGGTGTTGCCGTGGCACGACTGATTCACGAACCCGTGCTTGCTACGGGAATAGCGGTTGCTCTTGCGATCGGCGCCATGTCGTTGACCAGGTGTCTTCATCCGCCGGGTGGTGCGGCCGCGCTCACTGCGGTGCTCGGTGGGCCGTCGGTCGCCTCCACAGGTTTTCTATTTGCGCTGGTTCCGGTTGGACTCAACTGCGTGGTGCTGGTCGGCTTCGGCTGGTTGTTCCACAAGTTCTCCCGCCATGCCTACCCGCACAGATCTTCACCCATCGTCCAGACTCACGGGACCTCAGATCTTCCCGCTCAGCTGCGCGTGGGGTTCCGCACCGAGGATGTCGATGCGGCGCTGGCGGATCTGGGCGAGACCTTCGATATAGATCGCGGCGATCTCGATCATTTGCTTCGCCGGGTGGAATTGCGTGCGTTCGAGCGCTCGCAGGGATTTGTTTCCTGCGCGGACATCATGTCACGCGATGTGATTCGGATCGACGAGAATGCGGAGCCGCCAATGGCCCGGGCCTTGCTGCTCGAACACGCCGTACGCTCGCTCCCTGTGGTTGATCGGGCCGCGCGTGTCGTCGGCGCGGTGGGGTTGCGTGAACTGTCTCGTCCTGGCCTGCGTGTTCGGGACCTGATGTCGGAGGCGCGAACGGTTGCGCCGGATGCGCCGGCGCTCAGGTTGATCGATCCGCTAACCGATGGCCGCACCCACGCAGTTGTGGTGGTCGATGCCAACCGACGTGCCGTGGGGATCGTTACACAAACAGATTTGCTTGCCGCCATCTCCCGAAGCCGCGATAGCAGCAGCGCCAAGGTGGCCTGACTGCGACGGTATCAAGACAGACCGTGCGCGGAGGATGACGATCGAACGGTTTATGAGGGCATTTCCATCGAGATCGGAACCGCGCCCGTGTTCTTGAAGGTCTTGATCGCGAAGTTGGAACGCACGTCCTTCACGTGCGGGAGCTTCAGCAGCTTGTCGAATAGGAAGCGCTGATAAGCCTCCTGGTCCTCGACCACGACCTCGAGCAGGAAATCCATGTCGCCGGTGATCAACTGGCAGGACACCACCTCCGGCCAGCGTCCGATCGCGGCGACGAATTCGCTGGCTTCGATGTCCTGTGGATGGTCGAACTTTACGCCGACGAACACCGTGACTCCGAGGCCGAGCGCCTTGCGGTCGATCTCGATGCGCCAGGCCCGGATCACGCCTTCGTCCTCAAGGCGTTTCACCCGCCGCAGACATGGTGGTGGGGAGAGTCCGACCTTTTCGGCCAATGCCACATTGGTGATGCGGGCATCCTTCTGCAGTTCGGCAATGATGCGACGGTCAAATTGGTCGAGGACGAGTTTAGACATTGATCACCAGAAAGATCCGGATCGGACATCATGCGATAGGCGGCGGGGAACCGAAGGTCAAATGTGCAGTTCCCCGGTTATGCTTTGTTAGCCATATCATTGTTGGGATGCTGCGGCGCATGCATGCCAGCGTCGCGGCGCGCTATCTGCCCGGCATCGTTCACATTTCCTCAAAGAATAACAGCGATTTTGCAGGAATTGGGGAACTGGCGTCCGCGTCGGGCCCGGGAATGGGAATGCGATATGCGGGTGGATCTGAGATCTTACGCCTCGCGACTGTTCGCCGGTGATCTCACCGCATTCGGTGGCCCGCCCACCGATGAGATCGTTGCGGGTTTCATCCGGGCCGAACAGGTCGCAATGGTATTGCGCCATGCCCCGGGCATCATGCTGGCCAACGCCTGCAACGCCGTTGTGCTGGTTCTGGCGTTATGGGATTCACCCGACAGACTGCCGGCCGTGCTGTGGGGCACGGTCCTGATGGGCACCACCCTTTTCATTACATTCAGGGGGCGGACCACTTGGCTGGTGGCGAAGCCCCCGTCGGTGTCGCGCCGAACCATCCATCGGTTGGTGCGCAATGCGTTTCTGCTCGGATGTGCCTGGGCAGTGCTGCCGCTGGCGTTCTTCACGCAGGCTGCCAATGGTGGACAACTTGTGATCACCTGCCTGTGCGCCGGCATGCTGGCGGGTGGTGCGCTTGCTTTCGCCACCATTCCGGTTGCGGCGATCGCCTTCATTGCTCCGATCTTTCTCGGTGCGATGATCTGTCTCGGCCGTATCGGGGATTTCGCCTATCTGCTGGTCGCGGTGCTGGTACTGATCTACGCCATGGTGTTGCTGCGCGGCGTGTTCGCCTATTCCTTCGAGTTCACCAGTCGCCTGATCAGACAACTGGACAGCGAAAAGGTTGCACGCCAGGATCCGCTGACGCAGCTTCCGAACCGGTTTGCCTTCAACGAATGCCTTGGTCATTGCCTGACTCGATTGTCACGCAGCGGCGAGGAGTTCGCGATCCTGCTGCTTGACCTCGATCGCTTCAAGGATATCAACGACCAGTATGGCCATCCCGCCGGTGACGAGTTTCTGATCCAGGTTGCGGCAAGGCTGCGGCGCTGTACCCGTGATGCCGATTTCGCCGCGCGTATCGGCGGCGACGAGTTCGCGCTGGTTGCCACCAACTTGAGTGGGGCGGAGGAGGCGTTGGCATTGGCCGAGCGGGTCATTGCGGCCTTTGCCGCACCATTTCAGGTCGACGAACTTGAAATCCAGGGCGCCACCAGCATCGGTATCGTGCTCGCACCACGCGATGGCGGCACCTCGAACGAGCTGCTGAAGCACGTCGACGTCGCGCTCTACCGGGCCAAGCGGCTTGGGATCGGCACGATCCAGTTTTTCGCCCCGAGCGACGACGCCGCGGCCCGCGAGCGCCGGGCGCTGCAACGCGATCTCGAGCTCGCGGTCGAGCGCAACGAGTTCCGCCTGGTCTATCAGCCGTTTCTCGATCTGCGGGACAACCGCATCGCCGGTTTTGAAGCGCTGCTGCGCTGGCAACATCCGGTGCGCGGCCTGGTGTATCCCAGCGAATTCATTCCGATCGCGGAGGAGACGGGGCTTATTCATGCAATCGGCGAGTGGGTGATCCGGCAGGCTTGCGCCACGCTGTCGCGCTGGCCCGACGATATCCGGATCGCCGTGAATTTTTCGGCGGTGCAGTTGCAAAACGCAAGCGTACTGCAAAGCGTGGTGCGTGCGCTCTCGGAGAGCGGCGTGCAGCCTCGACGGCTGGAAATCGAAATGACGGAGTCGATGCTGATTTCCAAATACGGATCGGCACCCGCGGTGCTGAGCGCGTTGCTGGCACTGGGCGTAACGGTGGCGCTCGACGATTTCGGCACTGGCTTTTCATCGCTGACATATCTGCGCAAACTGCCGTTCAGCCGAATCAAGATCGACCAGTCGTTTATCCGCGACATGCTGTCCCAGCCGGACTGCGCCGCGATCGTCAAATCCGTGATTGGCCTTGCCCGCGATCTGCGCATCGGAGTGGTGGCCGAAGGCGTCGAAATCCAGGCGCAGCTCGATTACTTGCGTGCCGCGAGCTGCGACGAAGTGCAGGGCTTTCTGATTGGCCGGCCGATTTCCGCACGCGAGGTGTCCACCCTGCTGGGCCTCGACGGCCGGAGCGTCCACGCGGCATAAGTGATTGGTTGGGGTCGTAGCCGGACGCTCAATTGATCGTGGGAAGATCACAATCCACCTCGCACTTTGGCTCCCCTCATCCTAAATATCAGACAGGGAGCCACGGCTGATTCGGCGTCCCGAACGGCTGATCCCAATGCGGTGGCTCCCTCCATTGAAGGAGGTGTGTCGTGAGTGATCTTGCCACCCTCGAAGCCCGCTACGGTGCGGGCAACTATGCGCCGTTGCCGGTTACCATCGTTCGCGGTGAGGGCGTTTATCTGTGGGACGACCGCGGTCGTCGCTACATGGACATGATGGGCGCGTATTCGGCTGTCAGCTTTGGTCATTGCCATCCGCGGCTCGTGGCGGCGCTGACCGCGCAGGCGCAGCGTCTGGATACCATCTCGCGGGCTTATTTCAGCGACCGGCTGGGCCCATTCCTGGCCCGTGCCTGCACACTCACCGGCATGGATGCGGCGCTGCCCATGAACAGCGGTGCGGAGGCGGTCGAGACCGCGCTCAAGGCGGCGCGCAAATGGGCCTACAAGGTCAAGGGCGTGCCGGCGGATCGCGCCGAGATCATTGTCGCCGACGGCAATTTCCACGGCCGCACCATAACGATCACGGGCTTCTCGTCCGTGCCGCAATATCGCGATGGCTTCGGACCGTTTCCACCCGGCTTCCGATCCGTGCCGTTCGGCGATGCGGCAGCGCTCAAGGCTGCGATCACGCCTGATACGGCCGCCTTTCTGGTCGAGCCGGTTCAGGGCGAGGGCGGCATCAATGTGCCGCCGGACGGTTATCTGGCTGAGGTGGCGCGGATCTGCGCCGCGAACAACGTGCTGTTGTTGTGTGACGAGGTCCAGAGCGGTCTTGGGCGGACCGGCGCCTTGCTCGCGTGCCAGCACGATGGCGTCGACCCTGATGGGCTGATACTCGGCAAGGCGCTCGGCGGTGGCCTGCTGCCGGTGTCACTGTTTCTTGCCCGCCACGAAGTGATGCGTGTGTTTTCACCCGGTGATCACGGCAGCACGTTCGGCGGCAATCCGATCGCCGCGGTCGTGGGATTGGCCGCCCTCGACACGCTGGTCGACGAGCAGCTGGTCGCGCGTTCGGCGGCGATGGGCACTTATCTCCTGAGCCGGCTTGCCGATATAGACAGCCCGGTCATTTGCGAGGTGCGCGGGCGCGGCCTGTTCGTCGGCGTCGAATTGCATCGGAGCGTGCGTGCGGGTGATGCGGTCAAGCGCCTGCTCGAGGCTGGCGTGTTGACCAAGGATACCCATCGCAACACCATTCGCCTGGCACCGCCGCTGATCATCGACCAAAGCCAGATCGACTGGGCGGTCGACCGGTTGGCTGACGTGCTGAACAGCATCGCATCGCCATTAACGCAGGCGCAATACGAAGCCGAGACGTCGGATTAATCTCGCGGCTCAGTAGCTTGAGATGGCCGGCCCGCCGAAGTGGTAGTTCACGCCGATGCGGACAATCTGGTCGTTGAAGCGCACCCGTGTTGACGTTGCGACGGAGGCGATACCGAAGCCCTGAAGCGAGGTCGGGCTAACATTGTTGGCGAGACCGCCGGTCGCGTAGGTTGCCGAACCCAGGTCGTAGTAGAGGTACTCGAGTTTCGCGCTCCAGCTCGAGTGCAACATCCACTCGCCGCCCGCACCGACGGCATACCCGATACGGGTGTCTGCGAACGCTCCTGACGTGAGCGTTGCAGGAGGGGGGCTGCTCGTGTTGATCGCAGATTGGGTGATGGTCGTCTCGGACTTGACGCTCCCGTACGCCAGGCCGCCGGTCACATACAGCAGAACGCTGGGGACGACGGTGACGCCGATACGGCCACGAAACGTTCCGAGGTAGGAGATATCACGCGTGGTTGTCGTGCCCGTTGCAAACGAAGCCACTGCTCCGTTGTTGTCTATCAAGGGCGACAACGAAGACGAGCGTTCGGGCGATCCGGACAGGCCCTGAATATCCGCTTCGAAACCCGCCACGAACAACGGCGAGACTTGGTAGTTGTATCCGATCTGGCCGCCGCCGATGAAGCCGCCCGATGAATGGGACGCATTTGTCACGCCAAGGGCCATGGCCGTTGCATTGACCGGAGCCGTACTGGTTGACGTTACGGCAGCGTCGGTGTTCACCGTGCCGGATCCGCCAAACCAGCCGGTATTGACGCCCGCATAGAAGCCCGACCAGTTGGTGGCCGGATCACCATAGACCGGCGCCTTGGTGTAAGGCTGCGTGGCGAGATCGGCGGCCCATGTCGGCGCGGTGCAAAGCCCGATCAGCGTTGACGCCAGCAATAGTTTTTTCATAACAATCTCCAGCGAAACGGCAAAGGTTTGACAGCGCGAATGGCAGGGGCGAAATCCCTCTAGAGAAACTAGAGGCGTTGCCCGCGATGGATCGAGCCACGACCGCGCACGAGTCTTGTGCATGATTTGCCGGAATACGAACCAGCACCTTGGCAGCCGAAATTTTCGAGTGATAACAAGAGCCAGCGCGACATCGCGGCAACACGTCAGGGTTGCGGAATTGCCACGGTTGATTCCAAATCGTCGCTGTCGTCGTTGCGTGCCAAGCGGTGTTCATCTGCGGCTAAAGCCATCCACCGTTCGGATGACGAGTTGCGGGCGCATGGTGCTGCCGCTGACCCTCGACGAGGACCACGCGGTGGATTGGTCCGCCGAAGTGCTTGACGCTGTTGCAGCGCAGCTTCAGCCGATGTCGAACCTGACGCCCTGAGCGAGCGGCAGATCGCGACCGTAATTGATAGTGCTGGTGACGCGGCGCATGTACGCCTTCCAGGCATCGGAGCCGGCTTCGCGGCCGCCGCCGGTATCCTTCTCACCACCGAACGCGCCGCCAATTTCGGCGCCGGATGGACCGATATTGACATTGGCGATACCGCAGTCCGAGCCGGTGGCGGAGAGAAAGCTCTCCACCTCGCGAAGATCGGATGAGAAGATCGATGACGATAGCCCCTGGCGCACCTCATTGTGCCATCTCAGCGCGTCGTCGAACGCGGAATATTTGATGACGTAGAGGATCGGGGCGAAGGTTTCCTCCAGCACAGGACCGAGCTGGCTGGGCATCTCGACCAGCGCCGGCGCTACATAATAGGCCATAGCATCGCCATAGGCGACGCGTTCGCCACCGGTGACCTTGCCGCCAAGATCTCGGGCCTGTGCAAGCGCCTGCTGCATGCGCTCGAACGCCACCACGTCGATCAGAGGGCCGACCTGCGCGGCTTCATCCACCAGCGGGTTGCCGATTGGGATCGCGCCATACGCCTGTTTCAGTTTCGCAACGAATGGTTCGTAAATGTCGTGGTGTACGAGCAGCCGGCGCAGTGAGGTGCAGCGCTGTCCGGCGGTGCCCACTGCCGCGAAGGTCACGGCTCGAAGCGCCAGATCGAGATCGGCTGTTGGACCAACGATCGAGGCATTGTTGCCGCCGAGTTCGAGGATGGCGCGAGCGAAGCGCTGCGCCAGTCGCGGGCCCACGGTCCGGCCCATGGCGGTGGACCCGGTGGCGGAGACCAGCGGCACCCGTACGTCGTCGACCAGCATCTCGCCGACATCTCGTCCGCCGATCAGGATCGTGGACAGGTCAGCAGGGGCGTCGCCGAATCTTGCCGCCGCGCGCTGGACCAGGGCCTGTATGGCGAGCGCCGTCAGTGGCGTCTTCTCCGATGGTTTCCAGATCACCGGATTGCCGCACACCAGCGCGAGTGCCGCATTCCACGCCCACACCGCGACCGGAAAGTTGAAGGCGGTGATGATGCCCACCGGCCCGAGCGGATGCCACTGCTCCATCATCCGGTGGTTCGGCCGTTCGCTGGCAATGGTAAGGCCATAGAGCTGGCGGGAGAGGCCGACCGCAAAATCGCAGATGTCGATCATTTCCTGGACCTCGCCGAGGCCTTCGGAGCGGATCTTGCCCGCCTCGATGGTCACGAGTTCGCCGAGCGCGGCCTTGGCGGCACGCAATTCCTCGCCGAGCAACCGGACGAACTCCCCGCGTCGCGGCGCAGGGGTCGATCGCCATGCCAGGAAAGCCCGTTCCGCGCGTCCGGCGGCCTCCGTGGCCTGATCCGGTCCTGCGTCTCGAACGCGTGCGATGATCTGCCCGTCCAGCGGCGAGCGCACGTCTCGTCGGCCATCGCCGTACTGATCGGGGCGAACACCGAGATCTTGCAGAATGGAATCGGTGCGTGCGGCGAGCGTCATGGCAAGGCCCCTGTGAGTCGAATGTGACGCGGAATTTATCACGGTGCGGTTGGTTTCTCACCTGCCGGACCGCTTATCTCAATACCGACAGAAGCACAGCGGGGATCCGGCAATGCTGTCAGGTTCGCGCGATCGAGGCACTGAGGACTTGTCATCGGACACCTGTCACCCGATCGGCTGACTGTGCTCTGCGGTTGCTGATGCCGGGGAGCATTCATTGCTGCGTCATTCGCATGAAAGCGATGGTTCGTTTGCAAAAGACGGCAGCTGGTACGTTGCGACATGACGCGATCTGAACCAGATCGTCGCCGACGAGACGAACATCATGTTGCGATTTCATTGCCGCCGTCTCTGCACGAGAGAACAGCGCGGTGTCCTCTCGATCCCGGTGATATCGCATGGCATGGAAGCTGCCGGTTTTCCCAGCGGCGATGAGATGGGATCGAGATCTCGATTGCGGCTCTCTTGTGGCCGGTGAGATGTGTTGAGTGGTCAGGTTGATATGCAGAATGTGATGTCCGCAGATACGGATAGACCTGTCGTTTTCGGCCAGCGCAAGATTTCGCCGCGGGTCTGTGTCATCGACGGAAAAAGACATATCCGGTCGTTTCTTGGAGAATCCCTTGAGCAGTTCGGCTGTGTGGTCGCGCTGCAGCTGGTCGCCGGCGAAGTTGTTTCGATTCCCGATCTGTCTTTTCTGGATTTGGTGGTCTTGGGGATACCGTCCGGAGGCGTCGACGCCGAACGCATTCTGAAAAGTCTCGCTGCGCAATCCTTCGAAGGTCGCGTTTTATTGATCGGTCGGCGGCAATCGCTTGCGGTGGGGGCCGTTCAGCAGTTGGGAGAGGCTCTCGGACTGACGATGCTGCCGGTGCTCGCTACACCCTTCAACGAGGAAGCCTTGCGCGCAAGCGTGGCGATGGTGCTGCCTCGCGAGCGGTCGCCACGTCCTGTCATCGATGCATCGGAGGCTCTCCAGGCGGATTGGTTGGAACTCTGGCACGAGGTCAAGGTCGACGTGTGGACTTTGGCGGCGTGCGGCGCAGAGGCTACGGTACGCGTGCGGCATCCGTTCTGGGGCGTCGTCGTGCCTGCCGGTTTCGTAGCCGATGCGGGCGATCCGCATCTGATGGCGTTGTCGGAGTTCGTCATGCGCCGTGTCATTAATGACTGGCGCTATTTCGTCCACCGGCATGGCCCGATCGGCATCTCGATCGACATGCAGGTCCATCGTTTCGTCGATCCAGTATCGATTGACAGGCTCCGCACCGTGCCGGACCATCCCGCTTTCGGAGGGCTGACGATCCGGCTCAAGGCAGCCGAGGTGATCAATTGCCTCGACGTTGTCACGGATGTCGCCGGTCGGTTGCGGCTTCACAATATTGCGGTCGCGCTCGATGATCTCGGGACTGACTGGCCCACATTGATGGAACGGTCGCGATTTCCGTTCGCCGAAGTCAAGGTCGCGCCCGAGCTTGTGACGGGATGCGCGGAGAATCGGCTGCAACAGGTGGTTTGCCGTGGCATCGCGGAGCTGGCCCAGGGGTACGGCGCCCGCGCCGTGGCAAAAGGCGTGGAGACCAGCGATGATCTTGAGGTTATTCGCCGGCTTGGGTTTCCTCTCGCGCAGGGTGGCCTGTTCGGCAGGCCGGCTGTAGCGGATAAGTTCACGCGAGCCACGTTGTCGCAGCCCATGACCCACCCGGTGAGCTTGCGGTCCTGATGCACGCAAGAAGGCTTGCCCGCGCGCGGCCGTCGATGACATAACCTGAGCTGGGACGTCCGACCGTGCTGGCACATGGTCGGCCTTCTTTAAGGCTCCAGGGGCTTGATCATGGCAAACCTGTTCGACTTGAACGGCCGCGTGGCGGTGGTGACCGGCGGCAATGGTGGTATCGGCCTCGGCATTGCGGAAGGGCTTGCCGCCCATGGCTGCGCGGTCTCGATCTGGGGTCGCAACACCGAAAAGAACGCCGCCGCTGCCGTGCGGCTGGGCGAATTCGGCGGTAAGGTGCAGACGCTGGTGTGCGATGTGGCAAGTCGCGACGAGACCGTGAGGGCGACGGAAGCGACGCTCTCGGAGTTCGGGCGCATCGACGGCTGTTTCGCCAATGCTGGAATCGGCGGTGGCGGTCGCACGGCGTTCGCCGACCGCACCGAGGAAGACTGGCGGCGGATGTTTTCGATCAATCTCGACGGCGTGTTCCACGCGTTCCAGCCGGTGGTGCGGCATATGATCGCCCGCGCCGGGCAGGGCGATGCGTTCGGACGGCTGGTGGCGACATCCAGCATGGCGTCGCTGTTCGGCACGGCGCGCAACGAGCACTATGCCGGCTCGAAGGCTGCGATCAATTCTCTGATCCAGGCGCTCGCAGTGGAGCATGCGCGCTACGGCATCACGGCGAATGCGATCCTGCCGGGCTGGATCGATACCGAGATGACCGGCGGACTGCAGGCCAACGACAGGTTCATGGCCAATGTGACGCCCCGGATTCCGGTGCGCCGTTTCGGCAAGCCGCAGGATTTCGCCGGGATTGCCGTCTATCTGATGAGCGGCGCTTCGGCCTATCACACCGCCGACACCATCGTGATCGACGGCGGCTACAGCGTGTTCTAAGTCGCGCCGCTACCGGTTTCCTCAGAGGTCCGTCGTGCCGGTGCGCTCTTCGAGTCCGGCGATGATATCCCTGAGCCATCGCCTGACCGCCTTGATCTTGGCCGCGCCCGCGTCAGCCTTGCGATAGACCAGGTGGAAGTCCGGTCTATCCATCAGAACGGTGGGGCGAAACAGGGCGTGGAGACGGCCGGACGCGACGACCGGTGCGGCAAGCGGGAAAGGCGCCAGCACCACGCCGAGGCCGGCTTCCGCCATCTGAATGGCCGCGAGCAGGCTGTCGCTCGACAGGCTGAGTTCGCCGAGTTTGATCCCGGGATCGATCTTGGCGAACCAGCGTTTCCACATCCCCGGGATATTGTTGAGTTCGATCAGCGGCATTCGCACGAGATCGCGCGCGGTCTTCACCGGCGCGAACTTCTCGCACAATTCGGGGCGCGCCAAAGGCGCCAGCTTCGACCGGAACAACCGGTGCGCCTGCAGTCCCCGAAACGGTGGCGTACCGGCCACGATTGCGGCGTCGAGGTTCTCCGTGTCGAAATCAACGCCGGTGTTGCGGGCCTCCAGCCGCAGATCGAGGTTGCTGTTGACCGCCCTGAAGGTCTGGATATTGGGCAATGCCGCGAAGGCGGCAAAGCTCGGCGTGGCGCTGACCCTGACGATCTGCTGCTGCTCGTCGGTCAGCAGCCTTTCGCCGGCACGCGCCATCTCGGAGAAGGCGCGAAGGATCACAGCGCCATACGTCGCGCCCGGCTTGGTCAGCGCCAGCCTGTTGCCTTGGCGCAGGAACAGCTTGCTGCGGAAATGGGTTTCCAGGGCGCTGATCTGATGGCTGATCGCCGATTGTGTCAGGCCGAGTTCTTCGGCGGCGGCCTTGAAGCTTCCCAACCGCACGGCGGCCTCGAACGGGCGCAGCGTCGACAATGGCGGCAGGGACGAGCGCGATCGTGGCATGTGAATCTCATTCATGTCGCTGCAAGGGAATTCATTTGCCCCGTACTGAAATCGCAATCGTGCTTGCATCAAACGTCGGTTTAGGCAACGCGACCGTATGACGGTCATTCATGTGCCGGGCCGACGACCAACACAATGGGAGGATGATCGACTGTGGCGCCGCCGCTGCGCGTTTCGATCCACCCGCCTGTTGCCATCACAAGGAGAGCGCCATGAATGCACCGCAAAAATTCGATGATAGCAAATCCGCCGCCGAAAAAATGCTCGGTGGTTTGCCGCAACCTCCGGTGTTCCAGACGGTTGCGGAAGAACGCCTGCATCGCAAGCAGCGCCTGGCGGGTGCGTTTCGGCTGTTTTCAAAATTCGAGTTCGACGAGGGCGTTGCCGGTCACATCACCGCACGTGATCCGGAATTCACCGACACGTTCTGGGTCAATCCATTCGGCATGCACTTCAGCCAGATCAAGGCGTCGGACCTGATCCGGGTTAGCCATGAAGGCAGGGTTGTCGAGGGCAATCGTCCGGTCAATGCGGCGGCGTTCGCGATCCATTCCCGGGTGCATGCGGCACGCCCCGATTCCGTCGGCGCGGCGCACTCGCATTCCACCTATGGCCGCGCCTTTGCCGCACTCGGACGCAAACTCGATCCGATCTCGCAGGATGTCTGCGCCTTTTACAACGATCATGGGCTCTATGACGACTACGGCGGCGTGGCGGCCGATCTCGACGAAGGGCAGCAGATCGCCGACGCTCTCGGTACCTGCAAGGCCGCGATCCTGCAGAACCATGGTCTGTTGACGGTGGGAAAGACCGTCGACGAGGCGGCCTGGTGGTTCATCACCATGGAGCGCTCGTGCCAGGTGCAGTTGCTGGCCGAGGCAGCCGCAGCCCATTCGAAGCAGTCGCTGAAGCTGATCTCGCACGAAGCGGCGACGCAGGCCTATCAGATCATCGGCACACCGTTCGGCGGCTGGTTCCAGTTTCAGCCGCTTTACGCCCGCATCCTCAAGGAGCAGCCGGATTTTCTGGACTGAGGATATGAGCGCGACTTACTGCCAGCGCGCGCCGAGACGTTCCGTCAAACTCCTGCAGACCGACTGCAGCTTGTGAACGATGGCCTCGTCATCGGCGCGTGCAAACGCCGGCGTCGCCATCACGGTTGCGACCAGCGCGGCGCGGCCCTGGATGTCGAGGATCGGCACTGCGGTCGCGCGCAATCCAGGGATCAGGATTTCGTCGACGGACGCCGACATGGTGTCGCGCACGCGCCGGCGGACGGCGTCGACATCGATCGCCGCCGCACGGGCATCCTCGGCTTTGGCCGTTTCGACCGCGCCGGCCAGTTCTTCCGATCCCATGAACGCCAGGAATGCGTGTCCCGTGGCGGATCCCAGCAGCGGCAGCACCGAGCCGACCGCCAGTGAAGTGATCACCGGGGTGCGGCCGGCATGCCAGCGCACGATGGTGGGGCCGAGCGGGCCGCGCGCCGCCACCAGCGTCGAACGTCCGGTGTCGCGGGTGAATGCAGCGATCGCGGGATCGGCCTCGGCGAAGACATCGGTGCGCGCCAGCGCGGCCAGCCCGATCTGGATCGCCTGCGGCCCCAGCTCGTAACGCCCGGAAGATGCCGCCTGATGCGCCATTCCGCCGGCGATGAGGCTTGCCAGATAACGATGCGCCTGCGAGGCGGAGAGGCCGGCGCGTTTCGCTATGGCGCCCAGCGTCGCCGGCTGGGACTCCGCTGCGACGGCCGCGAGCACACGAAAGCCGATCTCCACTGACTGGATGCCGCGGCGCGATGCGCGATCGTCGTCGGATGTCGCGCCGGCTTTCGGAGTTTTCGGACTGCGCATGATGGGGCCCGTTGTCAGCTCGCCGGGACCAGCATCGACATGAATTCCGCGTTGACCGGCGCACCCTTGATCGCTCCATCGACGCCGATCAGGGCCCAGGCGCGTATCTCATGGCCGCTGCCGATCCGCTTGCCCCCCGAGCGAAAATCATAGTCGACGCGAAAGCGCCGCTCGCCGTCCAGGGCGACGCGAACCTCGATATCGAGCACGTCGTCGTAGCGCGCCGGCGCGGTGAAGTCGGCATGGGCCTGGGTGATCGGGGTGACGGCACCGAACCGCTTGCGCACTTCACGCTGGCTCAGGCCACGGGCGCGTAACAGCCGCTGAAAGCTGCAGTCCAGCCAGTAGAAGTAGTTGGGATAAAACACGATTCCGGCTTCGTCGCAGTCGCCCCATTCGATCGTGAAACTGGTTTTGAACATGGCTTGCCTCGTTTTCGCTTTTTTGTATATTGAGGAATGAATTGTATAATGTCAAAATTTGACGGGAGGATCGCGTGCGGATTGCCGTGCTCGGAGGAGGCCCAGGAGGTCTCTATTTTGCGTACCTCTGGAAGAAGCGTCATCCGGACGCGCAGGTCGACCTGCTCGAACAGAATCCCGACGGGGTCACCTGGGGGTTCGGCGTGGTGTTTTCCGAGCAGGCGCTGGAGTTCCTGCGCACTGACGATCCCGACACGGTCGAGGCGATCGCGCCGCGCATGGAGAGCTGGAAGAACATCACCCTGGACCTGCGCGGCCAGCGGATCGCGATTGATGGCATCGGCTTTTCGTCGATCGGCCGGCTCGAGCTGATCCAGATCCTGCAGCGGCGCGCCGCCGACGCCGGGGTCACCCTGCATCACGCAACCCCGGTGCAATCGCTGGATCGGTTCGCCGGCTACGACCTGATCGTCGCCGCAGATGGACTGAACTCGCTGGCGCGGCGTGCGTTCGAAGGCGATTTCGGCACCACCTTGTCGTACTCCAGCAACAAGTTCGCATGGTACGGCACCACCAGGCGGTTCGAGACGCTGTCGCAGACATTCGTCGCCACCGAACGCGGCGCGTTCAATGCCCATCATTATCGCTACTCGCCGACCATGAGCACGTTCCTGGTGGAATGCGACCGCGCCACCTGGCAGCGCTACGGCTTCGCCGACAAGAGCATGGAGGAGTCGCAGGCGATCTGCGAGCAGGTGTTTGCGCAGGCGCTCAACGGTCATGGGCTGGTGTCCAACCGTTCGATCTGGCGCAACTTCCCCTGGGTCTGGAACCAGCACTGGTCGTTCCGCAACATCGTGCTGATCGGCGACGCATTGCACTCGGCGCATTTCTCCATCGGCTCCGGGACACGGCTTGCGATCGAGGATGCGATTGCGCTGACCAAGGCGCTGGAAGCCGAGCGCGATGATCTGAGCGCAGGCCTCCAGCGCTATGAGGCCGAACGCAAGCCGATTGTGCAAAAACTGGTGGCTGCTGCGCGCACCAGCGCCGATTGGTATGAAAAATTCCCTGAACACATGGCGCTCGGACTCGAGGATTTCGCATACAGCTACATCACCCGTTCCGGCCGGATCGATGACGCGCGGCTACGGGCGATGTCGCCAGCCTTCATGGCGTGGTACGAGGCTTCGCGCCCGAGCGAGCGGCAAGTGGGAGGCGGGCGATGACCGTGCTCGATCGAGTTCCGGCCGACAATCCCGGTGCGCGCGAGATCGGCTTTGCACTGCCGGAACGCTATAACGCCAGCCGTATCCTGTTCGACAATCTTGCGGCCGGACGTGGTGACAACCTGGCGCTGACAGGGCCCCTCGGCACCCGCACCTATGCGCAGTTGTGCGCGGAGGCGTCGCGCTGGGGCCACGGCTTTCGGGCGCTGGGGCTGACGCGCGGCGATCGTATCCTGATGTTTCTCGACGACACGCCGGCCTATCCCGCGGCATTCTTTGGGGCGGTGCGTGCGGGCCTAGTGCCGCTCCTGATCAATACGCTGACCCCGCCCGATCTCCTGCAGTTCTACCTGGCGGATTCCGGCGCGACGGTTGCTGTTGCGGAGGCGGAGTTCGTCACGCGGTTCGATGCCGTCGCCTGCGCGGCGACGCAATTGCGCACGCTGATCGTGGTCAACGGCGAAGCGGGGGATCATGCCGTACCCGGTGCGTTGAGCGCTGATCAGTGGCTTGCCGGGTTCGGGACGGATCTTGCCGAGGCCGACACCCACCGCAACGAGATGGCGTTCTGGATGTATTCGTCGGGTTCCACCGGGCGACCAAAAGGCATCGTGCATCTGCAGCACGACATGGCCTATAGCGAGGCCGCATTCGCACGTGATATTCTCAAGCTGACGCCGGGCGATATCTGCTTTTCAGTGCCGAAAATGTTCTTCGCTTATGGCTTCGGCAATTCGGTGACGTTTCCGTTTGCCGCGGGTGCGGCGACGCTGCTGCTGCCGGGCCAGCCGAAACCCGATGCCATTTTCGCCGCGATCGGACAGTTTCGCCCGACCGTGTTCTTTGGCCTGCCGACGCTCTACACCACGCTGACCAAAGCCGAAAGTGCGCGCGCAGCCGACTTCTCGTCGCTGCGGCTGGCGCTGTCCGCCGCTGAAGTGCTTTCCGCGGAGGTGTTCAACGGCTGGAAACAGCTCACCGGGCTCGAGATCGTCGAAGGCCTCGGCTCCACCGAGGTGCTGCACATCTACCTGTCGAACCGCCCGGAGCGGAAAAAGCTGGGGGCCGCCGGCTTGCGTGTGCCCGGCTATGAAGTGGCGCTACGCGACAAGGGGGGCCGCGACGTCGATTCCGGCGAGGAAGGGATACTGTGGGTGCGCGGCGATTCCAACACCCCGCTGTATTGGAACCGGCCGGACAAGACCGCCGAGACGATCCGCGATGGCGGCTGGATCTACACCGGCGACCGCTTTGTGCGCGATAGCGATGGCTTCTATTTCTTCCGGGGCCGCGCCGACGATCTGATCAAGATCTCGGGACAGTGGGTCTATCCGCTGGAGGTGGAGCTCTGCCTGGCCGAACATCCGGCGGTGCGCGAATGCGCTGTCCTGGCGCTGGAACTGCCCGATCGCCGCATGACCCTGAAGGCCGTGGTGGCGATGAACGAGTGCGCCGCCGACGAGGCCGCGACAACGAGGATGCTGCAAGACTACGTCAAGGAGAAGTTGTTGCCTTACAAATATCCGCGGCAGGTGGCTTTCGTCGACGAGTTGCCGAAGACCGGCACCGGCAAGATCGATCGTCAGGCGCTGGTGAGGGCGGCAACACAGAATTGACCGATCGGGTCTTCTGAAACGGCACCGCCTCGGTTACGCTGCGGCGGCAGTCAATTCTTGATGGTGAAGTAGCAGCAATGTCGGTCAATCCCAAACAGTGGCACATCGGTTTCGTCGGTTATGGCGAGGTGGGACGCATCCTGGCGGAGGAACTGCGCAAGCAGGATCTCGCGATCAGCGCCTATGACATCAAGCTCGATGGCCGGGACGCCGGCGCCTTGCGCGATCATGCCGGAGTGCATGGTGTGACGCTGGTCTCGTCGGCCGCCGATCTGGCGGTACGATCCGACTTTGTCGTCTCCGCGGTGACCGCGAGCCAGACTGTGGGTGTGGCACAGGCCTGTGCACCGGCGGTGAAGTCGGGCGCCTGGTTTCTCGACTTCAACTCGGCGTCGCCGGGCGCCAAGCAACGCGCTGCGGCACTGATCGATGGCCATGGTGGCCGCTATGTCGAGGGGGCGGTGATGACATCGGTGCCGCCCTATCGTCTCAAGGTGCCGCTGCTGCTTGGCGGCGGCGGAGCGGCTGAACTGGCGCCGCTGCTGGTCGCGCTCGGTTTCGACGCCAAGGTCGCGAGCGACAAGCTCGGTGTGGCCTCCGCCGTCAAGATGTGCCGCAGCGTGATGATCAAGGGCCTGGAGGCGATGGTGATCGAAAGCTACACCACCGCGCGGGCCTACGGCGTCGAGGATGCGGTGCTGGCGTCGCTGCAGGAGACGTTTCCCGGCATCGATTGGGAAAAGCAGGGCGCGTATTTCTTCCAGCGCGTCATCGAACATGGCCGCCGCCGCAGCGAGGAGGTGCGCGAAGTGGCCGAGACGGTGCGCGAGGCCGGTCTCACGCCGTGGTCGGCGCAGGGCACGGCGGATCGCCAAGCCTGGGTAGCCAATCTCGCCGATCGGGGATTGTTCGGCAAAAAAGGCGAACAAGGTTTTGCCCGCAGCGCCGATTGGCGCATCGAGGCGGATCGCATCCTCAAGGCGGTGAAGCCCAAAGACTAGAAGGATGAAGAATTACCGCTGCGCCGGATCGATATCCCTGATCCGCGCACAGTGTGCGGCGATGTCGTCTCGGTCGTAATGCAGATGCACGCGCTTGTCGGAGGGAGGCCGCTTGTCGACCGACAGGCCCGGCCGCCATTCCCTGGCCGGCCGGATCGGCCGGGGCGCGAAGCCGCCACCGCAGTTCGGGCAGACATTGTGCAGCTCGCGCTCGACGCAATCGGCGCAGAACGTGCATTCGTACGAACAGATGCGCGCCTGCGTCGAGGCCGGCGGCAGATCCTTGTCGCAGAATTCGCAGTTCGGTCGCATCTGCAGCGCCATGGCTCACCTCCCTGAGTTCGAATCCAATGAAGCATCGCAGACTGGCCGGGCGTCGCAAACGGTGAATTGCCCTCGATTTCGGACATGCCGAATGCTGTGATGCTGGATCACCCGATCCAGCCGAGCAGCCGGAACCAGGCGTAATCCAGTGGCACCAGCAGCACAAAGGTCAGCAGCGCCAGCGCCAGGCACAGCTTCAGGCCGTCCCGCACCGGCGCCTTGCCCATCTCCATCGCGACCACCATGGGCGACGCCTGATAGGGCATCAGCGGCGTGCCGTAGCCGATCACCTGAATCATCAGCACCGAGGCGAGCGGCAGGCCGGCGCTATCGGCCAGCGTGCGCGCGAGCGGCGTGAACAGCGCGGGCACGCCATTCGCGGTGATGACGAAATTCAGCACGATCGTCAGCGTCACCAGCGCGGTGAAACTCAGAGCCGGCCGTGCCGGATCGAGCGGCAGCAGCGGGACGATCGCCCGGCCGATGGCGTCGCCGAGTCCCGAGCGCGTGACCACGGCGGCCAATCCAAGAATGCCGGCGACATAGATGCAGGTGCGGATATTCGTGGCCGCCGCAAACTCGTCGCCCGAGAGAAAGCCGATCCGCGGCAACAGGCAGACGCACGCCGCCGCAAGTCCGATCCAGGCGGGCGAGATGCCGTGCCAGGTGTCGGTGATCCAGAGTGCGAGCGTCGCCAGCAGCAGGACGCCGAGCCGGATTTCGGCGGCGCTGATCGTTGCCGGCGGTTCGGTGATGGCGCCGTCCTGCAGGGTTGCGGGGAATAGCCAGCAGATGCACACCGTCAAGAGGATGCCCTTGAGGATGCCGAGCACCGGCATGTGCAGCAACAGGTAGGGCAGGTAGGCGAAGTGCAGGCCATAGGCGCTCTCCGCGGCCCCCGTCATCACCAGGTTCGGCACGTTCGCCGGCAGGATGCTGACCGAAAGCTGGAAGGTGCCGAAGCCGACCGCAAGCACCAGACCGATGCGGCCGCGGCTGCCCTCGGACAGTCCCGCGCGGTCAGCCACCGCCATCACGATGGGGATCAGCAGGGCAATGCGGCCCATGTTGGATGGCATCACCAATGCCAGTGCGTAGGTCAGCAGCACCACGCCGCCCACCATGCGCGGCCAGGAGTTGGACAAGTGCGCCGCCAGCAGCCGTGCGATGCGGTCGGCGAGCCCGACCTTGCGGATGGCGGCGCCGAGCACGAAACCGCTCAGCACCAGCCAGAACGCCGACGACAGGAAGCCGGCGAACACCGCATCCGCCGGCGCTACATGCAGCACCATGGCGACGGTGAAAAACATCAGTGCGGTGAGATATTCGGGCAGCCACGCTGTCGCCCACAGCAGGATCGTGGCGGCGATCAGGACTGCGGGCAGCAGCAGGTGACCCGAGAGGGCGGCGGAGAGGTGGTCCATGATTTTGATCCGGCGGTGGCCAGGTGAGTCGTCGCATGATTCGATGCGGCGAGCGACCATAGCCGCAGCGAAGTCGCTGTCGATCCGGGGGCGCTCGCGCATCGCCGATCGCCGTCCACGCGACGTGATTTCCGCACCAAGAAATTTGCAACCGCGCCGCGCGATGCTCAGTCATGACGGCGACGCAGGCCGCTCCGCATGAGTTAATTAACGGCTTGACTAACATCGTGGCTTGCCGTTTGCTCAAAAGAAAACAGATGGGACGGAAACGGCTCGTTGGAGACGCGACGTGCGCTCGCGTTCGCTCGGATGTGTCGAGCTCCCCATCAAAAACAATGTGCGATTGCTGGCAATCGCGCTCGGGGAGTGGTCGCGGGATGCCGGATTTCGAAACTGTCCGCTACGAGATGCCGTCGCCGCAGGTTGCGCGCATCGTCATGAACCGGCCGAGTGCGCGCAATGCGCAGAACCTGCAGATGACCTACGATTTGAATGCGGCGTTCGACGTCGCCGTGCAGGACGATGCGGTCAAGGTGATCGTGCTGGCGGGGGCCGACCCGCATTTCTCCGCCGGACACGATCTGCGTGCGGGAGTGAAAAACGAGGCCGGCAGTGATTTTCCTGCGGTCGGCGGCTGGGGTGGTTTCCGGGAGGAGGGCGCGCATGGCCGCTTTGCCCGCGAGCAGGAGATCTACCTGCAGATCACCCGGCGCTGGCGCAACCTTGCCAAACCCACCATCGCGGAAGTGCAGGGCAAGTGCATCGCCGGCGGGCTGATGCTGGCCTGGGCGTGCGACCTCATCGTTGCCGCCGACGATGCCGAATTCTGCGATCCGGTGGTGACGCTCGGGGTCTGCGGGGTCGAATGGTTCGTGCATCCGTTCGAACTCGGGCCGCGCAAGGCCAAGGAGCTGTTGTTCACCGCCGACAGCTGGAGCGCGCAGGAGGCGCACCGGCTCGGCATGGTCAATCATGTGGTGCCCCGCGCCGATCTCTCCCGTTTCGTGCATGACCTCGCACTGCGCATCGCCGCCAAGCCGGCATTTGCGCTGAAGATGACCAAGGAAGCGGTCAATCGCGCGGTTGATGCGACGGGCCAGCAGACGGCGATCGATCAGGCGTTCGCCCTGCACCAGCTCTGTCATGCGCATAATCTGCAGCAGTTCGGCATGATCATCGATCCCGCCGGCGTGCCGGCGACGGTGCGTAAGCCGCCCGCGGAGTGAAACGATGAATCTCGGTTTGAGCGAAGAACAGCGGTTGTTGCGCGACAGCGTCGAACGTCTTGTCGCCGACACCTCCTCGATCGAGGAACGCCGCCGCATCGCGGCCTCCACGGCCGACGAAAGCGCGGCGTCGTGGAAGCGTTATGCCGAACTCGGCTGGCTGGCGCTGCCGATCGCGGAAACCCACGGCGGCCTCGGTGGCGGCGCGAGGGATGTTGCGATCCTGATGGAGGCGTTTGGACGCGGGCTGGTGCTGTCGCCTTATCTCTCGACCGTCGTGCTGGGGGCAGGGCTGATCGCCGAGGCCGGCAGCGAGGCGCAGCGCGCCACGTTGCTGCCGTCCGTCGCGTCCGGTGATGCGAGGTTGGCCTTCGCCTATGCCGAGCGCGGCGGCCGCTTCGATCTTGGTACGGTGGAGACGCACGCGGAGCGCTCCGGTCCGGATTGGGTTCTCAATGGCCACAAGATCGCCGTGGTGGATGGGCCCTCCGCGGGGCAATGGATCGTCAGCGCCCGCAGCGATCGTGGTCTCGGGCTGTTTCTGGTGCCGGCCGGCACAGCGGGCGCGGACATGCGCGAGCATGCGAGGCTCGGTGGCGGTCGCGCCGGCGATCTGACGCTGTCGAACGTGACTCTGCCGGCCACGGCGCGGCTCGGCGACGGCGCGGATGCGCGCCCCGCGATCGCGGCGGTGGTCGACCGGGCCCTGGGCGCGCTGTGCGCCGAGGCCGTCGGCATGATGGACTATCTGCTGCACGCAACCGTCGACTACACGAAAATGCGCGAACAGTTCGGCCGCCCGCTGTCGGCCAACCAGGTGGTGCGCCATCGGCTGGCCGACATGGCGATGGCCTGCGAGGAGGCGCGCGCAATCACGCTGGTGGCAACGCTGCAGGCCGATGCGCCGCCGCGTCCACGCGGCCGTGCCGCCTCCGGCGCCAAGGCCAAGGTGGGCACCTGCGCGCGCTTCGTGGCCGAGCAGGCGGTGCAACTGCATGGCGCCATGGGCGTGACCGACGAACTCGACATCGGGCTTTATCTGCGCCGCGTGATGATGTTCGAAACATTGTTCGGCGGCACCGCGCATCATTATCGCCGCCGGCTGGCGCTGACCGATGCGCCGTCCGAAAAAGTCGCCTAGGGAGCCGATCATGGAATTGTCGTTTACGCCGGAAGATCGCGCCTTGCAGAAGGATGTGCGGGACTTCATCGCCGCACACCTGACTCCGACGCTGGCGCGGGGCCAGGCGCTGACCCCGTCGGTGTTCTCCGAGCCGGAGGTCTCAGGCCCCTGGCATCGGTTGCTGCACACCCGCGGCTGGGTCGCGCCGGCCTGGCCGCAACAGTATGGCGGCACCGGCTGGACACCCGCGCAACGCTGGATCTTCGAGACCGAATGCGCCCGGGCCGGTGCACCGTCGCTGTCGCCGATGGGCGTGCGCATGGTCGGCCCGCTGATCATCGGTTTCGGCAGCGACGCGCAAAAGGCGTACTATCTGCCGCGCATGCTCTCCGGCGAAGACTATTGGTGCCAGGGCTATTCCGAGCCCGGCTCCGGCTCCGATCTCGCCTCGCTGAAAACGCGTGCGGTGCGCGACGGCGATCACTACGTCATCAACGGCACCAAGATCTGGACCACCCATGCGCACCATGCCAACCGGATGTTCGCGCTGGTGCGCACCGCCGATACCCCGCGCAAGCAGGACGGCATCAGCTTTCTCCTGATCGACATGACGCTGCCCGGCATCACCATCCGTCCGATCCACACCATCGGCGGCGATCACGAGGTCAACCAGGTGTTCTTCGACGACGTACGGGTGCCGGTGGCGGATCGGGTCGGCGAGGAGAACAAGGGCTGGACCTACGGCAAGTATCTGCTGGAGTTCGAACGCGGTGGCGGCATGAACGCGGCGCGGCTGCGATCGCGGTTCGACAACGTCTCGCGGCTGGCGCGCGGCGAGGCGACCGGTCCGGCGATCGACGATCCGGACATCGCGCGGCGGATGGCCGAGATCGATGTCGACATCGACGCGCTCGACATGATCGAGCTGCGTATCATGTCGGACCTGCAGACCGGCCAGAACCCCGGCGCGGTGTCCTCGCTGCTGAAACTGCGCGCCAGCGAAATCCAGCAGGCGGTGACCCGGCTTGGGGTCGACGTGATCGGCTACGATGCGCTGTACTGGGAGCCGCTGCGCCCGCTTTATGCGCTGAACGAGCCGGCAGCGATTCCCGAGAACGAGCTGACCGTCGTGCCGGAGTATCTCAATCGCCGCGCCTACACCATCTTCGGCGGCACTTCCGAGGTGCAGCGCGACATCATCGCCAAGAATATGCTTGGGCTGTAGCCGAGTGGAGATCTCATGAGCGGGCAGACGCTGGTTGATGTGGTGCGCAGCCACGCGCAGCAGCGCGGTGGGGCGACCGCCTTCAGCTTCGAAGGGCGCGAGACCAGCTATGCGCAATTCGAGTGCAACAGCAACAAGGTCGCCCATGGGCTCACCGCCGCCGGGCTCACGGCCGGTGATCGTATCGCCTATGTCGGCAAGAACAGCGATCACTATTTCGAACTGCTGATTGGCGCGATGAAAGTCGGCGTGGTGATGGCGCCGGTGAACTGGCGGCTGGCGCCGCCGGAGATGGTCTATATCATCGACAATGCCGAGGCGAAGATGCTGTTCGTCGGCGCGGAATTCGTCGACGCGGTACGGGTCTTCGCGCCTTCCCTTGTGTCCGCACCCCGGCTCTTGGCCATGGAGGGTAATGCGCCGGAGTGGCCGGCCTATGAGGCCTGGCGAGACACTCAGGGCGATGCGCCGCCGGCATTTGAGACCAAGCTCAAAGATGTGGCGTTGCAGCTTTACACCTCGGGCACTACCGGGCATCCGAAAGGTGCGATGTTGAGCCACCTCAATCTGGTCGACCGGCGCCACGAGCGGTTCGGGGAACAGCCCGGTTGGAATGTCTGGACCGAGGACGATGTGTCGCTGGTCGCCATGCCTGTGTTCCACATCGGCGGCACCGGCTGGGGCATCGTCGGTCTGCATTCCGGTGCCAAGGGGGTGGTGGCGCGCGAGTTCGATCCAAGCAAGGTACTGGACTATTTCGTTAACGACCGGATCTCCAAGCTGTTCATGGTGCCGGCGGCGATGCAGTTCGTGGTGCGCCATCCGCGCGCACGGCAGATCGACTATTCGCGCCTGAAGTATCTGTTGTATGGCGCGTCGCCGATCCCTGCGGACCTGTTGAAAGAGTGCTTGGAGGTGTTCGGCTGCGGCTTCGTGCAGATGTACGGCATGACGGAAACTACCGGCACCATTGTGGTGCTGCCGCCGGAAGACCATACGCTCGACGGCTCGCCGCGGCTTCGGTCGGCCGGCAAGGCGATGCCCGGCGTCGAACTCGCTATTCTCGACGCGGACGGCAAGCCGTTGCCGCCGGGTGAGGTTGGCGAAATCGCCACTCGCTCCACCGCCAACATGGTGGGGTACTGGAAGCTGCCTGAGGCGACTGCGAGCACGCTGAGCGCAGACAACTGGCTGCGAACGGGTGATGCCGGATACATGGACGCGGACGGTTACATCTATGTCCACGATCGCATCAAGGACATGATCATATCGGGGGCAGAAAACATCTATCCCGCCGAGGTCGAGAACGCGATCTTCGGACATCCGGCGGTTGCCGAGGTCGCGGTGATCGGTGTGCCTGACGACAAATGGGGCGAGGCGGTGAAGGCGGTGGTGGTGCGAAAGCCGAGCACCGAGGTGACCGCAGAGGAGATCATCGCCCACGCGCGCACCCGGATCGCCGGCTACAAGGTGCCGAAGAGTGTCGACTTCATCCCGGCATTGCCGCGGAACGGAACAGGCAAGATCCTGCGGCGTGAATTGCGCGAACCGTTCTGGGTCGGTCGAACGCGGCGGGTGAACTGAAGCGTGCTCCAAAACGATTCTCGTCGGGACCGCGATTCGATCGCGATCCCTTTTTACTGATGCCCTGCTGAAAGTAGTCTGTTTCATGCCTATTACACAAAAAGCCCCGTCGATGGGGATCGTCAGCGGCCAACGCTGCAAGAGCACGCAAGACGTCGCGGCGCGCGCGCGTTTGATCGCTGGGGGACTGCAGAAGCTCGGGGTGAGGCAGGGCGACAGCGTTTGCGTGCTGATGCGCAATGATATCGCTTTTCTTGAAGCGGCCTACGCGGTGATGACACTTGGTGGCTACGGCGTGCCGGTGAACTGGCACTTTAAGCCGGAAGAAATCGCCTATGTGATCGGCGACTCCGGCTCGCGGGTGCTGATCGGCCACAACGACCTGCTGCACAAGATGCAGGGTGCGATTCCGGACGGCATTACTGTGCTGGGCGTGCCGCCCCCGCCCGAAGTGGTCACAAGCTACAGGATCGAAGCGGCTCTGGTGAGCACACCGGCCGGTGCCATCGATCTCGAAGAGTGGATGGCGCAGCAGGCGCCTTATGACGGCCCGGAGCTGCCGCCGCCACCGAACATGATCTACACCTCCGGCACGACCGGCCATCCCAAGGGCGTGCGTCGCAACGCGCCGACGCCGGAGCAGCTTGCTTACACCAATCGCATGCGTACGATGATTTACGGCATCAGGCCGCAGGGGCGCGCGTTGCTGCCGGGGCCGCTGT
>JBGMOD010000103.1:0-9815 GCA_041424235.1 Hyphomicrobiales bacterium
TGTTCATGGCGCAGGAGCCGCAGACGCCTTCGCGGCAGGAGCGGCGGAAGGTCAGAGTCGGATCGATGTTGTTCTTGATCCAGATCAGGCCGTCCAGCACCATCGGCCCGCAGTCGGCGGTGTCGACGTAATAGGTATCGATGCTCGGGTTCTTGCCGTCGTCCGGATTCCAGCGATAGATCTTGTACTCGCGCAGCTCGCTCGTGGTCTCCGGCTTCGGCCAGGTCTTGCCGCCGGTGATTTTCGAGTTTTTCGGAAGTGAGAATTCAACCATTGCTCTCGAGCCTTCTGGGAGTGCGCAAATCGTCGTGGTGCGTCGTGTCTTAGTAGACGCCAGCCTTAGTAGACACGGGCTTTCGGCGGGATGTACTGCACGTCGTTGGTCATCGTGTAGTCGTGCACCGGGCGGTAGTCGATCGTGGAGTTGCCGCGATCGTCGAGCCACGCCAGCGTGTGCTTCATCCAGTTCTTGTCGTCGCGCGCCGAAAAGTCCTCGCGGGCATGGGCGCCGCGACTCTCGGTGCGGTTGGCGGCGGAGTCCATCGTCACCACGGCCTGCGAGATCAGGTTGTCGAATTCCAGGGTCTCGACCAGGTCGGAGTTCCACACCAGCGAACGATCGCTGGTGCCGACATCACTGACGCCGCCGTAGACCTTGTGGATCAGGTCCTTGCCTTCGTGCAGCACCTCGCCGGTGCGGAACACGGCGCAGTTGGTCTGCATCACCTTCTGCATGTTGGCGCGCAGCTTGGCGGTCGGCGTGCCGCCGGAGGCGTTGCGGAAGTGATCGAGCCGGCCCAGCGCCATGTCGGCCGAGTTCGACGGCAGATCGGGCTGCGAAGCGTTCGGGGTCAGCTTTTCGGCGCAACGCAGCGCCGCGGCGCGGCCGAATACCACGAGATCGATCAGCGAGTTGGAGCCGAGACGGTTGGCGCCGTGTACCGAGACGCAGGCGGCTTCGCCCACGGCCATCAGGCCGGGCACCACCGCATTGTCGTCGCCACCCTTCTTGGTGACGACCTCGGCGTGGAAGTTGGTGGGAATGCCGCCCATGTTGTAGTGCACGGTCGGCACGATCGGGATCGGCTGACGGGTGACGTCGACATTGGCGAAGATCTTGGCCGATTCGGAAATGCCGGGCAGGCGTTCGTGCAGCACCTTGGGATCGAGATGGTCGAGGTGCAGGAAGATGTGATCCTTGTTCTTGCCGACGCCGCGGCCTTCGCGGATCTCGATGGTCATGGCGCGGGAGACGACGTCGCGCGAGGCCAGGTCCTTGGCGGAGGGCGCATAACGCTCCATGAACCGCTCGCCTTCGGAGTTGACGAGATAACCGCCTTCACCGCGGGCGCCTTCAGTGACGAGGCAACCCGAACCGTAGATGCCGGTCGGGTGGAACTGGACGAACTCCATGTCCTGCAGCGGCAGGCCGGCGCGCAGCACCATGCCGCCGCCGTCGCCGGTGCAGGTGTGCGCCGAGGTGCAGGAGAGGTAGGCGCGGCCATAACCGCCGGTGGCGAGAATGGTGGTCTGGGCGCGGAAGCGATGCAGCGTGCCGTCATCCATCTTCAGCGCGATGACGCCGCGGCAGACACCCTGATCGTCCATGATCAGGTCGATGGCGAAGAACTCGATGAAGAACTCGGCCGGATGGCGAAGCGCCTGGCCGTACATGGTGTGGAGCATCGCGTGGCCGGTGCGGTCGGATGCGGCGCACGTGCGCTGCGCCTGGCCCTTGCCGTAGTCGAGCGTCATGCCGCCGAACGGGCGCTGATAGATCTTGCCGTCTTCGGTGCGCGAGAACGGCACGCCCCAGTGCTCGAGTTCGTAGACGGCCTCAGGCGCGTGACGCACCATATATTCGATGGAGTCCTGATCGCCGAGCCAGTCCGACCCCTTCACGGTGTCGTACATGTGCCAGCGCCAGTCGTCCTTGTGCATGTTGCCGAGCGAGGCGGAGATGCCGCCCTGCGCCGCGACGGTGTGCGAGCGGGTCGGAAACACCTTGGTGATGCAGGCGGTGCGAAGACCCGCCTCGCTGCAACCGACCACGGCGCGCAGGCCGGCGCCGCCGGCACCGACCACGACGACGTCATAGGTGTGATCTTCGATCGGATAGGCGTGGCCGTTGGTGGCTGGGCCACTCTTGCCGTTCGCGCCGTTGCCGTTGGCGGCCATGCGCTACACTCCAGATGAAAGTTTGATGATGGCGTAGATCGAGGCGAGCCCGACGGCGATCGCGAAGAAATTATTGGCGATGACAGACACGAGCTTCAGCTTTTCGTCGTGCACGTAGTCCTCGATCACCACCTGCATGCCGATCTTCATGTGCCAGCAGCTGGCGATGATGAACAGCATCATGATGATCGCGATCAGCGGCGAACCCAGGATCTGCGCGGCGGCAGCATGATTGCGCCCGAGCAGCGTCAGGATGATGACGACCACCGGGATGAACAGCAGCAGCAGGGCGAGTGCGGTCAGGCGCTGGCGCCAGAAATCGGAGGTGCCGGAATGCGCGGCGCCAAGGCCCCGGACGCGCGCGATCGGCGTGCGGATCGACTTGAGGCTGGATTTGCTGGCTTCGCTCATCGGGCCCCTCCCACGGCGTAGGCAATGACCCAGATGACCAGTGTGAGCGTGATCGAGCCGATCAGCACGGCGCGGGTCAGCCATTCGCGTTCCGAGGGGCCGAAGCCGTAGCCCAGGTCCCAGACGAAATGGCGCAAACCGCCGAGCATATGATGCAGCAGAGCCCAGGTGTAGCCGAACAGGATCAGACGGCCGATCCAGCTCTGGGTGAAGCCCTGAATGTTGGCATAGGCGGTCGGGCCGGAGGCGGTGGCGATCAGCCACCAGGCCATCAGAAGCGTGCCGACATACAACGCGATACCGGTGGCGCGATGCACGATGGACAGCACCATCGTCAGCGTCCAGCGATACGTGAGGAACGGCGAAAGCGGACGGTTTGTTTGGACTGTCATTGATGTCTTTATGGGTTGCAGGTCGGCGGATGTGGAGCCGGCGGCGCTGCGAGCGGCTGGATAGAGCAATTCTATTTACGGAGTCACTGGATTGAGCGCAACGCAGAAATGATGATGTCGCGAACGTCAATTCATAGTTTGCGTTTTGCTGGTATACCAGCAGATTCCGCCTGCGGCGCAGGGCGATGATGGTCGTCGTGTGAAGCATGATTCATCTCGTGACCATGGCGATCGCCGGCCTCACATGGGCCGTCACATGCTCGATCTCTGCCGGCTGTTGCAACGGCCCGCTCAATCTGCGCCCGTCTCGTCGCGGGCACAATGCGGAGGTTGCGGAACCAACCTTCGCCTCGGCCGAAGGCTTGGGCCCAAGGTTAATCTTCCGCGGCGCGTCCTGAGATTTTCTCGTGAAGGCAATGGCCCAAGGCCCCTTCTCGTTCGAAGCTCGCACGTTGCCAATCTGTCCGCGCTGGTCTCGCGACGGACCTGCTTCGTTCGCCTTTTGAATCCGCGTTCCCTAACGCGAGGGCTGAATTCTCAGCCTTGTTTTTTCCTGTTCGTAAAGTCTTGCGGAGAATCCGGGGCGAGCCGCGACCGGCCGTGCTCAGCTCTTCCTGGCGTAGAGGTCGGCGTAGGCGTCGCGCAGCACATTCTTCTGCACCTTGCCCATGGTGTTGCGCGGCAGATCGTCGACAAAGAGCACGCGCTTGGGCATCTTGAACTTGGCCAGCCGGCCGTCGAGCGCATGGATGATGGTCTCTTCGCTCAGTCCCGCGGTCTTGTCGGCGACTACGACGGCGGTCACGCCTTCGCCGAAGTCGGCGTGCGCCACGCCGATCACTGCGCTCTCGATCACGCCCGGCACCGCATCGATCTCGCTTTCGACTTCCTTGGGATAGACGTTGAAGCCGCCGGAGATCACCAGGTCCTTGCCGCGCCCGAGGATGTGGACATAGCCCTTGTCGTCGATCTTGCCGAGGTCGCCGGTGATGAAGAAACCGTCGTCGCGGAATTCCGATTTGGTCTTTTCCGGCATCCGCCAGTAACCCTTGAAGACGTTCGGGCCCTTCACCTCGATCATGCCGATGCTGTCGCGCGCAAGCTCGGTGCCGGTCTCCGGATCGGTCACCCGCACCGACACGCCGGGCAGCGGCAGGCCCACGGCGCCCGGCACGCGATCGCCATCATAGGGGTTTGAGGTGTTCATGTTGGTTTCGGTCATGCCGTAACGTTCGAGCACGGCGTGGCCGGTTTTCGCCGACCATTCGCGATGGGTGTCGGCGAGCAGCGGCGCCGAGCCGGAGATGAACAGCCGCATGTGCTTGGTCGCATCGCGCGTCAGCCGCGGGCTCTGCAGCAGCCGTGTGTAGAAGGTCGGCACGCCCATCATCACGGTCGCCCGGGCCATCAGGTCGATCACCTGGTTAGGATCGAACTTGCTGAGGAAGATCATTGATCCGCGGGCGAACAGCGTGACGTTGCTGGCTACGAACAGCCCGTGGGTGTGGTAGATCGGCAGCGCGTGGATCAGCACGTCCTTGTCGGTGAAGCGCCAGAAATCCACCAGCGTTTGCGAATTCGACACCAGGTTGTCGTGGCTGAGCATCGCGCCCTTGGAGCGGCCGGTGGTGCCGGAGGTATAGAGGATGGCGGCGAGGTCGTCGCCCGCCCGGGCCACGGTGGTGAACGCGGGTGTGCTGCGCGCGGAGCCCTCAGAGATGGTGCCGTTGCCGTTGCCGTCGAGGGTGTCGACGGTGGCGCCGATGCCCTTCGCCAGCGCGCTGATGCCGTCAAACTTCTGGGGATCGCACACGATCAGCGACGGTTCGGCGTCGCCGACGAAATACGCGATCTCGTTCAGCGTGTAGGCGGTGTTGAGCGGCAGGAACACTGCGCCGGCGCGCACGGTGGCGAGATACAGCACCAGCGCCGGCACCGACTTCTCCACCTGCACGGCGACGCGGTCACCGACCTTGACGCCCCGGGACACCAGGTAGTTGGCGGTCCGTCCGGCGCGCTCGATCAGGTCGCCATAGCTCACCCGTCCGCCATCCGGCGTTTCGATTGCCAGGCGGTTCAAATCGGTCACATCGTCGAACAGGCGCGAAAACAGGTTTGCGGTCATGGGCGTTCGTCTCGGGCAATGGAACAGGCGGCGGGGACGCTCGTATCGATGGACGCCGGCGCGTCGTTCGCAGGCGGTTCCCTGAAATTTTATTCGCGCATTTGGTTCACAAGATCAAGGCAAGAGGGCCGGGACCGGACCTTCGGTCGGAAGTTTCAGGCCGATCGCGAGAATATCCCGAAACTCCGCTTTAGCCGCCTTCGTAGGTATACGGGTGGCAGCTCACGCTCCGCCCGTGTCGTTGGACGGTCTGATCGCACGAATGGTCGGCCGCAAGCGGCATGATCCCATCATCCATGGTGCCGACGCCGGTTAAGGTTTGCGGCCCCTCAACGCAAATTTGGCCTCAAACCGATCCTCGCCATGGCGGTCGGCGAGCCAAGGCGGCCCGGCTCTGTTCTGACCGAGAAGTTGAAGGCCGCGCGGTGTTTGAAAGGTCCCGATCCGCGTCCGTAAACTCACGGAAAACTGATAAATTCGCGCGATCGGGAAATTTTACCCGCGTAACAAGTGTTAATCTGTTGCGTAGCAACAAGCAGTCGAACGTCTTTCCACGGAACCGCCCATGTCCAGCGTCACCGCCGATCACGACCATGTGTCGCAAGCCCCCGCGAAGGGAA
This sequence comes from Hyphomicrobiales bacterium, assembly GCA_041424235.1. Lineage (GTDB taxonomy): Bacteria > Pseudomonadota > Alphaproteobacteria > Rhizobiales > Xanthobacteraceae > Bradyrhizobium_A. Next base: position 5,727 of record JBGMOD010000103.1, read on the forward strand.
AAGTGATCCAGCCCGGATGGGTTCGGATCGTGCACTGGCTCAATGCGGTCGCGATGATCATGATGATCATGTCGGGCTGGCAGATCTACAACGCGTCGCCCTTGTTCGATTTCACCTTCTCGCCCTCGATCACGCTTGGCGGCTGGCTCGGCGGCGGACTGCTGTGGCACTTCGCGGCGATGTGGCTGTTGATGGTGAATGGCCTGGTGTATCTGACCGTCGGCCTCATCACAGGGCGCTTTCGCCGGAAACTGTTGCCGCTGACGCCGTCCGGCGTCGTCGCCGACACCAAGGCCGCGCTGACCGGCAAGCTCTCTCATGACGATCTCAGCACATACAACCATGTCCAGAAGCTGCTCTATGCCGGCATCATCATCGTCGGCGTCGTCATCGTGCTGTCGGGCCTGTCGATGTGGAAGCCGGTGCAGTTGCAATGGCTGACGGCGCTGTTCGGTGGCTATGACGTGGCGCGCTACGTACACTTCACCTGCATGTCCCTGATCGTGGCCTTCCTTGTCATTCATGTCGCGCTTGCGCTGATTGTGCCGAAGAGCCTGCGCGCCATGATCATTGGTCGTTGAGAACGGGACGCTGAGGATCGTGTCATGAGAAAGCTTCGCGAACTGATCATTCCCGGTGTCGACAAGCAATTGCTGGTCAAGGATGCGGTCAAGCTGATGCCCGATGTGACGCGCCGCCGTTTCATCGCCGGCGGGGCGAGCTTCGGCGCGCTGACGCTGCTGACGGGCTGCAACGTCTCCGACAGCTTGTCCGCCGATGACCTTCTGACCCACATCTCGAAGTTCAACGATGCGGTCCAGGCCGCGATCTTCAATCCCAACACGCTGGCGCCGACCTTTCCGGACAGCGCCATCACCAAGCCGTTCCCGTTCAATGCCTATTATTCGCTCGACGAGGCGCCCGAGGTCGACGGCAAGGATTACAAGTTCGAGGTGACGGGCCTGGTCGACAACAAGAAGTCGTGGACGCTGGATGAGCTTTACGCGCTGCCGCAAGTCAAGCAGGTCACCCGCCACATCTGCGTGGAAGGCTGGAGCGCGATCGGAAGCTGGACCGGCACGCCGCTGCGCGACTTCCTGAAGCTGGTTGGCGCCGACACCCGGGCGAAGTACTGCTGGTTCCGCTGCGCCGAAGGCTACACCGGCACGCTCGACATGCCGACGGCCCTGCATCCACAGACCCAGATGACCTTCAAGTTCGGCGACGAGATTTTGCCCAAGGCCTATGGCTATCCGATGAAGATCCGGGTCCCGACCAAGCTCGGCTTCAAGAACCCGAAATACGTTATCGGCATGGAAGTCACCAACGACTACAAGGGCGGCTACTGGGAAGACCAGGGCTACAACGCCTTCAGTGGCAGTTGAGCCTGACGGCCCACCGAGACATGTCTTTCATATCCGCAAGGTATGCGGTTGTGGCGCGTCTCGTCGTGGGACGTGCTAGCTTTCTTCCGTCGCCAATCACACCATGAGGTCATGATGATCGTTCGCGCTCTGCTCACCGCCGCCGCTGTTGTCGCACTCACCGCCGGTGGCGCGTCTGCCCAGACGGCCAAAGCCACCGTGAAGAACGCTGATGGCGCCACCGTCGGCAGCATCGATCTGACCCAGGTGTCCGATGGCGTGCTGGTGAAGCTCGTGGCCAAGGGCCTGCCGCCCGGCGAACATGCCTTCCACGTTCATGCGGTCGGCAAGTGCGAGCCGCCGTTTACCTCCGCGGGCGGTCACTTCAATCCGGACAACAAGAAGCACGGCATGATGTCGGCCGAGGGTCATCATGCCGGCGACATGCCGAACCTGATCGTTCCGGCGTCGGGTGAGGTTGCGGTGGAAGTCGTCAACACCGGCGTGACGCTGACGAAGGGCAAGCCGAACTCGCTGTACAAGACCGACGGCACTGCCTTCGTGATCCACGCGGCCGCGGACGACTACAAGACTGATCCCACCGGCAATGCCGGCGGCCGGATCGCCTGCGCCGTGGTCGAATAAACCTTATTCAGATCGCGTTCCCCGGCCGCTTTTCCGGAAAACGGCCCGAGTTTGCCGTCCGCCCCCGAATTGAACTTCGGGTGGCGGACGTTGTTTTTTGCGTGGCCCATCCGGCGCCATGGAACCTGGCCTGACCGCGATCTAACATAATCGTGAGGGCCAACACGGCCTGAAAAATCCTTTCCGCTCCATGTGTTACAGCGACGCGACAACAGGTCGCCGGGCGCTGATGTTGCGGCGCAAAAGGATGCGGCTCATGTTGGCCGGTGAACGGATCTTCAGAATCGCCTGCAAAATCACCTGCGGAATCACTCGAACGTGATCCTGTCTGCGATCTCTCGACGGTCTCCATCCATATGGCTCCAAAAAAGGACTTGGAATGTTAAGGCGCTTGCACGTGGTTCCGTCGATGCTGCTGTTATTCGGCGCGGCGGGGCTTCTCTCCGGCTGCAACGAGCAGAGCGTGGCCTCCGCCGCGCCTCCCGAGCCGCCGGAGGTCAGCGTCGTCACGGTCAAGCCGTCGCCGCGGGCCATCGTGCGCGAGCTGCCGGGGCGCATCGCGCCGCTGCGGGTCGCCGAGGTCAGGCCGCGGGTGTCGGGAATCATCGTCGGGCGCTCGTTCCAGCAGGGCAGCCAGGTCAAGGCCGGCGATGCGCTCTACCAGATCGATCCGAAGCCGTTCGAAGTGGAATTGCAGGCCACCGAAGCCGCACTGGCGAAAGCCGAGGCGGTGAAGGAGCAGGCGGCGCAGCACGCCCGGCGTATCGGCATTCTCGCCAGCGGGCAGGCGGCGTCGCAAGCCTCGAACGAAACCGCGATCGCGTCGCTGCGCCAGGCCGAGGCCGATATCGCCGCGCGCCAGGCCGATGTCGCGCGCGCGCGGCTCAATCTCGGCTACGCCACCATCCGCGCGCCGATCAGCGGCGTCATCGGCGCCGCGCTGCTGAGCGAAGGCGCGCTGGTGGTGCAGAACGAAGCCAGCAGCCTCGCCACCATCCAGCAGCTCGATTCGGTTTATGCCGACTTCACCCAGTCGGTCAGTGAAATGAACCGGCTGCGCCGGGATTTCGAGCGTGGCGATCTCGATCGCGTGGCGCCGGATGCGGCCAAGGTTCGCCTCGTGCTCGACGACGGATCGGTCTATCCGGAGAACGGCAAGCTGCTGTTCTCGGATGCCAAGGTCGACGCCAACACCGGGCAGGTCACGTTGCGTGGTGAGTTCAGGAATCCGAAGCAGGAGCTGCTGCCCGGCATGTATGTCCGGGTGCTGATCGAGCAGGGGCGTGATCCGGATGCGCTCAGCGTGCCGCCGCAGGCGATCCAGCGCAACGGCTCTGGTGGTAGCGAAGTCTATCTGGTGAAGGACGACAATCGTATTGTCGCGCAACCGGTCCGCACCGGAAACCTGGTCGACGGCCAGTGGCTGATCACCGAAGGCCTTGAACCCGGCCAGCGCGTCGTGGTCGAGGGCTTCCAGAAATTCGCCGTGGGCGACGCCGTGAAGCCCAGCGCATGGAACGATGCGCACGCGACTGGCGACACTGCGACCCGCGATCAATCCGCAGCGGCGGCCGCTCAGCAGGCCCAGCCGGCGACGGTGCGCTAAGTCGCGCTTGGAAGACGGCTTTCGGTCATGCCGGAAGCTGCGCAGGGGCATGTCGACTTTCTCCTCATGGTGAGGAGGCGCGAATGCGCCGTCTCGAACCATGTGGCCTCATCCTTCGAGACGCGGCCAAGCGGCCGCTCCTCAGGATGAGGGGCTCGCTCGACGGTTGATCCAACACGAGGCCGGTTATTCCAGATCCGGATCCTGATTTAAGGGACTTATAGTCATGCCCGCGTTTTTCATTGACCGCCCGATCTTCGCCTGGGTGGTCGCGCTTTTCATTTGTTTGCTGGGCGCGATTTCGATCCCGTTTCTGGCGATCGCGCAGTATCCGATCATCGCGCCGCCGTCGATTTCGGTGTCGACCAGCTATCCGGGAGCATCACCGGAAGAGCTCTACAACAGCACCACGCGGCTGATCGAGGAGGAGCTGAACGGCGCCTCCGGCATCCTGAACTTCGAATCCACCAGCGA
>JBGMOD010000104.1:0-9734 GCA_041424235.1 Hyphomicrobiales bacterium
AGTCGGGCAAAGTGCTGTTCGGCGTCGAGATCCCCCGTGACTTCGAGCGTGCGGTGCGGCGCGGCGACAAGCCGGCGTTGCTGGTCGCGGCCGACGCGACGGACCCGGTGGCCTCCAGCGCAGCGCTGGGCGCACTGGGTCAACTGGCCCAGACCGCGCTCGAACACGATCGCATTGCCGGCGATCCCGGCAACCCTCCGTTTGAGATCCGGGCCCATGCACGCTACAATCCGGCCGCCTCGTCGTCGCTGAACATCGTGCCTAGCCTGGTCGGCACCATTCTCACCATGACCATGCTGATCTTCACGGCGCTGTCGGTGACTCGCGAAATCGAGCGCGGCACCATGGAAAGCCTGCTGTCGATGCCGATCGCGCCGGTCGAGGTCATGTTGGGCAAGATCATTCCCTATGTCATCGTCGGCTTCGTCCAGGCGGCGCTGATCATCGGGATCGGTGTGCTGCTGTTCGGCGTGCCGATCTACGGCAGCCTGGCTCTGCTGGCGGGACTGAGCACGCTGTTCATCGCCGCCAACCTGGCGATCGGCTACACCTTCTCGACCATCGCGCAGAACCAGTTGCAGGCCATGCAGATGTCGATGATGTTCTTCCTGCCGAACATTCTGCTGTCGGGCTTCATGTTCCCATTCGCTGGCATGCCGACATGGGCGCAGTGGGTCGGGGAAGGCCTGCCATTGACCCATTTCATCCGGATCGTGCGCTCGATCATGCTGAAGGGGTCAACGCTGCACAATCTGCAATATGACGCGGTGGCCTTGTTCGGACTGATGCTGCTGGCGATGACGATCGCGGTGACGCGATTCCGCCGGACACTGGATTGAGCTTGAATGGTTGCACCCGCTGATGGCATCCTCACCGAAAAGGGAGGCAATGTATCAATGACATCGATCACCGAGCGGCTGGAGATATGTTACACGGGCGTCGTGCACGACGTGATGCGCGCCATGGGCCTGCGCGATTTCACGCTGCCCGCCGAGCTGCGCCCGATCATGCCGGACAAGGCGATGGCCGGCCCAGCCTTCACGATTCTCGGCAAGGTCGACGCCTCAGCCGATCCGCATGAAACGCTGCTGGCTTGGACCGGCCTGTTGTCGAAGGCGCCGGCCGGATCAATCTGGGTGTCGCAGCCGAACGACCGCGTGGTGGCCCACATGGGCGAGCTGTCGGCGGAAACGCTCAAGAACAAGGGCATTCGCGGCTGCGTGGCCGACGGCTTCGTCCGTGACGTGAATTTCCTGCTGGCGCTCGGCTTCCAGACCTGGTGCCGCGGATTCACGCCGCGCGACATCGTTGGCTACTGGCTGCCGGCGGCCTCCAATGTCGACATCAAGATCGGTGATGTCGTGATCGCGCCCGGCGACTACATGGTCGGCGACCGTGACGGACTCATTCGCGTGCCGGCCTCGCGTGTCGAGGACGTGATCGTGGCGTCCGAACAGGCGATCGGCACCGAGAGCCTGATTCGCAAGGCGATCCTCGAAGGCATGGATCCGCAACAGGCTTATCTCAGATACGGAAAGTTCTGACGCGAACTCTGGCTGCGCCGGGAGGAGAGGATCATGCGGTGGCCGTGGAGCCGGGCCGGGAGCGGAGCAGGTGAGGGCCAGCCCGCCGTCTCGGAGGAGTTCCGGCACGAACTGACGCGCGCCATCCTCAAGACCGAACTGGTGCGGATCAAGGCCCTGATCGTGACCACGGCGACCCTCGGCACCATCCTCTGGTCGGCCTACTTCATTGCGCCGGAGCAGATCGAAAAACTCTGGCATGGCAGCCTCAGGACCAGCGATCTGGTTATCGTTCTCGTCCCTTTCCTGATCCTCGAACTGGTGGTGCATGCCCTGATCAAACGGCAGATCGCGCTCGATCGCGATCTGCCGATGGTCCGGCGTTACGCCAACGCCCTGATTGAGACCAGCGTGCCGACGGCGGCGCTGGCGCTGCATATCAACAGCATGGGATCGGTGGAGGCGCTCGGTTTCGTGGTGCCGCTGACCTACTTCATCTTCATCATTCTTTCGACACTTCGGATGGATTTCTGGCTGTCGACATTCACAGGCCTGGTCGCGGCTGTCGAATTGTTTGCCATGGCGATGTGGTATCATCCCGACGGTGCGCCGGATCCCACCTACCATCTGTTGCGCAGCATGATCATTTTCATTGGCGGTGTGCTCGCGGGCGCCGTCGGCCTGCTGGTTCGCCATCAGTTCGAGACCAGCATCGCCGCCGTCACCGCCCGCGACCGGGTGACCAACCTGTTCGGTCAGCACGTCTCGCCGCAGGTGGTCGAGCGCCTGCTGGCGGAGGGAACGCTGACGCGCAGCGACATCCGCCGTGTCGCTGTGATGTTCGTGGATTTCCGCAGTTTCACGGCTGCGGCGAAGGCCCGCACGCCTCAGGAGGTCGTCGACCGCCTGGACGGCGCCTTTGCGGTGCTGGTCGACATTCTCGATCGTCACGGCGGCATCGTGAACAAGTTTCTTGGTGACGGCTTCCTCGCCTTGTTCGGTGCGCCGCTGGAAACCGAAGATGCCACCCGGCATGCGGTCGATGCGGCCCGCGAGATGCTGATAGCGATGGAGCAGAACAACAAGGCGAGTGCCTGGCCGCTGCGGATCGGAATCGGGTTGCATTTCGGCGAAGTCGTTGCCGGCAACATCGGCTCGCCGCGCCGCAAGGAATACACCGTGATCGGCGATACCGTGAACCTCGCCGCGCGGATCGAATCCCTCAACAAGCAATTCAATTCGCAGTTCCTGGTTTCGGCGGTGGTGCGTGACATGCTCGGACAAGCCGCCGCGGATGCCCGCCCGCTCGGCGACGTCGCGATCCGTGGCTACGATCATCCGATGGCGATCTGGCAATTGGGGTGATCGCTGGCCGTCAGGGACGGTGAGGAGGCGTCACATCACCGGTGCCGCGAGGTTTTCGATCGCCACACCCTCGCGCTCTTCGATGATCTCGGCAATGAACTTGCGGTGGCAATGCTGGTGGTCGCGCTCGTAGCAAAGGATGCAGATCGGGCCCGTGGTGCGGATCAGTGTCGCGAGTTCGTCCATCTCCTCCCGGGCCAGCGGTGTCTTGAGATGGGCGTGGTAGATCCTGGACATCGTCTTGACGTCGCCGCGGCGTACGGCCTCCCGGCCGTCCTTCGGCGTGCCGAGCCCGCGCAGGTGCAGATAGGCGATGCCGCGCTCATCGAGGCCGGCCGCGAGCTGGTTCTTGGAAAACCCCGGGCGACGCGAGGCGGCGACGGCGCGCACATCGACCAGCAGTTTGACGCCGGCCTGCTGCAATTCGTCGAGCACCGCCTTGGCCGGGGTCTGTTCATAGCCGATGGTGAAGAGCTTTTTCGCTTTTGCCGTTTTCGCCTTTGCCATCTCGGACCCGCTGCTTCCTGGATACCGTCTATTTGACCCGTGCGATCAATTCCATGGCGCCGGCGGGGGCGCGGATCTTGCCCTCGTGGATCACATAGGCGAACACGTCGCGGGGCTCCTTCTTCGGAGCCTTGGTGTCAACCTTGGGCAGGTCGTCCGGTTCGCCACCTTCGGCCCACAGTTTCAGCCGCGCGGCCCAGGCATCGAGCGCCTTGGGCGGATAGCAGGTCTTGATGTCGTCGTTGCCCTTCTGCAGCCGCGCATAGACGAAGTCGCCGACGACGTCAGCGATGGCCGGATAGGTGTTGTGTTCTGAGAACACCACCGGGATGCCGAACTGGCGCAGCAGGGCGATGAAGGCCGGGGTCTTGAAACTGTCGTGCCGGACCTCGACCACATGGCGCAGGTTCAATCCGTCATATTCGCGCGGCAGCAGTTCCAGGAATTTTCCGAAATCGGCTTCGTCGAATTTCTTGGTCGGCGCGAACTGCCACAACACCGGTCCCAGCCGGTCCCGCAGTTCACTGATGCCCTGGTCGTAGAACCGCTTGATGGAGTCACCGGCTTCCGCCAGCACCTTGCGATTGGTGGTGAAGCGCGACGCCTTCAGCGAGAACACGAACCCATCAGGCACTTCGCTCGCCCATTTGCGGAAGGTCTCGGGCTTTTGCGATCCGTAATAGGTGCCGTTGACCTCGATCGAGGTCAGCTGGCTTGCGGCGTAGTTGAGTTCCTTGGCCTGCGGCAGCTTGTCCGGATAGAACACCCCGCGCCAGGGCTCGAACGTCCAGCCGCCGATACCGAGCAGGATGCGTCCGGCTTTCTTGGCCGCGGTTTTGGTCGCAGTCCTGGGAGCTGTTTTGGGGGCTGTCTCAGCGGCGGTCTTGGGGGCTTTTGTCACGCTCGAACCTCTTTCCTTGCAGCGAACAAACTAGGAACAGTTTGGGCGCCGGGCAAGCGGAAAATGGAGCGCGGCAGGGCCCCGCAGCATCCTGGCCGGTTCGCACGAGACCTTCCCTACAAGGCCTTGCATATCGGATTTCAGTCCCCATATGGGCTTTAACGGCGATGTTGCAGCTCCCCCAGGCTCCATCGCTGGGACGACCACGAGATGATTTGGCTGCGCCGGATGTACGCGCGCCGTGTCGTTCGTGGTCGTTGGCATGTCTGGGCCTCTTTTTGGAGGCCGTGTCCCCGCCCAATCCTTATCTTGGCACTGCGTTGCGGCGCGGATATAGCTGCGATCCATGACTCAATCCGTGACCCCGGCCGCGACGCCGGTTCAGATCCTGCCGGTGGCCGCTCACGCCTCAGACCGATCGTCGGATCGGCCCGCGGACAGCTATTGGGCGGTCGAACGCCAACTGTCCGTGATCGTTCCCACCTTCAATGAACGCGACAACGTCACCAAGCTGTTCCATAAGCTCGAGGCGACGCTGGCCGGTGTGGCGTGGGAGGTCGTCTTCGTCGACGACAACTCGCCGGACGGAACCTGGGACGTGGTTCGCGGACTGGCAGAACGCGACACCCGCGTGCGCTGCCTGCGCCGGATCGGGCGTCGCGGCCTGTCGGGCGCCTGCATCGAAGGCATCCTGGCCTCGAGCGCTCCTTATGTGGCCGTGATCGACGCCGATCTGCAGCACGATGAAACCCAGTTGCCGAAGATGCTGGCGCTGCTGCAGAGCAATGCGGCCGAACTCGTGGTCGGCAGCCGTTATGTCGATGGCGGCAGCGCCGAGAGTTTCGACAGCGGGCGGCTGCGCATCAGTGCTGCGGCGACGATGCTGGCCAAGCGACTGCTGGGCATCAAGATCGCCGACCCGATGAGCGGTTTTTTCATGATCCGGCGCGATCGCTTCGAACAGCTCGCGCCATCGCTGTCGGTGCAAGGCTTCAAGATCCTACTCGACATCGTCGCGACCGCGCGCGGGCAACTGCGCACCGTCGAGGTGCCGTTCGTGTTCGGCACGCGCCAGCATGGCGAGAGCAAGCTCGACTCCATGGTCGCGCTGGATTTCTTCGGCCTGGTGCTGGCCAAGCTGACGCGCGATCTGGTGTCGCTGCGCTTCCTGCTGTTCGCGCTGGTCGGCACCGTCGGTCTGGCGGTGCATCTGATCACGCTCGACATCGCGTTCTCGTTGTTGCCAACGTCGTTCGCCGAGGCCCAGACCGTTGCGGCCTTCGTGGCCATGACCAGCAATTTCCTGCTCAACAATTTCCTGACCTATCGGGATCAGCGGCTCAAGGGCTTCACCATCGTCCGCGGCTTGCTGCTGTTCTACCTGGTGTGCGGGGTCGGTTTGCTGGCAAATGTCGGCGTCGCGTTCTCGGTCTATAATCAGCGGCCGATCTGGTGGCTCGCGGGCGCTGCTGGCGCGCTGATGGGCGTGGTCTGGAACTACGCGGTCTCGAACCTGTTCGTCTGGCGCAAGCGATGACCATCGACGTCCCGCGCAACGTGCGAAGCGTCGCGCTGACGGTTCTGGCCCTGGTCCTGCTGCGGCTGGTCGCCTCCGCCATCACGCCGCTGACGTTCGACGAAGCTTACTACTGGACCTGGTCGAAGCACTTGGCGGGAGGCTACTACGATCATCCACCGATGGTCGCCGTCGTCATTCGCCTCGGCACGCTGATTGCCGGCGATACTGAACTCGGGGTGCGGCTCGTCTCGGTTCTGCTGGCGCTGCCGATGAGCTGGGCGGTTTACCGCGCCGCACGCATTCTGTTCGGCAGCGAGCGGGTGGCCTCCACCGCAACGGTTCTGCTCAATGTCACCTTGATGGTGGCGGTCGGCACCATGATCGTCACGCCTGACGCGCCGCTGATGGTCGCCTCCGCCTTCGTGCTCTACAGCCTCGCCAAGGTGCTGGAGACCGGCCGTGGCGCCTGGTGGATCGCGGTTGGCGTCGCGGTAGGCCTGGCATTGCTGTCGAAATACACCGCAATGCTGTTCGGAGGCGGAATCCTGCTCTGGCTCGTGCTCGTTCCGAGGCTGCGGCGCTGGCTGGTGTCGCCGTGGCCATATCTCGGCGGGGTGGTCGCCTTTGGCATCTTTGCGCCGGTGATTCTCTGGAACCAGCAGCACCACTGGGTGTCGTTCATCAAGCAGCTGGGGCGGGCGCGGGTCGACGGACTGACGCTGCGCTTCATCGGCGAGGTGATCCCGACCCAGATCGCGTTTGCCACGCCGCTGGTTTTCATCCTCGGCGCGATGGGGCTCTACGTGCTGTCGCGCCGTGATGCCGGCGCGGCTTCGGCGCGGACGCTGGTGGGCGTCATGTTCTGGCCGATCATGCTGTATTTTCTGTGGCATTCGCTGCACAGCCGGGTCGAGGCGAACTGGCTCGGGCCACTCTATCCGCCGTTTGCGATCGCGGCCGCCGCGGCGGCCCACAGCCCGTCATGGCGGGGACGGGCGCAGCGCACGGCCGAGTTCTGCCGCCGCTGGGCTGGTCCGGTCGGCGTGATCATGCTGCTGGCGCTGATCGTTCAGGCCAACGCCGGCATCCTGACCGGCTACCGGCGCGACGCTTCGGTGCGCAGCATCGGTGTCGGCTGGCGCGAACTGGCGAAGGAGATCGACGATGTTCGCGTGCGCACCGGCGCCACATGCGTGCTCGCACCGGACTACGGCACCACCTCGTGGCTCATCTTCTATCTGCCGAAGAATGTCTGCGTGGTGCAGCCCAAGGAGCGCATGCGCTGGGTCAACATGCCGGAGCCCGATCCGGCATTGCTGAACGGCAAGCTGCTGTTCGTGGACGAAGTGCGCGCCGACGGCCAAGCAGCGCTCAAGGCGGCTTATTCACGTTTCGAAAAGGTCGCCAGCCTGACGCGCAAACGCGGGCCGCTGACGATCGAGACTTATGAAATCGATCTGCTCGAAGGCGCAAAGGCCGACGTCCTCGACCGATCTCCGCCCCCAGAGCTGCAATAATCGTCGCCAACTGTCGCCGCGTGCCGACAGGGCACGGATGGCGCGTCAGCCCAGATGGCTGACGCATCCGCGCGATCTAGATATCCATTCCTGCGTCGCCGATCCGTGGGCCCTGCGTCGTGGCGATAACGCCCTCCGCGAGGCGTTCGGGGCTCGCGGCATAGAGCCGGTTGCTGGCGTGCAGCAACGCCATGTCGAACAGCGAGCGAAACGTTTCGTCGTCCGACAACTGGCGGGCTGAGATACAGAGATCGCTCAGGGCTTCGAGCCGCAGATCCATCACCTCCGGCGTCTCTGGGCACTGAAGCACCAGCCGGCTGACGATCTCCGCCGACCGCTTGAGGTGATCGACGGCTTTGATCAGATCGTCGGGGGAGCGCGCCGAAAACAAACGCGGATCGATGACAAGTTTGCGTTGTCCGTCGATTACTGGAGGTCTGCCATGTGAATTTGCCACTGCATTTCCCCTCGTGTTTATTGACTTGAGGCGAAGGCTACACTGATTCGGCCCTGTTTGGGCAACTGTCAAAATGTAGGCAAAGCGATGGTGGCGCCGAGCCGTTGCGGTGGCCGCAAATGACCTACGCCGCGGCGGCCGCCGGCACTTGCATCCGCGTGCCGACACCGATTCGGTTCATCGCGTTCATCAGCGCAATGACGATGGTCAGGTCGGCGATTTCCTTCTCCGTGAACTCGATTTTGACCGCGGCATAATCGTTATCGGGCGCGCCGGTGTCGGCAATGCGGGTCAGGCTTTCGGTCCAGACCAGCGCCGCCCGCTCGCGTGCGCTGAAGAAGGGGGCTTCGCGCCAGGTGACAAGGCTGTTGATCTTGCGGGCGTCGGTGCCGGCCTTCAGCATGTCGCGCCAGTGCAAGTCGACGCAATAGGCGCAGCCATTGATCTGCGACACCCGCAGGAATACGAGGTCGACCAGGGCGCGATCGAGGCTGGATGACGCGATGTACTGATAGATCGGGCCGAATGCCTTGTGCCCTTCCGGGGCGACTTTCTTCAGTTCGAGGCGAGGCGACATGACGCAACTCCATTGCAGCAGTGTTGGATGCGGTGTATTAATTGCGGATATATTTTATCCGCAATTAATGGGTGGTCAATATGCAATTATCGGAGGGGGTCGAGTGGGCTGTGCATTGCTGCACCATGCTTGCAGGGCTTGCGGACGATCGCGCGCTGACCACGGCGCAGCTTGCCGCGTTCTTCGAGGTGCCGAAGGCCTATCTCGCGAAGAACCTGCAGGCGCTGTCAAACGCGGGCCTGGTGCTGGCATCGCCGGGACGTTCGGGCGGCTATCGGCTGGCGCGCGCGGCGGCGAAGATCACCTTGCGCGACGTGGTGGTGGCCATCGAGGGGCCAGGTGCGTGCTTCAGATGCCAGGAGATCCGCCAGCGCGGCCCGACCGGTCAGCCGCGCGGTTGCTACACGCGCCCCTGCGGCATCGCGCGTGCAATGTGGGCGGCGGAGAAAGTGTGGCTTGCGGAGCTCGACAAGGTGACGCTGGCGGCGCTGATTCATGAAGCCGAAGGCGAGGTCTCGAAGGAACAGAAAGCCGCGACCAGACGGTGGCTGCAGGAGATTGCGTAGGTGGGCGACGCGGCGCAAAATGCCGGAATTGCGTTTCGATGATATTGGCGGCCGGCATGTCCAGGCGCGGGCCGTGCTGTCGCGGTCCCGACGGACGGGGTGACAGGACAAACCGATGCAAAGTCTGGAACTGATCCTGGTTGTGCTCGGGTTGCTGGCCGCATTCATTGCGCTGTTCACCGACATGTTTCGCGCCAAACCGCGCCGCAGGGGCGAGGGCGGCTGGAGTGGTGGTGGTGCCGACGGCGGTGGTGATGCGGGCTCTCACGGCGCATCATCCCATCACGGCGAGTCGTCCGACGGAGCCGGAAGTGACGGCGGCGGCGCGAGCGGCGATGGTGGAGGCGGGGGCGGCGGTGACGGAGGGGGCAGCAGTGGTGACTAGCGCGTCGATCTTGACGGCCGCTTGGATGAGTCTGCACCGAGCGGCATTGGTGCCGGACGAATATCTCGCGGATAGCAAAAAAGCCCGGCATCGCTGCCGGGCTTTTCGTTTCTTGTGAGGTGGATGGACTTAGAAGTCCATTCCGCCCATGCCGCCGCCCGGAGGCATTGCGGGGCCGCCGGCGTTCTTCTTCGGCAGCTCGGCAACCATCGCCTCGGTGGTGATCAGCAGGCCGGCAACCGACGCCGCGTTCTGGATCGCCGCACGCACGACCTTGGTCGGGTCGATGATGCCCTTGGTGACCAGGTTGACGTATTCGCCGCTCTGCGAGTCGAAGCCGTACGCATACTGCTCCTTCTCGAGGATCTTACCGACGATGACCGAACCGTCTTCGCCTGCGTTGATGGCGATCTGGCG
>JBGMOD010000105.1:0-84283 GCA_041424235.1 Hyphomicrobiales bacterium
CTCAGATTGTTGGTTGCGCTGTCGACCGTATTGATCGATGTCACCGTCGGCGGGATCGCGTCGACCAGCACGTTGGTCGTTGAGCCCACACTGTTGAGAGTGAGCGTCGCGGCGTTGGTGGCCGTATCCTTGATGGTGCCGCCGTTGAGCGTGATCGCGGAGCCGACCACAATGCCGTTGGGATCGTCCTCGCCGCTGACGACCGTATAGGCAAAGGTCAGCGCATTGCTGCCCGTACCGCCGGTGTACGCCGCATGCACGGTGCCGCCGGTATCCAGCGTCAGCGAGAGATAAGGCGTGCCGGTGACCAGCACGTTCTCGGAGAAATTCACCGTGAACGTCAGCACCTGACCGGCGCCGTAGGTGCCGTCGGACGGCACCGCCACCGACGAGACTGTGGGCGGAATCGAATCCACCAGAACGCCGGCAGTGCTGCCGACGCTGTTCAAGGTCAGCACGGCATTGTTGGTGGCGGCGTCCTGAATGGCGCCACCGTTGAGATTGATGGCGCTGTCGACGCCAATGCCGTTGGTATCAGCCTCGCCGCCGACCACGGTGTAGCGGAAAGTCAACGCCGAGGTGCCGCTGCCGGAAAGATATTGGGCCTGAACAGTGCCGCCGGTATCCAGAGTCAACGCCAGCTCAGGCGTACCGCTACCGGTATTGACCGTCACCGCTTCGCTGAAGTTGACGGTGAAATCGAGATTCTGTCCGGCAATGTAGGTTGCATTCGCGGGCACGCCGACCGACGTCACCGCGGGCGGCGTATGCTCGATCGTATAGACGTCACCGCTGGTGAAGCCACCGGAGATTGGGTGACCGGTCCCGTCCTGGATGCCAGTGCCGGAGCTGTTGAGGTCCAGCCGCAACGTGCCGTCGCCGGTGACGCCGTTGACCGTGACGGTATAAACACTACCGCTGACGGGCGTCACCGTGATGCCGGTGTCCGCCACGCTGCCGGTGCGGGTCGCGGTAAAGTCGGTGGGATCAACGCCGGTGACATCTTCCGAGAACGTAACGGTAAACGTCTCGCTCGCCGCGTTGTTCGGATTACTCGTGCCGGCTGGCACCACGATCGACGACACCGTCGGTGCGAACGGGATCGTGATGGTCTCAGGCCCCGCTGAAGCGCTCGAGGCGCCGCCCGTGTCGGTGACCTGGAAGGTTGCCGAGCGGCTCGCGTGGACGCCGCCACTGGTCGGATCAGTGGCGTTTGAGCTGAACACCACAGCATCGAGCAACTGCTGATAGTCCGCGGCCGTGCCGGTGCCGCTCGCAGTCGTGATGGTCAGCGTCTCGGTGGAGCCGGCGCCACTATAGACCACATTGTAGTGGCTGCCGTCGCCCAGCACCACCGTTCCGCTGCCGTTGACGAGGTTGACCGTCCCGACACTGCTCTTGATCGACAACTGGTCGCCGGTGTTGCCGCCGGTCAGCGTCACTGTGGCGCTGGAAATGGCATCGCCATCCTGGTCGGCGATGGTCACGGTCCCCTGCAGCGCCGTCGGCGGGTCGCCGGCGTTGTAGGTTTCCGATGTGGTGTCGAGCGACAGGGTCGGCGGACGATCAATCGTGATAGACAGTTGCGTTGTCGTCGTGGCGGTGCCATCGCTCACAGTGTACAAGAAATTGTCGACCGGACGGCTGCCATTCGGCGCGGCATCGATCGCCGACGTATTGTTGGCGACGTAGGTGTAGTTGCCGTTGCTGAGCAGCGTGAGCTGACCGTACAGGCCGGCAAGAGGCGCCCCGATTGTTCCGATTGTGCCGCCGCTGGTCTTGATGCCGACCAGCGTGATGGTGTCGCCGTCCTTGTCGCTGTCGTTGCTGAGCACGCTCTGACTGGACGTCGTTGTTGCGCCCTCGACAACCGTGCCGGTGTCGGCCACCGCTGTCGGAGCGCGGTCGATGGTCACCGACGTGGTGGCGACGTTACCGCCGGGATCGGTATTCGCCGGATTGCCAGCCGCGCCGTCATTCACCTGCCAGGTGATGGTGCGGGTCGGGTGGCCGACAGTGGTGGTATCGGTACCGGTGTCCGTGAACGTAACGTGGGCAAGCAGGGCATCGTACTGCGCAAAGGTATTCTCGACGCCCGATGCATTGGTGATCGTAAGCGTGTGGGTGCTGCTGTCGTAGCTCACCTGGAAGCCAGGATGGCTGAAGGTCGGATCGATGCCGAGGACGTCGCCGGACTGGGCGTTCGAGATGGTGACCGTCGCGCTGGCGAGAAAACCGCCGCTGTCGGTATCGCCGAGGCCGGTCGGCGTCGCGCCGAGCAACGTGATGCCGCTGCCGCCCTGCACGGCCTGCGTCGAGGTGGCGGTCAGCGTGCCGATGGTCGCCAGCGCATCGAAGGTCAGGCCGGTCGTGGCAGCGGCAGTCGGGTTGGCACTATCCAGCTGGGTCACCACCGCCCCGGAAGAGAAGTGCTGGCCAGTACCATCGAGCTGGAGGGCGTAGACCAGCGACTGAACGCTCCCGGTCGTCCCGCTTCCGATCGCGCTGACAAGGAGTTGCCGTGAGACCGTATCGAACGCCAGACCACCCCCAGTCGGTATGGAATCCAGCGTCACACCCGAGGGCAGCGCCATCGGGAATGCAGTGCCGCCGCCGATCGGCATCCAATAAATCCCGGGAGCAGAGGTGCCGCCGCCAACGCTTCGCGTTTCGAAATAGATGATACCATCAGCCGTATCGATAGCCACGGCGGTAATCGCGGTCTCGTTACCTCCGGCACCCGTTCCAAACTGCGTAGTCGTCAACTGCTGTGTTTTCTGGGTCGCGAGATCGAGGACGTAGACGCCGTTGCTCGCCGGATAATTGGCGACTGGATTCCCGCTGCTATCGAAAGCCGAGGCGGCGAAATAGAGTTTCTGATTGGTGACGTCGAGCGAGAACCCCTTCGCGTTGGTAAAGGGGTCGCCGCCCGTACTACCGGCGTGATGACCGGTGTCGGTGACGACATAGTAGGAAGGGTCGATCACCCCGCCTGAAAACAGGTTCGCGCTGGTGACAACAGTTGAGGTACCTACCTTGTAGAGCGTTCCCGTCGAGTCGTAGCCGAACTCGATGATTCCGGTGTCGGCGTTGCTATCACCCCATACGCCGATATAAAGAACGTGATGTACCGGATCGACGGCCACGGACAGGATTTCGTAGTCGGTGGGATTGAGATTGAGCGACTGGATCAGGGTGTCTGTCGTGCCGATACGGCCGATGTCGAGACTTCCTGACCCCGTATCGGTTGGGCCACCGGAATTACTGCCGATGCCAAAATAGAGCCCGGCAACCGTGTCGAGACCGACGCTGGTGTAGTCAAAAAACCCGTCATCAGGGCCGCCACTATGCGGATCCGCGACCACATGGGTCGGGGCGACTCTCGTGCTGCCGTCCCAGTTGACATAGCCGATCTGATTGTCGGACGTGGGAGTGCTGGCACCTATAAGTCGAGCGCCTCCGAACCATAGCTGGCCATCGATCGTGGTGCTGGAGAGTTCGCCCTGGAAGCTCGCCAGCGCCGCCTTGGTGAACGGCGTCGACGCTTCGATCGCGCCCGTCGATGCATCGAGCGTCCAGGAGCCGCCGTGGGCGGTGTCGCCGACCAGATGCGTCGCGGCGGCGACATCAATCCCGCCGGCATACTGGGAGAGGTCCGCAATGAACTGCTGGCCCGCAGCGCCCGCCGCGGTGCTGCAGGCATACAGCGCGAGATCGCCGCCCGGCGCCAGCGCCGCGCCAATGGTAGACAAGGCCGCGGCATGAACTGCGAGATCGGCGTCGTTGAGCACCGTCGTGCCGAGATCGATCTCGCCCGATGCGCCGTGTCCGACGATCGAGATCGAATCGAGATTGGTCAGGTTGTTCGCCGCGAGGATATCGGCAATCTGCTGCACGCCGTCGCTCGTGGGATCGAGCACGAAGACAAGCTCGCCGGGCTGAACGCCGGCGATCAGAGCCTGGATATCGGGGGCGCGGGAATCGATGAAAACGACTTGCTTCGGATCAGCAGTCAACACACCCGAACTCGACATTACGACACTCCCCACCTGCCAAAAGCTGACGATCGGCCCATCAAGGGGCTCGACTTTTTGTGTCTGCTCGTCAGCGCACCGCAGGCAAAACATCGCCCGCGACACCAGCGCTACGTTGAATGGCTAATGGCCTAGCCGCGAAATTTTTAGTTCAGTCGTCGAAACACGTTTGACGGCAATCGGGGGATTCAAAAGCGGTCCCGGAGACCTGATTGCCGCTGTTAGTTGCTCGTCGTTGAAATCATCGATGGCCGGATCGGTCGGCCATGCGGTCGTACGCGGAAAAACATTGAACTCGAGCTGGCCCGAACCCGGATGCCTTAACTCCTTGGAAACCATAGCATCCTCAATCGGCCCTCACAAGCTGAGGTTGCGATGGTGGTAAACTTCATCTCCCCGACATAATACCGTCGTCTCGACGGCCTTCCGCTCGCGGTTCCGACAGAGGCTTCGATCAACGGCTCCTCGCGCGACGCGCCTCACACCATGCCGAGGCTTTGCCACAGCGGAAGGTGATCTTCGATGACCGGCGCCATCCGCTTCGCCAGGAATTCAATCGCCTCGCCGTCGTTGTCGATAGTCTTGCCCTGATCCATCGGGCGCCGTCCCAGCGCCGTGATGATTGACAGTCCGTGCTGCGCTGCAACGGCCGGCGTTTCCGCCTTGCCGTCAAACACCGCCGCCAGTGTCAACAGTCCGAAGTCATCGACACGAACGCCGGTGCCCGCGACCGGCGAGGCCAGGTGATGATACAGCCGGCCCGTCCGGGCCTGCGCCACAACCATGCGGTTGAACCGCTTCGCAGGCTCCTGATCCGCCGACGGCGACGCGATGACCGGCAAGACCTGCTGGGAATGGATCAGCAGGGCCAGGCACTCCACCAGCGAAGCGACCGCTCCCTCGCCGAAGACCGGCAGCGCCAGCAGTTCCTCGAAGCCGGCAATGCCCTGCGCCAGGCGATCGGCGATCGGCGCGTAGAACTCCTGCTGGCCGATCAGTTCGTTGAGCGGGCCGACGAACCTGAACACCAGCCGCTGCCGCGGCACCGCCAGCGCAAAGCGCATCTGCCCCAGGAGCCGGCGCCGTTCCGCCGCGTCGACACTCTCGCCGCCGCGGCCGAACACGTCGCGCCGAAAACGCTTGTTGGCGGCGATGTCGCGCAAGGTTTCCTGCAAAACCGGATCTCCGGCATGGGCGATCAGCTGCATCAGGTCGGCTGGCACGCCGAACTGGTCGAAGTTCTCGGTCAGCGTCGCGGAGGCGATGTAGCCGAGATCGTCGGCCCGGCTCAATCGCGCGGCGACATCGGAAAATTGAAACAGGCGCCAGTGATCGTCGAGATACTCATGTGCGAGATAGGCGCGATCCTGGCCGAGCATGCTGTCGAGATGGGCCGCCGCCAGCGGATTGTTGGCGAAGTAGGCCGCATTGCCCTGCTTCAACCGGGCCAGCAGATCGAGCGCCGATGCAATCTGGGCTTCCGAGCCGCCGGAATGCATCCGCTTGATATCGAGGATGAGTTGCCGGATCGGCACCAGCGGCGCCCAGCCCGGCATGCAGTTATATGACACGTAGAGAACGCCCTGGTGGCGCAGGCGGCGGCGCAGGATCGCAAGGATGGCGTCTTCCGTCTCCTGCGCCACCCAGCTCAGAATGCCATGCAACAGCACGACGTCGATGCCACTGTCCGGGGCTTGGACTTGTTCATGAGCGCGCGCGGATGCGGCCTCGAAACTCGATTCCGTGACGGTGAGGTTGGTGAGACCCGCGGTGGCGATCAGGCCTCGCGCATGGGTCACATGGCCGGCGTTAAAATCACAACCTTCGAATGCGATGTCCGGATTCGCGGCCGCAAGCAGCGCCAGGCCGAAGCCCTGGCCGAAGCCCAGTTCCAGCACGCGCCGTGGACGAAATGCGCCTCCTGGCGCCCGGCCAGCAACCAGCGCGGCGAAGGTGAGATGCGCCGGCGCCGTCTCCGGATAGAAGCCGGCGGTGTAGCCGACGTCGGTGATATAGCCGTTCGTCTGGAGCGTGCTGGTCACCTGTCCTCTTGTCCTCGATGTTCAATCATCCGCGACCACGATCCATGCCGGCCAGGCGACAGGACCCGGTCGGCGGCCAAGCTACGATTCACGGGTCACCATCCGCAAGCACGATCATGATGCGCGCGCATTCGTCGCGTTCGTATCGAACGAAAGTCGAAGACGATCTCCACTGTCGACGTTCTCTGCAGAGAACAGGGTCGTCACATCGCGCGGATCATCCTCTGCCGAAAAAAATAAACGAGCGGATGAAAATTCGATTGTGCTCGCGCGAAAGGAACCGTAAGTTGTCCGCGATTGTATCAGCGACTTTAGATGTGCACTTGGGAATGAGTTTGGGGTAAGTGCCCGGTCGGAAGTTGGCGTCTCGAAGTTTTGTTTCAGATTATTTTTGAACATATCCGGTCACGCCGCGTGGGTGGCGCCCTGCTGCTTCACAGTGCTGAGTGACCTGAACCAGTGTCCGAAAGGGGGCTGACGGCATGTCGGAGCCATACGTAGGTCAGATACTCACCTTCGCGGGCAACTTCGCACCGCGAAATTACATGCTGTGCGCGGGCCAGTTGCTGCCGATCTCGCAATACGACGTGCTCTATAATTTGATCGGCACGATATATGGCGGCGATGGCGTGCAAACGTTCGCGCTCCCCGATCTGCGTAGCCGGGTGCCCATCCACATGGGGCAGGGTTTGGGCCTGTCGGTTTACGTCCAGGGGCAGAGAAGCGGCGTCGAAAACGTCACGCTGCTCACGAACAACCTTCCTTCGCACAGCCATGCGGTCAATATCGTGCCGTCAGCGGGCACCACTCCGACCCCGAGCGCCAGCAGCTATCTCTCCAATCAATTTCAGGACAGCGGCACCACGAAGGCTTTAGCCTATCTGCCCTACAATAGCGGCAACACGCAGGTTCCTCTTGCCCCCAACAGCGTCTCAATGGCCGGGCAGAGCCTGCCGCACAACAACATCCAACCGGTCGTGGCACTGACTTATTGTATCGCGGTGTACGGTATCTATCCGACCCAGGGTTGACGGAATGCCGGCGGACGAAAGGCAACGCGCCGCCGCGGGGGAGACACACACATGACACAACCATATCTCGGACAAGTTCAGTTGTTCGGATTCAATTTCGCACCGTATGGCTGGGCGCAGTGCCTGGGCCAAATCCTGCCGATCAGCCAGTACTCGGCTTTGTTTTCGATTATCGGCACATACTACGGAGGCAACGGAACAAGCAATTTCGCGTTGCCGAACCTGCAGGGCAATTCGGTGATCGGCGCCGGTCAAGCGCCGGGCCTTTCGCCCTATGTGGTCGGCGAGACCACGGGAACACCGACGGTCACCATCGACAGCTCGACAATGCCCCGCCACAACCATGGCTTCATGGCGACGTCGGCCGCCGGGAATGCGGCGACAGCCGTGGGAAATCAGCTCGGGGTGGCACATGTCGGCGGCGGCGATAAAGGCGGGACCGGTTATACCGCCCAGATCTACAGCCCCAACGCGGCTCAGGCCACGACAGGACTGGCGCCGCAGGCCATCGGCATGACCGGCGGCAGCCAACCTCACAACAACATGCAGCCTTATCTGGCGCTGAACTATTGCATCGCGCTGAACGGGGTCTTCCCGCCGCGCAACTGAGACCAGCGCAACTCGAGACGAGACGGAGCCGGGACCGATGACGACAGTCTACGTAGGCCAGATCGAACTCTTCGCCTTCAATTTTGCACCGAGAAACTGGGCGCTCTGCAACGGCCAGCTGATGTCGATCCAGCAAAATCAGGCGCTGTTTGCGCTGCTCGGCACCTACTATGGCGGCAATGGCACCACGAACTTCGCGCTGCCAAACCTGCAGAGCCGCATCCCGCTGGGTTACGGAAAGGCGCCTGGATCAGGAATCACGTATAATTTGGGAGAGTTCGCAGGCGAGGAGAACCACGTGCTGCTTCAGACGGAAATGCCGCAACACAATCATCTGCTGATGGCGGATGCGACGACACCCGCAACGAGCAACGGTGGAACGCCCTCCTCGACCACGGTCCTCGGTACGAATGCGGGAGCCACCACCGATCCGACCGGAGTGTACAAAGTAAGCATGTACAGCACCTTGAACTCCGGCGGCATATTGGCCCCTCAGGCGCTCAGCCTTGTAGGCAACAATGTAGCGCACGAGAATCGCATGCCCTATCTCGTACTCAATTTCTGCATTGCACTGTACGGAGTCTTCCCGTCGCGCAACTAGTGCCGCTCGATTGAAGGGCGCTTGATTGAGGAGCGCTTGATTGAAGGGCGCTTAGTCGAAGCGCGTTTAGTTGAAGACAGCCTGATAATCCTGAGAGTCGGGTTGCGGCGACAAAATCGGCATCACGTAAATGTCGTAGACCGGACCGCCGTCGACCTCGCACTGGTAAAATCCCTCGGGCAGCACGTCGCGCTCCTTCGGTCCGCGGAAGATCAGCGTGAACGGCCGGCGCTTGATCCAGTCGGGCAGCGGCGCGTCGCTGCTCGTAATGTGATCCAGCGCAATGGCATGACGGGTGCCCTTGAAGTGAAAGATCTTGCCGACATGCGGCGTGAAATGATCGACCAGCAGAACCTCAGGAACTTTCGCCGCGGTCCCGTCAACGTTCCCCGCTCCGGTTTCGGTTGCACTCAATGGCGACTCCCTCCTGGTTCGATGAAGCCTGCGTGTTTGCGCGCCGGCATTTCAACAGCAATCTGACCTATCGGAATCGAGATTTCCAGAGCCAAGACTCCATAGAAGACTTCAGAGACAAAAAACTTGAGGCCAATACGTCGGGCCCGAGAGGTCAAACTTCAGAATTTCCAGAAAGGACAGACAAAGCGACATGAGTGCAGGGCAAGCGGCGGAAACGACACTGGCCGGCGGCGATCGCGAGATCGCGGTGCCGGGCGGCACTGTCCGCCTGCGTCCGGCAACGCCCGAGGACGCGCCGTTTCAGCTCATGTTGTTTTGCGCCCACACCGGCGGCGCGCTGCGGTTGGGCGGGCTGCCCGAGGCCATGATCGAAAACCTGCTGGCGATGCAATATCGCTCGCGGGCCAACAGCTATCGGAACCAATTTCCGCAGGCCCGCTGGTCGATCGTCGAAGCGGCCGACGGGCCGATCGGCGAACTGATCGAACATGATGAGGCCGATGCCATCTACGTCGTCGATATCGTCCTGCTGCCCGATCAGCAGCGCCGCGGCATCGGCAGCGCGTTGGTGCGCGCGCTGATGGCCACCGGCGCCGCCCGAGGCGGCGTGCGTGCGCTGGTGATGGTCAGCAACGAGGCTTCGCGCAAGATGTTCCGCGGGCTGGGATTCGCCGAGACCTGGGACAATCGCGCAGCAAATGTCGAGCTCCGGTGGCGGCCACCCACCGGGCAGGCCTGAGCGGTGGATACGCGCGTGCACACTGGGGAACCGATACAGCCCCCGCGATTGCCCGACCGGCTGCGTTTGCCGTTCGCATTCGATCCCGATCTGCTGCAGCGCGACCTGAATGGCCTGTTGAGCACGACCGACTGGATCGCGCATTTCGTCAAGCAGAACTATGAAGGCGATTGGAGCGTGATCCCGCTGCGGGCCAAGGCCGGCGCGACGCACCCGGTGATGATGATTTTTTCCGATCCGGCCACGAAGGCCTTCGAGGACACGCCGATGCTCGGCCGCTGTCCCTACGTCCAGGAGGTGCTTGCGGTTTTCCAGTGCCCGCTGCTCGCGGTCCGCTTGATGCAGCTCGCCCCCGGCTCGGTCATCAAGGAACACACCGATTTCGACTTGGACTTCGACCAGGGAGTGGTGCGCATCCACATCCCCATCGCGACCAATGCCGACGTCGACTTCCGCCTGAGCCGCCGGCGCGTGGTGATGGACCCCGGCAGCAGCTGGTATCTGCGCCTGTCCGATCCACACAGCGTGGCCAACCGGGGCACGACCAGCCGGGTGCATCTGGTGATCGACGCGGTCGTCAACGACTGGATCGCGGCAATCCTGATGGAAGCTGCTCGCACCGCCGAGAATGACGCCACCGAGTTGCCTGCTCCGCTAACAGCCAACGACATCCCGGCGGACGCTCCGCACACTCCGCTCGAGCAGTTCTGCGCCCTGGTGCTCGACGATGTCTCGCTGCATGATCCGCTACGGGACGTCGATGACATCGAGACGTTTATCGCCCTGGTCCGGGGCATGGGACAGGATCGCGGTTTCATCTTCACCGACGACGACGTCCGCGCCGCCATGCGCGCGACCAGCCGTGTGTTCAACGCCCGTTCGACCGTCACATGAGCGACCTGCGGCTGCCACCAACAGGCTGGCTTCCGGTCGCTGCCTCCTGGCGCGACGGGACGCTGTGGGTGGACTGGTCGCATTTTGGCGACACACCGCTGCGCGAGCCATTTTTCGACGACCAGGTGCAGCGCTGCCTTCGCCAGCCGTTCAACCGGCTGTTTCGCTACACAACGCCGATCGCAAGGCTGCCGGACTGGCTGGAGGCCAACCATCATTTGCAGCCCGACGGCTTCATCTTCCACATGTCGCGCTGCGGCTCGACCCTGGTGTCACAGATGCTGGGCGCCCTGCCCGACAGCATCGTGATCTCGGAGGCCGGCCCGATCGACACGGTCGTCGACAGCAAGCGGATACGGCCGGACCTGAGCGACGACGAGCGTGCGTTATGGCTGCGATGGATGGTCTGCGCGTTCGGACAGGCCCGGCGCGGTGGCGAACGACAGTTCGTGCTCAAACTCGATGCCTGGCACACCCTCGACCTTCCGCTGTTTCGCCGGGCATTCCCCACCGTGCCGTGGATCTTTCTCTATCGCGATCCCATGGAGGTGCTGGTGTCGCACATGCGTCAGCCCGGCATCCACATGGTCCCGGCCCTGATCAAGGCCGAACGCTTCGGCCTGGAACCGTCCGTCTCCCGGCGAACACCGGCCGCCTACCGCGCCCAGGTGCTGGCCAGGATCTGCGAACCCATGGTGCAGCAGGAGGCCCTCGATGGCGGCCTGCTGATCAACTACCGGCAGCTTCCGACAGCCGTCTCGACATCGATCATGCCGCACTTCGGCATCACCGCAGACACGCACGAGCAGGCCATTCTGGCCGAGGCCGCTTCCCGCAACGCGAAAATGCCGGGTCTGGCGTTCGTTGCCGACAGCACGGCCAAGCAGCAGGAGGCAACAGTCGAGCTTCGCGACCTCGCCGAGCAATGGCTAGGTAATCAGTACCGTCAACTCGAAGCCCGACGGCTCGGCGAACCGCATATGGCCGCATGCCAGGGTGTCACCTCGCGTTGACGGCGACGCTCCGAGATCGCTCGCGCGAAACTCATCTAAAGCCTTCAGATATCGCGCCCGCGCCAGTGCGTCGAAACCGGCCGTTACGAAGAAACGTGACGGTTTGTTCGATCGCCGGCCGATACCGCATCAGCCATGGATGGGCCGTGGCGACAACGATGTGATCGGTCATGCCGGCCAATCTCGTGTTCTGCACCGAGACCTTCCCGTCGTTCGGCTTGGGCAGCAACACCGAGGAGATCGGATCGACCGACCGGTTGCCGGCGATGATCCCGACGGGATAGTCGATCGCCGGTAGCAGCGCGGCTGTCGCCGGATCGCGCATGGTCGCGAGTTGTTGCCCGGCCGGGCCGAAATAAGCGCGGTAGAGCGCAAAGGCCTTCAGCCGGTCGGCGACTTCACTGCCGCCGTTGGGCGTGCCGAGCATCACGACCCGCCCCAACTGCTGCGGCCGGTATGCGGCGATATACACCCGGGTCAACAGCCCGCCCATGGAGTGGGCCACGAAATGGATCGGGCCTTCGAAACCGCCGGCAAACCGCGCAACGGCCGGATGGATATCCGCGGCCAGGCGTCCGAGCGGCTGCTTGCGGCTCGGATAATCCAGGTTCAGTGTCGCAAATCCCGCCGCCTCGATCGCTCGCTGCATCTTGTTGAGGGATCGCGAACTCCTGGCGATACCATGCAGGAGAACCACGCCGCCTTGCGAGGCGGAATGCTCATGAAACGACATCTGAGCTGGCTTCTCGATGATCGGCAGGCAACCCTCGCATGATCAAGCGCGTTTCAGTTCAGTCGTGTGGAACGGCTCGAGCGTATCGATGTCGCCAACGGGCTGCGTCTTCTGATTCCACTTGAAATACCGCAGCGTGATGCTTTCCGGTGTGAAATCCATCAGCAGGAAACCATTCTCTTCAAGCGGCTTAATGGTCTCCTGCATATCCAGATGCCTTGGCGGTTTGGGACCCACGCCGCGGAATTCGGAGGCCCAGCCGCCGGTGCTCGTGCCCAGGGGCCCCGGGAGAACCGCGATGACGGGATTTTTCGAAAAATCGAGATCACCGCTCCGCATCATGTGTCCCTCCCCGATCGCGTGCAAATCGCCGCTGACCACAAGAGGAATCCGCCCCGGCATCGCCGAGATCGACTGCATCAACCGATCATGCTGCGAGAGCCAGCCGCGCTGCCAATAGGGCTTCGGCTGAGCCTCCGACAATTCGCCATTTGCACCGAGCAGGTCGGGATACCATTCCCCCCATTTGCCGGCACTCCATCCCGGCGGATTGGACGGGATGTGAACGAGATGAGCAACCTCCCTTGCCGCGGCGCGTGCCTTGAGCCAGGCCTCGACATCTGGCGCGACAAACACGCCCGTCGGTCCCGCGAGAGTGACCGTCCGCCTGACATCGTAGAGAAGCAATTCGGCCAGGCGCCCGTAGCGCAATGTGCCGAAGCTCTCGGAAAGACCGGATGGACGAAACGAAGGCTGATCGGGACTGTCCGATCCTGGGATCCCCGGCGATCTGTTCGGATCGGGCAGGAATTCCGGATACCAGAGCCGTTGCGTCGCACGCGCCGCCTGCAGCATGAAATTGTCGGGTGGAAACGTGACGGCTTCGTCGGTTGCCTCGTCATTATCGAAATGGTCGTGGTCGTCCTGCAGGAAAAAAACCGGCGTCGAACGGCAGAGGTTCCCGTAGAGCGGACTGATCTGCTCACCGGCCGCACGTAGCAACGCATCCTCATTGGGGCCGCCCAGGATCGGAGCGGCACGATCGAAGCGGGCATACTCAAGCGCCGCCTTGGAGGCACCCAATCGCGGCGCTGCCCGCGGGGCCAGAAGATCCCAATACACATGGTCGCCGTTTGCGACGAGCGCATCCGGTGCGAAGGACAGGCCTCGCTGCAGCAACCTCCGGCGAACCGCGACAGGCAGGAACCCGAATCCCGTCTGGGCCTTGCTGAAAATATCGTGCCCGCCCGCACACGAATAAACCAGCAGCCGCAACTTGGCCGGCGTGTCATCGAGCGCAGGCATGGTCGACAGCGTCCAGGGCTGGCACAGGCGGCGGCCATCGGAGGCGGTCAAAGCAAGCTGATGGGGCGTGCCCGCCTTCAAGTCCCCAGCGTGGAATTGCCAGTAGGATCCGCGCGTATCGGAACGAACACCCCTCAAACGCTGGTCGCCGGCATGAAGGACCGGCGCAGCGTCCAGCGGCTGCCTGAATGATACCTTCAGCAGAATGCGATCGGGACTGCTTGTCGGCAGCATGTGCACGACATCGCCTTGATCCCAATCCGTCGTATTCGGGCCACCTTCATGTCCGGCCGCCTGAGCGAGCGCGCCGGTTGCGGCCGGCAGCGATGAGATCCCGAGAGCGATGGAGGCTCCAACACCAAGAACGTCGCGACGCGTCGTCATCCGTCTGTCCTCCCATTGCAAAGCGCCGGTTCTTCGGACAGGCGCGCCCGCGCCGGCGTCTCATTGCTGATCCGGAATGTGGCTCTATTGCGGTGAGATCTCCAACCGAATCGACAACAAGACCCGCAGCACCCGAGTAACCGGACCGCCATCCGCCCAGTGCGCCACCTACTTGACCCGGCCGCTGTCGGTCGTCCCGGTCACCACGACGGTCGCGGTCATGCCGGCGCTGAGCGTGACGCCGTCGGGCACTTTGTCGATGACGATACGCACGGGAATGCGCTGAGCCAGCCGCACCCAGGTGAAGGTCGGATTGACGTTGGCGATCAGGTCGCTGCCGGTGGCGTTGTCGCGGTCGGTGATGGCGCGCGCCACGCTCTGCACATGGCCTTCGATCGGCGCGCCGAAACCCAGCAGCCGGACCGAGACGGCGTCGCCGATCTTGATATGGCGCAGCTTGGTCTCCTCGAAATAGCCGGCGACGTAGTAGGAATCGCTGTCGACGATGGCGAGCGCGGCACGGCCGGCGGTGGCGTAGTCGCCGCGGTGGAACAGCAGGTTGGTGACATAACCGTTGACCGGTGAGCGCACTTCGGTGCGTGCCAGATTGAGCTTGGCGACGCCGAGTGCGGCTTCCGCCTCATCGCGCGAGGCCTGCGCGGACAGCGCCGCACTGCGCGCCTGGGTCAGGGCCTCGTCGGAGATCGAAATCGAGCTCAACTTCTCGCGCCGCTGGTATTCCTCCTGGCGCTGGTCGAACAGGGTCTTGGCGCCAACGAGCGCTGCTTCCGCCTGCGAGAGCGCCAGCTGGTAACGTGCGGGATCGATCACAAACAGCACGTCGCCGATCTTGACGGCCTGGTTATCCCTGACCTTCATGTCGATGACGGCGCCGGCGACATCGGGCGCGACATTGACCACATTGGCACGCACCCGCCCGTCGCGCGTCCAGGGGCTGTCCTCATAGGTGCGCCACAGATACCAGCCGGCGGCAGCCGCAATCACCACGGCGACCAACGTCACCGCACCACGCACTATCGAACTCAGACCAGGCATCGGGATGTCGTTCTCATCAGAGGGTCAGTGTGACGAACGCGCTGAGCATGATCACATACAGCGCGGTATTGAACAACGGCGGATGCCAGATGAAACGATAGACTCCGAACCGGCCGAGCAGATAGCGCACCAGATACCAGACCAGCGCTGTGCCGAGAAGGTAGCCGAACAATGGCGGCAGGAACACGCCATCGAGACTGATTTCCCTGATCATGCGGTCACCGGATCGGTCGAAGAATCACTCGAAGAATTACCTGAAGTCATGGGCGTCATCGGCGCCGCCGGCGCGAAGAAATCGGCATGCAGGCGCAAGGTCGTCTCGATGTTGTAAAGCGCTTCCGCCGCACGGACCAGTTCCACCTGCTCGCCCGCGGCCAGCATGGCCTGGCGCGCGGTGGCCAGTATTGCCAGCGGCAGTTCGGCCGCGCGACCACGGCGCATGCGTTCGAAATGCCCGGCGAGTGCCGCCAGCGCCTCCCGCACAGGCGGAACGGCCGCCGCCGGCAGCAGCAGCCGCAGGTTGCGCAGAGCCAGGATGTTGAGCCCGATCCGCAGCGCCGCCAGGCTTGCCTGCAGGATCGCGCGCGGCTCCGCCGCCATCGGGTCGAGCCGCATGAACAGGGCATTGATCCGATCGAACATCCGGCTCTCGAAAGCCCCGCGCGTATCGGCGACCGGCGCGCCGGCTGCATGCGCCAGATCGCCAAACATGCCGCGACATAGCCGCCGCACAGCCCAGTCGGCGCCGATCGGCCGCAGCAGACCGAGCGCGGCAGCGCCGATGCCGATGCCGACCACATAGCTCACCACATTGTTGCCGAACGCGGCGAAGTCGTAAGTCATCTGATTGGAGATTCCCATCAGCCCACCCGCGACGAAAATCAGCGGCATGGTGAAAGGGGTTGCAACGGGCGAGGTCAGCAGCAGTCCACACAGCAGGTAGAAGGGCGCAAGAGCGACGACGAGCGCCGGATAAGACGTCAGCGGCGGCAGGACGGCGAAAAGATAGAGCCACGCGATGAGGCTGCCGACAATGCTCATCTTCAGAAACATGGTCGATGCCGCCACCGGATTGTCGCGCCCGCCCATGATCGCGCACATGATGCCGGCATAGGTGATGGCGGTCGGGCCGCTCGACCATGCCGAACCGATCCAGAAGGCGCTCGCAATCAGCACCGTGACGACGGACACCAGCCCACCGACCACCGCGAGCGTCGTATCGCGATAGGAGTGGAAGCCCGGTGCCGGCTCGCCGTCGTCGAGGCGAAGCCCCGCCGTTATGTGGGTCCGCAGCCAGACCCCATCACGCCACATCTCGATGATGTCGCCGAGCCTGAGCAGAATGCTGCGCAACAGGAATGCGTCCGGATCGCGCACCAGCATCTGCTGCGAGGGAAGCAGGCGATCGATCTCCACCTTGAGTGCCGTTTCCTGCTCGCTTTCGCGGCGCGCGTCATCCGGTGTCGTGGCTCCAGCCGAAGCAGCAATATGATCGGTGATCCGCGTCAGCAGCGGCTGCAGCGCCTCCGCCGCGGCCGGCCGATCCCGCCGCAGCAAGGCGAACCTGTCATAGACGGAGACGAGCAGCGCCAATAGCGAGAGCAGCGTGCCCTCGAAGCGGCGGATCACCGGATCGACTGCGCGGATGGCCGGGGTGTCGATCGCAGCGAACACGCGCAGGCCATCGAGCGCCACGGCCGATGCGATGATATCGCGGCGATCGACGAGGCCACGAGCTTCGCTCTGGCGCCCCTGCAGCGCGTCCCCCACCCAGCGCGCCATGCGCGGCAGCATGGCATCCAGCGCCCGGCGCAGCGCATCACCGGCGCGCTGCGGAAACACCACGTGATGGATCAGCGCTGCGCAGGCGATGCCGAGCGTAATCTCGAGACAGCGTGCCACCGCAAAATCGAAGGCAGTGTCCGGCGCCAACGCCGCCGGCAGACCGATGATCGCCGCCGAATAGCCCGACAGCATGCCGACATAGGCCTGCGGCGCATCCCGCAGATAGATCGTCACGAAGGTGCCGAGCCCGATCCAGATCGCCAGCGCCAGACAGAACAGTTCCGGAGCGTTGGAGAACAGCGCGACCAGCACCAGCGACATCATCGCGCCGATCAACGTCCCCAGCACACGATACAGCGACTTGGCCAGCACCATGCCGGCGAACGGCTGGGAGACGATGTAGACGGTGGTGACCGACCAGCTCGGCTGCGACAGATCCAGGCGGAACGCGATGTACAGCGCCAACATGGCGGCAACGAACGTCTTCAGCGAGAACACGCCATCGCCCCAGCGGAATTGTCGAAGGATCTGCAGCATGTCGATGACAACCGGAACGCGCGCCGAGACGAGTGTTCGTGCCTAGCACCAATTTTCCACGATCGCATGCCGGATTTTGTCCGGCATGCGATGCAACATTGCATACGATGTCGAAAGCCCGCCAGCGGACCTCTCAGACCGCCCTTTTTCAGACAGCCTTGGTCAGCGCGCCATCGATGATCAGGTTGGTGCCCGAGATACGGCTGGCCACCGGACTCACCAGGAAGACCACGCCGGTCGCGACCTCCTGCGGCGTGCCCATCCGGCCGGTCGGGTTCAGGGCCATCGCCGACTGGTAGAGATCGGGCGAGCCCTGCTCGATGTTCTGCCAGATGCCGCCCTCGAAATAGGTATTGCCCGGCGACACGGCATTGACCCGAATGCCTTTTCCGATGAGCTGATGGCTGAGCCCCTTGGCATAATGAATCAGCGCGGCCTTGAAGGCGCCGTAGGAGCCAGCGGCGAAATCGACTTCGAAACCCGAAACGCTGGACACGATCACGATCGAGGCGGCCTTGGACTTCTCCAGATGAGGAAGCGCCGCGGTGATTGAATTCACCGTATGCATCATGTCGACACGAAACGATTTTTCCCAGGTCTCGGCTGTATTGCCGACCGCGAGCGCACTCACATTGCAAACGATCGCGTCGATGCCGCCGAGCTCCGCGGCCGCACTCTCGACCCATTGTTTCAGCGCGGCGGGGTCGGCGACATCGACGGCCCTGCCCCAGGCCTTGACGCCCCGCCCGGCCAGCGATGCCACCGCCTTGGCCACGCCATCGGCGTTGCGCGCGCAGATCGCGACATTGGCGCCCTCGGCGGCAAAAAGCTCGGCGATCGCGAGGCCGATGCCCTTGCTGCCGCCCGTGATCAGAACGTTCTTGTTTTTCAATCCGAGATCCATGTCCCTGTCTCCTTTTTCCGATCAAGCCAGCGTGAGCGCGATACGACAGCTGCATCACATCGACAGCCGGATATCGATGGTGAAGCAATCGCCGACACAGTCAAATGCTTCTGTGAGCCGGTCAAGCGAGTGCTGGTATTGCAGACAATCGACCATCGCCAGGGTGGCGCCAGACAGTCCTGCGGTCCCCGATCAGGGATGACAAGGTCCTGGTTTTCGGACACCATCCGTCCTCTTGAATCCTGCGGCGGAATTGTCCAGACAACGCGTCTGCAAAGGGGACGAACCACACATGATCCGCCGCCTGATCTTGCCGCTGACCGCCGTGATCGCCGCCGTCGTTCTCGTCGGCATTGCAACGTGGCGCTGGGATGAATGGACCGGCCGCTGGGCCACGCAGACCACCAACGACGCTTATATCCGGGCCCAGATCACCCGGCTTGCCACTCGCGTCGCCGGCGAAGTCCGCACTGTCGCCGTCGACGACTTCCAGCGGGTCAAGGTCGGCCAGCTACTGGTCGAGATCGCGCCCGAGGACTATGCCGCCCAGGTGGCACAGGCCGAGGCCAGCGCGGATGCCGCCAAGGCCGCGCTGGACAATCTCGACAATCAGGTCGAGCTGCAATACGCCACCATCGCGCAGGCCGAAGCCGCGCGGCAGTCGGCGATCGCCCGCGAGCTCGAAACCAGCCAGGAGCAGGATCGTCAGCAGTCGCTGAGTGTCACCTCGTCGGGGACCCGCCAGAAGCTGGAACAGGCGATCGCCGATCACGCCAAGGCGCAGGCCGACCTCAAGGCCACCGCGGCGGTGATCGCCGCCCAGCGGCACCAGATGGAGGTGCTGAACGGCACCAAGAAACAGCGCGCCGCCGACGTGCTCGGCGCACAAGCCGCCCTGGCCGCCGCCAAGCTCAAGCTCGGCTATACAAGGATCGTCGCGCCGTTCGATGGGCTGGTCAGCGAACGGCAGGTGCAGCCCGGCGACTATGTCAATATCGGCAGCAACCTGATCAGCGTGGTGCCGCTGCCGAACGTTTATGTGATCGCAAACTACAAGGAGACCCAGCTCACCCGCGTCAAGCCGGGTCAGCCGGTCGATATCACCGTGGACACGTTCTCGGGCGAAACGCTGCATGGCCGGGTGGAACGGATCGCACCGGCGAGTGGTTCGCAGTTCGCGCTGCTGCCGCCGGACAACGCCACCGGCAATTTCACCAAGGTGATCCAGCGGATTCCCGTCCGCATCACCCTGGACAAAGGCCAGCCGCTGCTGGACCGGCTGCTGCCGGGCATGTCGGTCGTGACCCGCATCCACACCGACGGCGACATCAAGGCCGTTGATGGCGCGAGCACCGCCGATGCCCGAAAGTAAGGTCGTCGAGAGCGGCCCGGTTTCCACCGGCGGTGTATCCCACCGCCCGATGTTCGCCGTCGCCGCGGTGCTGCTGGGGGCCTTTCTGTCCAACTTCCACGGCCGGCTGTTCTCGATCGGCCTGCCCGATCTGCGCGGCGCGCTGGGACTGAGCTTCGATGAGGGGGCCTGGCTCAGCACCGCCGCGACCGCTCCACAGATCTTTGTCGCGCCGGCAGTCGCGTGGCTGGCGACCGCGTTCGGAATCCGGCGTGTGCTGATCGGCCCAAGCATCCTCTACGCACTGGTGTCGCTAT
Source organism: Hyphomicrobiales bacterium (assembly GCA_041424235.1). GTDB lineage: Bacteria > Pseudomonadota > Alphaproteobacteria > Rhizobiales > Xanthobacteraceae > Bradyrhizobium_A. The sequence continues at coordinate 19,753 of JBGMOD010000105.1, forward strand.
TGATCCCGCTGACGCGCGATTACAGCATGCTGCTGGCACTCAACATCCTTCATGGGTTGCTGCTCGGCACGTTCGTGCCGGTCACGCTGATGATCATCTTCCGCAACCTGCCGATGAAATGGTGGATTGCCGCGATCACGGTGTATTCGTTCCGGGTCGGCTTTACCCAGAATTTCGGCGTCTGGGCCGTCGGATTTTACGTGGCGCACCCCGGCTGGGAATGGCTCTACTGGCAGGACATCCTGATCGCGCCGCTGATGGGCTTGATGGTCTATCTGGGAACGCCGCATGAACAGGTCAACAAAACGCTGCTCGCCAATGCCGACTGGGGCGGCATGCTGCTGTTCGGCGCCGGCCTCGCCATGCTGTATGCCGGCCTCGATCAGGGCAACCGGCTGGATTGGCTGGGCTCGGGCACGGTGACCGCGCTGCTGGTTGCCGGCGGCCTGCTGGTGGTGGCCTTTTTCATCAACGAGGCCGTGGTGCGCGAACCATGGGCGCACGCCAACGTGCTGTTTTCGCGCAACATCGGGCTCTCGCTGATTGTCATCCTGCTGTACACGCTGACCAGCCTCTCGAATGCGTCGCTGGTGCCGAATTTTCTCACCACGATCGCGCAATTGCGCCCGGAGCAGACCGGTCCGCTGCTGCTGGTGTGCGTGGCCGCGCCGATGCTGATGCTGTTGCCGCTGGTGGTTTATCTGCTGCACCGCTTCGATGTGCGTGCGGTTCTGATCACCGGCCTTGCGGCATTTGCCGTCGCAAGCCTGCTTGGGACTGCGGTGAGCCACGACTGGTCGCGCGGCGACTTCGTTCCGATGCTGCTGCTGATGGCCGTCGGGCAGGCTTTTGCGCTGGCACCACTGATCCTGATTGCGCTCGCCAACTCCGATCCGGCACGCGCCACCGCGTTTTCCGCCTACATCCAGGTGATGCGGCTCGGCGGCGCGGAGATCGGCGCCGCGCTGGTCGCCACCTGGCTGCGGGTCCGCGAGCAGATCCATTCGAACTTCCTCGGTCAGTACATCACGAGCAGCGATGCGGACGTGGTCGGACGCCTGAACCAGTTGTCGGCGCATTTTGCAGGATACGGCGTGGGACTAGCGCCGGGGCGCGCACTCGGCACGCTGGCGGGCGTGGTTCAGCGCGAAGCCAATGTGCTGGCCTATATCGACGGCTTCTGGCTGACGTTTGGCCTGGCGATCGTGGCCCTGATCTTCGCGGCCTGCATCGGAGCGTCGCCGTCCGGCCCATTTACGCCGGCAGCCAGCCCTCTTCCCACACCCCAAGCGCCAAAGCCTGTGGCCGAAGGTGCCTGATTGCCTTCGGCTGCAGAGAGGCCTGCCCCAGATTCTCCCGATTGTGTCTGTAATGGTCGCTGCCGTGGTTAAGCCATACTTAACAAGTCTTTGCGAAGACGCGTTTGGGGGCGGTTGAACCAGTCGGACGGAGCGCGGCTTGACCTTGCGAACGACACTCGGGGTGTTGGCTTTTGTTGGCGTTGCCGGCGCGGCAGCCGCCGGCGCTGTTGCACTCGCTCACACCCTCAGCACCCGGCAATTGCCGCAGGCTGCCGATCTGCAACCGGCAACGTCCTTCCCGGCGTCCAACGCCAGCGTCAAGGCCGACAAGCTTCCCGTGACCTCGCCGATCAGGCTGGCCTCGCTATCGACGACGGAAGTGCCCACGCCGGGTCCGGATGCCGTCTCCCGCGTCAGCCAGTACGCTGCGCTTGATGCCGGTGCGGCGGCTAATCTCGACGGCAAGCTGCCGGTCGAGATGATGAAGCCATCGGTGGCCGATCAGCCCGCGGCCAAACCCAAGGCGGCGGCGGTCAAACCACCCAAGTCAACCAATGTCATTCTCAATGACGCGCAGATCGCGAGCATGAAGCAGCGCCTGAGGCTATCCGCGTCCCAGGAGGAATACTGGCCGGAACTCGAGGCCGCGCTGCGCGGCGTGATCAAACAGATCTACGAAGCCAACAAGAGATCCCCCGGCAAGAACGTACCGGTCGATACCAGTACGCCGGAGGTCGAGCGGCTAAAGACAGCAGCCATGCCGCTCCTGATGCAGATGCGCGCCGACCAGAAGGCGGAAGTGATCAGCCTGGCGCGGATCATCGGCATGGAAAAACTAGTCGCGATGCTTTAGCGGCGCGGCTGGCGTCTCGTAACGCGGGCCGGTTTCCGGGCCTACGGATCGGGCGGGTATACCCCCGCCCCCCATGACACCGTTTCTTGACATTGCTGACCTCGACTTGCACTTGACTTGCCGGGTGATCCCGACGGCAATAGACGGCGTTAGGACCGAGCAGGGGTCAGGGCGGCCGCCGCCGGCAAAATCATTGTGAACATGAACGGCTGATTTTTCAGGAGCTGCAATGCTGAGGATTGTTTCGCTCACCAGGATCTTGCCCATCGTAGCCCTGCTGCTGGCCGCAGCGCAGAGTGTCCATGCGGCCGATATCACCGGCGTTCCCCATGTCGTCAGCGGCGGCGCCGTCAACATCGGCAAGGCCCGTCTTCGTCTGGCCGGAATCGCCGCGCCCGCACTCGAACAGCTCTGCGTCGATGCATCGGGCGGCCGCTGGACCTGCGGCCTCGCCGCGCGCGACGAACTCGCCAAATACGCCGAAGCCAAACCCTGGGCCTGCCAGAGCACACGCATCGAGCGGTTCGGCCGCACCCTCGCCAAATGCACGGTCGATGGCGAGGACATCGCGAAATGGCTGGTCCGATCGGGCTGGGCCATCGCCCAGAAGAGCTCGCACGATTATGACGCCGACGAAGCCGACGCGAAGGCTGCGAAGTCAGGGCTTTGGGCTGGCGCATTCCTTGCGCCCCCCGACTGGCGCCGGCGCAACAAGCAGGCCACCGTGCTCGGAAGCCTCGACGTCAATCCCGCATCGCGCGCCATCCTGCTGCGCGGCCGCTCCGCCGCCAAGCCACCGTCGCCGGAATGCGCCATCAAGGGTCACGTCAACCGGTCCGGCACCTGCATCTATCACCTGCCGGGCGGCCGCTGGTACGCGCGGGTCAACATGGAGCCGGACAACGGCGACCGCTGGTTCTGTTCGAAGGAAGAGGCGGAGCTTGCCAGCTGCCGCGAGACCAAGCGGTAGGTCTCCTCGTAGCCCGCATGAGGCGAAGCCGAGATGCGGGGCTCGCGTCGAGCTTCCCGGGTGTCGCTGGCGCTCACCCGGGCTACGTGTTCAACAGCTTCCTGTTATCGCGGACCCACGACCAAACTCTGGATCACCCGACCAAAGTAACCCTGCGCATCGGCCAGACGCGCGATCGACAGACCGGCTCCGTCCCGGCCTGAATAGGATTCGGCATTGACCAGGATCCAGTCGCCGGCCGGATAGCGGGCGAGATTGATGGTCAGATCCGCATTGATGAAGGTCCACTTGCTGAAATCCAGCGACGGCGAGGTGCCGTTGCAGAAATCCGATGCGATAACCGCGCGCAGCAGCGGTGACAGCGGCTCTCCTTCGATCAACGGCACATTGGCGCGAAACCAGATCGCGGCGCGGCCCTGCTCGATGAAGCGGCCGAACGCCGGCCGCATCGACATGGTGCCGAGAAAAACGTTTCGGGCCGAATCCATCACATCTTCGGCGCACGCCTCGGGGCCGGGGACATCGAGCGGCGGCGTCATGGCCTCCGCCGGAATGTCATTTTCGGCGATCCGGATCTTGAGGACGCTGGCGCGCACCACCTCGATGCCGTCCGCGAACAAACGCACGGCGCAGAGCTGGATCTTGCCCCCTTCCTTGATGATCTCGCTCGCGAAGGTCAGCGGCGCCAGCGGGACCGGCCGCATCAGGTCGATGGTCAGCCGCGCCAGGCGCATCGGCACCGGCGTGGGCAACGACGCGGCGATCCAGGCCACCAGCGCCGCCGGCGGCGAACCGTGCTGCGCGCGCGGATCCCACGGCCCGCCGGCCAACGGGCTCGTCCACACCCGATCACCATCGAGGCGAAAGATCGCATTGGATGGAGGCGCAGTCATAACTGCGCCCCGCAAAACCATCGTGGGCGTTTCATCATGGCGCTACGATCACAGCGGCGGATCGATCGCCTCGTCGTATTCGGCCTTGAAGCGTGCGATCAGCTCCGCGGCGGGCAACACCTTCTCGATGCTGCCGACGCCTTGTCCGCTGCCCCAGATTTCCTTCCACGCCTTCGGCTTGGCCCGCTCGCCGCTGGCGTCGGTTCCGAAGTTCATCTTCGAGGGATCCGACACCGGCAGGTTGTCCGGGTCCATGCCGGCGGCGACGATCGAGGGCTTCAGATAATTGCCGTGCACGCCGGTGAACAGATTCGAATAGACGATGTCCTCGGCGCCCGAGGCCGTGATCATCTGCTTGTAAGTGTCGACGGCGTTCGCTTCCTTGGTGGCGATGAAAGCCGAACCGATATAGGCGAAGTCCGCGCCCAGCACCCGCGCCGCGCGGATCGCGCGTCCGTTCGCAATGGCGCCCGACAACGCAATCGGGCCGTCGAACCATTTGCGGGTCTCGGCCACGAAGGCCAGCGGCGAGATCTGTCCTGCGTGCCCCCCGGCACCGGCCGCGACCAGCACCAGGCCATCGGCGCCCTTCTCCACCGCCTTGCGCGCGAACTTCTGGTTGATGACATCGTGGAAGGTGATGCCGCCCCAGCCATGCACGGCTTGATTGAGCTCTTCCCGGGCCCCCAACGAGGTAATGATCAGCGGCACGCGATATTTTTCGCACAGCGCCATATCGTGATCGAGCCGGTTGTTCGACTTGTGCACGATCTGGTTGACGGCGAACGGCGCGGACGGCCGCTCCGGGTGCGCCTTGTCGTAGGCGGCAAGCTCCTCGATGATCCGCGCCAGCCATTCGTCGAGCAATTCCGGCGGGCGGGCATTGAGCGCGGGAAACGACCCGACGATGCCGGCCTTGCACTGTGCGATCACCAGGTCCGGGTTGGACACAATAAACAGCGGTGATCCGATTACAGGCAGCGACAGGCGGCCCTTGAACAAGGCAGGCATACTCATACGTCAAAATCCTTTTGTCTCATCCCAAACAGGGGGCGTAGTCCCCGGCGGGCGCGGCCCGCACCGATATGAGCGAACGATGCCAGAAGGGCGGATCAAAAAGCAATCTTGCAATCGGCATGGACGTCCCGCGTGCGCCCACGAAAGGCTTGCATGCCAGAACGTGCACGGGGATAACGGGGCGGGCGGCTACTGGCAGAGCGCGCGGATCACGAAGTTCTCGACGCGGCACTCATTGACGTCTTCCTTCTTTCCGGACAGCAGGACGCTCGCCGGACAGCTTTCCGCGGAGTCGGAATCGAGGCTCTGCCCTTCCTTGTAGCCCTTGTCGGTACAGAGCTTGGTGGCGGCCACCTTGCAATCCGGCGCGCCATTGGCCGCGACCGGGCACTTGATCCGGCCCGCCACCACCTGCCCCTTAGAGAAACGGGTCAGATTGTCGGTCGCATCCTTTGTGCGGATGTTGAGGTCTTCCAGCGTCTGCTGCGGGGTTTTCAGCGGCGGCAGCCCCCAGGGCGGATCCTGAAAAAACTTCCCGATCTCGTCGACGAAGCCGGGACGATTCGGCGCCGGCGACTGCGGCGGCTCGGGCGCGGCCTGCAGCACCGGCGGCGGCTGTTGCGGTGGCTGTGGTTGTTGCGCCGGAGCGGCTTGCGGCCAGGCGACGCCGGCCGTCATCAACAGCAGCGCGCCGGACGCGGCGCATCTCATCCACACGACCGGGCGCGCGATCCTCAGAGATCGATCAGACATTACCGAAGCCGGGATTCATCATCATATCCACAGCATCCTAAAGCCTTTTTCACGCCGATTGAACGGCTAAAAGTGCATCTCGCGCCCACCGAGAGGCCCATATGGCGGCGCAACGGAACTGACGGCGGCGACGCTCAAAACATGCGGAGCGCGACGACGAAGCCAAGCACGAGCACAACGGCCCCCAGCACCACCCAAAGCCCCAGCCGCTTCTCGAGCTGGTGCTTGATCCACTCGCCGTAACGATTCATCAGAATCGCAACGATGAAGAACCGGCCACCGCGCGCGATGATCGAGCATAGAATGAACAGCGGCAGGTTATAGCCGGCGAAGCCGGAGGCGATGGTGACGAGCTTGTAGGGGATTGGCGTCAGGCCTTTGCCGATGATGATCCATGCGCCCCACTCGGCGTAAGCCGCGCGGAAAGTCTCGACCTTGTCCTCCAGGCCGTAGAGCTGGATCAGCCAATGCCCGACCGAATCGTAGAGGAGAGCACCGATCGCGTAGCCGAGAATTCCGCCGGCGACCGACGTGATGGTGCAGACCAGCGCATACAGCCACGCCTTGTTCGGGCGCGCCAGCGACATTGGAATCAGCATGATGTCCGGGGGGACCGGAAAGAATGAGCTTTCCGCGAAAGCAACGGCACCTATAACCCAGAGTGCATAAGGCTTGTCGGCGGCGGCAACGCACCAGTCGTAAATACGTCTCAGCATGGGGCGATGAAGCACCCTCGGGTGAATTTGTCCATGCGGGGAATTGTGAATTTGAGGACGATTCAGCGTTGCTTGCGCAGGCGCCCGCCCTCGATCGCGACAATTGGTCGCCGATTGAGGCCCGCGGCCGTCCGTTTTGCCAGTTTCGCCGCTGTTTTAGGCAGCTTTTCGGCGATCCCGAGCAGGCGCTCCCGCCGATCCATTTCGGCCCAGATATCGGCCGGCTGGACGCCGGCGGCGGCCCACAGAACGGTCAGGTTGTAGAGCAGATCGGCACTCTCCCGGACCACGGCATCGGAATTGCCGCCGACCGCATCAAGCGCGACTTCGATGGCTTCCTCGGCCAGTTTTTTGGCCATTTTGGCCTGGCCTTGCTGGAAAAGGCGCGCAGTTCGCGAGGCCGAGGGATCGAGATCCCTGGCTGCCACAACCGCCGCGTAAAGCCGTTCCAGCGAATCACTCATGAGGCGAGATTAGCGAAAAGCCATCTCCGCGGTGTTAACGCCCGGCGCGGCAAATCGTGGCGGAAACAAATCACCCGCCGGGTCATCCCGGCGGGTGATGATATCGGTAATTCCATCCGTTCAGGCGCGTCTGGATGCGCCGTTCAGGCAGGCTTACCAGCCGCCATAATAGCGCGGGCCTCCGCCGTAGTAGCCGCCGCCATAACCAGGTCCGTAATAGCCCGGACCGCCACCGTCATAGTAGCGGTCACGATAGTAATCGCGACGCTGCGACTCGGCGATCGCACCGCCGATGATTCCGGCGAATGCGCCAAACGCCGCAATTGCAGCCGCGTTGTTGCCGCCACCGCGATGACGAGTACGACGGCGCGCGGCACTGAAATCGGTAGCACCGCTGGTCGCGGCGACATTTGCCGACACCGCCTTCGACGCCGGGCTCGCATCGCGGGCCAAAACCGGCAGCGGCTCGAACATCGTCAGCGCCAACGCCGCAACCGTTGCCAGCGCGACGCCCCGACCAACAGAAGAAAGACTTCGACGCATCATTTCAACACTCCTCAAATGCCCCCTGACCTGCATGTTCGGTCAGACATGAGAAAACGAACGGATGCATTTTAGGTTCCCTTAACCCAACGCCAGCTGAACGAGACCGCGCCAAATTGTGCTTTGGCCGTCGTAACCTGCTACCGTCTGTCGCAGGCGAGATGCGGGGGCGCCGTCGCGAAACCACCATATGGATACCGATAATCAGTGGTCACCCGCCGATCACCTCCAGTGCCGCGATGTGCAATTGATGTCATCTCTCCCGACCCGCCGCCGCATCCTGACAGGCGCCATTGGCGCGGGCCTGGCCGTGAGCAGCCGCCGGGCCTTCGCGGCAACCGCGCTCCGCCTGTCGTTCGACCGGCCGCTTGACGGCACCATGGCTCCCTTCATGACGGCAGCGGCCAATGGGCTTTTCCGCGCCGAGGGCGTGACGGTAACGATGGATAACGCAGCCGGCTCGCAGGAGGCGATCATCCGCGTCGCGTCCGGGGCGAGCGATATGGCGCTGACGGACCTCAACGCGCTGATCCGTTTTCGCGACGCCGATGCCGGCCCGCCGCTGAAGGCCGCGTTCGTGCTGTTCGACAAGGCCCCTTACGCCGTGATCGCGCGGCGAAGCCGCGGCATCAACGCCTTGGGCGACGTGGAGGGCAAGACCCTCGGCGTTGCGGAAGGCGATCTCGCCATCAGGCTGTGGCCGTCGCTCGCGCGGACAAACAAGATCAACAGCACCAAGGTGCGGTTCGAAAAGATCAGCGCCGCGGTGCGGGAGCCGATCCTGTCGGCCGGACAGGTCGATGCCGTGACCGGCTTTTCCTATCTGTCGGCCATCAACCTCAGGGATCGCGGCATCCCGGCAAGCGACCTCGCGGTGCTGCGGTTTGCCGACTACGGATGCGAGGCTTACGGTCAGGCGGTGATCGTCAACCCCAAATTTGCAGCCGATCATCCGGAGGGGGTGACCGCCTTCATCCGCGCGCTGGTCGCGGGCATCAGGCTCGTCTACACCGCTCCCGGACAGGCTGTCGATGATCTCGTCGCACGCATCGATGGGGCGTCACGCGAGCTCGAACTGGAACGGCTGCGGCTCGTGCTCCAGGACAACATCGTCACCGAGCACGCGAAGGCACACGGTCTTGGCGGCATCGACGAAGCGCGCTTCAAGGCCTCGCTCGAGGCGATCGCCGCGGACTTCAAATTCCACAAAAATTTCACGGTTCACGATATTTTTGACGACAGCCTGCTGCCGCCGTCCACCGAGCGCATGATCAATTGAGTGCAAAAGCCGGCCGGGATGGCTGTATTCCATCCGCAATCCCTGATTAGATCGGCCGGCTCGCCCTCGTTGCGTGATCCACTGTCCGGGCCCCATCGGCATGTCGCTTTTCCGCATCTACATCCGCGTTCTCCAATTGCTGGGCAAGGAAGCGCGGCTCGGCTGGCTACTGGCTGCGGCCAATCTGCTGCTCGCCGTTGCCCAGTTTGCCGAGCCCGTACTGTTCGGACGCATCATCGACGCGCTCTCCGGAACGCCGGCGGTCGGCGGCATCGCGGCGACACCACCCACCATCTGGCCCTTGCTCGGGATCTGGGTCGCCTTCGGGTTGTTCACCATCGGCTGCGGCGTGCTGGTCGCGCTGCACGCCGATCGTCTGTCGCATCGGCAGCAGCAGGTGATCCTGACCACCTATTTTGAACACATCATGCAGCTCCCGCTCACCTTCCACACCGGGATTCATTCCGGCCGACTGATGAAGGTGATGCTGCAGGGCACCGACGCGTTGTGGCGGCTGTGGCTCGGATTTTTCCGCGAACATTTCGCCGCCATCATGTCGCTGGTGGTGCTGCTGCCGCTGTCGCTCTATCTCAACTGGCGGCTGGCGATTCTGCTGTTCGTGCTGTGCGTCGTGTTCACGGTGCTGACCACACTGGTGGTGCGCAAGACCTACAGCATGCAGAGCGAGGTCGAGCAGCATTTCAGCGACCTTGCCGCCCGCGCCTCGGATTCGCTGGGCAATGTGGCGCTGGTGCAGAGCTTCGTGCGCGTCGATGCGGAAGTTCAGGGATTGCGCAGCCTCGCCGGCAAGCTGCTGGCGGTGCAAATTCCGGTGCTGTCGTGGTGGGCGCTCGTCACCGTGATGACGCGGGCTTCGACCACCATCACCATTCTCGCCATCTTCGTACTCGGCATCGTGCTGCACGGCCAGGGCCTCGCGAGCATCGGCGAGATCGTGATGTTCGTCTCGTTCGCCACCATGCTGATCCAGAAGCTGGAGCAGGTTGTCAGTTTCATCAACAACATCTTCATGGAAGCGCCGCGGCTGAAGGAGTTCTTCGACGTGCTCGACGCCGTGCCCGCGGTGCGCGACCGGCCCGACGCGATCGATCCCGGCCGCCTGCAGGGCCTTGTCGAATTCAATGACGTGTCGTTTTCCTATGACGGCAAGCGACCGGCGGTGCAGGATCTCTCGTTCACGGTGCTGCCGGGCCAGACCATTGCGCTGGTGGGGCCGACCGGCGCGGGGAAGTCGACCGCGATCGCCTTGCTGCACCGCGCCTTCGATCCGCAGTCCGGCATCATCAAGATCGACGGCATGGACATCCGCGCGCTGAAACTCAGCGCCCTGCGGCGGAACATCGGCGTCGTGTTTCAGGAAGCGCTGCTGTTCAACCGGACGATCGCCGACAACCTGCGCGTCGGCAAGCCGGACGCGACCGAAGCCGAAATGCGGCAGGCGGCGGAACGTGCACAGGCGCTGGAGTTCATCGAACGCGGTGACCTGAAGTTCGAAACCAACGCTGGCGAACGCGGCCGGATGCTGTCAGGCGGCGAACGCCAGCGCCTCTCCATCGCGCGCGCACTGCTGAAGAACCCGCCGATCCTGATCCTGGACGAAGCCACCAGCGCGCTCGACGCCGTCACCGAGGCCAAGGTCAATGCGGCGCTCGACGCCGTGATGGAGGGCCGTACCACGTTCGTGATCGCCCACCGGCTCTCGACCATCCGCAACGCCACCCGGATCCTGGTGTTCAGGGACGGCAAGGTGATCGAAAACGGAACGTTCGACGAACTGGTGGCCAGCGGCGGTCATTTTGCCGATCTCGCCCGGGCCCAATTCATGGTCCAGGAAAATGCCCCACCCGCGCTCGAGGGCAGCGAGCCTTCGCAGATGTGATCGGACACGGCGCGGGATCGCCGAAATTTGGCCCCTTTCGTGCACGACTCCGGAAAAACTCGCCGAAACGTGGGAACCGAGGAATCTCTGTTCGGATCGGCGGGAACAGGATAGGTTTTCGCCGCACCCGAGCCGATTTGCGGTGGACGCCTTTGGATCCAAGCCTGACGGCTTGATCGAGAACCACCTGATCGTCGACGATAGGCTTCAAGGACGTCGGGCCAACGCGAAGGCAGGGCGCTCCGCAAAGGACCGGAATCGGACATTGCCTTCTCTGATCGCTCCAGCACGCCAAGCCCTGCTTAGCTGTCTCGCACTCGCGGCCTGCCTTGCCGCGCTTATTGCGCCGCGCCCGGCCAACGCCGAAGCCACCCTCGTCATCGAGGCCGACACCGGCAAGGTGTTGTTCGCCGAGAACGCGACCTACCCCTGGTATCCGGCATCGGTCACCAAGCTGATGACCGCCTATGTGACCCTGAAAGCGATCAAGGACGGCAAGCTGTCGCTCGACAGCATGGTCACGGTGTCGCCGATCGCGGCGAGCCAGGCGCCCTCCAAGATGGGCTTCAAGGCCGGCACGCAGCTCACCGTCGACAACGCCATGAAGATGATGATGGTGAAGTCCGCAAACGACATGGCGGTGGTGCTGGCCGAGGGGGTCGACGGATCGATCGAGGCCTTCGCCGACGACATGAACGCCAATGCGGCTCGCCTCGGGATGACGCAGACCCATTACGTCAATCCAAACGGACTTCCCGCCGACGGGCATGTCACATCCGCGCGGGATCTCGCCATCCTGGCGCGCGCGATCCTGCGCGATCTGCCGGAGTACGAATATTTCGTCCACATCCCGGCCATCAAGTTCGGCCGCCGGGTGACGCGCAATTTCAACGGCCTGATCGGGCGTTATCCCGGCGCCGACGGCATGAAGACCGGTTTCATCTGCGCTTCGGGCTTCAACCTCGTGGCCTCGGCCACCCGCAACAACAAGCGGCTGATCGCCGTGGTGCTCGGCGCGTCATCATCAAGCATGCGCACCTACAAGGCGGCGCAGCTGCTGGAGCGCGGGTTCTCCGGCAGCGGCCTCACCTGGCTGACGCCGTCGCTCGGCACCGTCGACGCCCTCGTCCCCGTTGCCGCCGAACCACCCAATCTGCGCGACGACATGTGCGGACCGCATCGCAAACGCCAGCAAGCGCCGGAGTCCGATGACGACAACGCCGGAACCGCCGCAAGCGGCGAAGGCGGCGTGTCGCTGTTCGCCGGCCTGCAGGTTGGCCAGGCAAAGGCTGCGGAGCTGCTGGCGGCCGCACCCGCGCCGGCCGAACCCGTTATCGTCTACACTGGACCGAAGAAGGTCGGTGCAGCCCTGATCGCCACCAACGCTGCGGATGCGGAAAGCCAGACCCCGAAAGCCAAGGTCAAGGGCAAGAAGGGCCGCCTGGCCCGGCAGAAGCAGGACGACGCCAAACCCGACGCAAAGCAGGCCGCGGCCAAGCCGCCCGCGGACGTCAAGCCCGGCAAGACCGCAGGTGTCAAACCTGCTGCCAAACCGGCCGCTCAGACCAGCGCCGAAAAACCTGCGGTGAAGCCCGCCGCGGCCAGAAGCGCCGCCAAGGGCGACGCCAAGAAACAGGACGCAAAGACCGATCCGTCGGCAAAGCCCAAGGGCAAGAAGGAAAGCAAGGGTGATGGCAAGCCAGTCACTCAGAGCACGACGACGGCTGCGCCGCACGGCTGAGCCGAGGCGCCCGCCAACGGCCGCTCGGCCACTTTTGATGTGATCTAAGCTATTCATTTGTCTTGATAAACGGGACCGCAATGGCTGTTCGCAGGGGCCAGCTGCGACGCCTGCGCACACCGGCTTGCAAGCCTCAATGGCTTCGCCCAATACTGGCATTCAGCATCAATCCGACCGGCTAGAACGGCGTCGCAAGAACGAGCCGGCAGTCGTCCAAGGAACGAATGAGGGGGAAACATCGTGGATCGTATCTGGCTCAAGAACTATCCCGCCGGCGTGCCTGCCGATATCGACGTCAACCAGTATCCGTCCCTGGTGGCCCTGCTCGAGGAAAGCTTCGCGAAATTTCGCGACCGCAAGGCCTTCATCTGCATGGACAAGGCGATCACCTACGGCGAGCTCGACGAGATGTCGGTGGCGCTTGGCGCCTACCTGCAGAGCAAGGGCCTGCAGAAGGGCGCACGCGTCGCGATCATGATGCCGAACGTGCTGCAGAACCCGATCGCCACCGCCGCGATCCTGCGCGCCGGCTACGCCGTGGTGAACGTCAACCCGCTGTACACCCCGCGCGAACTCGAACATCAGCTCAAGGACTCCGGCGCCGAGGCCATCCTGCTGCTGGAGAACTTCGCCACCACACTGGAAAAGGTCATCGCCAGGACCGGCATCAAGCACGTGATCGTCGGCAGCATGGGCGACCTGCTCGGCTTCAAGGGCATGATCGTCAATTTCGTGGTGCGCCGGGTCAAGAAAATGGTGCCGGCGTTCTCGCTGCCGACCGCGGTATCGTTCAATGATGCGCTGTCCGCGGGGCGTCAGCTCAAGATGACCAAGCCCTCGATCGGTCCTGATGACGTTGCCTTCCTGCAATACACCGGCGGCACCACCGGCGTCTCGAAGGGCGCGACGCTGCTTCATCGCAACATTCTCGCCAATGTGCTGCAGAACGACGCCTGGCTGCAGCCAGCGCTGCGCAAGCCGCCGGTGGTCGATCAGCTGTTCATCGTCTGCGCGCTGCCGCTGTATCACATCTTCGCGCTGACGGCCTGCTACCTGCTGGCGGTGCGCGCCGGCGGCGTCAATCTTCTGATTCCCAACCCGCGCGATATCGGCGGCTTCATCAAGGAATTGCAGAAGTACCAGGTCAACAGCTTTCCGGCGGTGAACACGCTCTACAACGCGCTACTGCAGCATCCGGAGTTCAAGAAGGTCGACTTCTCCAAGTTCAAGACCTGTTTCGGCGGCGGCATGGCGGTGCAGAAACCGGTGGCGGAAGCCTGGCTGAAGACCACCGGCTGCGCGCTGTCGGAAGGCTACGGATTGTCGGAGACCTCGCCGACGCTGACTTGCAATCCGGCCGACATCGATCGCTTCAGCGGTTCGATCGGCATCCCGGTGCCCTCGACCTATCTCTCGATCCGGGACGACGACGGCAGAGAATTGCCGCTCGGCGAAGCCGGCGAGATTTGCGCCAAGGGACCGCAGGTGATGGTGGGGTATTGGAACAGGCCGGAAGAAACCGCGAAGGTGATGACCAGTGACGGCTATTTCCGCACCGGCGACATCGGCATCATGGGCGCGGACGGCTTCACCAAGATCGTCGATCGCAAGAAGGACATGATCCTGGTCTCGGGCTTCAACGTCTACCCCAACGAGGTTGAAGAAGTCCTTGCCAGCCATCCCGGTGTGCTGGAATGCGCCGTGATCGGCGTCCCGGACGAAAAATCGACCGAAGCGGTGAAAGCCTTTGTCGTGAAGAAGGACCCCAACGTCACCGCGCAGGACATCATCAAGTTTGCCGGCACCCAGCTCACGAACTACAAGGTCCCAAAGCAGGTCGAGTTCAGGACCGAGCTGCCGAAGACCAATGTCGGCAAGATCCTGCGCCGCGAACTCCGGGACGAAAAACCGAAAATGGCTGCGGCAAGCTGACGCATCGACGAGTCATCTCTGCGAATGAGTGAAAACAGCGAGATCCTTCCCGCCGACATCCTGCGGTTCTGGCGCGACGCCGGCCCGGATCGCTGGTTCACCCGCAGCGATGCGTTCGACGCCGATCTCAAGTCGCGCTTTCTCCCGTTGTGGGAGAAAGCATCGGTCGGCCAGCTCTCGTCATGGGAGGAAACCGCCGACGGCGCGCTGGCACTCGTCATCGTGCTGGATCAGTTTCCGCGCAACATGTTCCGCAACGATCCGCGCACTTATGCGAGCGATCCGCTGGCCCGCGAGGTCGCCCGCCGCGCTATCGCTCGCGGCGCAGACATGAAGGTCGCCCCGGCGCTGCGCTCGTTTTTCTATCTGCCGTTCGAGCATTCGGAGGATGCCGACGATCAGAAAACCTGCGTCGCGCTGTTCAAGGCATCAGGTGATACCGACGGACTGAAGTGGGCGGAGCATCACGCCGAGATCATCAGCAGGTTTGGACGTTTTCCACATCGCAACCTCGTCTTGAATCGAAACACCACGCCGGACGAGCAGTCCTTTCTGGACAGCGGCGGCTTTTCTGGTTGAAATAACGAAGAAGTGATGCGGTGGGTCGCCCGACCAACGCCGCACGGCCCAAGCTGGAGGACCCCCAATGATTTCCCGTCGCACGCGCCTGTCCGGCGCGATCGTTGCCTTGACCCTTGTTGTGACGGCGCTGGCAATGGCGAGCTCTCCCGCCCTCGCGCAACTTGAACTCAAACTGATGGCCCCCGCCGCACCGGGCGGCGGCTGGGATCAAACGGCGCGCGCGATGCAACAGGCACTCGTCGCCGCCGGCATCGCCCGCAGTGTCCAAGTCGTCAACGTCGCTGGCGCCGGCGGCAGTGTCGGGATCGCACAGTTCGTCAACGGCGCCAAAGGCGACGGCAGCCAGATGATGGTGAACGGTTTTGTCATGGTCGGCGCACTGGCCATGAACAAATCGCCGGTGACGCTGGAGCAGGTCACGCCGATTGCCCGCCTGACCGAGGAAACCCAGGTCATCGTCGTGCCGGCGAACTCGCCGATCAAGACCGCGCAGGACCTTGCAGCCGCAGTCAAGGCCGATATCGCCAAGGTGACATTCGCGGGCGGCTCGGCCGGCGGCGTCGATCATGTCATGGCCGCACTGTTCGCAGGCACGATCGGAGCCGACGCGAAGAAGATCAATTACATTCCGTTCTCCGGCGGCGGCGAGTCGCTGGCCGCGATCCTCGGCGCCAAGGTCACCGCGGGTATTTCCGGCTACAGCGAATATGAGGGGCAGATCAAGTCGGGCAAGTTGCGCGCGCTGGGCGTGACGTCGCAACAGCGCATGCCCGGGGTCGATATCCCGACATTCAAGGAGCAAGGCATCGATCTCGTGCTGGCGAATTGGCGCTCCGTTGTCGCCGCCCCCGGCATCACGGCCGAGCAGCGCAAGATCTTGAGCGACGCAGTCGAGAAGATGGTCAAGTCCGACGCCTGGAAGGAGATCCTCAAGCAGAAAGGCTGGGATGACGCCTATCTCGCCGGCGACCCGTTCGCCGACTTTCTGAAGACGGAAACCGCGCGGGTGACCGACGTCCTCAAATCAGTCGGCCTTGTGAAATCATGACATCAGAGGCCTCGCGGCCAACGCCGGTGCGCCGCGCCGATCCGGCCGGTCTCGTCATTGCGTTCGTGCTCGCTGCACTGGCCGGCGTCCTGATCTGGGATGCAAGCCAGCTGCAATCCAACACCGTCTACGGCATGGGTCCGCAGGCGATGCCGATTGTCATCGCGATCGGGCTCATGCTGCTTGCCGCCGGCAACCTGATCGATGCGTTGCGCGGCAGACTGCCGGCGCGCGAAAGCGCCGATCCCAGGTCCGTGCTGCTGATCTTCGGCGGGCTCACCCTGCTGATCGCCATTATTGGCATCGGTGGCGGGTTCATTCTCGCCACCACCGCGCTGTTCGTGACCACCTCGGCGGCATTCGGCCGGCGCGCGATCCTCACCGACTTCGCGATCGCATTCGTGCTGACGACCCTGATCTATCTGGCCTTCGACCGCCTGCTGACCTTGAGCCTTCCGGCCGGCCCCCTGGAAAGATTGCTGTAATGGATACCTTCGCCGCGCTTGCACATGGCATGGCGGTTGCCGTGCAGCCCATGAACCTGCTCTACGCCTTGGTCGGTGTGTTTCTTGGCACCGCCGTCGGCGTGCTGCCCGGCATCGGGCCAGCGCTGACGGTCGCTCTGCTGCTGCCGGTGACCTACAAGCTCGATCCCGGCGGCTCGCTGATCATGTTCGCCGGAATCTACTATGGCGGCATGTACGGCGGATCGACCACCGCTATTCTCATCAACACGCCGGGTGAAAGTGCGTCGATGGCGACGGCGCTCGAGGGCAACAAGATGGCCAAGGCCGGCCGCGGCGGCCCGGCTCTGGCAACCTCGGCGATCGGTTCATTCGTCGCCGGGACCCTCGCCACACTCGGCCTCGCGTTCGCGGCGCCGTGGCTGGTGGACGTCGCGGTCCGCTTCGGGCCCGAGGATTATTTCGCCCTGATGTGCGTGGCGTTCGTCACCGTGTCGGCGACCTTCGGGGATTCTCCGGTCCGCGGGCTGACAAGCCTGTTCATCGGGCTCACGCTCGGCCTGATCGGCATCGACAAGCTGACCGGACAAGCCCGGCTCGCGTTCGGCATCCCCGAATTGCTCGACGGCGTCGAGGTCACGACTCTGGCGGTCGGCCTGTTCGCAGTGGGCGAAGCGCTCTATGTGGCCTCACGCCGCCATCACACCGAGGAAAAGCTCGAACCGGTGCGCGGCTCGCTGTGGATGACCAGGGAGGATTGGAAACGCTCCTGGAAGCCATGGTTGCGCGGCACGCTGTTCGGCTTTCCAATCGGCGCCCTTCCCGCCGGCGGCGCGGAAATCCCGACCTTCCTCTCCTACTCAGCGGAAAAGCGCCTGACCAGGCATCCGGAGGAATTCGGCAAGGGCGCGATCGAGGGCGTCGCGGGGCCGGAAGCTGCCAACAACGCCTCTGCCGCAGGCACTCTGGTGCCGCTGCTCACCCTCGGATTGCCGACCTCCGCTACCGCCGCGATGATGCTGGCGGGTTTTCAGCAATACGGCCTCAATCCGGGACCACTGCTGTTCGCCGAGCGGCCAGACCTGGTGTGGGGCCTGATCGCCAGCCTCTTCATCGCCAACGCCATGCTGCTCGTGCTCAACCTGCCGCTGGTCGGATTGTGGGTGAAACTGCTCGCAATCCCGCAGCCGTGGCTCTATGCCGGCATCCTGGTGTTCGCCACCATGGGCACGATTGCCGCAAAGCCGTCGGTCGTCGAACTGTCCATGCTGGCGGGCTTCGGGGTGTTGGGATTCCTGATGCGCAGGTTCGATTTTCCGATCGCCCCCGTGGTCGTGGGCCTCATCCTCGGACCGATCGCCGAAAGCCAACTGCGCCGCGCGCTGGCGATCAGCCTGGGCGATCCCATGACCCTGCTGCAGAGCCCGATGTCGGCGACACTGCTCGCCATCGCAACGATTGCCCTGCTGGCCCCGTTTGTGCTGAAAGGCATGGGACGGTTCAAGGCCAATGAAGATTAGAGTTGTTTCCATTCTGATTGAATCGAACTGGAACGTAAGAGTCTTGAGTTGACGCGTTGTCTTGACGCAAATCGGTGTCCACTTCGCTCGACAACGCGCTAGTATCATTCCCCAAGACAACCCGTTCGTGAGAAGACTGCCCCCATGATGCTTCCTCACCCCGCCCCCAAGCGCATCGCTATCGCCGGCCTCGGCGCCATCGGCTTGCGTATCGCGGAGGCCATCGACAAGGGCCTGCCCGGCTGCGAGCTAGTGGCCGTCTCCGCCAACAATCGCGACAAGGCCCGCGAACGGCTCGCGCATCTGTCACGCCCGGTTCCCGTGGTCGGCATTGAGGAATTGGAAGCGCTCGCCGATATCGTTATCGAATGCGCGCCTGCCGCCCTGCTACCGGCCATTGCCGAGCCGTTCCTGCGCGCCGGCAAGACGGTGATCGTGCTCAGTGCCGGTGCGATCCTCAGCCATGAGGGGCTGATCGAGCTCGCGCGCCGGCATGGCGGCCAGATCGTGGTGCCGACCGGCGCGCTGCTCGGGCTCGACGCGGTGGCCGCTGCGGCCGAAGGCAACATCAAGTCGGTGCGGATGATCACCCGCAAGCCGGTGCAAGGCCTGCTCGGGGCACCCCATCTCGTGAAACACAACATCACAATCGAGGGGATCAAGGAGCCGATGCGGGTGTTCAGCGGCACCGCGCGCGAAGCCGCCATCGGCTTTCCGGCCAACCTCAATGTCGCGGTGGCGCTGTCGCTCGCGGGCATCGGCCCTGACCGGACCGTTCTCGACATCTGGGCCGACCCGGCGCTGACACGCAACACCCACACCATTGAGGTCGACGCCGATTCCGCCAGTTTCTCGATGACCATCGAGAACGTGCCCAGCGAGAACCCCAAGACCGGCCGCATCACCGCGCTCTCGGTGATCTCCTATCTGCGCAAGATGCGGGCGCCACTGCGCGTCGGTTCCTGACATGCCGGCCGGCAACCCGGGCAGGATGCCGTCTGCGACCGGCCCGGCCTCGCTCCGTCCAACCAAATCTTAACGAAGGGTTGATAAGCCTCACTCCGCCGAAAAACCGGCGGAGCGATTGACATTGGCCGTGATCGACACCGAAACCACGCCTTCCAGCCAGATCAGCCTGGTCGCGCGCCTGCGTGCGCTTGTCAGCGGCGGCGAAACCCACGAGGCCTCGGTCACCAAGCGTCTCGCCGGAACCATCTTCATCATCCGGGTGTTCAGCGCCGGGCTTGCGTACCTGTCGCAAGTGCTGCTGGCCCGCTGGATGGGCGGCTCCGATTACGGCATCTACGTGTATGTCTGGACCTGGGTGCTGCTGCTCGGCAGCATGATGGACTTCGGGATCGCCGTATCGGCGCAAAAGCTGATCCCGGAGTACCGCGCGGCCGGTGAACACGCCCTGCTTCGCGGCTTCCTGTCCGGCAGCCGATGGCTGACGTTTGCTGTCTCCTCGGTGGTGTCGCTGCTGCTGGCCGGCACTGTCGACCTGTGCTCACCCTGGATCAATGCCGACACCGTCGTGCCGCTCTACATCGGCTGCCTGACGCTGCCCGCTTTCGTGGTCGCCAATGTCCAGGACGGCTTGGCGCGGTCGCATGACTGGATGCGATTGGGCTTGATGCCGCAATTCGTGGTGCGCCAATCCCTGATCATCGGTTTCACCGCCGGTGCATTCGTGCTCGGTTTGAAGCTGTCCGCCGTCGACGCCATGCTGGCCAGCGTCGCCGCGGTCTGGATCGCCATGATCGGGCAGATGATCGCACTGAACCGGCGGCTGCCCACCACCGTCGACTCCGGCCCCAAGGCCTACGCGATCCGAAGCTGGCTTGCAGTCTCGTTGCCGATCATGCTGGTCGAGAGCTTCTATCTGCTGCTGTCCTATACCGACGTGCTGATGCTGCAGCAGTTCCGCTCGTCCGAAGACGTCGGTGTCTATTTCGCTGTTGTGAAGACGCTGGCGCTGGTGTCGTTCATTCATTACGCAATGTCGGCCACCACGGCGCATCGTTTCAGCGAGTACCATGCCTCCGGCGACACCGAGCGACTGTCGGCCTACGTCGCGCACGCCATCAAATGGACGTTCTGGCCGTCGCTTGCGGCAACGCTGCTGCTGCTGGCGTTCGGCGAACCGCTGCTCTGGCTGTTCGGCCCGCAATTCACGGGCGGCTACGGCATCATGTTCGTCGCGGCGATCGGCCTGGTCGCCCGCTCGGCGATCGGCCCTGTCGAGCGCCTGCTCAACATGCTGGGGCACCAGCACGTCTGCGCACTGGCCTACGCACTGGCCTTTGTGATGAATGTCGTGCTGTGCCTGCTGCTGGTACCCCGCCATGGCGGCTACGGCGCGGCGGCTGCGACCTCGCTGTCGCTGATCTTCGAGACGGTGCTGCTGTTCTGGATCACGCGCCGGCGTCTCGGGCTGCACGTGTTCGCGTTCGGGAAGTCCCGGCCGTAAAAAAGCCTGACCCAGCACAGCCGGATCAGGCTTCGCGTCACGTAAAATGCGGCGGTTACTCGGCGGTCCAGCCGCCGTCGATCGACAGGTTCGAGCCGGTGATCTGGGCCGCGTCGTCGCTGCAGAGATAAACCATCAGCGCCGCCACCTGCTCCGAGGTCACAAACTCCTTGGTCGGCTGGGCGTCGAGCAGCACGTCATTGATGACCTGCTCCTTGGTCATGTTGCGCGCCTTCATCGTCTCCGGGATCTGGTGTTCGACCAGCGGCGTCCAGACGTAGCCCGGGCTGACGCAGTTACAGGTGATCTTGGAGGTCGCGACTTCCAGCGCTACCGTCTTGGTCAGGCCGGCGATGGCGTGTTTAGCCGAGACATAGGCCGACTTGAACGGCGAAGCCACCAGCGAGTGCGCGGACGCCGTGCTGATGATGCGGCCCCACTGCCGCTTCTTCATGCCGGGTACCGCGGCGCGGATGGCGTGGAATGCCGACGACAGATTGATCGCGATGATCGCGTCCCACTTTTCGATCGGGAATTCCTCGATCGGTGAGACGAACTGGATGCCGGCGTTGTTGACCAGGATGTCGACCGAGCCGAATGTTTTCTCGCCGAGCGCGACGAATTCGGCGATTTCCGCAGGTTTGGTCATATCGGCCGGCGAATAAACGCACTTCACCCCGAAATCGGTTTCGATGCCTGCGCGCTCCTTCTCGATCGCAGCCGCGTCGCCCATGCCGTTGATGACGATATTGGCGCCCGCCTTTGCCATCGCACGCGCGATCGCGAGGCCGATGCCGCTGGTCGAACCGGTCACCGCTGCCGTTCTGCCTTTCAAGTCCACCATACTCAGCTCCTTGTTATTCACCCGGTTGGGAAGAATCCTCGCCGGTGAGATCGTAAGTCACCATGGTTTCGCCGTTCTGCGGTCGCTGCAGCCATTCGGGATGGCGCATCGAGCGATCGACGTCGGTCTCGCCGGCCGTCCAATGCTCCTGCATCGCGAAGTGCGAGAAATCGTAGTCCTTCGACGAGGTCTCGAAATTCTTGCTCTTGTAGATCAGGTGCACGACGGTGACGGTGTTTTCCTTCGCCGCCTCGTTCAGGAACCTGACGTCGGGATCGTTCTGCAGATCGCCGGGCAACTTCGCGATCAGGCGCCGCACAGCCAGGCGTGCGTCGTGGATCTTTTTGTTCATATCCGTGTTCAGCCGCGTCCGGCTGGAATAGCGGATGTCCTTCTCGCGCTCCGCCGCCTCGAGCAGCGTGGTCGGCAGCCGCCCGCGGGCACTGAACAGATCCACCTGGAAGATCAGCAGGTCGTTTCTGTATTCTTCCTCAAGCACGTAATCGAGCGGGGTATTGGAGGCGACGCCGCCGTCCCAATAATATTCGCCGTCGATTTCGATGGCCGGAAAGCCCGGCGGCAAGGCGCCCGACGCCATGATGTGCTCGGGCCGTATGATCTGCTTGGTGTTATCAAAATAAGTGAAGTTGCCGGTCTTGACGTTGACGGCGCCGACACTCAGGCGCGTCGCCTTCGCATTGATGCGGTCGAAGTCGACCAGCCGTTCCAGCGTTTCGCGCAGCGGCGCGGTGTCGTAGTAGCTCAGCGATTGCTCGCTGCCGAGCGGCCACAGCGGCGCCGGCGGAATCCGCGGCATGAAGAAGCCGGGAACGCCGAACGTCGCGATCAGCGCCGCACTGGTCTCGTTGAACAGCGAACGCGCCTGATCACCGGCGATCAACGGTTGCCAGGCAACCTGCGCCGACACCAGATCCCAGAACTCCCGCAGCTTCGCCAGCCGCTTCTCTTTCGGATTGCCGGCAATGATCGCGGAGTTGATGGCGCCGATGGAAATGCCGGCAACCCAGTCCGGCTCGAAATCATGATGGCAAAGCGCCTGATAGGCCCCCGCCTGATATGAGCCGAGCGCACCGCCGCCTTGCAGAACGAGAACGCGCTGCGCGTCGGCCGGCTTGGTTGGGGCGGGTGGTGACGAAGACGAATGAGAATCCATGAAAAGCCAACGAATGAGAATGCGTTATAACGGCTATCAGCGTGGCGTCAGTTCACCATATCGTCAATCGGCTCCTGTGCGAGTCCTGCAAGAATCGCATCAAAGGCGGGTTATTTGCTGTCCGGTGCCGCAAGAATGAGCGTCCAGAACACCTTGTATTTGGTATTCGGAGCATAACTCGCCGCAATGCCCAGTTTTGTGACACCGCCGTTCAGCATATTGGCCCGATGGGGCGGCGAGTCTCGCCAGCCCGAGAAGGCTTCCGCCAGCGTATGATACCCCGCGGATACGTTTTCGACCGCCACCTTGGCATCATAGCCCGCGGCCTTGATCCGCTGGCCGAGCGACCCCGTCACATTGTGGTCGAGCTTGTTGCGGCTGGCCATGGCCTGGGACTGGGCTTCGGCAGCCTGCATCAGCACCGGATCGACCTGGACCGCGCCAAGCCCGTTGTTCTGCCGGTAGCCGGAAATCATCGAGGCCGCCACATTGGCATCGAGCTTGGCGCCGCCATGGGCCATGCTGAGATAGAAGGCGGGCTGTTCCGGCGGGATGTCGCGATCGGCGGCACAGCCGCTCAGCACAAAAACGCCGGCCAGGATCGAGACCGCCAAGGTCGCGCGCAACATACGATTTTCCCCCGCGCGGCCCCAAAACCGCCATTCAGGATTCGTTGTTGCACACCAACCGTGGCTGAATAGTGAACGGCCGAGGTTCCGGCGCAGGCAGGCCGACGCGGATCGAGTTGTCTGTCAGTGCCTTTTCATCAGGCCGAAGCGCCGAAAATCCGATAGCGCTTCGGCTGCAATCCAACGACGTCGCCTGGCTTCAGGTCGCGATCGCGCGGCGCATCGATTTCGATCAGCGTTTCGTCGCCATCGGTCTGCAGCGCAATGTCGGCGCGCTGGGTGGGACCGAAGGCTCGGACATGCTTCACCGCCCCCTGCAACGCCCCGCTGCCTGCCGGGCCGACCACCACATCGTGCCGCCGGATGAACAGCCGCGAGGGCCCGGAGACAGCATCCCGGGATTCGATATTGAGCACCCTGTCACCGAGGCGGATGCGGCCGTCGCTGACCTGCACCGGCAGCACGATGGACTCGCCGATGAAGCCGTGCACGAACGCCGTGGCGGGATTGTCGTAGACGTCGCTGGGCGAGCCGATCTGTTCGATCCTGCCCTTGTCCATCACCACCACGCGGTTGGCGACTTCGAGCGCTTCTTCCTGGTCGTGGGTGACGAAGATCGAGGTGACATGGATCTCGTCGTGCAGTTGCCGCAGCCAGCGACGCAGTTCCTTGCGCACCTTGGCGTCGAGTGCGCCGAACGGTTCGTCGAGCAGCAGGATGCGCGGCTCGATCGCCAGTGCCCGCGCCAGCGCAATACGCTGGCGCTGACCACCGGAAAGCTGGCTCGGATAACGATTGGCCAGCCAGTCGAGCTGCACCAGATCGAGCAGTTCCTTGACACGCCTGCGGATGTCGGCCTCGCTCTTGCGCACCGCCCGCGGCTGCACGCGCAGGCCGAATGCGACATTCTCGAACACGCTCATGTGGCGGAACAGCGCATAGTGCTGAAACACGAAACCGACATGACGCTCGCCGGCGCCACGCGCCAGCGCATCCTCGCCATCGAAACTGACACTGCCGGTGTCAGGCCAGTCGAGGCCGGCGATGATCCGCAGCAGCGACGTCTTGCCGGAGCCCGACGGCCCGAGCAGCGCCAGCAACTCGCCGGTGTCGACCTTCAGATCGACATTGTCCAGAGCCGCGAAGGACCCGTACTTCTTTACGATGTTGCGGACTTCAATCGTCACGTGATTGCGTTCCTTCTTCGAGCTGTCCTTCGAGAACCGTCTTCACGATCAGCGTGATCAACGCCAGGAATGCGAGCAGTGAAGCGATCGCGAACGCCGCCACCAGTTGGTACTCGTTATAGAGAATTTCGACCAGCAGCGGCATGGTGTTGGTTTCGCCGCGAATGTGCCCGGACACCACCGATACGGCGCCGAACTCACCCATCGCGCGCGCGTTGCACAACAGCACGCCGTACAGCACGCCCCATTTGATATTCGGGAACGTCACCCGCCAGAACGTGCGCCAGCCTGATGCACCCAACGAGATCGCTGCTTCTTCTTCCTGGGTTCCCTGTTCCTGCATCAGCGGGATCAGCTCGCGCGCGACGAAAGGGAAGGTCACGAAGGTGGTGGCGAGGATAATGGCCGGCGGCGCGAACAGGATCTGCAGATTATGCTCCTGCAGCCACGGTCCCAGATAGCCCTGCGCGCCGAACAGCAGCACGAACACCAGGCCGGAAATCACCGGGCTCACCGAAAACGGCAGATCGATCAGGGTGATCAGCAGCGTCTTGCCCCGGAATTCGAATTTTGCGATCGCCCAGGCGGCCGCCAGGCCGAATACCAGATTGAGGCTGACGGAGATCGCGGCCGTCACCAGTGTCAATTCGATCGCGGCGAGCGCCTCCGATCCCGACAACGCCGAGAGGTACTCGCCGACGCCTTTCGAGAACGCCGTGGTGAACACCAGCAGCAACGGCAGCACCACGAAAATCGACAGGAAGGTGACGGCAAAGCCGATGATCGCCACGCGAACCCAGCGCGGCTCGGTGCGCGTGTTCGCCTGCGCCCATGGCGCCGTCCGAACGGCGACCGGCGCCTCGCTCTCGGTGGCGGGCGCGGTCTCGGCTGATACGGGACGGGTGTCAACGAGGGTCATGGCGCATTCAACTGATGGCCGCCGCGCGGACCTGTGCCCAGCGCTGGATGCGATTGATCATGAAGATGATCAGGAAAGCCACGACCAGCATGACAACCGCGATCGCGGTCGCATCGGCGTAGCGGAACTCCGACAGGCGGATCACGATCAGCAGCGGCGCGATCTCCGAGACGTTGGGCAGATTGCCGGCAATGAAGATCACCGAACCGTATTCCCCGACCGCGCGCGCGAATGCCAGCGCAAAGCCGGTGAGGATCGCGGGCGTCAGGCTCGGCAGGATCACACGGGTGATGATCTGCCAGCGATTGGCGCCAAGACTGGCGGCGGCCTCTTCGAGTTCGACTTCGAGATCGATCAGCACCGGCTGCACCGTACGCACCACGAACGGAATGCCGATGAAGATCATCGCCACGAAAATGCCTGTTGGCGTGAACGCCACCTTGATGCCGAGCGACGCCAGCGGGGCACCAAGCCAGCCCTTCTCGGCAAACAGCGCCGTCAGCGCCACGCCAGCGACCGCGGTTGGCAGCGCGAACGGGATGTCGACGATGGCATCGAACAGACGCTGGCCGGGAAAGCGATACCGCACCAGCGCCCACACCACGATCACGCCGGCGATGAGATTGACGATCGCGGCCGCAAAGGCCAGCCCGAACGAGATCATCAAGGCGTGCAGGGTTCGCGGGCTGGTGACGATGGTGATGAACTGCATCAGCGACAGCTCAGTGGTCTTGATGAACAGGCCCGCGAGCGGAATCAGAATCAAGACGGAGAGCCAGGTCAGGGTCAGACCCATAGTCAGACCGAACCCCGGCAACACGCTCCGTCTCGATGCTCCGCTCACGATGCCCCTCTAACCGTACGAATGATCAATTCTTGTAAATCTGGTCGAACACGCCGCCATCGGCGAAGTGATCCTTCTGCGCCTTGGTCCAGCCGCCGAACACATCGTCGATGGTGAACAGATCCACCTTCGCGAAGGCATCGGCATACTTCTTCGCAACATCTGGATCACGTGGACGATAGAAATTGCGCGCAGCAATCTCCTGGCCTTCCTTGGTGTACCAGTACTTCAGATACGCCTCGGCAGTTGCGCGCGTACCCTTCTTGTCGACAACCTTGTCGACGACGGTGACCGGCGGCTCCGCCAGGATCGACAGCGACGGCACCACGATCTCGAACTTGTCCTTGCCGAATTCCTTGACCGCGAGATAAGCCTCATTCTCCCAGGCCAGCAGCACGTCACCGACACCGCGTTCCACGAACGTCACGGTCGAGCCGCGGGCGCCGGTATCCAGCACCGGCACGTTCTTGAAGATATTGCCGACGAATTCTTTTGCCTTCGCTTCCGAGCCGTACTTCTTCAGGGCGTAGCCCCAGGCGGCGAGATAATTCCAGCGCGCTCCACCGGAGGTCTTGGGATTTGGCGTGATGACGCTGACGCCGGACTTGATGATGTCGTCCCAATCCTTGATGCCCTTGGGGTTGCCCTTGCGCACCAGGAACACGATGGTCGAGGTATAGGGCGACGAATTCTGCGGCAGCCGCTTTTGCCAGTCCTTGTCGAGCAGGCCCTTGCCGGCGATCGCATCGATGTCATAGGCCAGCGCCAGCGTCACCACGTCAGCCTGCAGACCGTCGATCACGCTGCGGGCGGACGCGCCGGAACCGTTGTGCGACTGCTTGATCTCAACGCTCTTCCCGGTGTCTTTCTGATACGCGGCGGCAAAAGCCTTGTTGAAGTCCACATACAGCTCGCGCGTCGGGTCGTACGAGACGTTCAGCAATGAAATATCGGCGGCAAACGCCGACCCCGCCCAGATGACACCCGCGATGACGGGGAGAATATGACGCAGCATCTCAATCTCCATTCAGCTCGACGACGTAATCGTCATCGGAAGCGCGGATCAAACTCCGGGAGAAGCCTGTTCAAGTCAACGAAACCGGATTTCATTCTTCATAACGATGTTGGATCAACATGCTATGAAGTTGCGATGGTATGAATGCCGCATTCCGTCTTGTCGCGGCCGCGCCAGCGACCGGCACGGGCGTCCTCGTCATCCTCGCTGCGGCTTGTGCAAGGCATACACCCCACCGAGCGGAATCCGGATGCGACAAGAGGATGCGGCGGCAGGTTCGCCGCCTTGAAAATGGCTTCGAGCGCCTCCGGCGTGGCATTGGCCAACGGATTGAATTTCAGGCGCACGCCATCGGCTTCCACCACCGGAAGATCCGCACGCAAGCCGCCCTGAAAGCGCTTGCGCCCGTTGATCCAGGCATCGAACGGCTGCAACGCCCGCGCCAACGGTTCGACCTTGCGGATCCGGCAGCATTCATCCGGATTGGAGAACCACAGGTCACGATCGGGATCCTGCTCGGCAAGATTGTCCGGCAGCGGGTGGATGGTGCGCACGTCGCGCAGGCCGAGCTGGCGGATCAGCGCGTCGCGGTAATCCAGGGTTTCCTGAAACAGCCAACCGGTATCGAGAAACACCACCGGAATTGCCGGATCGACATCGGCGACGATTTTCAACAGCACCGCGGATTCGGTGCCGAACGACGACACCACCGCAAGCTTGTCGCGGCCGACCGTCCGCAGCGCCCGAGCCACGATCTCCGCCGGCGACGCGTCGGCGAGATTGCGGTCGAGATCTGCGGCCGACGGCATCGCCGCCTGCTGCGCTGCATCGCGCGACTGCGTCACAACCCCGTTCATGGCCGCGCGGCTTCCGCCAAATGCGACAGCCGCTGGCGGGCAGCGGTTTCGCGACCGTCACCGGTGGGCTGGTAGAACACCGAATAACGCTGCGCGACCTTGGCGAAGGCCTCCGCATCGCTGGTCTTCTTGACTTCGAAGGCGTCGAAGCCCGCGCGCAGCATGAACACGAACTGGTCGCGCAGCACCTGCCCGGTGGCCCGCAGCTCGCCGCCGAAGCCGAAGCGTTCGCGCAGCAGGCGGCCCTGCGAATAGGCACGACCGTCACGGAAGGTCGGGAACACCAAAGCGATCGCAGCCAGGCGATCGAGGTACGGCGACAATTCCGCAATCGGCTTGTTGTTGGGCCAGATCACGCCGACTTTGCCGTTGCGCTTCAGCACGCCTTCCGGATCGACCAGAAAGCGCGCTGCCGGAAGCAGCACGGCGCCATCGGGAATTGAATCCTCATCGGCCACCCGCACGAAGTCGTCGGTGACGATGGTGTTGCCCTTAACGAGTGGCATAGACACGCTCCTTGAACGGCTCGACGCCGAGGCGCTTCACCGTATCGACAAACAATTCATCGGGCCGTGCACGCAGTGCGAGATAGGCCTCGACGATATCCTCAACGACGTCAGCGACTTCCGCATACGGCACCGCGGGTCCGATCAGCGTCCCGACCACCGCGTTCTCGTCGGCCCGACCACCGATGGTGATCTGGTAGAATTCCTCGCCGTTCTTCTCCACGCCGAGAATACCGATGTGGCCGACATGATGGTGCCCGCAGGCGTTGATGCAGCCGGAGATGTTGACATGGAGCCGGCCGATCATGGCGGCAAGCTCATGATTGGCGAACCGCCGCGTCAGTTCCTGCGCGATCGGGATTGAACGCGCATTGGCGAGCGAGCAGTAATCCAGCCCCGGACAGGCGATGATATCGGTGACCAGATTGACGTTGGGGGTGGCGACGCCGATCTTGTCGAGCGCGCGCCACAGCGCCGGCAGATCGCGCTTGGCGACATTGGGCAAAGCCAGGTTCTGCTCATGGCCGACGCGAAGCTCACCGAACGAGTAACGATCGGCGAGATCGGCAATGGCGTCCATCTGCTCGGCGGTGGCGTCACCGGGAGGACCACCGACCGGCTTGAGCGACAGCGTCACGATCGCGTAGCCCGGCTCCTTGTGCGGAGCGACCGAGTTCTGCAGCCAGGCCGTGAAACGCGGGTCGGTCGCCTTCTTCAGCTCGTCCGGCGCATCGGACAGCTTCTCGTACGTCGGATAGCTGAAGCGCGACCGGATATCCTCGACCATGGCGTCGTCGATCAGGAGCGCGCTGTCGCGGATTAGCGCCCACTCGGCCTCGACATCCCTGGCAAAGGCCTCGACACCCAGTTCGTGGACCAGGATCTTGATCCGCGCCTTGTAGATGTTGTCGCGGCGGCCGTACTGATTGTAGACACGCAGAATCGCCTCGACATAGCTGATGATGTCTCGGGCATGTACGAACGGCTTGATACTCTTGCCGATGAACGGGGTGCGGCCGAGTCCGCCACCGACCAGCACTTCGAAACCGGTTTCGCCCTTGTCGTTCTTGAGGATGCGCAGGCCGATGTCATGGACCTTGATCGCAGCGCGATCGTGGTCCGACGCGGTGATCGCGATCTTGAACTTGCGCGGCAGGAACGAGAATTCCGGATGCAGCGTCGTGTACTGGCGCAGCACCTCGGCCCAGACCCGCGGATCCTCGATTTCACCCGGCGCCACGCCCGCCCACTGGTCGGTGGTGATGTTGCGGACGCAATTGCCGCTGGTCTGGATCGCATGGATCCCGACCTCGGCGAGGTCTTCCATGGCATCCGGCAGTTCGGCGAGCTTGATCCAGTTGTACTGGATGTTCTGCCGGGTGGTGAAATGACCATAGCCGCGATCGTACTTGCGCGCCACATGCGCCATCCGCCGCAACTGCTTCGACGACAGCGTGCCATAGGGAATGGCGACACGGAACATGTAGGCGTGCAGCTGCAGATAGACGCCGTTCATCAGGCGCAGCGACTTGAACTCATCCTCGCTCAGCTCGCCGGCCAGACGGCGCTGCACCTGATCGCGAAACTCGGAGACGCGTTCATTGAGGAAAATACGGTCGATGTCGTCGTATGCGTACATGATCGAGAAGCCTTACGCGGAAACCAGGAGATCGATGGTGACACCGTCCTTGCGGATATGTTCACGCAGATTGCCCGGCGCAATCTTGCCGTCGCCGGAAACGTCGACCGGAGCGATATAGGGACCAACCGCGCCGAGGTCATCGGCATTGGCTTCCGCCAGCAGTGCCCGCGCCGCGTCGGCGTTGCGCACGATGGCGGCGTCGGACAGGTGTACCGACCAGCCATGACCGGTGGTGCGATAGATCACCACCCCATCGCTGGTGCGATTGGCCGTCACGATCGATGGTCCCGTGATCTTGATTTTCTGTTGCAGCGGAGAGGTCATTCGGCGGCAATCCCAAAATTGGAGAGAAGCTGTGTCAAATCTGCATTTCGCCATGGCGCCGAGCGGGCGACCACGTCGCCGATCACGAGAATGGCGGGGCCCTTGTCGACCTGCGCGGCGAGGGCGGGAAGATTGTCGAGAATACCGACGACGGCCTTGGCATCGGGGCGGGTCGCGCGTGCGAACACGCCGACCGGCGTCCGAGGCGATCGACCGGCCGCAAGCAGCCCGGCGCGGATCGCCGGTGCCGCGGTCATGCCCATATAGACCACAACCGTCATTTTCACGTCGGTCAACGCCGACCAGTCGACGGCTTCGGCATCGCGCACCTTGTGCGCGGTCAGGAAGGTGATGCGCAGGGCTTCGCGGCGGAATGTCAGCGGCACTTCGGATTCCGCAGCCGCGCCGAGACCCGCGGTGATGCCAGGGATCACCGCATACGGCACGCCGGCGTCGCGCAGGGCCGCGACCTCCTCGCCTCCGCGACCGAAGATAAAGGGATCGCCGCCTTTCAGGCGCACCGCGCGCTGGCCTTTCCGCGCGGCTTCGATCAGCAAACGGTTGACGGCATCCTGGCCGATGCCGGGCTTGCCGACCCGCCGGCCGACCGACACCAGCGCAGCATCGCGCCGCGCACGATCGAGCACTTCGGCTGACACCAGATCGTCATAGAAGATCACGTCTGCGTCCTGCAGGGCCCGCAGCGCCTTGATGGTCAGGAGGTCAGGATCGCCGGGGCCCGCGCCAACCAGAGTGACAAAGCCGGACGCCTGCCGCATGGCATAGTCAGACGGATCGGCGATCGCCCTGAGCGCCTGTTCGGCCTCGTTGACGCGCCCCGCCAGCACGGCCGCACCGATCGGCCCGTCGACGATCCGCTCCCAGAAGCGGCGGCGTGACGGCATGTCCGCCACGCGCTCGCGGATGGTGGTCCGCCAACGCCCGATAAAAGCGGCGAGATCGCCGATGCGCGCCGGCAGCACCGCCTCGATGCGCTCGCGCACGCGCCGCGCCACCACCGGAGAGGCGCCGCCGGTGCCAACGGCGACAACCACGTCGCCGCGATCCACGATCGCCGGGAAGATGAAAGTCGAGTGCGCGAGTTCGTCCATCACATTGACGGGAATGCCGGCTGCGCGCGCGCGCGCGGCCATGGCATGACCGGTCACACCGGCGCCGGCGCAGATCACAGCAATGACATTTGTCAGATCGGCCGACAGCGGATCCGTGTCGGACTGCTCGATAGTGCCGGTTGCGGCGTCAGGTGAACTCGCATCATACTGTCCGTCGAGGGCGTGCCAGCGCACGCGCGCGCCGGCGGCCAGCAGCAGGCGCAACTTGGCCTGAGCAAGCTCGCCCGCGCCCACCAGAAGAATAGGGCCGGCTTGCAGATCGAGGAACACCGGTAGAAAGCGCATCGACACTCCGCTTCCCCAATTGCGGGGTTGACTGGAATTATTTTCTATATATGTATCTCTACGAGCTCGCAAAGAGAAAATTATTTCTTCTATGTTGCGATGCAATCTTAGAATTTCGTACTCCAAAGGCCAAGAGCAAGAGGCGGTTCTTCTCTCGGCCCTTCCGGGGGTCGATGACTTGCTGTACCCGCTAGGCCGATGCGGGTTGAACGAAAGACGTCACCATGGACCATCTCGACGAACTTGAGGCCCAGAGCATCTACATCTTCCGCGAGGCGTTCGCCCGGCTGAAGAAGCTGGCTTTGCTGTGGTCGCTCGGCAAAGACTCCAATGTGATGATCTGGCTCGCCCGCAAGGCGTTCTTCGGCAAGGTCCCGTTCCCCGCGCTGCACGTCGATACCGGAAAGAAGTTTCCGGAAATGTACGCCTTCCGCGACCATTACGGCGCCGAGTGGGGACTCGATCTGAAAATCGAACCCTGCCCGCCGATCGACGCAGTCGATCCGACGCTGCCGCCGGCCGCGCGCTCCGCCGCCCGCAAGACCGAAGGCCTCAAGATGGCGCTGGCGAAGTATGGCTTCGACGGCCTGATCGCCGGCATCCGTCGCGACGAAGAGGCGACCCGCGCCAAGGAGCGCGTGTTCTCGCCGCGCGGCACCGAGGGCGGCTGGGACGTCCGCGATCAGCCGCCGGAATTCTGGGACCAGTTCAACGCCTCGCCGCCGCAGGGCGCCCATCTGCGCGTGCACCCGATCCTGCACTGGACCGAAGCCGACATCTGGGCCTACACCCAGCGCGAAAACATCCCGATCATTCCGCTGTACCTGTCGCAGAACGGCAAGCGCTATCGCTCGCTGGGCGACCAGGACATCACCTTCCCGGTGGCGTCGCAGGCCTCCAACATTCCGGAAATCCTGCGAGAGCTCGCCAGCACCAAGGTGCCGGAGCGCGCCGGTCGCGCGCTGGACCATGAAACCGAAGATGCCTTCGAGCGCCTGCGCGTCTCGGGCTACCTCTGATCAGGCTGTGAGCATGACCATCGCCGTTTCCAATCTCGTCGCTACCCCGGCTGCCGCCGCGGAACGTCCGCAGGTCCGCATCGTCATCGTCGGCCATGTCGATCACGGCAAGTCGACCCTGGTCGGCCGCCTGCTGCATGAAACCGGCAGCCTGCCCGACGGCAAGCTCGAAATGCTGAAAGCCGTCAGCGCACGGCGCGGCATGCCGTTTGAATGGTCGTTCCTGCTCGACGCACTGCAGACCGAACGCGACCAGGGCATCACCATCGACACCACCCAGATCCGCTTCCGCACCAACTCGCGCGACATCGTCCTGATCGACGCGCCGGGCCATGCGGAATTCCTGCGCAACATGATCACCGGCGCTTCGCAGGCCGATGCCGCGGTGCTGATCATCGACGCGGCGGAAGGCGTGCGCGACCAGACCCGCCGGCATGGCTATCTGCTGCATCTGCTCGGCGTCCGCCAGGTTGCCGTCGTCATCAACAAGATGGACCGCGTCGACTTTTCCAAGGCACGTTTCGACGAGATCAGCGCCGAGATTTCCGCGCATCTGACCGGCCTCGGCGTGACGCCGACCGCCATCGTTCCGATTTCCGCGCGCGACGGCGACGGCGTTGCGGCACGCACGCCGGCCATCGGTTGGTATTCCGGCCCGACCGTGGTGGAAGCGCTGGATGCGCTGACACCGGCGCGGCGGCTCGATGAACTCGCGCTGCGGCTGCCGATCCAGGCCATCTACAAGTTCGACGACCGCCGCATCATCGCCGGCCGGATCGAATCCGGTAATCTGA
This sequence comes from Hyphomicrobiales bacterium, assembly GCA_041424235.1. GTDB lineage: Bacteria > Pseudomonadota > Alphaproteobacteria > Rhizobiales > Xanthobacteraceae > Bradyrhizobium_A. The sequence continues at coordinate 53,371 of JBGMOD010000105.1, forward strand.
TCGCCGGGGAAGAGATCGTGATCATGCCGGCCGGCAAGATCGCGAAGATCAAGAGCGTCGAAAGCTGGCCGACCACGCCGCTGACGACGCGGCAGGGCGCCGGCCGTTCGGTCGGCATCACGCTCGACCGCGAGCTGTTCCTGGAGCGCGGCGACATCATCGCTCATGCCTCTGAAACACTGCGCGACACCCGCCGGCTGCATGCCCGGGTGTTCTGGCTGCACGACCAGCCGCTGAAGGCCGGAGCCACCATACTGGTGCGTCTCGGCACCAAGGAAACCCGCGCCACTGTCGTCGCCATCGAGAACGCCGTCGATCCCGGCGAATTGTCCAGCGTCGGCACCCAGGAGATCGCCCGCAATCATGTCGGCGAAATCGATATCTCGCTGGCGCAGCCGATTGCGGCCGATCCCTACGCCGAAAACGCCCGCACCGGCCGCTTGGTGATCGAGGTCAATGGCCGCATCGCCGGCGGCGGCCTCGTGCTCAGCGTCGATGCCGGGCAGCGTGCTGTTCCCATCGACATCGTGCCGGTGGAATCCGCGCTGCGCCCCGACGAGCGCTCGGCGCGCTACAGCCATGGCGGCGCCGTGGTCTGGCTGACCGGTTTGCCGGGCTCGGGAAAATCGACGCTGGCCCGCGCGCTGGAGCGCAAGCTGTTCAGTCGCGGCGGCTCGCCGATCCTGCTGGACGGCGACACCATGCGCGCCGGCCTGAACAGCGACCTCGGCTTCTCGCCGCACGATCGCACCGAAAACATCCGCCGGCTGGCGGAGATCGCCACGCACCTCGCCCGCAATGGCCACATCGCCATCGTTGCTGCAGTGTCGCCGTCGGCGAACGATCGCGCCCAGGCGCGCCGCATCGCCGATGATCTGTTCCACGAGGTCTACGTGGCGACGCCGGCGGAAGTCTGCGAAAGCCGCGATCCCAAGGGACATTACGCCAAGGCGCGCGCCGGCAGCCTGCCGAGCTTCACCGGCATCGCGCGGGATTATCAGCCGCCGACCAATGCCGATCTCAGCATCGACACCACCGATCGCACGATCGCGGACGCGGCTGATGACATCGAGCAGCTGCTGACCAGGAATGGCGTCCTGTTCGGCGAACTCTCGGATCTTGCCGCCAACATCTGATCCTCCTTGGCTTCCCCTCTTGGGGAGGCTCACTTTGCGCCGTTCTCTCATCGCCCTCGCGGGCGCCTTGGTGTGTGTCGGCGTCAACGCCATCGGCTTCCCATCACGCAGGCCCCCTATGAGCGACGCCAAAGCGGATTGCCGGGCCCTGATGAATTCGGTGCTGCCGTTTGCCGAGCAGATGCTGAGCCGTCATGGCGAGTTTCTGCCGTTCGGCGGCGCGACCAGGACCGATGGCGAGTTCATCTCTGTCACAGGCCCGGGCGAGGCCGAACACCCTCTCTCGGGTGATCTCATCCGCCTGATCAAGGACGGCCTTCGCGATGCCGCCGGAAAGGGAGAGGTCAAGGCCACCGCCCTGGTCTACGATGTGCGGACCACCCTGCCCTCGACCGGCGCGCTATCGGACGCGATTGCCGTGTCGCTGAACCATCGCGACGCGTATTCGGTGATTGTTTGCGTCCCCTACAAGATCGGCGACGGGACCATTGAATTCGGCGAGGCGTTTGCGCAGCCGGGCGAGGCGGACATCTTCTCGTCCCCGGCCCCCTGAAGCCGGCCTCATCCCGCGCGGGCCGGGATCCGGTCTCGACGAAATGAGGGCGGCAAACCTCTTCTCTTTTCCCGGGCTTTGGCGCTAAAACGACATTGCAACGCTGTTCGCATCTGCAAACAGCGCGTCGTCCCGCCTGCGCGTTGCCTGCTGACATAGCCTTCCGGCCATCTGGCAGATCCCGCGTAAGTTATTGATTTGGAGTAATTTTCCCGAGGGCCGCGGCCATTGCCGAAGCCGCAGGACGCTCCAAGGCCCAAGGCGGCAGCCCCGCCCCTGTTCCGTGAGATTGCACACCATGACACGTATCGAAGCCAGTGGATTGAAGATCGACGCCATCCTTGCCGACTTTATCGCCAAGGAAGCCGCCCCCCAGACCGGCATCAGCGCCGACAGTTTCTGGGCCGGGCTTGCCACGATCGTCCGCGACCTCGCCCCGCGCAACACGCAGTTGTTGGCATTTCGCGACAGCCTGCAGGCCAAGATCGACGACTGGCATCGCGCCAACAAGGGCAAGGCCTTCGACCTCGGCGCCTACACGGCGTTCCTGAAGGAGATCGGCTACCTGCTGGACGAGCCGGCAACCCGCGAGGTGACCACCGCCAATGTCGACCCGGAGATCGGCCAGATCTGCGGACCGCAGCTGGTGGTGCCGCTGACCAATGCGCGCTACTCGCTCAATGCCGCGAATGCCCGCTGGGGCAGCCTGTACGACGCGTTCTACGGCACCGATGCGATCCCGCATGATCCAAGCGAAGCCGGCAAGGGCTACAACAAGGCGCGCGGCGCCAAGGTGATCGCCAAAGCCAAGGCCTTCCTCGATCAGGCCGCGCCGCTGGCCAGCGGCAGCCACGCCGAGGTTGCGTCCTACGCCGTCGACAAGGGCGCGCTCGTCATCAAGCTGACCAATGGCTCCGCCACTGCGCTGAAAAATCCGAAGCAGTTCGCCGGCTATCACGGCGCTGCCGCATCTCCCGAAGCAATCCTGCTGGTCAACAACGGCCTGCACATCGACATCAACATCGATCGCAGCCACATCATCGGCAAGGATGATCCCGCCGGCGTGTCCGACGTGATCCTCGAATCCGCAGTCAGCACCATTCTCGACATGGAAGACAGCGTCGCCGCCGTCGACGCCGAGGACAAGGTGCTGGTCTATCGCAACACCCTCGGCCTGATGAACGGCACCCTGTCCGCGGACTTCGAGAAGGGCGGCAAGACACTGAAGCGGACGCTGAACGCGGATCGCATCTACACCTCGCCGGAAGGCAAGGAGATTCGGCTGCATGGGCGAAGCCTGCTGCTGATGCGCAATGTCGGCCATCACATGTACACCGACGCGGTGCTCGACAGCGCCGGCAACGAGATCCCGGAGGGCTTCCTTGACGCCGCCGTCGCCGGCCTGCTGGCGCTGCACGACCTCAAAGGCCATTCGTCGACGCGCAACAGCCGCAGCGGCTCGGTCTATATCGTCAAGCCGAAGATGCACGGCCCTGACGAAGTGGCGCTGACCTGCGAGCTGTTCGGCCGCGTCGAGCAGATGCTGTCGCTGCCGAAGAACACGCTGAAGGTCGGCATCATGGACGAGGAGCGGCGCACCACGGTCAACCTGAAGGCCTGCATCCAGGCTGCGTCCGAGCGCGTGGTGTTCATCAACACCGGCTTCCTCGACCGCACCGGTGACGAGATCCATACCTCGATCGAAGCCGGCCCGATGATCCGCAAGAACGACATGAAGGCACAGCCCTGGATCAAGGCCTATGAAGACTGGAACGTCGACAAGGGCTTGATCGACGGCCTGCCCGGCCATGCCCAGATCGGCAAGGGCATGTGGGCCGCCCCCGACAAGATGGCCGATATGCTGGCCCAGAAGATCGGCCACCCGCAGGCCGGCGCCACCACGGCGTGGGTCCCCTCGCCGACCGCCGCGACCCTGCACGCCCTGCACTACCATCAGGTGGACGTGGCGAAGCGCCAGCAGGAGATCAAGCAGACGCTGCCGCGGGCAAAGCTCGCTGATATCCTCACCATTCCGGTGTCGCAGTCGAACTGGGCACCCGACGACGTCAAGCAGGAGATCGACAACAACTGCCAGGGCATCCTCGGCTATGTGGTGCGCTGGATCGACCAGGGCGTCGGCTGCTCGAAGGTGCCGGATATCCACGATGTCGGCCTGATGGAAGACCGCGCCACGCTGCGCATCTCCAGCCAGCATCTCGCCAACTGGCTGCACCAGGGCGTGGTCAGCAAGGACCAGGTGATGGAAGCGCTGAAGCGGATGGCGGTCGTGGTCGACCGGCAGAACGCCGGCGATGCGCACTACAAGCCGATGGCGCCGGGCTTTGACGGCGTCGCCTTCCAGGCCGCCTGCGATCTCGTGTTCAAGGGACGCGAGCAGCCCAACGGCTACACCGAATTCATCCTGCATGCCCGCCGCAAGGAGGCCAAGGCCGCGGGCTGAACCACACTATTGTCCCTTCGCGAAAAGCCCCGGTCCCACCGGGGCTTTTTCATGCCTGCGAACGAAGCACGGCTTATTGCGAGGCGACGATCGGCAGGCGCTCCGACCTCGCCCGCGTGGCTGAGACCGGCCTGAACACGATCCCCTGCCGCTTGCTGCCCTCGGCCACCATCAACCCGTTTGCTTGCGCGACAAGATCGCCGGGCCGGATCGTCTTGTCATCCTCGATGCGGATGTGCGCCAGCCCAAACGTGCCCGCGGCGTTGCAGGAACACCCCGCCACGACCTCGCTGCGATAGCGGAAGGCATTGGCGATCTTGCTGTAGGGCTTGCCTTCGCGCGTGGTCGCGGCATTGATGCTGCTTCCGAAAAACACCCTGGTTTCGGTCGCGGGGCAGAGATTGCTGCAGAACTCCGCGCTGGACGATCTGCTGGAGGCCTGAACCGGAAAGTATCGTCCATCACAGCTGCGGACGCAGAAGGCGCGCTCGGCGCGAGCCGCGGGCCTCACGGTGAGGCGAGTGCCGGGCGTCTCGGCAGGCGCCGCCTGCGGCGCAAACAGGGAGGCAAAGAAATCCTGCGCCATCACGTGCTGCGTTCCGGCGCCACCCGCGACAAGCAGAACAACCAGCACACGACACGCCGTCGGCAACCCGATCACGAAGCACTCCGTCAACTCAAATGCATGGGATTTGTTGCTGGTACACTCGAACGTTGTCGTGCTGATGACACCCCAGCACCTGTCCCGACAATCACGCGTTTCTCGTCAAGGCTCCGCTCTTCTCAAGGAGAAACCTGTCTCGACGAGAAAGCCCCGGCCGATCGCCAGGGCTTTCGTCGTCGGTGTTTGTTTGCAAGCGTCAGTACATCAGCGGCCGCAGCAGCGACAGCACGCCGATGACGATCACGATGATGCGGATGATCTGCTTGGCCCGGCCGTCGATCGGCAACATGTTCACCAGATACAAAATCAGGATCACCACCAGGAAGGTGACCAGGGCGCTAATCAGCAATGACATGCAAAGGACTCCCAAAACATTCAGCGGCGGCTTGAGGCCGGTCGGCGCGTCAACTCGTGCCCCGCAGCTTGGTTCCGGACTGGGAACGGATCAGGCCCCGGCTTGCCGGTCGCGGTCGGCTGTCCGTCCAGATCCTGCAAATCCGCACATGGTTACCGCTATTTTTACCAATTCTCGCTAGGACCAGCGTCAGGGACCCGGGGGGAAACGATGCTCAATCGTCTGAGTGTGACTGCGCTGTTGACATCCGTCATCGCGATCATGGCGCTTGGCGTCGTCGCGGTGCTGTCCTTCGGTGTCTGGGACTCGGTACAGCAGCTGCGCGCGGTCGGACGGATCCGAACCGTCGCGGCGGCGTCCACGGACGCCTTCATGGCGATGCATAATCTGCGCAGCGGCCGGGCAACGACCAATCGCATCCTGATCGGCGATGCGGTGATCCAACCGGACATCACCACCTACCTTCAGGGCATCGAAAGCACGGAGATGCCGGCCATGCAGTCGGCCATCGGGTTGTTGGCAGGCATGGAGTTCACCGACCGCAGTGTGCTGCTGCCTGAGCTGACGCAATTGTTCGACAAACTCAAGGGGCTGCAGGTGGAGGCCTGGGACGCCATGGCCAAGCCCAAGGCGGCACGCCGGCCGGCGCTGGCCAAGGAGTATGCGGACACGACAGGCGCGCTGCTCGAGTTGCTGGAGAAGCTGTCGGGGCGGCTTGCCGCCGAGGTCAACCATGCCGACGCGGTGATCGATCAGTTGCTGACGATCAAACAGATCGCGTGGCTGATGCGGAACACCGCGGGCGAGGCATCGCTCACGGTCTCCAACGGCCTCAGCGTCGGGAAGGTCGCGGCCGGAGCAGAACAGACCTACATGAAGTTCGTGGGCGGTATCCAGGCCGCCTGGAATGCACTCGAACTCGCATCGTCCGGGATGAAGCTGCCCCCTGACCTGACCAAGGCGATGGCCGATGCAAAAGCGGCCTATTTCGATTCGCAATACACAGCGCAGCGGGACCGCCTCCTGAAGGCCCTGGTCGCCGGTGAGAAGACCGACATGACGGCCAACCAGTTCAGCCCGTATTCCGTGGCGCAGATGGCAACGGCCGTCACGATTGCCGAAACAGCGTTGAAGGCGGCCAAGGAGCATGCCGCGCGCCAGCAGTCGGAGGCGCAGTGGGCTCTGGCGGGTCAGATGGCGCTGCTGCTGGGCGCGCTTGCCGTCGCTTTCGGCAGCATGTGGGCCGTCCGCAACCGCGTGATCATGCCGCTGCAGGCCATTCGCGACGCCATGCTGAAAGTGGCGGCCGGCGACCTGACGGCCGAGCCCCCCTTTGCCGCCCGGCGTGACGAGATCGGCGCTTTGGCAGGCGCGCTCGGCACCTTCCGGCAGAATGCCGCGGAGAAGGACCGCATCGAGGCGGACCAAACCAGCCGAAACGTCCAGGCCGCCGGCCGGCAGCAGGCGATCGAACGGCACATTGCCTTGTTCGAGAGCCAGATGCGCGACACCCTCGATGCGCTCGGCCAGGCCTCGCAGCAGATGGGAGAAACCTCCAGCAGCATGTCGGCCATCTCCGACCAGACCAATGCCCAGATTCAGCTCGCGGCGCGGGCCTCCGGCGAGGCGTCGATGAACGTGCAAAGCGTGGCCTCGGCATCGGAAGAGCTCAGCGCGTCGATCAACGACATCAGCCGCCAGGTCACTCACGCCGCCGGGATCGCAACCCGCGCCGTCAACCAAGCACGCGAAACCGACGGCACGGTGCAGGGACTGGCCCAGACCGCGAACCGGATCGGCGAGGTGGTCGAACTGATCAACACCATCGCCAGCCAGACCAATCTGCTGGCCCTCAATGCGACCATCGAAGCGGCGCGCGCCGGCGAAGCCGGCAAGGGCTTCTCGGTGGTTGCATCAGAGGTCAAATCGCTGGCCAACCAGACCGCCAAGGCGACCGAGGAAATCTCCCAGCAGATCGCTGCCGTCCGCAAGGTGGCCAACGAGGCGATGGACGCCATCAAGGCGATCGGCGGCACCATTGGCGAAGTCAGCGAAGTGGCCACCGCGATTGCGGCCGCGGTCGAGCAGCAAGGCGCCGCGACCCAGGAAATCACGCGCAATACCCAGCAGGCCGCGCTCGGCACCCAGGATGTGTCGAACAACATCATCGGTGTCAGCGCCGGTGCCGATGCGACCGGTTCGGCCGCACAGAACGTCAAATCGGCGGCCGAAATACTCGATGCCCGGACTCAGCAGCTGCGTACCCAGGTCACGGAATTCCTCGGCAATATTCGCGCCGCGTAACAATGCAAAAGAACCGTCCGGGTGGGCTGGCGCTCGGATATATTCCAAAGGAGCTGGCTGGCGTCTCCACCGGCTTCGAAATCGAGATCCTGGGCGAGCGCTGTGCGGCCACCAGACTCGACGCCCGGCCTTCGACCCGACTGGCAGCCGCATGCGCGGGTAAGGCAAATCCGCACGCGATCTTGCGGCATGGTTCGCGTGGTCGCGGCCGGCTTCATCAAGTTGGCGGCGGATCGTCTAGTCTTCGCTGTCAGTTGAATGCGCCGATGGTCGGCGGCACGCTTCTCGTCTGTCCGAAATAGTCTGTCGTCACTTGGCTCAAGGGTATGCCCGCCCCGCGGCAAGGAGAGGTGATTGGTTGCAGAACGTAATCCGTTGCCGCAACCATGCCGGACGTGACGAATTGCGGATCGGCGTTGACATCGCCTGCTCCGGCAAAATACCCCGCGCTGCCGCCAAACCAATTGTTGTGCGAAAAGGTCGCGCCGCTATTGGTTCCCGCAACAAGGGTTCTGCCTGTCACGTTCTCATAGACAATGTTGTTCGCATAGGTGTTGCCGCTGTGGCCCGGCGAAGGGTCGATATATATTGCGATGTTCGTCGCATTCACAAATGTGTTGTTGGCAATCAGACTATTTTGGATGCCGCCCCCGCTACCATAATTGCCATAGTAAAAGCCAGACGCCCCATTGACGGCAACGTTGTTGGTAATCGTCAGGTTGGCGAGCGGCTCGGATTGCGAATAGGTCTCGCGCGCCAATTGAATGGATGAGGCTTGGTATCCGTTGCGGAAGAATCCAGAATTGCCGGTGTTATAGATCGAATTTGCGTTAACCGTCGCGTTTGCGGCGTTATCCAAGTATATTTCGACGCTGTAATTGTCATAAACGACGTTATTCGAGATCATCACACCGACGGAAAGAAACGTTCCTATGCCCTCGCCATAATTATTATAGGACGTGTTTTCTGTGATAATTGAATTGTTGTCCCAAGATACCGAGATTCCTTGACTCCATCCGCCGCTGGCCGTGCGCGCGGAGTTCTGCAATACATTGTTATATACGACATTCCCCTGAATGACGTTGTCATGGGAATTCCCAATATTTATCCAGTTGGTTGACGCGATGCCAGCACTGTAGGAACCGTGGACGATATTATTGCTGATCGTCACGTGGTGGGTGTTGTAGACGGCAATGCCGGCATTTTTCGAATTTTGCACTTCGAAGCCGTTGATAACGACATAGGCGCCGCTCGTACCGATATTATTGGCATTGGCCGAATTCGCGGATCCGTCGACGATCACCTTCTCGCCGCCGTAGGCATATAGACGAATCGGAGCGCCGGCCATGCCGCTGGCGCCAATTCCGACTGCCTCGTAATAGGTACCAGCGCGCACAATGATATCAGTGCCGGGTTGGGCGAGAGATACGGCGTAGCCGATTGTTTGCAATGGCGCGCTCAACGTTCCCGGATTCCCATTCGATCCGGTCGGAGATACATAATAGGTGCGTGCGGCGGTCGAAGCGGACACTGCGAAAAATGATAATTGATCCGTCCATTGATAGGTTGTTTTCCAATCCGAGCTGAAAAGCCCCGCGGAAATACTAAAAGTTCCACTCACCACGGGCGTATATGTGAAAGAGATGGGGAGAGCCGTGTTGGGTTGGAAATTCAGATTGGAAACGTCTTTCTCAAAAACAGTGTTCCCATTGGCATCGCGGACTTGCACAACAGCGTTCCCGTCTGTGAGTGAGAACGACGTCGTGATCGACCCAGAGATTCTGACAGGTTGAACGTCGCCCACCGGAGATTGTGCCGTGTTAAAGGATAGCCAGACTGTCGCAGCGGCTTCGCTCGGCAGTGCCACCAAAATGGCGGAAAGGGCGAAGAGCACGCGCGCGAATGCGAATATTTGGTGCAGCATGATATGAAGCCCCCAGGCAGCTACCGTTGAGACGTCATTCATCGTTCTTAAAATGCGCAACCACATACAGATCGCCGCCGGTTGGAATGCTACGCGGCTTTTGAGATTTCCTCAATCCAGGCATGTTTGGCCTGATGGGCAATCAAGGCTTGGCGCAGGTTGGGCAATTGCTTGTGAGCCTTCAGCTTCCTGAAGCCCTTATTCGCGCCGCATAACAATGCAAAACAGCCGCCCGGTTGGGCGGCTGTTTGTTTCGGGACACTTCGAGCCCAGATGGAAAATCCTATTCCGTCGCCACCACCGGCACCCGTTCGAACTTGGCGCGAACCGAGGGCGAGACCGGGGTGAAATTCACCGCCGTGCGTTTGTCGACACGACCGGAGGCGACCACCAGTCCATTGGGGCCGGCAACGATATCGCCTTTGCGCAGCGTCTTGTCGTCATCGATCTTGATCGCCGCCAGTCCGGTCGGATCCTTGCCGTTGCAGGTGCAGCCCGCGACCAGCTCCTTGCGATAACGAAATGCGTTGGGCAGATCGGAATACGACTTGCCGCCCTCGGTCGAGGCTTCGTCGATCGAGCCGCCATAGAAGATCTTGGTTTCGGCCGCGGGGCAGAAGCTGCTGCAAACGGCGGTACGGTTCTGGCCATCCGACGCCGGCACCGGGAAATACCGTCCATCACAGGTGCGGACGCAATATGCCGTGCGGCCACCGCCGCTGGGACGCGGAGCCGGAGGCGCCGGTCGGGCTTCGTCGAAGGGGCTGCCAAACGGCAGCGACATTGCAGGGCGCGATGGCGCGCCGCCCATGCCACCGAACAGGGCCGAGAAGAAGTCCTGCGCCTGGGCGGACGTCGATAGACCGGCAAGCCCAAACGTCAGGCCAATCGCCAAGCCTACGGCGATCCGAGATTTCGACACATGCCTCATCGGCTTCTCCAGCGAACGCTTCGCTTTAGTACAATCCAGCCGTCGTCTGGTTCACCGCCTGGCGCTGGTACGCGGCCCGGACCGGCGCCGCCTGCGACGGTGCTGTCGATGCAGCCCGCGCCGGCGCCGTGCGGTGTGCTTCAAAGCGCTGTAATCCGCTCTTCGGCAGCACCACCACCTTGGTCCCGACATTGACCCGGCTGAACAGATCTTCGACGTCCGGATTGGTCAGCCGGATACAGCCGCTGGACACGAACTTGCCGATGGTCGACGGATCGTTGGTCCCGTGGATGCGATAGACGCTGGAGCCCAGATACATGGCCCGCGCGCCCAGCGGATTGCCTGGGCCGCCGGCCATGAAACGCGGCAGATAAGGCTGGCGGGCGATCATTTCGGCCGGCGGATGCCAGTCCGGCCATTCCGCCTTGCGGGTAATGCTTTGCGTCCCCGACCAGGTGAAGCCCTCACGACCGACACCGACGCCGTAGCGGATCGCCCGGTTGTCGCCGAGCACATAGTAGAGAACGGTGTTGGGGGTATCGATGATGACAGTGCCCGGCGCCTCGCTGGTGGCGTAGCTGACGATCTGGCGTTGCAACCGTTGCGGCACCACGTAAGCATCGCTGTCGTTGTTTTCGGTGACCGAGGGGTCTGGCATCGACGAGGGCGCGCCACCATCGGTCCAGAATCCTTGGGGATCGCTGGCATAGCCGAGCGCCTGCGCGGAGGCTGCGGTGGACAGCGAGATGGCTGCGAGGAATGCGGCTGCTGCAACGGAGACACGGCGCGCATTTGCGCGTCGACAAATCGACTGTGTCATGACCCTGCCCTTATGATGCCGGCGTCCCGCAAATCGGACGCGACATGAACACAACGACAGAGCCACGATTCGGTTCCACCTTCGGTGTTGCCGAAATGGGGCTGTCAAGCGCGAACATGCTTCACGTCCCCGCGACGGGAACCTTTGGTCGCACCGGACTGTTACGCCTGCAAAACCGGCGTCGAGGACCGCTCACCTAAGACTTCCGCGGCCTCCCGGCACCAATTGCGAGGGAGTCCGGCCATGCCGCTCGGCACCATCCTGATCATCATCCTGGTCCTGATCCTGCTCGGCGTGATGCCCCGCTGGGGCTACAGCAGCTCGTGGGGCTATGGCCCTTCGGGCATCGTCGGCACGGTACTGGTCATCGTCTTCATCCTCCTGCTGCTCGGGCGCATCTAAGGCAATGGGCACACGGCGGGCCGAGCTGGACGACACCCCATCGCTGCAGGATCTCCGCGTCAGGCCGGCCGGCGCGCCGCTGCACGACAGTGCCGACGAGCAGCCCCCGGTCATTCGCCGCGCGGAGCTCGTGGCCTTTGCACTGGTCGGCCTGCTGACGATCGCCGTCATCGCCGTGCTTTACGTTGCCCGCACGCTGTTCATGCCGATCGTCACCGCGTTCGTGATCGGCACCATGCTGTCGGCGGGTATAGGGTTTCTCGAGCGCTATCGGATTCCGCGGGCGGCGTCGGCGGCGCTGATGTTCGTCACGAGCTGCGCGACCGTCGCCCTGATCATCGCACTGATCTCGGCGCCTCTGCTGGAATGGACGTCCCAGCTCCCACAACTCGGCGCCCAGCTCAAGGAGAAACTCCACGTCTTCGACCGTCCCCTGGCTCTGTGGCACCAGGTGCAAGCCATGTTCGGCGCCGAACCGTCGGCGGCCGCGCTGCCGTTGCCCAAGGTGGAATGGGTGCAGCCCACACTGGAGTTCCTGTCTCCGACGCTGACCGAAATCCTGCTGTTCTTCGTGACCCTGATCCTGTTCGTCGCCAGTTGGCCGGAATTGCGGCGCTCGCTGATCATGACGTTCGCCGGGCATGAATCCCGGCTGCGGACCCTGCGCATCCTCAATGCCATCGAACAGCACCTGGGCAGCTATCTCCTGACTGTAACCATGATCAACATGGGCGTAGGCATCGCGACCGGCCTTGTGTGCGCGATCACCGGCATGCCGAACCCTGCCGGCCTCGGCGCTTTGGCTGCGACCTTGAACTACGTGCCGATCATCGGTCCCGTCGTCATGTTCATCGTGCTGCTGGTCATCGGCGTAATCAACTCATCGACGCTCGCAGCCGGGCTGATTGCGCCGCTGCTGTTCGCGGGCGTGACGTTTCTCGAAGGTCATTTCATTACGCCCACCATCATCGGCCGGCGGCTGGCGCTCAACGCGCTTGCGGTGTTCATCGCCTTCGCATTCTGGACCTGGCTATGGGGACCGATGGGCGCCTTCCTGGCCTCGCCTCTGCTGATTGTCGCGCTCATCCTGAAAGAACATCTGGTCCCGATCCAATCGCCACAACTGCCGACAGAATGAGGGTTTCCGAAGCGGAACCATGCCCGGTACGGCGCGTTTGTCCGGCATGAATCCCTGACGGGAGTGTTCGATGTCAAGCGATGAGGGTGAAGCCACGATGACCGACAAAGCCAGCTATGACCGCCTGCAGAAAGATGTGGACGCTGTGAAAACAGATATCTCGAATCTGGCGGAGCAAATTACCGACGCCCTCAACGGCCTGGCCGGCTCGGCGCAGAAACAGGCGCGCCGCAGCTACAAGCAGGCCCGCTCCAGTGTCGACGGCATCGTGTCCGACCTGTCCGAGCAAGGGAATGCGGCGCTTGATGCAGCTCAAGATGCGGCAGCGACGCTGAGCGAAAGCCTGGAAGACGCAGTGCAGCAGCGGCCGCTGGCCGCGGTTGGACTTGCAATCGGTCTCGGCTTCCTGATCGGCGTGACCTGGCGTCGCTGACGTCGCGCCGTGCAACGCGCTGCGCCGATCATGAGAGAGGGCTCGAGCGATCCGCTTGGAGCATCATGCCGGGTGGATCGCCGAGCGACATGCGGCGATCGAATTTGCGCATCGTATGCGAGCCGTGAACATTTAAAGGCTGGGAATTTGGATGCTGCAGAATTTCATTGACGATCTCAAAGACTCGACCGGTGTTGCGCTTCGCATGACGTCACTGGTTATCGCCGTTGCGATATCGCTGTTCATCACGACGTCTTTCCTGTGCGCAGCGGCCTTCGCGTTCGTACTGCAGCGCTACGGCATCGTGCCGGCATGCCTCGCTGGCGCCGCCGTCTTCTTTGTCGTCACGCTGATCGCCGCCGGTTGCTATCTGTACCGGAAGCGGCAGGCGAGACGGGCCTTGGAAGCGGCCAAGGAAACTGCGAAGGCCAACGCAAAATCGGCCTTTGCGACCGCGATGAGCGATCCCATGATGGTGGCGGCCGGCCTGCAGATTGTCAGGGCGGTGGGCGTCAAGCGATTGTTGCCGCTGCTCGCGGTGGGCGGCATCGCGTTCGGGCTGATGGCGCAGCGGAAATCGTCCGGCGAGACTCCCGCGGAATAAGCGAACAAGAGTATCTGCCTACGAAAAACGGCGCCTCGATCACGCGGGCGCCGTCAAGCGAATCAATGAAATCTCTGATTTTCAGGTGATGCAGCGCCCGGGTTCAAGTTGCTTCGCCACATCCGTCAGGACGCTCACGACCGGCTCGCAGGCCACGGTAGCCTTGCGTCGCATCGTGCTGGTGGCTTTCGCATTGTTTGCAACCGGGCGAAGACGGATCGCTTCAGCCGTCGGCAAACGCATCGCAACGGAGCCATCCTTCAATCCCGGCACTTGAAACGACAGGGTCACGGTGTCCGCGCGGGCCGGCGCAATGACGTCACGATCCGCCTTGGCATCGCGATTGACTGCAAAAGCGACATCATGACTGACATTTTCCCGGAGCGTCGCGTTGCCGCTGACAGCACGTGCCAGTACGCCATCCGACGCCATTCCGAACTGCACGCCGCCAAATGCGAGCGATGCCGCGATCAAACCCAATGCACCTGTCGAAATATGAGACATGTTACGCCTCGACGTTGCCCTGTCGCGATTAATTCGTTGTCCGCAATTTTCTGATTTGGATTGACAACAGAGATGCAGCCGTTTCGGTTCCCGCGATTGTCAGCCGCCATGCTGAAAAAATTAACCGCCGGGACGGAACGATCGATGGGCTGTTGCGTCATGTCTGCAGCCGGTTATTCCCCCTGCCCCTAATTAACCGGTCAACGCGGGGCGCTGCCGTGGTGATGCCGGCGGCGTCCCGCTTTTCTTTTGTTTTCAGAGATTTGGCACAAACAAAACGAGCCCCGGTGATGACCGGGGCCCGCTCGAAAATGGATGGCGTCAGGCGCCTGGCCTTTATGACGCAGCTGCCTTGGCCGCACGGTTGCGCGAGTTGCGCTGGAAGAACAGGGCCTGGCTCGCGACCGCCGACACCATGGCGGGCTGGAACGGTTTCGAGATCAGGAACGCCGGCTCAGGCCGCTCGCCGGTCAGGAAGCGCTCCGGGTAAGCGGTAATGAACACAACGGGGACCTCAAACACCCGCAGCAGTTCGTTTACCGCATCGAGGCCAGAACTGCCGTCCGCAAGCTGAATATCAGCCAGGATCAAACCGGGCCGGTGGCTCTTCGCAAGCGCAATAGCGTCGGCATGGGTGCGAGCGACGCCGATCACATTGTGCCCCAGATTCTTGACCAGGCTCTCCAGATCCATCGCGATGAAGGTCTCATCTTCGATGATCAGGACATCCGTCGCGATTTCAGCGGCCAGTTCGCGGCCGGCCGCATCGGTCAACTGACGGACCTCGGCCACGCTGGTATCGAGGATAAAGGCCACCTCATCCTCGGAGAACCCCTCGAGCGACAGCAATAGAAACGCCTGCCGCGGCAGCGGAGTGATATTCGACAGCCGCCGCTCCGACGGCACCGTCGCAGTTGACGTCTCGGCACCGTCATTGACGGCAACGGAATTCCAAATCTGTGTGAACAGTCGGAACAGACCTGCGCGGGGGCCATTCTTTTCGTCAAGCAGCGACTGGTCCTGCAGCAGCGCCTCAAGCATGGCGGCTACATAGGCGTCGCCGGAGGCCTGATTCCCCGACAAAGCCCGGGCATAACGGCGCAGCAGCGGCAAATGTTCGGCAACAACCTGGGAACGAGACATCCCCCCTCCATCCATTTCATTCTCTCAAGCGCAGAACCCCGGAATCGCCGGGGTTCCCACCTGCCAGTGATTACGTCTCAGCCTCCGGAAAGTTCCAACAGGTATCTGTGAAAGTTCCGACAGCTCTGGAACTTTATCCCATCTGTCGCATTACGCCTGCACTACCGCCCGACGAGAAAGGCTCCGCTATCATAAAAAGCCTTTTGTTTCGAGGAACTTAGCTCTTGGGGAAGTTACGGAACAGCTCATGAATGATCCAAAACGCAAGGCACCCACCGGCAAGCCAGGTGGTCTCAATGCCGAAATTCAATCCAGAATCGGTCATCAGCTGAGAGCGATGTACGATGATGTGGTCCGGCAAGGGGTCCCCGATCGTTTTGCGGAGTTGATCCGCAAACTCGATACGGCTGACGCCGCAGAACTCGCAGCCAAAAACGACGGGAGGGACTAATGCCCCTCACAAATCAACTTCGCGACGACATGCTTGCGTGCGTGCCGAGTTTGCGCGCTTTTGCGATTTCGCTGAGCGGCAACGGCGACCGTGCGGACGACCTCGTGCAGGAAACCCTGTTGCGCGCGCTGGCCAACATCGACTCGTTTCAACCGGGGTCGAATATGCCGGCGTGGCTCTTCACAATCCTGCGAAATCTTTTCCGTTCGGACTATCGCAAGCGACGACGCGAAGTTGAGGACGCAGACGGGAGTTACGCCAAGACCCTGAAGTCTCAACCGAGCCAAAGCCAGCATCTCGAGTTTGAGGAGTTTCGCGTCGCGCTGGAGAAGTTGCCGCAGGACCAGAAGGAAGCGCTTATCCTGGTTGGAGCGTCGGGCTTTTCCTATGAGGATGCCGCGGCCATCTGCGGATGCGCGGTCGGCACGATCAAGAGCCGGGTCAATCGCGCGCGCTCGAAACTGAGCAACCTGTTGTACGTCGAAGGCACCGATGATTTCGGGCCGGACAACACGGTTCGCGCCGTGATCGGCGGCAGCGGCAGATAAGGCGCGAAAGTCGAAATTGATCAAGAGAACGGCCACCTTCCGGTGGCCGTTCGTCGTTTCAGGATCGTGGCGGCGCGGACGCGATGGCCATCTCGACATGATGGACGCCGAAATCCCCGTCGTAGCTAGTGCAGTCCGCCAAATGCATAGATCAAAACCAGGATGGGGATCGGCACACCCAGAAACCAAAGCAACAAATAGCGTCCCATCGCCATCTCCCGTCAATGAAGCTGATGGCGAATCAAGTCGCCGCTGAAACTGTTGTTCCCGGAGCGATGCGAGAGGTTATTTACGTTTGCCCGTATTCACGGGAGCGGCGAGGCGGTCGGTGCGGTCGAGCTCTGCCTGGTCGACGACGGTTTCCATTGGCGCCGTTAGTTCATAGACATAACTGACGTCCGTAAAATAACGCTTGGAAGCTCCGCCAAGCGCCTCGGGCGCAACCCGATCCAGCAGGATCACGCCAAAATCGCTGTCGGGACGCCGGGTCGCCGCGCTGGTGTTGAATTCCTCCCAGCGAAAATCAAAAATGGCATCCCTGCCCTCACCCATCACGTGCCATTGCGCCGAGATGTTGGGATGCTTGCCGACCAGCGACAACCCTTCGTCGGCGTGCGAGGCCAGCTCGAAAAATAGCAGCGACAAGCTTTGCGCTGCCCGGGGGCTGACCGTAATATCCGGCCCGCTCAGCGCGATGCGCTCCGCATGCGGAATCGCGCGGGATTCCAGCAATCCTCGGAGCTTGACACCCTGCCACTGGCTGTCGCTGAGCAGCGATACCACGTTCGACATCGCATGAATGCGGCCGATCAGCAGTTCGCGCGCGGAATCCACGTCGGTGCCATGACGGAGCGTCCGCGTCACGATCGACTGGATGACCGCGAGGATGTTCTTGACCCGGTGATTGAGTTCACCGATGACCGCGGTCAGTCGATTCTCGAAACCGATCCGAACCTCGATCTCCCGGCTCAACCGCACATTGTTGTAGATGACATAACCGAACAGGCCGCAGATGATGCTGGTCAGGGCCACGCCGATGATCGCGACAATGGCCGCCAGTTCTTGAGCGTGGGCCTTCGCATTGTTTTTGGCGTAATAGCCCAGCGTCCAGTCCTTGCCGCCAAATGAGACAATACGACGCAGCATCGGGGTCGGAGAATCCTGTCGCGCAGGCGTCGCCGTCACGATCCCTTGTGGATCGGCTTTCAGCTCCTTGGCTGGATCGCGTGGATCCCGCAGCACCACCTCGAATGGGCTGGTGTCTTCGTTGGCGAGGATCAGCGGCGCGATGCGATACGAAAAGGTGATAAATCCGGCAACACTGTTGCTGCCGTCTTGAATCACCGGGGCGACCAGGACGACCCCGACCGGCCCGTTCGTCCGCATCAGCACCAGGGGATCCGAGCACAGCGGCTTGCCCTCCACCGCGGCGCGGGCCAACAACGGGCCCAGCACCGGGTGCTGGTCGAACGACCGGCCCGGGAAGGTCAGGGTCTCGTCGTTGCGCGGCTCGACGTCCATCAGCACGTCGATCGGCTGGGTGATCGAGGCGAGATTGAGAACCTGGTCCTCCGCATCGCGAATTTTGGGACGGGTGAAGCCGGCCGCAGCCAGCTGCTTCTCGGCATTGGCCAGGCCTGCCGGCGGAATCCGCGCAACCCAGCTGGCGACGACAAAGTCGGTCTTGAACGCATAGATCGACGATCGCAGCGGCTCCAGGACATTGCCTTGCAGCAGCGAAGGCTTGCGGATCAGCCCGACAATAATGCGGGTCAGCAGTTCTCGCTCGCTCAGGCGATCCTGCACGAGCCGCGCGTGGACGTCCGCCGAGCGCTCGAGCGCGGCCTGGTCCAGCGAGATTTCCTGATTGTAAACCCGGTACGCGACAAGCCCGGAGATCAAGACCCCGATCAGCGCTATCAGTCCGATGAGAAAGCCAAGCCGGAACACTGGTTTACCCGGGCCAACGGAGCCGGATAACAACGCGGGCCTCGGATCGAGGCCACGAACAATTGGCAATGCGGCAATCGGCAATGCGAACAGTCATCGATACACGATACGCCTAAATGCCCCCTGGGGGGTTAATGACCTGTTCCATGCAAGCGGTGAGCAAAACAAAGCTTAAATCGCCATTTTGTTCCCCGCCAGTGTAAAGAAAAGACCGCTCGGCCCAGGGCCGCAGCGGTCATGTCCAGCATCGGATGGCCATTTTCCGGGCGAAAGCTGCTCATGCACATGCGGGAATGAGCTCGAACCTCGGGCTCGACTAAGCGGACGCTAGCGCCAGGCCGAACACCATCATGATGATCCCCAGCAGCATCAGGCCGAGAAAGGCATTTCCGTAGTCCCGGGCGCGGTCTCGCGTGTGTGTCGAATGCATGTTGCTCATGGCAACACAACCCGGCGCGTCGCAGTCCGTTCCGGAAAAATCGCATGTCTGGCTTTCGGAGACGTCCGGAACCCGGCCAACAGCAACTCAGCCTGCCTTGACGTTCGCCGGCGCGCGCAGACCGCCCTTGCTTTCGATGAACCGGACGATGTGGTCGAGACCCTCACTCTTTTTCAGGTTGGTCATGACAAAGGGGCGCTCGCCGCGCATGCGCCGAGCGTCCACATCCATCTTCTCCAGCGATGCACCGACATGCGGCGCCAGGTCGATCTTGTTGATCACGAGCAGATCCGACCGGGTGATGCCGGGGCCTCCCTTGGACGGAATTTTGTCGCCGGCCGCCACATCGATCACGTAGATCGTGAGATCGGCCAGTTCCGGAGAAAACGTCGCCGCAAGGTTGTCCCCGCCGGATTCGATCAGGACCAGATCGAGGTCGGGGAATTTCGCCCGCATGTCGGCCACCGCTGCCAGATTCATCGAGGCGTCCTCGCGGATCGCAGTATGAGGGCAACCACCGGTTTCGACACCGGCAATGCGATCCGGCGTCAGCGAGCCGGCCCGCACCAGGAATTCAGCATCCCATTTGGTGTAGATGTCATTGGTGATGGCCGCGATGTCGTAGTTCTTGCGCATGGTCTTGCAGAGCAGATCCATCAATGCCGTTTTTCCGGATCCGACAGGGCCGCCGATGCCGACGCGAAGTGGGCCGTGAAAACCGGGCATATCAATGTTCCATCTGGTTGAAGAGCAGGATTGCGCACGTTGCCGCAATGGCAAGGCACAGCGGCGAATAGACCCGGCGATCGAGCGTCGCGAACGGCTGGCGCGGGAAACGCGCACGCCACGCCGGCAGATATCCGGCGACACCACGCGCCGCAAACACTGCCGTCACCCCAAGGCCCGCCAGGGTCACCAGCATCGGTGCAACGGGCAGGCGGACAGAGCCGGCAATGAGCGCAACGACCACAGCAGCCGCGAAGATGGCAGCAGCCGCAATGAAACATTGCCGCGGCGGCGGCATGCGATCACGCTTGTAACCGACAACCAGAGCCGTCAGCGCCGGTTCGTCACGGCGCGGCCAGCGCACCCCAAAGCCCCACGCAACATGAAGCGCGGCGATCGCCGCCAGCAGACCAGCCTCGAGGGTGGCGATGGTGCTCATGACCGGAACAACCGGGTGTATTGTGCCTCATGGCGCATGCCAGCGAGATCGGCCCGGAATGTCGCGCTGCCGAGATCGTCAAGCGTCGCCGCCAGCGCACGTCCACCGGTCGCGACAACAACCGGCTCGAGCGCCGCCAGCGTCCGCTGGCTGTCGGTCTGTCCCAATGGAACCAGTCGCGCGGCCGCGGAGATCCAGTTCGCCGTGAGCGCATGCAGGAAGGCGTGCATGCTCAGAGGCAGCCCAAGGCCATGCGCCGCACTCACGATCCCCACAGCGACGGGATAGACCGGGGGCTGTTCCAGTTGCGTGACCGCTTGCTCGAGGGCGGCACAGCCCCAAGCCGATCGCGCGATCTCGATGAAGGCCCGCCCCTGCGTCGTGGTTTCCAGCTGCCGTTCCCGCGACGGAACGTAGGCCGCGGCGAGTTCGGCCACATCGGCCAAACCAGCGGCATCGCCGGCGACGAGAGCGCGGTGAGCGTGGGCCAGGAAGACACCGTCGCAGAAGCCGGCGCCGTCGGTGAGCATAACGGCCAGCCAATCCTGCAGAGTCGCGCTGCTGACGATATCGCCGGCCTCCACGGCCCACTCCAGCCCGCTGGAATAGGCGAAAGCGCCCACCGGAAACGATGGCGACAGCCACGTCATCAACCGATAGAGCGCGGCCTGCTCGTCGACGATACCCGGCGCGGCGCCCGGGTCAACGTTCGAGCCGGCAGTATCCCCGCCAGCCTGGGCGCTCTCTTTGCCGGGTCTAGTCCCGGTGATCATGAGCATGATCGTGACCGCAGTGCTCGTCGTGGTGGTGGTGATCGTGGTCGTGCGCATGACCATGATCATGAGCGCCGTGGGCGTGCTGGGGACCATGATCATGGTGATCGTGGTCATGATGACCGAGATCATGGTGAGCATGATCGTGGCCCGCATGCCCGTCGCCGTGTGCATGCCCGCCGCCGGAATACGCTCCCCCCTCCGGGTCGAACGGCGCCTCGATCTCGATGACACGGGCCCCCAGACCCCGCACCATCTCCTCGATCACGTGATCCCTGCGGATACGCAGGCCTCGCCCCGTGATCTGGGTGGGCAGGTGACGGTTGCCGAGATGCCAGGCCACCCGCACCAGATGCTGCGGATCGTTGCAGCGGATTTCAATCAGCGGCTCGGCAGCCGCCACGACCTCGACAAGCCGTCCGTCCTCCAGCACCAGGGCATCGCCGCCACGCAGCGCAACCGCTTCCTCGAGATCGAGCAGGAAATCCAGACCGCGCGTCCCGGTCATCGCCATGCGCCGCCGGTGCCGGTCGTCGAAATCAAGCACAACCGTATCGGCGGGCTGTTCCTTCCAGTGCAGCGGCGGGATGACCTTGACGGCGCGGATCATGGGCGGGGGCTCACAGGGTTTCGACCTTGCCGTCGCTGATGATCTCGATCACCGTCGGGCTGGCCTTGAAGTCCGCGGACAGCTTGCGCCAGACCTTCATATGGTCCGAGCGTCCATGCGCATTCAGCGCCTCGCGATTTTCCCAGCGCTCGACGAACACGAACTGGTTCGGATCGCTGACGCTGAGATGACCATCATAGAAGATGCAGCCCGCTTCCTTCCGGGTGGCGGCGATGCAGTCCCGGGCGCCGGCGACATAGGCGTCCTGATGTTCCGGCTTCAGCTTCGTGGTGGCAACGACATAAATCATGGATCATCCTCTATTTTTGCTTTGTGTTATCGGACGTCGACCTTGGCGGGCGTGATGACTTCGATCCGCGGCGGCGCGCTCAGGCAGTTGACCACGACACGGCCAAAGGCCTTCATGTGATCGGCGGTGCGGTGGGGCACCAGGGCCTCGGCATTCTCCCACTGCTCGACAAACACCAACTTCGCAGGATCGGTCACGCTCTCATGCATGTCATAGGCGATATTGCCGGCTTCCTTGCGTGTCGCGGCGATGCAGACCTTCGCGGCAGCAATGAGTTCGGCACGTGTTTCAGGTTTCACGGTCAGTGTGGCAACGACGTAGATCAAGGTCATCCTCCCGGCATTTTATAGTGGCGTAAACCGCCGGGAAGCACCCTAGAACATGAAGTAGCGCTGCGCCATGGGCAGCACTTCCGCGGGCGCGCATGTCAGCAATTCGCCGTCGGCCCGCACCTCGTAGGTCTCGGGATCGACCTCGATATTGGGCGTCGCATCGTTGTGAATCATGCTCTTTTTTGAAATCCGCCCGCGCGTGTTCTGCACCGGATAGAGCGTTTTTTCGATACCGAGCTTCTTTGCGAGACCACCAGCAACCGCCGCCTTCGAGGAGAATACCACCGATGAAGCCGTGCGCGCACGGCCGTGAGCGCCGAACATCAACTGGTAGTGCACCGGCTGCGGCGTCGGAATCGAGGCATTCGGGTCGCCCATCGGTGCCGCCACGATCGAACCGCCCTTGATGATGCAATCCGGCTTGACGCCGAAGAAGGCCGGCGACCACAGCACCAGATCGGCGAGTTTGCCCTTTTCCACCGAGCCGATCAGCTTCGACACACCGTGCGCGATTGCCGGGTTGATGGTGTATTTGGCGATGTAGCGCTTGACGCGGAAATTGTCGTTGTCGCCCTTGTCCTGCGGCAGCGATCCCCGCTGCTTCTTCATCTTGTCGGCGGTCTGCCAAGTGCGAATGATGACCTCGCCGAGCCGGCCCATGGCCTGGCTATCGGACGACATCATCGACAGCGCACCGAGATCGTGGAGAATGTCTTCCGCCGCGATGGTTTCCTTGCGGATGCGGCTTTCGGCGAACGCCAGATCTTCCGCGATCGACGGATCGAGATGGTGGCACACCATCAGCATGTCGAGATGCTCGTCGATGGTGTTGCGCGTGAACGGCCGCGTCGGATTGGTCGAGGACGGCAGCACGTTCTTGAGGCCCGCGACCTTGATGATATCGGGCGCATGACCGCCGCCGGCACCTTCGGTGTGGAAGGCGTGAATGGTGCGCCCTTTGAAGGCTTTGATGGTGTCCTCGACAAAACCCGACTCGTTCAGCGTGTCGGAATGCAGCATCACCTGCACGTCGTAGTCGTCGGCGACGCTGAGGCAGTTGTCGATCGCCGCAGGCGTGGTGCCCCAGTCCTCGTGCAGCTTCAGCGCACAGGCGCCGGCATTGATCATTTCCACCAGCGGCGCTGGCTTCGAGGCATTGCCCTTGCCGGAAATGCCGAGATTGACCGGGAACGCATCGAACGACTGGATCATCCGCGCGATGTGCCACGGACCAGGCGTGCAGGTCGTCGCGAAGGTGCCATGCGACGGACCGGTGCCGCCGCCCAGCATCGACGTGACGCCGGACATCAGCGCGTGCTCGATCTGCTGCGGGCAGATGAAATGGATGTGGCTGTCGAAGCCGCCGGCGGTGAGGATCTTGCCTTCCCCCGCGATCACGTCCGTGCCGGGGCCGATGACAATGGTGACGCCCGGCTGGATGTCCGGGTTACCCGCCTTGCCGATGGCGCTGATGTAGCCTTCCTTGATGGCGACATCGGCTTTCACGATCCCCCAATGGTCGACAATCAGCGCATTGGTGATGACGGTATCGGCAGCGCCCTGTCGGTTGGTGACCTGGCTCTGGCCCATGCCGTCACGGATCACTTTGCCGCCGCCGAACTTCACCTCCTCGCCGTAAACGGTGAAATCCTTTTCGACCTCGATGATGAGATCGGTGTCGGCAAGACGCACGCGGTCGCCGGTGGTGGGACCGAACATGTCGGCATAGACCGAGCGTTTGATTTTTACGGACATCTCTTGGGCTCCGACGAAAGCGGGGATGATAGCCTAGTCCCTCCCCCCTTGCGGGGGAGGGCTCGGGAGGGGGGTGAACCCAGAATCGCAGCCTGACTGATCATCATCACGACCCCTTCCAGACTTGTCGTCACGTCGCGATTGGTAAATCGGAGCACACGATATCCGCGGGACACAAACCATGCATCCCGTCGACTATCGTGAAGAATGCGCGATTCGAAATCATGACTTTCACCGTCCTCCTCGACGATCAACCTGGCGCTATGCGAGGCGAAATCCGCAATGTAGTGCCCCATCGGGACCTGACGACGAAATCCAAAGCCGCTCAGTCGATGTGCTTTCAGTTGACGCCATAACAACGCTTCGGCCCGAGTCATCGCACGTCTCAATTGCTTCGCACGGTCTCGCTGAAGCTTGCCAATCTCGGAATACGGCATACCCCCCTCCCCTACCCTCCCCCGCAAGGGGGGAGGGAGTATCGCGACGTTTGCGGCCTCGATTGCGTTCACGATCAGCGCTTCACAGCTTGCCCATCACATCGCCGCGGAAGCCGTAGATGGTCCGTTTGCCAGCCAACGCCACCAGGGTCACGTCGCGGGTTTGCCCTGGTTCGAACCGCACCGCGGTGCCGGCGGCAATGTCGAGCCGCATGCCGCGGGCCTTCTTGCGATCGAATTTCAGCGCCGGATTGGTCTCGAAGAAATGGTAATGCGAACCGACCTGGATCGGCCGGTCACCGCTGTTGGCGACGGTCAGCGTCACGGTCTTGCGGCCGGCGTTGAGCTCTATCTCGCCGTCCTTGATGAACAATTCACCGGGAATCATGTGGGCCTCGGTCAGCGGATGGGTTCATGGACGGTGACGAGCTTGGTGCCATCCGGAAAGGTCGCCTCGACCTGGATGTCATGGATCATTTCCGGGATGCCTGACATCACCTGATCGCGGGTCAGCACTTCGGCTCCCGATTTCATCAGCTCCGCCACAGTGCGGCCATCGCGCGCACCTTCCAGAATGAAATCCGAGATGATCGCGATCGCCTCCGGATGGTTGAGCTTGACGCCACGCTCGAGCCGCCGTCGCGCAACGATCGCAGCCATGGAAATCAGGAGCTTGTCTTTTTCACGGGGGGAGAGATTCATGGAACGTCCATTTTATCGGCACTCACGTCCGTCAAACCGAAATTTCAAACCGAAACTATTGTAACCACAACCGCGGCAACGCCGACGGGCTGGCTCGCCCCAGCACCGTCATCATGTCGGCGCGCAAACGCGCCGCATCTTGCGCACAGAAGCGGGCCAAAGCAAACCCGTTCCAGGCCGAGATACCCACCTCTCCGCCGAACTGCGCCGAGGCCTCGCGAATGCGCTCCACCAGCGCCTCGTCCCCCGGCACGATCAGCGCGGTGCCGATGGCGACGCCGCCATCGGCGACCGCCGGCCGGGCGAGCTTCGCGCCGACATCTCCATCCAGCCGGATGGTCTCGGCAAACAACAGCTTGCCGCCGCGTCGCAGCCGCCAGCGATCGGTAAAACAGCCCTGCATCATCCGTTCGCCCATCGCGGCACGGCCAAACACCACGATCTCGCACAGCAACAATGATGCGGTCTCCGCGAGGTCAATATCGATCCGGCGCGCAATCCGCGCACGGTCGAACAGAATGGTCTCCTGCGGCAACCAAGCGAGATGCGCACCGTCCTCGGCCCGCAGCGTGATGTTCAGTTGTGCCTCGGAATCGCGCCCGGACCCTTGCGATCGGTAGACCTTTTCGGCCGCGGCCGTGGTGACCGTGAGGCGGGAGCGCGGGCCCGCCGCAATGCTGATGTCGAAGCGATCGCCCCCGGCAACACCACCTGCGGTGTTGACGAACACTGCCGACAACCCCTGCTGCTCCGGCGACGGAAATCTGACCCGCAAGGACCCCGCTTCGTGCAGCGCACCGCGCCGGGTGACGCCGTCCCGGGACTGCACGTCGAATGTCACCACCCCCACAGCCCGATTGGCGGCAAAGGTCGCGGAGACTGCTGCTGTAGGATCGCTGTGCATCCGCCCCCGGCTGCTTACGTTACAAAGGCCGTGGCTATGGACTTAGATCGCCATGGCCCGGCTGATGGCTGCGGGATCGAGCGTCGTGCGGTCACACCTAAACGTCACATTGCCCCGATCCATCACGGCGAAATGGTCGCCGAGTTCGCAAGCAAAGTCGAGATATTGTTCGACCAGGACGATGGCAATGTTGCCGAGGCTGCGCAGGTACGAAATCGCACGACCGATGTCCTTGATGATGGAAGGCTGGATCCCTTCGGTCGGCTCGTCGAGCAGCAGCAGCTTCGGCCGCATCACCAGCGCCCGGCCGATGGCGAGCTGCTGCTGCTGGCCGCCGGAAAGATCGCCGCCGCGGCGCCCCAGCATCGACTGCAGCACCGGAAACAGCGAGAACACGTCGTCGGGAATGTTGCGCTGGTCGCGCTTGAGCGGGGCATAGCCGGTCTTGAGGTTCTCCTCGACCGTCAGCAGCGGAAATATTTCGCGCCCCTGGGGTACGAAGGCAATGCCGCGCCGCGCCCGCTCATAGGGCCGCAGCGCGGTGATATCGGCACCGTCGAAGGTGATGCTGCCGCCGGCGATCGGCTGCTGGCCGACCATGGCGCGCAGCAGGCTGGTCTTGCCGACGCCGTTGCGGCCGAGCACACAGGTGACCTTACCCGGCTCGGCGATCACCGAAACGCCGCGCAAAGCCTGGGCTGCACCATAGAACAGGCTAATGTCTTTCACATCCAGCATGGATCAGCGCCCCAGATACACTTCGATGACCCGCTCGTTGGACGAGACCTGATCGATGGACCCTTCCGCAAGCACGGAGCCCTCGTGCAGGCAGGTGACCCGCACACCGAGTTCACGCACGAACGTCATGTCGTGCTCGACCACCACCACGGTCTTTTCGCGATTGATTTCCTTCAGAAGCTCGGCGGTCTGGTGGGTTTCCACATCGGTCATGCCGGCGACGGGCTCGTCGACCAGCAGGAGCTTGGGATCCTGCGCCAGCAGCATGCCGATCTCCAGCCACTGCTTCTGGCCGTGGGACAGGTTGCCGGCCAGCCGGTCGCGAGCCTCGGTGAGCTTGATGGTTTCCAGCACACGGTCGATTCGCTCAGCCTCGTCGCGGCTCTGACGCCAGAACAGCGTGGTGCGCACCCGATGATCGGTGTTCAGCGCCAGCAGCAGATTGTCCTCGATGGTCTGGCTTTCGAACACGGTCGGCTTCTGGAACTTGCGGCCGATGCCGAGCTCAGCGATCTGCGTTTCGTCAAGCCGCGTCAGGTCGATCGTGCCGTCGAACAGCACGTCGCCCTCGTCCGGCTTGGTCTTGCCGGTGATGATATCCATCATCGTGGTCTTGCCGGCGCCGTTGGGGCCGATGATCGCCCGCATTTCGCCCGGCGCGATGGTCAACGACAGGTTGTTGATGGCGTGGAAGCCGTCGAACGAGACATGAACGCCGTCGAGATAGAGCAAGGCGGAGGTGGCGCGGGTATCCATGACATTCATCGGCTCACTCCGCCAAATGGGGTTCGGAGACGCCGTCTTCACGCGCGGCGCTGGCGGCGGTATCCGCTAAACGGCGCTCCCGCCATGGTTCCCACCAGGCCTGCACTGTGCCGACGATGCCCTTCGGCAGCAGCAACGTGACCAGGATGAACAACGCACCCAGCAGGAACAGCCAATAGGGCGCGAGCGCTCCGGAGGTGAAGACGGTCTTGGCATAGTTGACGACGACGGCGCCGAGCGCCGCACCGATCAACGTGCCGCGACCGCCGACCGCCACCCAGATCACCGCTTCGATGGAGTTGCCGGGCGCAAACTCGCCGGGATTGATGATGCCGACCTGCGGCACATACAGCGCGCCGGCGACGCCGGCCATGCAGGCCGACAGCGTGAACACGAACAGCTTGTAGGATTCGACACGGTAGCCGAGGAAACGGGTGCGGGATTCCGCATCACGCACCGCGATCAGCACCTTGCCGAGCTTGGACGTCACCACCGCGCGGCAGATCAGGAAACCGATCATCAGCGCCAGGCACGACAACGCGAACAGCACGGCACGAGTGCCCTGGGCCTGGATATTGAAGCCCAGGATATCCTTGAAGTCGGTCAGGCCGTTGTTGCCGCCAAAGCCGAAATCGTTGCGGAAGAAGGCCAGCAGCAGCGCGTACGTCATCGCCTGGGTGATGATCGAAAGATACACCCCGGTGACACGCGAGCGGAACGCCAGCCAGCCGAACCCGAAGGCCAGCAGTCCCGGCACCACCAGCACCATCAGCGCCGCGAACCAGAACATGTCGAAGCCGTGCCAGTACCAGGGCAGCTTCTGATAATTCAGGAACACCATGAAGTCCGGCAGTAGCGGATTGCCGTAGACACCGCGGCTGCCGATCTGGCGCATCAGGTACATGCCCATGGCATAACCGCCGAGTGCGAAGAACGCGCCGTGCCCCAGCGAGAGGATGCCGCAATAGCCCCAGATCAGATCGATCGAAAGTGCCAGGAGCGCGTAGCAGATATATTTGCCGAACAACGAGATCAGATAGGTCGGCACCTGAAAGGCCGAAGATTCCGGCAGCAGCAGATTGGACAGCGGCATCAGGATGCCGATGGCGGCGACGATCAGCAGAAAGATCGTGGCACTGCGGTTGAGCGAGCGGGTCAGCAAATGCGGCATCATGCTTCCACCGACCGCCCCTTGAGGGCGAACAGGCCGCGCGGCCGCTTCTGGATGAACAAGATGATGAGGACGAGAATGGCGATCTTGCCGAGCACGGCGCCCGCAACCGGCTCGAGGAATTTGTTGGCGACACCGAGCGTGAGGGCGCCGACCAGTGTGCCCCAGAGATTGCCGACCCCGCCGAATACCACCACCATGAAGGAATCGATGATGTAGCTCTGGCCGAGATTGGGGCTGACGTTATCGATCTGCGACAGCGCCACTCCAGCAATTCCGGCAATGCCGGAACCGAGGCCGAAGGTCAGCGCATCGACCCGCGAGGTCGCGATCCCCATTGATGCCGCCATCCGCCGGTTTTGTGTCACGGCCCGCATTTCCAGTCCCAGGCTGGTGTAGCGCAGCATGGCCAGCAGGATGGCGAACACGGCCAGCGTAAAGCAGACAATCCAGAGCCGGTTGTAGGTGATGGCGAGCTGGCCGATCTCGAACGCGCCGCTCATCCAGGACGGATTGCCGACCTCACGGTTGTTGGGGCCGAATGCGGTGCGCACCGCCTGCTGCAGCACCAGCGAGATGCCCCAGGTCGCCAGCAGCGTCTCCAGCGGACGCCCATAGAGAAAGCGGATGATGGTGCGTTCGATCAGGATGCCGATCAGGCCGGCCACCACGAAAGCCAGCGGTACGGCGATCAGCAGGGAATAATCAAACAGCCCCGGATATCTGGTCCGGATCAGCTCCTGCACCACGAAGGTGACGTAGGCGCCGATCATCACCATCTCGCCGTGGGCCATGTTGATGACGCCCATCACACCGAAGGTGATGGCAAGACCGATGGCCGCGAGCAACAGCACGGATCCGAGCGAGACACCGTACCAGGCATTCTGCGCCACCGACCAGACCGCAAGGCTGCGCTGGATCGACGCGATTGCGCTGGTTGCGGCCCGCGACACCGCCGGCGGCGCTTCGGCGGGAAGGCCGGACAGCAGCGCCAGCGCTTCCTGATCGCCACGGGCGCGAATGGTTCCGATGGCCTCGATCTTGTCCGCTTCGCTGGCATCCGGCTTGAACAGCAGGATCGCCGCCCGCGCCGAGGCAAACGCCCGCTTGGCGGCGCTGTTGGTTTCTTTCTGCAGCGCCGTCTCGACGGCCGCGAGATCGTTCTCCTCGTGGGTCTTGAAGATCGATTGCGCCGCCAGGATGCGCTTGGCGGGATCCGGCGCAGACATCGTCAGGCTGCTCACCGCAGCCTCCACGGTTCGGCGCAGCCGGTTGTTGAGTCGGACGCTATCGAGAGCGGAAACGTCAGTGGAGGTCGCTGCACCGGTGGTGGCATCAACCACCTTGCCGTCGAGCTGCTTGATGTAAACCTTTTTGCTGTCGGGATCGGCGATCAAGCGGCCCTCCTGCAGCGCGCTGATGATCGGATAGGCCAGCGGGTTGCCGCTCGCGGCCAGCGCGTTGATGGCTTCCTCGGTGTCGGAAAACGAATCATTGGCGAACTGGCTGACCGAGTCCTCGAACGGACCTGCAAACGCAGGCACTCTGGAGGCAACTATCGAGACCATCACCAGCGCCAGGACAAAAGCCAGCGCGCCGCATCGAGACATAAAATTGGCGAACACGTCACCACCCCGGGGGAACAGATAAAGAAAAAGAAGGCGGCGACAACCGCCGCCTTCTGGAGTCTTCGGGAGGAAAAGAGATCAGGACCCCTGACCACCGCACTTGTTGGTCTTGGTGTTCCAGTTGCCGCACTTCTTGCCGACCCAGTCGCCGATCAGGTCCTTGGAGCCGTCAAGCTCCTTCGACCAGGCGTCGCCGGCAACGAGACCAGGCGTCTTCCACACCACGTCGAACTGGCCGTTGGCCTTGATCTCGCCGATGAAGACCGGCTTGGTGATGTGATGGTTCGGCAGCATTTCCGAGACGCCACCCGTCAGGTTGGCTTCCTTGATGCCCGGCAGTGCGTCGATGACCTTGTCCGGATCCGTCGACTTCGCCTTCTCCACCGCCTTCACCCACATGTTGAAGCCGATGTAGCTGGCTTCCATCGGATCGTTGGTGGTGCGCTTCGGGTTCTTGGTGAAGGCCTGCCATTCCTTGATGAACTTCTCGTTCGCCGGGGTCTTGATCGACTCGAAATAGTTCCAGGCGGCGAGATGGCCGAGCAGCGGCTTGGTGTCGATGCCGGCGAGCTCTTCTTCACCCACCGAGAACGCGACCACCGGAATGTCCGTCGCCTTGATGCCCTGGTTGCCGAGCTCCTTGTAGAAGGGGACGTTGGCGTCGCCATTGATGGTGGAGACCACCGCGGTCTTCTTGCCGGCCGAACCGAACTTCTTGATGTCAGCCACGATCGTCTGCCAGTCGGAATGACCGAACGGCGTGTAGTTGATCATGATGTCTTCCGGGGCGACGCCCTTCGACTTCAGATAGGCTTCCAGGATCTTGTTGGTGGTGCGCGGATAGACGTAGTCGGTGCCGGCCA
>JBGMOD010000106.1:0-1242 GCA_041424235.1 Hyphomicrobiales bacterium
TCCATGAGCCCGGAAACCTCCTCGACGGGGCGGTTCCAGTTTTCGGACGAAAACGCGAACACCGTGAGCACGCCCACGCCGCGGTCGGCGCAGGCCTTGACGCAGCGGCGCAGCGATTCGACGCCCTGCTTGTGCCCCGCGACGCGGGGCAGAAAGCGCCGCGTCGCCCAACGGCCGTTGCCGTCCATGACGATGGCAACGTGGTGGGGAATGCGCGGCGTTGACGAGGCCATGGCAGGCCTCAAACGGCCATGATCTCCGCTTCCTTGGCCGCGACCAGGCGGTCGATTTCCGCGATGTGGCGGTCGGTGACCTTCTGGATCTCGGCTTCGGCACGCTTCTGGTCGTCTTCGGAAGCAAGCTTGTCCTTGACCAGCTTCTTGACCGATTCGTTCGCATCGCGGCGCAGGTTGCGCGTGGCGATCTTGGCGGTTTCGCCTTCGTTACGGACCAGCTTGGTCATTTCCTTGCGTCGCTCCTCGCTCATGGCGGGCAGCGGCACGCGGATCAGGTCGCCCATCGACGCGGGGTTCAGGCCCAGGTCGCTTTCGCGGATGGCCTTCTCGATCTTGGCGCCCATGCCCTTTTCCCAGGGCTGGACGCTGATGGTGCGCGAGTCGAGCACCGACACGTTCGCCACCTGGCTCAGCGGCACTTGCGAGCCGTAGTAGTCGACGTGGATCGAGTCGAGCAGCGCCGAGTTGGCACGGCCCGTACGGATCTTGGTGAGGTTGTTCTGGAATGCGGCGAGCGACTGATTCATCTTCGCGTCGGTCGCACTGCGGATGTCTGCAATGGTCATCTCAAATACTCCTAGGCATGCACCAGCGTGCCTTCGTCCTCGCCCATCACGACGCGCTTGAACGCGCCGTTCTTGAGAATCGAGAACACCTTGATCGGCAGCTTCTGGTCGCGGCACAGCGCAAAGGCCGTGGCGTCCATGATGCCGAGATTTTGCGCGATCGCCTCGTCGAAAGTCAGCGAGACGTAGCGCGTTGCATTGGGGTTGGTCTTGGGATCGGCGGAATAGACGCCGTCGACCTTGGTCGCCTTGAGCACCAACTCGGCGCCGATTTCGGCACCGCGCAGCGCAGCGGCCGTGTCGGTCGTGAAGAAGGGGTTGCCGGTACCGGCTGCGAACACCACGACCTTGCCCTCTTCGAGGTACTGCAGAGCCTTGGGGCGCACGTAGGGCTCGACCACCTGCTCGATGGCAATGGCGGACATCACGCGGGCCACGAG
>JBGMOD010000106.1:1252-1549 GCA_041424235.1 Hyphomicrobiales bacterium
CCTGCTTGTCCATCGCGTCGGCGAGCGCCAGCGAGTTCATGACGGTGGCCAGCATGCCCATGTAGTCGGCCGTGGCACGGTCCATGCCGACAGAGCCTCCCGCGACACCGCGGAAGATGTTGCCGCCGCCGATCACGACCGCCACCTGGACGCCCATGTGCACGACCTCGGCCACCTCTTCGACCATGCGAACGATGGTCGCGCGGTTGATGCCGAAGGCGTCATCGCCCATCAGTGCCTCACCCGACAGCTTCAACAAGATTCGCTTGTGGGCTGGGCGGGCATCAGACATGGGCA
>JBGMOD010000107.1:0-9502 GCA_041424235.1 Hyphomicrobiales bacterium
CCTTCTTGGCGATGCCGCGCGGGTCGCGGTTATAGGGCTCGCCGGTGGAGGGCTCGAGAATGTCGCAGGTGATGACCATGGTGGTCTCTGCGAAGAACGGATCGATCGTGGCCGTTGCCGGATCGGGCATCAGGCACATGTCGGATTCATTGATGGCCTTCCAGCCGGCGATCGACGAGCCGTCGAACATCGTGCCTTCGGCAAAGATATCCTCGTCGATCATGCTGATATCGAAAGTGACGTGCTGCCACTTGCCGCGCGGATCGGTGAAACGCAGGTCGACGTACTTCACGTCGTTGTCCTTGATCGCTTTCAGGACGTCTTTGGCGGTCTTCATGAATACCCCTTGTGTCTGCTGGTCAGGTGTCTGCTGGTCAGGTCGTTGATCGGCTGGTCGTGATGAAGCGGCCGCGGGACGCGGCCGTTGGGAGGGAGGTCTTGAAATGGGTAGGCCTAGATGGCGTCGAGCCCGGATTCTCCAGTTCTGATGCGGATGGCTTCCTCGATGTTGGAAACGAAGATCTTTCCATCGCCGATGCGGCCGGTCTGCGCGGCACGGCGGATAGCATCAATCGCCTTCTCGACCAACTCATCGGAGATGACAATTTCAATTTTTACCTTGGGAAGGAAATCAACGATGTATTCCGCGCCGCGGTAGAGCTCCGCATGACCCTTCTGGCGTCCGAAGCCCTTGGCCTCGGTCACCGTGATGCCCTGAAGTCCGACCTCCTGAAGCGCTTCTTTGACCTCGTCGAGCTTGAATGGCTTGATGATCGCCTCGATTTTCTTCACTGAACGTCTCCCCGGCACTTCCAAAACCAGCAGTTTCTTGCGCGCAGCCGTGCTCGCGCTGATGTCTCATCTCCGGCGATCATGCGGTCGGTGGGCACGACGCACCATTGAAGGCCTCCTAAAAGCAGGGTCTGTGCCAAGTTGGAAAGTGCGGAAAATCGAGAGTATTATCAGTTTCTTAAAGCGGCAAGAGCGGTCATTCTTGCGAGCGTTTGGCGAACTGTTTGCACGCTAAATAGGCTGATTGCCTAATTTATGATCAGTCATCAACCGGTCCGCTCGATCGGAGTGGATCAAGTTTTGGCGGATTGCCTGAGGATGAGGCGATCCGGGGAGGGCGCGGGATGGAATTGCTCACGACGGCGGAGATGGAGCGCGCGGACGCCCTGACCATTGCCTCCGGCCTCAGCGGCTTCACGCTGATGAAGGCGGCCGGTGTCGCCGTGGCGGAGGCCGCGGACAATCTTGTCGCGGAAGGGCCTATCGTGGTGGTCGCCGGACGCGGCAACAATGGCGGCGATGGTTTTATCGCGGCGGCCGAACTCGCCGCCCGCGGGCGCGAGGTCTCCGTTGTCCTGTTGTGCGAGCGGGCCAGCTTGAAGGGCGATGCGGCCCGCGCGGCGCAGGAATGGCGCGGCGACGTTCTGCCGTGCGAGCCCGGATCAATCGGAGCGCCCGCTTTGATTATCGATGCGCTGTTCGGCGCCGGGCTGAACCGTCCGGCCAAAGGGGACCCGCTGGCCGCCATCGAGGCGATGAACGCCAGCGGCGTGCCGATCCTGGCGGTGGATCTGCCGAGCGGCATCAACGGCACCACCGGCGCCGCGCTGGGCACCGCGGTGCGGGCCACCGAGACCGTGACCTTCTTCCGGCGCAAGCCCGGCCACCTGCTGCTGCCGGGGCGGCTGCACTGCGGCCGGGTTCGCCTGGCCGATATCGGCATCGGCGCGGAGGTGCTGGACGAGATCCGCCCGGCGGCCTTCGAGAATACACCTGAGCTCTGGCAGGCGGTGTTTCCGGTCCCGCGGGTCGATGGCCATAAATACAGCCGCGGCCATGCGGTGGTGATGTCGGGCGGCATCGCCGCGACCGGCGCCGCACGGCTGGCGGCGCGCGCGGCGCTGCGGGCGGGGGCGGGGCTTGTGACCGTGGCGGCGCCCCACGACGCGCTGGCGGTCCATGCCGCGGCGCTGACGGCGGTCATGGTGCGCGCCTGCGACAGTCCCATGGACTTCGCCCAGCTGCTGGCGGACCGGCGTCTCAATGCCTGCGTGATCGGTCCCGCCGCCGGGGTCGGCCAGCCCACCCGTCACCGTGTGCTGACGGCGCTCGGTCAGGAGGGCCGGGCCGTGGTGCTGGACGCAGACGCCTTGACCAGCTTTTCAGAGCGTCCGGATGAGCTGTTCGATGCGATCAAAAAATGGTCCGATCCACAGGTTGTCCTCACTCCTCACTCCGGAGAATTTTCAAAGCTTTTCAATAGTATAAAGGCAGAAAACGAGGCTCTTTCAAAGCTCGA
This sequence comes from Hyphomicrobiales bacterium, assembly GCA_041424235.1. Taxonomy (GTDB): domain Bacteria; phylum Pseudomonadota; class Alphaproteobacteria; order Rhizobiales; family Xanthobacteraceae; genus Bradyrhizobium_A. The sequence continues at coordinate 2,312 of JBGMOD010000107.1, forward strand.
AGAGGCTCGCGCGGCGGCGCGGCGCGCCGGTGCGGTGGTACTGCTCAAGGGCCCCGATACGGTGGTGGCCTCGCCCGATGGCCGCGCGGCGATTGCGGCCAACGCGCCGCCCTGGCTGGCGACCGCTGGTACAGGCGATGTGTTGGCGGGCATGATCGGGGGCATGCTGGCGCAGCGGGTTCCGGCCTTCGAGGCCGCCTGCATCGGGACATGGATGCACGGCGAGGCCGGCCAGGAGGCCGGTCCCGGGCTGATCGCGGAAGACCTGCCGGAGGTGCTGCCCGCGGTGCTGCGGCGGCTCTATGACGGCTTCGAGATCGACTACTGATCCACCGTGTAGGAGCGGACGAGCCGCGGCGCGGCCCAGTCGGTGCCCATGGCCTCCAGCAGCCATGAGCCGGCGTACGCGGCGGCAAAGGCGATGCGCTGGGTCTGCCGGGCGTCCAGCACCAGCGTGTCCAGCCAGAACGGCTTCCAGCCGTCGTCCAGCCGGTCCAGCAGCCGGAAGGGATGGCCGTGCAGATGGAAGACCGCGGGCGTCGCGGCGCGGTTGGTCAGCGCCAGCACCGCGACCCGTCCGCGCTTGATCCGGAAGGCCGGCGCAACCGACGCCGTCATGGTCGCCGGCACGATCCAATCGGGCGCCGACGGGGCGGGTTTGATGTCGATCGGCAGCTCGATCCGCAGCGCACTTTGCAGATCGAGTTTGGCCGGCAAGCCATTGGACGGCAATGGTTCGGGGGCGGGCAGCGGCGCGGCGCGCAGCGGCCCCTCGCTGCCATAGACGAGACGCGCGATCGGCCGCGGCGATGTGCCGTCGTGCAACTGGATAGACGCGCTGGACGACGGCTTGCTGGCCGCGTCGACGAATACGTCAATGCGACTGCCGGGGGCGAGAACGATTTGTCCATTGCGCGCCAGAAAGGGTTCGGCGGGCTGGCTGTCGATGGCCATCACGCGCAGCTCGTGGTCGTCGATTTTAATCGCGATCACAGAACGTTGGCAGGCATTGATGAAGCGAAGCCGAAGCCGGACATTGGCCCGCGTCGGGATATCGAGGCGAGGCTTGCCGTTGACGGTGAAAATCGCTGCGGCGTCACCGGGGTCGCTGCCCGGCGCCGCGGCGCTGCCATCCGGTTTGAGCCGCCAGTCTTCGATCAGCAGCGTGTGATCCTGGTCAACGTTCACCGGCTGTTTTTCCAGAACGCTGATCGCTCGGGCCGGCAGCGCCTGGGCCTGTCCATCGCCCGCGAGCCGGGCGTCGCACAGCAGCGTCCCGGCGCCGCGCAGCGGAACGCTCGTGGCGGACGACTGACCCGGCAGGATCATCGGCCGCGCCGCGAGCGGCTCGGCCTGAGCCGCGCCGACAAGGCCGCGAAAACCCAAGGCGACCGGTGCGGGCAGGTCGTTGGCGAGGGTCAATTGAAGGTCGTCGCCCTGATGGAACTGCAGGGCGTAGGACAGCGGCGCCGATTCAGCCACGAAGTCCCAGACCGCCGACGGCGGCTGATTGTCGCGCAATACGGCGGTGGCTGGATGCAGCCGCAGCGCCAGGCCCGGCTGGCCGGCGCTTGGGCGATTTTGACCCAGCGCGGCGTTTCGGGGCAGCAACGCCGCCGTAGCCATGCCGCCAACCCCGGTCAAAATTCCGCGCCGGGACGGCCAGGAGAGGTGTCTTTTCATCCCCGATGCGGACCATTTTCCCGGGCCTGTGTCCAGTTGCCGCCCCGCCGCAGGCCGGGGCGGGTGGAAGCAGCCCAAAACGGCCATTTTTTTGCTGCGAATGGGTGAGCCCGTGTTATAAGCCCGCCGCTCGCGGCATCGCCGCCGAACGTGATGCGCCTCGCGGGCGTGGCGGAATTGGTAGACGCGCTGGATTTAGGTTCCAGTGACGAAAGTTGTGGGGGTTCGAGTCCCTCCGCCCGCACCATCAGCGCCACGTTTTGCGGACGAGACTTGTAAGCCCCCTTGGACATCTGTCCGAAGGACCGTGATACGGGCGACGCCGCGTATCGATTTTGATTTGCAACGAACCGGTCCACGACCGGCGAAGGAAGAAGATTAGCGCCATGCAGGTGAAAGAGACTGTCGCCGAAGGACTGAAGCACGAATTCCAGGTCAGCCTTGCGGCCTCCGAGATCGACGCCAAGGTCGATGCCCGCCTCGTCGACATGAAGGACAAGGTCCGCATCAACGGCTTTCGTCCGGGCAAGGTGCCGGTCGCGCATCTGAAGAAGGTCTATGGCCGCTCGGTCGCCGCCGAAACCCTCGAGCAGATGATTCGCGACACCAACGCGCAGATCTTCACCGAGCGCGGCTTCCGTCTTGCGACCGAGCCGAAGGTCACCATGCCGACGGAAGAGAAGGAAATCGAGAGCGTCCTCAACGGCAAGTCCGACCTGAACTATTCGGTCGCGATCGAGGTGGTGCCCGCGATCCAGCTTGCCGATTTCAAGAGCTTCAATGTCGAGAAGCCGGTCGCCGACGTGACCGAGGCCGACATCGACGAGGCGATCAAGCGCATCGCCGACCAGAACCGTTCGTTCGAGGACGCCGCTGAAGGCGCCAAGGCGGCCTCCACCGACCGTGTCACCGTGTCCTTCAAGGGCACCATCGACGGCGTTGCCTTCGACGGCGGCACCGCCGAAGACATCCAGGTGGTGATCGGCTCCGGTGGCTTCATTCCCGGTTTCGAAGAACAGCTGATCGGCATCGGCGCGGGCGAGACCCGCACCCTGAAGGTGTCGTTCCCGGTCAATTATGGCGCGGCGAACCTGGCCGGCAAGGCGGCGGAGTTCGAGACCACCGCGAGCAAGATCGAGGTCGCCAAGGATGCGGTGATCGACGACGAGTTTGCCAAGACGCTCGGCCTCGAATCGCTCGAGAAGCTGAAGGAGATCATGCGCGATCGGCTGACCCAGGAGTTCGCCGGCGCAGCGCGCCAGCGCGTCAAGCGCGACCTGCTTGACCGCCTCGACGAAGCGCATCGGTTCGATCCGCCGCCGTCGCTGGTCGATGAAGAGTTCCGGCTGATGTGGGACTCGATCAAGGCCGAGATGGAGTCCAGCGGCAAGACCTTCGCCGACGAGAACACCACCGAGGACGCCGCGAAGGAAGAGTACCGGAAGATCGCCGACCGCCGCGTCCGTCTCGGACTCGTGCTCTCAGAGATCGGCGACAAGAACAAGATCACTGTGACCGACGACGAAGTCAGCCGCGCGGTAGTTGATCGCGCCCGCCAAATGCCGGGCCGCGAGAAGGAAGTGTGGGACTTCTATCGCAAGAACCCGAACGCGCTCGCCCAGCTGCGCGCGCCGATCTATGAAGACAAGGTGGTCGATTTCATCCTTGAGCTCGCCAATGTGACCGACAAGAAGGTCACGCGCGAGGAGCTCTACAAGGACGAGGACGGCGAGAAGAGCGCCGCCTGATCGAGTTGGCGGCCCGGCCGGGAAACCGGTCGGGCCGTGTTAAGCATACCCCCCGAAACGGTGCGGGGGCGTGGTTCGCAGCTTTGCCGCGCCGGTCCGAATCAGCTTCAACTGGTTCTGCTTTTTTGAGTTCCGGCCAATCCGTTCCAGCCAATCGATGGCGCGTGTCCGCGCCGCACTTGTCGCGGGACGATCGGCTCATATCTGTAGCCCTGCATCATGGGGCGTCCACTCGAAGCAAGGCCATGGTCTTGCCCGCGCAGAGAGACGGACGCTTCTTCCAACCTCAGGTGATTCATGCGCGATCCGGTCGAAACCTACATGAACCTCGTGCCGATGGTGGTCGAACAGACCAACCGGGGCGAGCGTGCCTACGATATCTTTTCGCGCCTCCTGAAAGAGCGCATCATCTTCCTCACCGGCCCGGTCGAGGACGGCATGGCGACGCTTGCGGTCGCTCAGCTGCTGTTCCTGGAAGCCGAGAATCCGAAGAAGGAAATCTCGATGTACATCAACTCGCCGGGCGGCGTGGTGACGTCGGGACTGGCGATCTATGACACCATGCAGTTCATTCGGCCGCCGGTGTCGACGCTGTGCACGGGCCAGGCCGCATCGATGGGATCGCTGCTGCTGACCGCCGGCGAGAAGGACATGCGCTTTGCTCTGCCGAACGCCCGCATCATGGTTCACCAGCCGTCGGGCGGTTTCCAGGGCCAGGCCACCGACATCATGCTGCACGCACAGGAAATCCTGAACCTGAAGAAGCGGCTGAACGAGATCTACGTGAAGCACACCGGCCAGACCTACAAGGCGATCGAGGACGCGCTGGAGCGCGATAAGTTCCTCACGTCGGACATGGCCAAGGATTTCGGTCTGATCGACAAGGTGATCGAGAAGCGCGCCGACGAGCCGTCCGCTCCGAAGGCAGTCTAACGGTCGGTGCTTCGCCGTTGCCGAGCGCCGGGCAAGTATCGGGACTCGGCGTCGGCAACTGTGGGTGGTGTGGTCTTACAGCCGACCCCGGCCTTGGATTCATTGCTTGGCGAGAGTTCCCATTGCGCGCGGATTGCGCATAAGTGGCATTCTCGCCACGATAGCCCTGAATTTACTGCGGCGCGGTCGTGTAAATGTCCCAAATCACGGTAGATTCACGCTGTTGGGACTTCCATCCGATTAGTGAATTCTTGATAGTCGGCTGGCACCATGGCTCGATGGCGCACATCGGGCCGCATTGTCAGGTAGTATTGTTCGGGCAAACGAGCTAACCCCGATTCGTGTGACATCTGATTTGAGAGGTCTTTTCTGGTACGGTTTTTGCTCTTATTTAGATACCAACCCGGTGTAGACAGGGGCGATACGATCTAGAGAATGGCGATCCAGAACAGATCGAGCGGCAGACGGAGATAGGAATGAGCAAGGTCGGTACGAGCGATTCGAAGAACACCCTGTATTGCTCGTTCTGCGGGAAGAGCCAGCACGAAGTCCGCAAACTGATCGCCGGCCCCACCGTTTTCATCTGCGATGAGTGCGTCGAGCTTTGCATGGACATCATTCGCGAGGAGAACAAATCCTCGCTGGTGAAGTCGCGTGATGGAATTCCGACGCCGAAGGAAATCTGCAAGGTGCTGGACGACTATGTGATCGGCCAGCAACATGCGAAGAAGGTTCTGTCGGTCGCGGTCCACAACCACTACAAGCGGCTGAACCATCAGACCAAGCACAACGACGTTGAGCTCGCGAAGTCTAACATTCTGCTGATCGGTCCGACCGGCTCGGGCAAGACGCTGCTGGCGCAGACGCTGGCACGCATCCTCGATGTGCCGTTCACGATGGCTGATGCGACGACGCTGACCGAAGCCGGCTATGTCGGTGAGGACGTCGAGAACATCATCCTCAAGCTGCTGCAGGCGGCCGACTACAACGTCGAGCGGGCGCAGCGCGGCATCGTCTACATCGACGAAATCGACAAGATCTCGCGCAAGTCGGACAATCCCTCGATCACCCGCGACGTGTCGGGCGAGGGCGTGCAGCAGGCGCTGTTGAAGATCATGGAAGGCACGGTCGCTTCGGTTCCGCCGCAGGGCGGCCGCAAGCATCCGCAGCAGGAGTTCCTCCAGGTCGATACCACCAACATCCTGTTCATCTGTGGTGGTGCGTTCTCCGGGCTTGAGAAGATCATCTCGGCGCGCGGACGCTCGACCTCGATCGGCTTCGCCGCCCAGGTGATGGCACCGGAAGACCGCCGGACCGGCGAGATTTTCCGCGAAGTCGAACCCGAGGATCTGTTGAAGTACGGCCTCATTCCCGAGTTCGTCGGCCGTCTGCCGGTGGTTGCGACCCTGGAAGACCTTGACGAGGCTTCGCTGAAGAAGATCCTCCAGGAACCGAAGAATGCGCTGGTGAAGCAGTACCAGCGGCTGTTCGAAATGGAGAATATCGAACTGACCTTCGCCGACGAGGCCCTGGGCGCGATCGCCCGCAAGGCCATCGAACGCAAGACCGGCGCGCGCGGTCTGCGCTCGATCATGGAGGGCATCCTGCTCGAAACCATGTTCGATCTGCCAGGCCTGGAAGGTGTCGAGGAAGTGGTCATTTCGCGCGATGTGGTCGAAGCCACCGCCCGTCCGCTCTACATCTACGCCGATCGTTCCGATCGCGCGGTGGAGAGCAGCGCCAGCGCCTGACGCGGCCCAAAAAACGCTCGAAAACGCGGTGACCGGACACGTTCTGGTTGCCGCGTTTTTCGTTTCAGCGCTTGCTTGCGCGGCACGACTTTTGCTCTGTTGAGCGTGCTGCGACGTTCACTTGACACCCCCGGCACCCGTAGCCACCTAATGGCAGTTGCGGCACCGACAAGACCTCAGATTCGCCGCAGCGGACGACCCGGGCAGGTGGGGGATCGCGGTGCGGTCAATGGCTCAAAAGAGCTCCTGTTCTGCCCGGCGCATTGGCACCCTGTGGTAGCTGCGCTCACAAGGCGGGTTGCGTGCGGGGGGGCGCAACATAAGGATTAAGGGCATGACTGCCTCTAAAGTTCGGCCAACGATTGTTCACGGCGAAAGCCACTCCTACCCGGTCCTGCCACTTCGCGACATCGTCGTTTTCCCGCACATGATCGTGCCGCTTTTCGTCGGGCGCGAGAAGTCGATCCGTGCGCTCGAAGAAGTCATGAAGAACGATGCCCTGATCATGCTGGCGACGCAGAAGAATGCGTCTGACGATGATCCGAGCCCGGATTCCATTTACGAGATCGGAACCCTGGCCAGCGTGCTGCAGCTGCTGAAGTTGCCCGACGGCACCGTCAAGGTGCTGGTTGAGGGCCTCGAGCGCGCCCGCGTGACCAAGTATTCCGATCGTTCGGAGTATTACGAAGCGGCCGCGACCGCGCTTGCCGACACCGATGCGAAGAGCGTCGAGGCGGAAGCGCTGGCGCGTTCGGTTGTCTCCGATTTCGAGAGCTATGTGAAGCTGAACAAGAAGATCTCCGCGGAGGTCGTCGGCGTGGTTCAGCAGATCACCGATTTCGCTAAGCTGGCGGATACGGTGGCCTCGCATCTCGCGGTCAAGATTTCCGATCGCCAGACCATCCTGGAGACGTTCTCCGTGTCGCAGCGCCTGGAGAAGGTGCTGGGCCTGATGGAGAGCGAGATCTCGGTGCTGCAGGTCGAGAAGAAGATCCGTTCGCGCGTCAAGCGCCAGATGGAGAAGACCCAGCGCGAGTACTATCTCAACGAACAGATGAAGGCGATTCAGAAGGAGC
>JBGMOD010000108.1:0-9483 GCA_041424235.1 Hyphomicrobiales bacterium
CTGAGGACGCTGGCGTCGCCATATTCGTGGATACGGACGATGCGGCTCATTGGAGATTCCTTGATTATTGAATGATCGTTCTGTAAGGGAGAAGACCACCCGTTTCAAGATATTATTTATCGATCGTTCCATATCATGCACCAGAGATGACAGAGACGAAAGCCCGTCGCCGCGCAGGTCGCCCTCGTGTGTTCGACACTGACGCTGCGCTCGACAAGGCGGTGCGGCTGTTCTGGCAGCGCGGCTACGAGGCGACATCGATGGCCGATCTGGTGGCGGAGACTGGCGTCGCCGCCGCCAGTCTCTATGCAGCGTTTGACAACAAGGCGGGGCTGTTTGCGGCGGTGATCGAGCGCTACGCCGCGACGTTCAGCGTCCACCTCTATGCACCCATCAACGATCCGGCGTTGTCCACCTACGAGGCCGTCAAAGGCCTGCTGGAACGAGCGGCGTCATCATTCTCGGAACCTGAAACGCCGGCCGGCTGCTTCATGTATTCGGCAGCGGCAGCCGTTTCGCCGGCGTCCGCCGCCATCGAATGCCTGCTGCGCGACAAGCGTATCGCGGCGGAGGCCCTCCTGATCGAGCGTCTGCAACGCGGCGCCGTGCAGGGCGAGCTTGCGGCCAACACCGATCCGGCCGTGCTAGGCAAATTCATCAATACGGTCATGGAAGGCATGTCCGTTCAGGCGCGCGACGGCGCTACGATCAACGAACTGCTCTCCATCGCCAAAATGGCACTCGATCGATGGCCGGCCGCGATATGATCGTTACATGGTGGTCATCTGCCAATCCGCCTCCCGCGACCGAACAGTCGAACTCATCTCATAGGACGAAAGCACATGAAACACGTGACATTGCCCGGCGGGGAAGTGGTTCCTTCGATGGGTCAAGGCACCTGGAAGATGGGCGAACGTGCCGAACGGCGATCCGATGAGATCGCCGCGCTGCGCACCGGTGTCGAGCTGGGCATGACGCTCATCGATACCGCTGAAATGTATGGCGATGGTGCGGCGGAAACGCTGATCTGCGAAGCGCTCGGCGATCGTCGCGACCAGTTGTTCCTCGTCAGCAAGGCGTATCCACAGAACGCATCGCGCTTCCGCCTTGCCGGTGCGTGCGAGGCGAGCCTGAAGCGGCTCGGCACCGATCGGCTCGACCTCTACCTGCTCCACTGGCGTGGATCGGTGCCGCTCGCTGAGACGATAGAGGCAATGGAGGCGCTGAAATCGGCAGGAAAGATTCGGCATTGGGGTGTCAGCAACCTCGATACCGACGATATGGGCGAACTTGTCGCTGCCGGCGGGGATGGCTGCGTGACCGATCAGATCCTATACAATCTCGTCCGTCGAGGCCCTGAGTTGGACTTGTTGCCGTGGCTCGCACAGCACAACGTGCCAGTGATGGCGTATAGTCCCGTCGAGCAGGGACGCCTCTCAAGCCATCCCGCCCTCGACAAAGTAGCGGCCCAGGTTGGCGGAACCCCTGCGCAGGTCGCACTTGCCTGGACGTTGCGCCACGATAGCCTTATCGCCATCCCGAAAGCGAGTTCGATTGCACATGTGCGGGAGAACCGCGCTGCCGCAGATATCGTCCTCTCCGACGCCGACCTTGCGACACTCGATGCGGCATTTCCCCGGCCAGCGGGCCGTCGCCCACTCGAAATGCTGTAGCGTCAGATGGCGACATCGTCTTTCAAAGCAACCGAACGGAAATCGGACCGCCTCGAGGCATTCATGGACGCGGTGCTGGCAATTGCCATCACCCTCCCGGTGACCGAACTACACGCACCAGAGCCGACTGACGGCGACCTGGCAGCGGCATACCTAAAGCTGGCACCGGAATATGCCGCCTACGCCCTTAGCGTGATCCTGATCGGTCTTTACTGGGCTTCCAGCCACTTCACCGGCAAGCTTCTGCAAAAAACCGATCATGGCTACAATCTGCTCAGCATCGGCTTTCTTGCCGCTGTCAGCATCACGCCATTTCCTGCGCGGCCGCTCATCGAGCATCTCGGCGGTGACGCGGAAAGCAAGACCGCCGTTTTGGCCTATCTGGGCGTGGCAGCGGCGCCGGCGACGTGGTGGTTCGTGCGTTGGGTCTATGCAACCGCGAGGGGGCTTCCAGACCCGCGCCTGACGGACGCCTACCTCAGGCGGACAACTCTCAAATTCGCCGTCACTGCCGGAGCCTATTGGGCAGCGTTCGTCTTGGCATTCTGGAATTGGCGTGCTGGACTGATCGTCGCGGGGATCGTTACGTTGAGCTATATCGTTCCGCCAGCAAAGCCCAGCTACAAGCCAGGCCAAGAACCGGAGAATGGTTGAGACCGGCTATAGACCCGGCGAGGCGGATGCTCACATCGGCTAATCAATCCAGGATCTTATCGATCGTGATCGGCAGGGACCGCACCCGCTTACCGGTCGCGTGATAGATCGCGTTAGCAATCGCAGCGGCGGTGCCGACGATGCCGATCTCGCCTAGGCCTTTCACCCCAAGCGGAGTGCTGCGGACGTCGCAGCGCTGGTCGACCGCCTCGACCGGTACCTGCGCTCGCTCGAGCACGAGCTATACAAGCCGATGTTCGAGGCAGGGATCGAGGCGTGATTGGTGGTCAGTTGCCCCGGGTGGTGGAGTAGCCGTAGGGGCTGACCACGACGGGGACATGGTAGTGCGCGGCAGGATCGATGACGCGGAACACGAGCTCGATCTCGGGGAAGAATGGCGCCGCTTTCCGTTCGGGTAGCCCGACATGTCGAACTGCAGTCTGTAGATGCCCGGCGCGAACCGCGACGGCTACCTACCCGACGCCGATCTCTCGGTCGAAATCGAGCAAACCTGTAGTCCTGCATTACGATCTGGCATCTTGCATCACCGCGAGCAGCTATCGAAACCGGCGTTTATCACCTACAGTCCTGCAAGGCAGGGTCGCCGGTCCTGCGAAACTGATGGTGGGGGTGCCGTTGCGACCTGTGTCAGCTGCGATCTGTGTTCCGGTCCGCAACGAGGAGACTGCGTTACCGAAGTTGCTGGAGGCGATCGGGCGACTGGACCTGGGCGACGTCGAGGCTGCCGTGTTCTTCCTCCTTGATGATTGCTCGGATGCGAGCGAGCAGGTAATACTCGAGCATGCTGGTCGCATGGCCCTTCCGTTCACGGTGGCTCAGGGAGACCCGTGCCCTGATGCCAATGCCGGTCGTGCCCGCCGGGCCGCCATCGCCCTCGGCCTGCATCATGCGACGAGCACGCCCCACGGTATTCTCCTGACGACCGACGCCGACAGCCAGCCCCGTGCCGATTGGGTCAGGGCGGCACTGCAGGGCCTGGCCTCGGCCGACCTTGTCGCCGGGCGAATCGTCCGGATCGCAGCGGAGCGGGATCCGGTGCAGGGGAGGGTCGAGCGCTACCTCGATCGGCTTCACGCCTACCGACGATCGGTCGACCCCGTTCCGTGGGACAGTCCGACCGGCTCCCACTGCTCGGGAGGCGCCAACATGGCCTTCCGACCCGGAGCCTATCAGGCACTGGGTGGCTTCCAGCCGGTGCCATGCGGCGAGGACGCCGCCCTGCTCGACGATGCCGGGCGCGCCGGGTTTCGCGTGCGCCGCGATCCCGGCATGGTGGTTGCGACCTCCTCACGGCGGCTCGGCCGGGCGCCGGGCGGCATGGCGGCTGCGCTCAGTGCCATCGACCATCACGGGGCACCCTCAATGCCGCATCCCCGAGGGGCGGCATGGCAATACCGACAGCAGGCGGAGGCGCGCCGCATCTGGGCCGGGCTCCCCGATTCCTTTGTCGCAGCTCGCTTCGGCGACCGTATCGGATTGACCGGTGACCATGTGATCGGCGTCGCGCGCGACTGCCCCAACGCAGAGGCGTTCGCCATGCGTGTCGTGCCGGCGCTGCCCGATATACCCGACGTCACCCTCGTCGAGGCCGAGCATGCCCTGGCAACGCTCGAGAACCAGCTTTGCGAGCAGGCGGTATGACGACGGCCGGAGCTCTGCGTCATGGGATCGTCGCGGCGGGGTGGGCGACCGATCCCGCCGGCGATCCGACGACGCCCAAGGCATATCTGGACCTGCTCCGCCCTCTTTACGCTGCGGGACGCCGGGATCTCCCCATCGGGCGCCTGCTTGAGGGGCATGTCGATGCGGTGCAGATCGTGTTTCGATACGGCACGTCGTCCCAGGTCGCTGCGTTGCGGGCGCGCATCGCTGCGGGAGCGACGTTGGGTATTTGGAATGCGGGCCTGCCGGGTGAGCCGCTGGTGCTTACCGGCGGACGGCTGACCGGCGGCAAGGGCTATGCATCGGGGGCGGGGATACTGACTCACGCGCTGGTAACCGCGGATAGCGAAAGCGGACCGCAGCTGCTCCTGCTCGACCTCGAGGCCGATCCGCCTGCCATCGATCGGGAGTGGTGGCAGACGATCGGCATGCAGCGCTCGGAGACACATCTGGTACGCTGGTCCGGCTCTGTGATCGGTGAAGACGGCCGTATCGGCGAGCCCGGCAGCTATGCGCGGGAGCCGTTCTTCAGCGGAGGCGCGCTGCGCTTCGCCGCGGTTCATGCCGGCGGCATCGCCGGCCTGCTCGATGCAGTGCGTGACCACCTGACCACCCACGAGCGCGCTTCCGATCCGTTCCAGGCATCGCGCCTCGCCGACCTGTTCCTGCTTGCCCAGGGTGCAGCGGCGAGCATCCGCGACACGGCGGACGCCTGGTTCAGCGGGACGGATGCGGAACGCGTCGCCCGGGTGTCCGCTGCGCGGCTATCGATCGCCGGCTCTGCCGAGCGCGCCCTCACGATCGCGCAGGAGGCGGTGGGGCTGCAGGGATTGTTCCTGTCGCATCCGCTGGCGGCAAAGATCGCCGATCTCATGGTGTACCTGCGCCAGCCTGCGCCCGATGCGCATCGCCTTCGCGTCGGCCAAGCTGTCGCCGAGCACATCCTCGACCCCATCCTGTGAAGATCGCGCTGCGAAACGTGCGTGTCGCGCTGGTGATCGCCCCGCACCCGGATGACGAGGTCATCGGCGCGGCAGGCCTCATTGCGCGGCTTCGCCGCCATGGAGCTCGGGTCCGGGTTGCGGTCGTGACCGATGGTGCCGCATCTCACCGGGGCAGCCGAAAATGGCCGAGGACGCGACTGGTCGCGGCTCGCCAGCGTGAGAGCCTTCATGCGCTACGTCGTCTCGGCATCGTTGCTGGCGACGTCTCGTTCCTCAATTTGCCCGATGGCCAGTTGCCCTCGATCCCGGGGCGCTGTTATCGCGCGCTGCGCCGCCAGGTCGCACGATGCCGGGATCTCGATCTCATCGTCGGACCGGCCTGCGATGACGACCATCCCGATCACCGCGCCGTAGCCGCGGCCGTAGCCGGATGCCCGGGTGGCGCCAGTCGGCTGACCTACCGCGTGTGGCCGCCTCGCCCGGACAGGTCCGGACCGGCATGGCGCATCGCTGTGCCCGGGGGAGTTTCGGTGAAACGGTCCCTGATCCGCGTCTACCGGACGCAGCTCGGCGCCGTTTCCGATGACCCAGCAGGCTTCACGATCGCGAGACACGAGCTTGCGGCCTTTGCTCGTCCGGTCGAGCGCTACCGGCCGGGTTCGAAGTGACGAGCCCGATCGATCTTGCCGGGTTCGCCGCCAAGTTCGCCGGCGACGACGATCCCTGGCGCACCTTCACCGCCCGTGACGAGGCGGTGAAGCGTGCCGCGATCCTGCACGCGATAGGTCACCGACCGGTCGGACGGGTGCTGGAGCTGGCCAGCGGCAACGGATCCAACAGTGCCGCGATCGCGAGGATGGCGTTGCGCCTCGATGCGACCGAGGGCACGAGGGAGGGGGTCGACCTGACGGCACGCGCCGTTGCCGCCTGGCCTCGTGCGTGCGCATCGCTGCTCGTGCTCCCCGGTCGACCGCCACGTCTCGTCTATGACGTGATCGTGATCGCCGAGATCCTGTATTACCTCTCAGCGCGAGAGATGGCCCGGGTTGCGCGTGAGATGGCCGCTCGCCTGCGCCCAGGCGGCATCATCGTGCTCGCGCACCACAGGATTGATTTCTACGATTTCGTCCAGCATGCGGCAGGGATCCACGCCCGGTTCCTCGCAGAGACCGGGCGTTGTTGGACGGTTCGCACCGCGGGCCGCACCGGCCGCTGGGTCGTTACCGCGGCCCGCGCCGATGGTATGACCCGATCCCGTTGAACGCGAGCGAGGCAGCACGTCCCACGTCCGTGCGATATGAGGCTTGCCGTTAAGTGGAGCGGCAGGACGTCCACCTGCCGCTCCCGCCAGGGTCGTCAGGCCGCCGCGTCGAGATCGACCTTCATCTCCCGAGCCCAGAACCTGAGGTCACGACAGGTCGTGACGAACGCCTTGACGTCCTTGCTCTTGCTTAGGGCTACGAAGCCATCGTCAAGCTCCGGCACCCGAGAAGCGTCGAACAACGTGGCGGCTGCATCGGTGTAGCCGATGAACTTGCAGTGGCCGAACGCGTCCGCCACGAAGTCCTTGGAGGCCGCATCCTTGGCGAGCAGCGCAGCCCCTTCCTCGGACGGAAGCACCGCGACGGCATCGAAAAGGACCGAAGGTCCGCCGTCGATCTTCTGCTTGGCCGCGACCTTGGTGCCGTCGTCGAGCGTGACCCCGCCGATCTTCGGCGCGACCACCTCCCAGACCGCGCCTTCGGCTTCCAGCGCCTTGGTCAGCGCATTGAACAGCTCGGCGCTCGACCCATCGGTCAGCAGCAGGCCCATCTTTCGCCCGGCGAAATTCGCCGGGCCGTTGGCGACGATCGAGAGCGCCGACGATGTCGGCAGGTCTAGCGTCGGCTTGGCCGCCTTGGCGGCGTCCGGCAGGTCGAGGCCGAGCCCGTCCGCGACGGTAGCGGCGAGATCCTCGTCGATGTTGCGCAGGTGGCTGACCGCCCGGGCCCGGATGTCGACACGATCTACCTTCGACAGCTCGAACACCAGCGCGTCGCCGATGTGCTTCTGCTCGATCGGCTGCTGGCTGAGATAGAACTGCCGTGCCTGGCTGTAATGATCGGCAAAGGTTTCGGACCGAATCCGCTGCTTGGTCCCCTGAACCTCGGCGGGGAAGCTGGTGAAGCCGATCTCCGGGTTCTCGCGCGGACCGCCTTCCGCGCCCCAGCTGTTCGGCTCATAGTTCACGCGCCCCTTCGGATTGCGCATCGCCATGTGGCCGTCCTGCTGGAAGTTCATCACCGGACAGCGCGGGGCATTGATCGGCAGGTGGGTGAAGTTCGGGCTGCCGAGCCGCTTCAGCTGGGTATCGAGATAGGAGAAGTTGCGGCCGTGCAGCAGCGGGTCGTCACTGAAGTCGATGCCCGGCACGATGTTCTGCGTGCAATAAGCGACCTGCTCGGTTTCGGCGAAGAAGTTGTCGACGTTGCGATTGAGCGTGAGCGTACCGACGATGCGGACCGGCACGTCCTCCTCGGGGATGAGCTTGGTCGAGTCGAGATGGTCGAAGGGAAGCTTGTCGGCGGTTTCCTGATCGAACAGCTGGACGCCGAGGTCCCATTGCGGGAAGTCACCGCTCTCGATCGCCTCCCAAAGATCGCGGCGATGATAGTCGGGATCGGCGCCGCTGATCTTGACCGCCTCGTTCCACAGCACCGACTGGAGCCCCTGGCGCGGCTTCCAGTGGAACTTGACGAAGGTCGCCCTGCCTTCCGCGTTCACCAGGCGGAAGCTGTGGACGCCGAAGCCCTCCATCGTGCGGAAGGAGCGGGGGATCGTGCGATCGGACATGATCCACATGATCATGTGCCAGGTTTCCGGGGTGAGGCTGGCGAAATCCCAGAAATTGTCGTGTGCGGTTTGCGCTTGGGGGAACGCCCGGTCGGGCTCCTGCTTGGCCGCATGGACCAGATCGGGGAACTTGATGGCATCCTGGATGAAGAACACCGGGATGTTGTTGCCGACGATGTCCCAGTTGCCCTGCTTCGTGTACATCTTGACGGCGAAGCCGCGCACGTCGCGCGCCAGATCGCGCGAGCCCTTGTTGCCCGCTACCGTTGAGAAGCGGACGAACACCTCGGTCTGCTGCCCGACCGTGCTCAGCACGTCGGCGCGGGTGTAGTCGGCCAGACTGTCGGTCAGTTCGAACACGCCGTGCGCGCCATAGCCGCGTGCGTGGACGACGCGCTCCGGGATGCGCTCGTGATCGAAATGGAAGATCTTTTCGCGGAGGATGAAGTCTTCGAGCAGCGTGGGGCCCCGCAGACCCGCCTTTAGACTGTTCTGGGCATCCGCGATCGGGATGCCCTGCTGCGTGGTCATGGTAAGTGCCGCGTCCGAGGTCGTCTGGCGGGTTTCGCCGCCATGGCCCTGCTGTTCGGCATAGTTCGTCGGCTGGTCGGCACCCGCCGGCAGCGGCGGTGCCTTCTTAGCCGTCTCGCCCTTGAGTTTCACCGCGTCGCTTTTGATGCTCTTGCGTGCCATGGACGTAATCCTCCGATCATGCCCTTAATGCCACCAGCGCCACGGCGGTGCGAGGCATAAATCTTTGTAGCGACTGGGAACCGACCCGGAGGAGCGAAATCAAGTTATGTCAGTCGAGCATGGTCGCCGGTTCGAACGACAGGCGCGGGCTCGGCAACGTAAGTGTTCATGGCTGCGCAGAACCCGACTGCGGCTTCCTTGGTCCTGGATCACAGCCAGGGAAAGCCGATATGGACCGGTTGAGGATGTCTTAACGCCTTGCCGTTAGCCGAGCATGATGTACTCCCAGGTCGTACAGGTTTTCGACTGCGTCCGGCACGACCACGATCCGTGGTTGGTGCTGCTCGCGGGCCTGGTTTGCCTCTGCGGTATCTATGCGTCCTTTGCCCTGGCCGACCATGCCGTACGCTCAGGGCGGAAGACGCGCAGCCTGTGGGAACCTGTCACCATCGCGTCGGCCGGCTGCACGGCCTGGGCGACCCACTTCATTATCTTGCTGGCTTTCAAGCCGGGCATGCCGTCTGCGTTCAACCCGCTGGCCGTACGGCCGTTTTACGGCCGCTCGTTGATGTAAACGAATCAAATAGACGGGGACCCATGCCGCGGCTCAAGGCGTTGAGCGTCATAGACATGGCCCTGACGACAGGGACATCCACTCAGATGAGGAAACGACATGCGCGCACTATGCTGGCACGGTAAAGGCGATGTCCGTGTCGACACCGTCGCGGATCCCGAGATCAAGCACCCGCGCGATGCGATCATCAAAGTAACCGCCTGCGCGATCTGCGGGTCGGACCTTCACCTGCTGGATGGCTACCAGCCCACCATGGAGGCCGGCGACATCCTCGGCCACGAGAACATGGGCGAGGTCGTGGCGCTCGGGTCCGAGGTCACCAACCTCAAGATCGGGGACCGGGTGGTGGTGCCGTTCACGATCAGCTGCGGCGATTGCTGGTTCTGCAAGAAGGGTCTGTTTGCGGCCTGCGATCGGACCAATCCGAACG
>JBGMOD010000109.1:0-9281 GCA_041424235.1 Hyphomicrobiales bacterium
GCCGCGTGCAGTGATCGACATTGTTGGAGCCGAAGCCGGTGCGCACCAGCTTCTGAAACAGATAGGCCTCCTCGTTCGAGCCCTTGGCGGAGCCGAAGCCGGCGAGCGCCTTGACGCCCTTCTCGTCGCGGATTTTCACCAGCCCCCTGGCGGCGATATCCAGCGCCTCGTCCCACGATGCTTCGCGGAAGTGGGTGAAGGGATTGGCCGGATCGACCTGATCGGTGGAGCTCTTCGTCGCGTTCGGCAGCCGCACCAGCGGCTTGGTCAGCCGATGCGGATGATGGATGTAGTCGAAACCGAAGCGGCCCTTGACGCAGAGCCGGTTGTGATTGGCCGGGCCATCGCGCCCCTCGGCGTAGATCACCTTCTCGTCCTTGACCTGATAGGTCACCTGGCAGCCGACGCCGCAGAACGGACACAGCGAATCCACCTTCTTGTCCGCGTAGACCGTGCGGGTCTGGTTGGCGTCGAGCATCGCCGCGGGCATCAGCGCGCCTGTCGGGCAGGCCTGCACGCATTCGCCGCAGGCGACGCAGGTGGATTCTCCCATCGGGTCGTCGAAGTCGAACACGATCTTGGCGTCATGGTTGCGATAGGCCATGCCGATCACGTCGTTGACCTGCACCTCGCGGCAGGCGCGCACGCACAGGCCACACTGGATGCAGGCATCGAGATTGACGCTCATGGCCGGATGGCTGGTGTCGCTCGACCAGCGCTCGGCGGCCGGGAAACGGCTTTTCTCGACACCGACTTTTTCGGCCCAGTGCCAGAATTTCGAGTCGGGATCGTGCGAGGTGGCGCGCGCCGGCTGGTCGGCGACCAGGAGCTCCATCACCATCTTCTGCGCCGCGACCGCACGATTGCTGGCGGACTTGACCTTCATGCCCACGGCCGGCGTGCGCTTGCAGGAGGCCGCGAGCACCCGCTCGCCCTCGATCTCCACCATGCAGGCGCGGCAGTTGCCATCGGCGCGATAATCCGGTTCCGGCGAATAGCAGAGATGGGGGATCTCGGTGCCGAGCCGCTTGGCAACCTGCCAGATCGACTCGCCCACGTTGGCTTCCACCTGCTGTCCATCGAGCTCGAACGTGATGGTCGGGGCTTTCGTCGGAGCCTTGCTCATTCCGCAGCTTCCTTCGGGGCAAACTCGTCGGGAAAATATTTGATGACTGAAGTCAGCGGGTTCGAGGCGGCCTGGCCGAGCCCGCAAATCGAAGCATCGCGCATCGCCTGGCTCAATTCATCGAGCAGGTCGCGGTTCCAGACCCGCTGTTCCATCAGCAGCGCCGCCTTCTGGGTTCCGACCCGGCACGGCGTGCACTGGCCGCAGCTCTCGTCCTCGAAGAACTTCATCAGGTTCAAGGCCGCGCCCTTGACGTCATCCTGATCGGACAGGATGACGACGGCGGCGGAGCCGATGAAGCAGCCGTATTTCTCCAGCGTGCCGAAATCCAGCGGTATGTCGTCCATCGATGCCGGCAGGATGCCGCCGGATGCGCCACCCGGCAGATAGGCGCGGAAGGCGTGTCCATCCGCCATGCCGCCGCAGAACTCATCGATCAGTTCGCGCACGGTGACGCCCGCGGGCGCGAGCTTCATGCCGGGATTTTTCACCCGGCCCGACACCGAATAGCTGCGCAGCCCATGGCGCTCGTTGCGGCCATGGGATGTCCACCAGTCGGCGCCCTTTTCGACAATGTCGCGCACCCACCACAGCGTCTCGATGTTGTTGATCAGGGTCGGCAAGCCGAACAAGCCGACCTGGAATGGATACGGCGGCTTGTGCCGCGGCAGGCCGCGCTTGCCTTCGATGCTTTCCAGGAGCGAGGATTCCTCGCCGCAGATATAGGCGCCGGCGCCACGGCGCATATGCAGCACTGGCCCGCCCGCAAAATCCTTTTGAATCCGGGCGATCTCGGTTTCGAGGATCTCGCGCGCCGCCGGATATTCGTCGCGCAGATAGATGTAGACCTCGCCGGCCTCCACCATGTGTGCGCCGATCAGCATGCCTTCGATGAAACGATGCGGATCGGTCTCCAGATAATAGCGGTCCTTGAAGGTGCCGGGCTCGCCCTCGTCGCCATTGATGGCCATCAGCCGCGGGCCGGGCTCGCCGAGCACCGCACGCCATTTGCGTCCGGTGGGGAAGCCGGCTCCGCCGAGGCCGCGCAGGCTGGCATCATCGAGCACCTTCAGCACGTCATCGCGGCTGAGCGCGCCGGACCGCAGGCGCTCCAGCAGCTTGTAGCCACCGTTCGCAATGTAAGCATCGTAGTCGACGTAGGGTGGCAGATGCGCGTGGGTGTCGCCACGCATCACTGCGGCGAGAACGGTGTCGTGCGTGGCGTGATCGACGAAATTGTGGCCGACCTCGACCGCCGGCGCGGTGTCACAGCGGCCGACGCAGGGTGCACGCACCACGCGGACTTCGGGGCCCGCCACATCCTGCAACTGATGCAGCAACTGCTCGGCACCGAACATCGCGCAGGTCAGGGAATCGCAGACGCGGATGGTGAGCGGTGGAATGGCGCGATCGCCCTCCTTCACCACATCGAAGTGGGCGTAGAAGGTGGCGGTTTCGAACACTTCGGAAAACGCGAGCTTCATCTCGTCGGCGAGCGCGGCAAGATGCGCGGCCGATATCTGCTTGTAGGTATCCTGGATCAGATGCAGGTGCTCGATGAGGAGATCGCGCCGCCGCGGACGATCGCCGAGCAGGGCCGCGATCTCGTGCGCGGCATCCGGATCCACCTGGCGCCCCTTGGGGGTCGCCTTGGCCCGCCGCCGCCCCTCGCCCGGATGTTCGAACGGCTGGACTTTGTGCAGGTCCTTGTGGGCGTCGTTGCTGCTCATCAGGGCTGGCTCGCTTCCTTGGCTACCGGCGCGATTGTCTCCGCGCCTATTTTTATGATTCCGCTCCACTTTCAGACAACCGAGCCGGTCAGCGCCCGATTGTCCTGATGGCACTTTAGAACACTTCTAACTCTTGGCATGCCAGATGCCAAGAGGGCTTTTCAGGGTATTATCGTGGCGCGTCTTAAGTCCTGTGGCGACGCGCGCTCCCTCATCATCCACCCGGCCCGTCCCTGCGGCCAGTGCACTTTATGTCTATGAGCCTAGCAGAGATTCCCGGGTTCGGCCTGCGACGGGGTGACCGGCACGGCCGCCGAGCCGGTGCCGCGGCCAATAAGGTCTGCTACCCGTTAACCTGTCGAAAGGGATCGCCCCGCGTGGCCCGCCGGGCAACCAGAAATATTTTTAAATCGGCGTCCAGAGGCGGGATGATCGTCCGCCGCACCAGCGCAGCCACGTTGATGACAAGCCGACCGTGATCGCGGCGATGCAACCGGTTGCACCGTCTCGCCGGCGGGCGCCTTGAACCGAAAACCGCTTCCAAAACCAGTAAGTTGATTGGTGAATCTGGAACGCCGCGTGGAAACGATCGGCCCCGTACCTGACGATATCGGCGCGGAGATCGCCGCAGGCGTCATTCGTGCACCACAAAGCCATGGTTAGCGAAATCTAAACTGCTTACTCCCGATCTCCGCATTTGGTTCAAATTTTCCGAAAGTGTTGTCCGCTAGGAAAAGCCCACCGCAACAATGATCCGCCCCGCCATGGAGTGCCCCCGCATGCCCGCTGCCCGAAGAGAAACCCGCAAGAAGCGCAAGCCGACACGGCATGACGCGTGGATGACGCTCGAGGGCGGCTTCGCCAAGCGAAACTGCACCGTGCTCGATCTGTCCGCCGGCGGCGCCAAGATCAAGGTTCATGAGGCGCATCCGGTCACCGGCAAGATCGGCATCGCGTTCTCCAAGGACGTGCGAAAGATCACGCGCTGCCGCCTGGTGTGGCAGGACGAATCGATCGTCGGTCTCGAATTCATGGTTCCGGTCTGATCTTCTCCCCCAACTCATCATTCCCGTCGCAATGCCGCCTCACCGGCGGCTTCAGCGCGCCGGCTGCACCGCGCCCACGAGTTGCCGTGCGCGCGTGATGAATGATATGGCCGTGGTGTAACCTGGGTTTTCACCGGCCGACGGTGAATCGTCCCGGGCATCGCCCCCGTCACCCGAGCCTCCGACAATGCTGAACGCGAAAACACTCTCGGACGCACGCTCATGGGCCGCGACCGAATTCTGGCATGGAAGCTTTGCCTGGAGCGGACCCGGCGCCGAACGCGGGGAGCGGGCCCGACGTCGCGCCGTCGACATGGTGGTCGTGACGCTGGCGCTGCTGCTGCCATGGTCGACGGCCGCCGCCTCGGGCCTGGCGATCGGCGCGGTGATCGCCTTCCTTTTCACCCTTCAGGCGCGCCCGCTCTGGACGGCGATCAATCGTCCGGCCGGCCTGTTGCCCATCGCCCTGTTCCTGCTCGCGGCGATCGGCACCCTGTGGGCAATCGACATTCCCTGGCGCGATCGGCTGCACGGCGTCGACCAGGTGGTCAAGCTGCTGCTGATCCCGCTGCTGTTCTATCAGTATCGGGAATCACGGCACGGCAAGCTGGTGTTCGCAGCGTTCATCGCCTCGAATGTCGTGCTGATGATCTATTCGTTCGTCGTGTTCGCATCGCCGACGCTCGCCATCACCATGAAGATCGATCAACCAGGCGTGCCGGTAAAGAACTACAT
Source organism: Hyphomicrobiales bacterium (assembly GCA_041424235.1). Classification (GTDB taxonomy): domain Bacteria; phylum Pseudomonadota; class Alphaproteobacteria; order Rhizobiales; family Xanthobacteraceae; genus Bradyrhizobium_A. The sequence continues at coordinate 4,638 of JBGMOD010000109.1, forward strand.
CGACCAGAGCCAGGCGTTTGCGCTGTGCGCCGTCTGGCTCGCCGGCCTCGCGATCGAGGCCTTCATTCGCAACCGAAAACCCTGGGCGATCCTCTTTATCGTGATCGCGGCGGCATTCCTGACCAACCTCGCTTTCATCAATGTGGCGCGCACCGCGTTCCTGTACCTGCCGGTGATGCTGCTGATGCTGATGGCGCGCTATCTCAGCGGCCGGAAGCTCGTCGCGGCCCTGCTCGCCTGCGCCGTCATCGGCCTCGGGATCGGGCTCGCCTCACCGAACCTGCGGCTGAAGGTGTCAAAGATCTTCACGGAGTACGATGCGTACGAGACCAACGTGGCTGCAGACGCCAATGTTTCGGTCGCGGCCCGGCTGGAGTACTGGCAGAAATCGATCAAGTTCTTTCAGTCCTCGCCGCTCTGGGGCCACGGCACCGGATCCACCAAGACCATGTTCGAGCGCGATGCGGTCGGCAAAACCGGCCTCTCCGCCATCGTGATCGGCAATCCGCACAACCAGACCCTGGCGGTCGCCGTGCAATGGGGCCTGATCGGCTGTTTCGCTCTCTATGCGATGTGGATCGTGCATCTGCTGCTGTTCCGCCATGCCGGCTTTGTCGGCTGGGTCGGCGCGCTGGCGGTAATGCAGAACATCGTCAGCTCGCTGTTCAACTCCCATCTGTTCGACTTCTACCAGGGCTGGATCTATGTCCTCGCCGTGGGCATTGCGGGCGGCATGGCGTGCCGTCGCGAAACCAATACAGAGACAGCGCGCACGCCCGTGAGTTTGACCGCGTCGGCAACATGACAATGCTGCCGACGCAGCAGACCAGCCTTATTTCACCAGCCTGAACTTGCCGCCCTCGACCTTGATGATGAACGCCGAGCGCTGGTCATAGCCGTTGTGGTCGGTCGGGCTCATGTTGGCCAGGCCGTTGTTGAGATAGACATCCCTGGTCTGCTCGATGCCGTCACGCAGCGCCGCACGGAATTCAGCGGTGCCGGGTTTGCCCGCCTTCAATGCCGCCGGTAGCGCCTTGGCCACCAGTTGCATGGAATCGAACACATGCGCGCCGAAGATCACCGGCGGCTGGTTCTGGCTGGCGCGATAGGCCTCGATATAGGCCGCCGTGACCTTGCGGAATGGATCGCTGGCGTCCAGATCATCCGCCACCGTATAGGCTTCCCCGGCGAAGATCGCACCTTCGACATCCTTGCCGCCGAGCTTGATGAAGTCGTCGGTGGCGACACCGTGGGTCTGGTAGATCGGCCCCTTGTAGCCGCGCTCGCGCAGTGCCTTTTGCGGCAGCACCGCGGGCGTTCCGGCAGAAGCAATGAACACCGCATCGGGCTTCGCCGCCAGCGTCTTCAGCACCTGGCCGGTGACGCTGGCATCGCTGCGGGCGTAGACTTCCTTTCCGGTCATGCTGAGACCGAGCTTCGGCGCGAGCTCCGCCAGCACCTTGTAATAGCCCTCCCCATAGGCGTCGGACACGCCGATGAAGGCAATGCTCCTGGCGCCGCTCTTGGCGATGTAATTGAGCATCGCGGTGGCCATGATGTCATCGTTCGGCACCACCTTGAACACCCACTTGCGTTTGTCGTCGACCGGCTGCACCAGGATGTTGGACGCGGCCATGGTCAGCAGCGGCGTCCTGGACTCCGCGGCGATGTCGAGCAGCGGCAGCGACACCGGCGTCAGCGACGAGCCCAGCAGCACGTCGACTTTCTCGTCCAGCACCAGCTTGCGGGCGTTCTGCGCCGCCTTGGTCGGATCGGACTCGTCGTCGAGCGCGATGTATGTCACCTTCTCGCCGCCGATCTCCTTCGGCAACGCGGCCACGGCCTTCATCTGCGGCTGCCCGAGCGCTGCGCCCGGACCGGACGCGCTCACGGTGACGCCGACCTTGATCTCAGCCTGGGCGTGGCCCGCACCAAGCAGCAGCACCACCGCCAGCAGACATGTTCTTGAAAATTGACGCATCGATCTCCTCCCCTGTTTTTATTCCGTCGGCATTCCTGATTCAGTAAGCGTTTTTGCCGAACCCGAGATAACTCTCCACCAGCCGGGCATCCTGCGAGATCTGTTCCGGCGTGCCCTCGGCGGTGACGCGCCCCAGTTCCATCACATAGGCGTAGTCCGCGATCTTCAGCGCGGAGCGTGCGTTCTGTTCGATCAGCAGGATCGAGACACCAGCCTCGCGCAAGCCGATCAGAATCTCGAACACGTCGCGAATGATTTTCGGCGCCAGCCCGAGGCTCGGCTCGTCCAGCATCAGAAGCTTCGGCCGGGCCATCAGCGCGCGGCCCATCGCCAGCATCTGTCGCTCGCCGCCGGAGAGCGTGCCTGCAAGTTGCCGATGCCGCTCGCGCAGCCGCGGAAATCGCTCCAGCACCGAGGCCAAGGTCTCGGCACGCTCGGTGCGCGAGCGGCGGAAGCCGCCGAGTTGCAGGTTGTCCTCGACAGTCATGTCGGCGAACAGTTCGCGCCGTTCGGGCACGAGGCCGATGCCATGCTTGACCCGCTGCTCCAGCGGCTGCATCGACAGAGCTGCGCCGTCGAAGTTGACCGCGCCCCGGCCGGGAATCAGGCCGATCAGCGCATTGAGCAGCGTGGTCTTGCCGGCGCCGTTGGCGCCGATGACGGTGACGAGGCCCCCCTTCGCCACAGTGAGCGAGACCCCGTGCACGACCTCCAGCGCACCGTAGGACACCCGCAGATCGTCGACCGTCAGCAGCGGCGTCATTCGACGCCCCCGAGATAAGCCTCAACCACACGGGGATTGTCACGCACCGAGGGCGCGTCGCCCTCCGCGATGCGGGTGCCGAAATCGAGCACCACCAGGTGATCGGCAAGGCTCATGACAAAATCCATGTCGTGCTCGACCAGGAGCACACTGATGCCCTCCTGCCGCAGTTCGCGCAGCAAGCGCGCGAGCGCCTTCTTCTCGCCGACGCGAAGACCTGCGGCGGGCTCATCCAGCAGCAGCACCAGCGGATCCAGTGCCAGCGCACGGGCGATTTCCAGCAACCGCAATTGCCCCAGCGACAGCGTGCCGACCGGGGCACGCGCGATCGCGCCGAGACCAACGCGATCGAGCTGCCGCGATGCAGTTTCGAACAGCACGATCTCTTCCTTGCGATCGAGACCGACAATGGCCCCGAGCATCGAGGCGCGGCCGCGAAGGTGAGCCCCGAGCATGACGTTCTCGATCACGCTCATGTCGGGCGCCACCGCCGCATGCTGGAACGAGCGGCCGATCCCGAGCCGCGCCATCTGCTGCGGCGTGTGCGCTCCGACGGCCTTGCCCCTGAACAGCACCTCGCCGCCGCTGCGCCCCAGCACGCCCGTGATCAGGTTGAAGGTGGTGCTCTTGCCGGCGCCGTTCGGGCCGATCAGCCCGACGATGCGCCCGGCCGGCACCGCGAACGACACATCGTTGACGGCCACCAGACCGCCAAAGGCCTTGCGCAGGTCGCGGACCTCGAGCAGCGGCGTATCGCGCTCCGGACGCTCCCGGCGCGAGGCGGTGACGACGCCGGACGGACGGCCGAAATCGGGCGGCGTCTGCGCACCGACCATCCTGGTCCACAGACCTTCGCTTGCGGTGCGCAGCAGCAGCACCAGCACCGCGCCGAAGATGATGGTCTCGAAGTTGCCGGTGCTGCCGACGATCAGCGGCAGCCACGACTGCAGTTGGTCGCGCAGCAGGATCACCAGCGCCGCGCCGAGCACCGCACCATAGATCCGGCCGGCTCCGCCGAGCACCGCCATCAGCAGGTATTCGGTACCCGCGGTGATGCCGAAAGGTCCTGGCGACACCGAGCGTTGGAAATGGGCATAGAGCCAGCCGGCCAGCCCCGCGAGCATTGCCGCGTAGACGAACACACCGAGCTTCACCGCGGCCGGATGAATGCCGAACGCCTCGCCCGCCAGGGAATCGTCGCGCAGCGCGCGCACGGCCCGGCCCATCCGGCCGCGCAGCAGATTGCGTGTCGCCACAATGGCGAGCAGCAGCGCCACGAAGACCACGATGAAATACTCTTTCGCGCCGATCAGAGCGTGGCCCCCGATCCGCAACGGCGGAATGCCCGACAACCCGTCGTGGCCGCCGAGCCACTCGATATTGCCGAACAGGTAGAAGAACGAAATTCCCCACGCGATGGTGCCGAGCGGCAGGTAATGTCCCGACAGCCGCACGGTGACGGCCCCGATCAGCAGCGCACAGCCCATGGTGACGGCGATCGCGATCGGCAGGGTCACCCAGGGCGAAAGCCCCACATGAACCGTCAGCACCGCGGTGGTATAGGCGCCGAAGCCGACGAACGCGGCTTGCCCGAACGATGTCATGCCGCCGACGCCGGTGAGGATGACAAGACCGAGCGCCACCAGGCTGGCGATGCCGATGTCGTTCAGCAGCGCCACCCAGAAATCGGACACCAGTCCGCTGAACGGTAGCGCGAGCAGCACCAGTGCCGCGCCGATCTCGATGAAACGGCGATACTGCCGGAAGTCGCGCGCCATCAATTGTGCCCCCCGCCCGGCGCCGAGGTCAGCGAGCGCCACATCAGCACGGGAATGATCAGGGCAAACACCAGCACTTCCTTGAACGAGCTGGCCCAGAACGAAAACAGCGCCTCCGAAAA
>JBGMOD010000110.1:0-1502 GCA_041424235.1 Hyphomicrobiales bacterium
TGCGGCAGTTGAACTCCAGCGTCTTGGGATGGCCGGACGCGTCGATCATCAGGCCGGCATACAGGAAGCCGGTGTACGGAATACCGTCTTTCTCCATGCCGCGGATGGTCGGCAGGATGATTTCGCGCATGGCGCGCGCATGCACCTCGGCCGTGACCACCGGCGCGGGCGAATACGCGCCCATGCCGCCGGTGTTGGGGCCTTCGTCGTTGTCGAGCAGGCGCTTGTGGTCCTGGCTGGTGGCCAGCGCAGTGACGTTCTTGCCGTCGCACAGCACGATGAAGCTGGCTTCCTCGCCCTGCAGGAACTCTTCGATGACGACGCGCGCGCCGCCTTCGTTGTGCGACACGCCGAACTTGTTGTCGACCAGCATGAAGTCGACGGCCTCGTGAGCCTCTTGCGCGGTCATGGCAACGACCACGCCCTTGCCGGCAGCCAGGCCGTCGGCCTTGACGACGATCGGCGCGCCCTTGGCGTCGATGTACGCGTGCGCCGCGGCGGCATCGGTGAACGCCTCGTACTCGGCGGTCGGGATCTTGTGGCGCTTCATGAAGGCCTTCGAGAAGGCCTTGGAGCTTTCGAGCTGCGCGGCCGCTTGCGTGGGCCCGAAGATGCGCAGGCCGTGCGCGCGGAACTCGTCCACCACGCCCGCCGCCAGCGGTGCCTCGGGGCCGACCACGGTCAGCGCGATCTTTTCCGCCATCGCCCATTCGCGCAGCGCGACGGGCTCGGTGATGTCGATGCAGTCGTAGCGTTCGTCGCTCACGGTGCCGCCGTTGCCCGGCGCCACGTACACGCGGCTGACCCGGTTGGCCTGCGCCAGCCGCCACGCCAATGCGTGTTCACGGCCCCCTCCCCCAATTACCAGTACCTTCATTCGCGGGCCTTCTTCATTCGCTGTAAATCAATCATTCATTCGGTCAGTCGGACAGCGAGGCGTTGTGATAAACGTCCTGCACGTCGTCCAGGTCCTCGAGCACGTCGAGCAACTTCTGCATCTTGGCCGCGTCCTCGCCCGTCACTTCGATCGGGTTTTCGGCACGCATGGTGACTTCGGCCACCTCGGGCTTCAGGCCCGCGGCTTCGAGCGCGTTCTTGACGGCCTCGAAGTCGGCGACGGGCGTGAGCACTTCGATGGCGCCGTCGTCGTCGGTGATCACGTCTTCGGCACCCGCTTCGAGCGCCACTTCCATCACCTTGTCTTCATTGGTGCCGGGCGCAAAGACGATCTGGCCGCAGTGCTTGAACTGGAACGCCACCGAACCTTCGGTGCCCATGTTGCCGCCATGCTTGGAGAAAGCGTGGCGCACTTCGGCCACGGTGCGCACGCGGTTGTCGGTCATGGTGTCAACGATGATCGCCGCGCCGCCGATGCCGTACCCTTCGTAACGAATCTCTTCGTAATTGACGCCTTCGAGATTGCCGGTGGCCTTGTCGATGTTGCGCTTGACGGTGTCGATCGGCAGGTTGACGGCCTTGGCCTTTTCGACCGCCAGCCGCAG
>JBGMOD010000111.1:0-9013 GCA_041424235.1 Hyphomicrobiales bacterium
GCCTCGCCGCCACCGGCTTTGCCGTTATCGATTCCAGCGCCGGCAAGACCTTGCGGTTTGGAATGCCGTGAGGCAAACGCAGCACATGGAAAAGCAAAAGACGGCCAAACGCACCTTCACCCACGTCGATACCTGGGTGTTCGACCTCGACAACACGCTCTATCCGCACCACGTCAATCTGTGGCAGCAGGTCGACGCGCGCATCCGGGATTTCGTCGCCGCCTATCTCAAGGTGTCGCCGGAGGAGGCGTTCCGAATCCAGAAGGACTATTATCTCCGCTACGGCACCACCATGCGCGGCATGATGACAGAGCACGGGACCAGCGCCGACGACTATCTCGCCTATGTCCACGCCATCGACCACTCGCCGCTGCAGCCCAACCCGGCGATGGGTGCGGCGATCGAACAATTGCCCGGCCGCAAGCTGATCCTGACCAACGGTTCGCGCGACCACGCCGGCAACGTCCTGGCGCGGCTCGGCATCGCCGGCCAGTTCGAGGCGGTGTTCGACATCATCGCAGCCGAGCTCGAGCCGAAGCCGGCCGAGCGGACTTATCGGCGTTTTCTCGATCTTCATGGCGTCGACCCGGCAAAAGCCGCCATGTTCGAGGACCTGGCGCGTAATCTCGAAGTGCCCCACCGGCTCGGCATGACCACGGTGCTGGTGGTGCCCGACGGCAGCAAGGACGTGGTGCGCGAGACCTGGGAGCTGGAGGGCCGGGATGCCGCCCATGTCGACCATGTCACCGACGATCTGACCGGCTTTTTGCAGGGCCTCGTGCAGGATCGACAGTCCCGTCTGGCTTGACTCCGCCCGCCCGAATCCCGACAAAAGCCCCGGAAATTACACCCTGCTTCGTTTTGTCCTGAGGAATCCGACATGTCCCTGACCGCCCTCGAAACCACTCTCAATTCAGCCTTCGACGCGCGCGACACCGTCAATGCCGCGACCAAGGGCGAGGTGCGCGAGGCGGTGGACCATGCGCTCGACCTGCTGGACAAGGGCGAAGCACGGGTGGCGCAGCGCCAGGCCGACGGCAAATGGCAGGTCAACCAGTGGCTCAAGAAGGCCGTGCTGCTGTCGTTCCGCCTCAACGACATGAGCCCGATCGCCGGCGCCCCCGGTGGCGCCAACTGGTGGGACAAGGTGCCCTCCAAGTTCGAAGGCTGGGGCGAGAACCGTTTCCGCGCCGCCGGCTTCCGTGCGGTGCCCGGCGCGATCGTGCGCCGCTCGGCCTTCATCGCCAAGAACGTCGTGCTGATGCCCTCGTTCGTCAACCTCGGCGCCTATGTCGATGAATCGACCATGGTCGACACCTGGTCGACGGTCGGCTCCTGCGCCCAGATCGGCAAGAACGTGCACATCTCCGGCGGCGTCGGCATCGGCGGCGTGCTGGAGCCGCTGCAGGCCGGCCCGGTGATCATCGAGGACGACTGCTTCATCGGCGCGCGCTCCGAAGTGGCCGAAGGTGTCATCGTGCGCAAGGGCGCGGTGCTGTCGATGGGCGTGTTCCTCGGCGCCTCGACCAAGATCGTCGACCGCGAGACCGGCGAAACCTTCATCGGCGAAGTACCGGAGTATGCCGTGGTGGTGCCGGGTTCGCTGCCGGGCAAGCCCCTGAAGAACGGCGCGCCGGGCCCGTCGCTGAGCTGCGCCGTGATCGTCAAGCGCGTGGACGAGCGGACGCGGGCGAAGACCAGCATCAACGAGCTGCTGCGGGATTAATCGCGGGCTCTATGCGCACATCGCGCCACCCACCATCGTCATCACCGGGCTTGTCCCGGTGATCCCGCTTAGGGAGGCAGTGCGCCCCTAAGCGGGGTTGTGTCCGCGACTTCGGCTTTGCCGAAGTCGCTGAGGACAAGCCCGGCAACGACAAAAGAGAGTACACGCGTCTCGCGCCCTACCTCATGAACTGCCCGAACGCGCGGGGGCCGTCGCCGACCTTGACGGTCTTCGCCACGGCAAGCGTCTCGGTATCGATCATCTCCAGCGTGCCGGCGAACCAGCAGGCGACGAAGACGTGGCTCCCGTCGGCGCTGGGCGCAATGCCTTCGGGATAGTCGCCGACATCAATGGTCTTGAGCACCTGCCGCGTCGTTGTGTCGAACACCGAGACCGAGCTGCCGTACTGGTTGGTGACGAAGGCCTTGCCCCGCGCCAGCGCCACCGCATAAGGGCGCAGGCCGACCTTGACGGTACCAACAACTTTTCGCGCGGCGAGATCGATGATCGAGACGTTGTTGGAGCCGACATTGGCCGTATACGCCAAGCGGCCGCCGGCATCGATGGTCACGCCGAACGGGCGTGTGCCCACTGGAATGACGGCAACGCGGGTCAGCGTCGCCGTATCGACCATCGAAACGACATCGTCGTCGCGATCGGCGGTGAGCAAGAAGGCGCCGTCCGGTGTCACGGTGACACCTGACGGCGACGTGCCGACATCAGCAATTCTCAGCGGCGCCTCGCCGTCGGGATCGACCGCAAGCAAGCGTTTCGAATACCAGTCGGCGACATAGACCGGATGCCCCGATGGATGCACAGCGACCCCGAGCGGACCGCCGTCGAGTTTGATCCGGCGCAGCACCTTGTGCGCGCTTGCGTCGATCACCGTCAGCATCTTGCCTTCGGGGCTCGTGACATAGGCGCGCGTGCCGTCGACGGAGACGGCGATGCCCGCAGGCTCACCATCGACCGGAATGGTGGCGAGCTTCGCCATGCTGCTGGTGTCGACCACCACCACCTGCTCACCCGGCTGATCGGTGACAAACGCCTCGCCGGCAAGAGCGGGATCAGCGAAAAAGATCAGGAGCGGGAGCGCCTGCAGCAACAGGATGGCCGCGACGGCAAGCCTGCCGCCGCGGCCATCGGTCCATGCAGATCTCACTGGCTCACGGCCTCGAGCTTCGTCTTCAGCGACGTCAGCCCGAGGCGATAGAGCTCCGTCACGGCCTTGACGGCAGCCTCGTCGTTGAGCTCGGGCGGAGGATCGTTGTTGGGATAACCACGATAGAAGGCGCCGCGCCATTCCACCGTGGATTTGCCGCCGTCGGCGGGCAGCACCGTGAGGGTCGAGGAATAGTTCGTCACCGGCAACACTTTTACGTCGACGGCGCTGATGCGATAGGAATAGCTCATCTTGTCGGGCTGGTACTTGTACAGCACCTCGTCGACCGTCGCTCCGCCCTTCAGCGTCAGGCGCCGCGTCGGATTCTTGGCATCGTCATCCGGATCAACCACCGTATTGCCGCCCTTGGCGGCTGTGCTGGTGACGATCGGCAACCAGCTCATGTCGTCGAAATTGCCGACCGCAGCCCAGACTTTGTCGGGGGGCTGATTGATCTCGATGGTCTCGGTGACTTTCTTGCGGGAGGGACCATGGGCCTCCGCGACAAGGGGCGACAAAGCGATCAAGCCGGCGAGAGTCGAGATCAGCGCAATCTTCATTGGCACATTTCCCTTTTTTCTGCGGCCCCAGGTGTGCGGGGCTCCGCCGTTTTGACGGCGTGTTTTTCGTCCTCGGAATGTCACACAGACACCGGCGGCATCGCAAGCTGGACCGGGAAAGCGCCGCAGAAAACATCGCTAAAAATGCAAGATCACATCGCGATGTGCCATCATGATAACACAAGGGGGCGACAAGCCCTGCCATGACGCGCTAAAACGCCGTCCTGATTGCGCAAGTTGCTCAACGTTCAACCCAAGGAGACGATGTCGTGGACTGGCAGTGGTTTTTATTCCACACCAATGGACGGCTGCCGCGTTCGCGCTACTGGCTCGCGGTGCTGGTCTATGCGGTGACCGCGCTGGTCGGCTTCATCGCCGCGCTGCTGTTGATCACCAGCACCTCCGATGCCGCGGCGATCATCCTCTATGTTGGCGGCGGGCTGGTGTTCCTCACCATGTATTTCTCCATCACCGCGGTCGCCGCCAAGCGGCTGCACGACCGCAACAAGACCGGCTGGTGGGGCATTCCGTTCCTGGCGCTGCCTGGGCTGCTGTATGGCGCCAGCACCGGCCTCGTCAGCGCGTCGTCCGGCTTCGCGTTGCTGATCGTCGCCGCGCTCCTGTTCGCCTGGGGCGTCATCGAGCTCGGCTGCCTGCGCGGGACAGCCGGCCCCAATCGTTACGGCGACGATCCGCTTTCTTCCTCCTCGACAGGTTCCAGATCATCATGACGTCAGACTCTCTGTCCATTGCCCGCGACCTCCTGCGCTGCCCGTCGGTGACGCCCGCTGATGCCGGCGCGCTTGGCGTGCTCGAACGGCATCTTGGCGCCGCCGGCTTCGAGATCAACCGGCTGACCTTCAGCGAACCAGGCTGGCCGGACACCGACAACCTCTATGCGCGCATCGGCACGGAAGGACCGCACCTCACCTTCGCAGGGCATACCGATGTCGTGCCGGCTGGCGATCCGCTGGCGTGGTCGCACGACGCCTTCGCCGGCGACGTCAAGGATGGCGTGCTGTATGGTCGGGGCGCCGTGGACATGAAGGGCGCGATCGCCTGCGCTGTCGCCGCAACCCTCGCCTATCTCGCCGACAATGGCGGCAAGCCGAAAGGATCGATCTCCTTTTTGATCACCGGTGACGAGGAAGGCCCGGCTATCAACGGCACCCCCAAGCTGCTGCAATGGGCGGCAGCGCGTGGCGAGAAATTCGATCACTGCGTGCTGGGCGAGCCCAGCAATGTGGAGGAACTCGGCGATTGCATCAAACTCGGGCGCCGCGGCTCGCTGTCCGGCACGCTCACTGTCGAGGGCGTACAGGGTCATGTCGCCTATCCGCACCGCGCCGCCAACCCGGTGCCGGATATCGCGGCCCTGGTCGCCGCGCTGTCGTCGGAACCGCTGGACCATGGCAGTGCGCACTTCCAGGCTTCCAACCTGGAATTCGTCACCATCGATGTCGGCAATCCGGCCTGGAATGTGATCCCGGCCCAGGCCAAGGCCCGCTTCAACATCCGCTACAATGACTGCCACACTGAAGAATCGTTAAAGGCTTTGGTCGAGGCGCGGATGGCAAAAGCCTGCGGCAACCGCATCAAGGCCCATATCGTCTGGGAGCCGTCGAACGCCAGCGTGTTCATCACCAAGCCCGGTCCGTTCACCGACATGGTGGTGATGGCGATCGAACAGGTCACCGGCCGCAAGCCGGATCTCAACACCGGTGGCGGCACCTCCGACGCACGGTTTATCGCGCACTACTGCCCAGTGCTGGAATTCGGCCTGGTCGGCCAGACCATGCACCAGATCGACGAGCGCACCCCGGTCGCCGATCTCGAACGCCTCACCCAGATCTATCGCAACGTGCTGGATCGTTATTTCGTATGACAAAAATCCTCGTCCTGACCGCGCTCAAGAGCGAACTGAATGCCGATCGCGCGCCCGATGGCGTCGAGGTGGTCTATGGCGGCGTCGGCAAGATCAACACCGCGATCACGACCACCGCTGCGATCCTCGCGGCAAAACCCGCACTGGTCGTCAACTACGGCACCTGCGGCAAGATCACCGAGGGCCTGCACGGTTTGCTGGAAATCTCCCACGTGATCCAGCGCGACATGATGGCGATGCCGCTGGCGCCGCGCGGCGTGACGCCGCTGTGCGACGATCAGACTGTGCTCGCCTCCGGCCACGGCACCGCGATCTGCGGCACCGGCGACAGCTTCGTCACCGCGCCAGATCCGTGGCTGATCGAGAACAAGGTCGACGTCGTCGACATGGAGCTGTTCGCCATTGCGCATGTCTGCAAGCGCTACGACGTGCCGTGGCGCGCCTTCAAGTTCATTACCGACGACGCCAATGACGACGCTCACGAACATTGGACCGCGAATGTCGCCAATGGCGAGGATCTGTTCTGGGACGTGCTGAAACAACAGGTTCTTCGCTGATCACCGCACCCCGGCGCCTTTCCCGTCATCGCTTCGCACGGACGCTGTTCGATCGACTATTCCGATGCTGATCCAGCTGCCGGAACGCCGGCCGCTTTCAACGCCCGTCCGGCACCGGCCGCTCGCACATCATAAGGCGAGTAGCCGAACATGCGCTTGAAGGACTGGCTGCAGGACGTCCGGGAGCGATAGCCGTTGCGGGCCGCGATGGTGGCGAACGGCAGCTCGGTATCGATCAGCGATCGGCGCACCCGGACCATGCGCCAGCGCGTCAGGTAGTCGAGCGGGGCCATGCCGACGCGGGCTCGAAACCGCTCCGCGAACGATGACCGCGACATCCCTGCCGCCGCGGCGAGCTGAGCAACCGTCCAGTCGGCGGCGACATCATCGTGGAAGCATCGCAGCGCCTTGCCGATACGCGGATCGGCGAGGCCGGCGAGCCAGCTCGCATCCTCCGGCCCAGCCGCAGCCAGGTGGGCACGCAACGCCTGCACCAGAAGGATGTCGGCCAGGCGATCGACCACCACCGCCTCGCCGGGCGCCCCGCCTCCGGCTTCGAGGCCGAGCAGCGCAAGGGTCGCGCGCAGCGGCGCGGCCGCCGGAGACGATGCCGCGATGTGGATGATGGGCGGCAGCGCCTCCCGCAGCCACGCCGCGCCCTCTTCGTCGAACACGAAGCGACCGCCGAGCACGACCTTGTCGGGCGGACTTTCGCCCAGACGGATCACGCCGTCGGGCTGCTGCGCGCTGGCGAAAAAGCTGTTGCCATCGATCTCGGCCACATCGTCGGCATTGGCGGTGCGGTAGGGGCGGCCGTCGGTCAGCAGATAGCAGTCGCCGGCCTCGAGGTTGAGCGGTACGGCCTCTCCCTCCACCCACAGCCGAACCGCGCCGAACAGCACGGCGCCGAATTTGATGTGCTCGTAGCCGCCGAATCGCAGCGCTTAGGGCCCGCGGCTCTCAAAGCGAAGCGTGGCCACGCGCTCCACCGTCAGCATGGTGAGCAGTTCGGACAACGGGTCCACGGAATACCTCTGCGATCGCTTTCGGACGATTGGATACACATTATGGATCTATGAAGACCTATCGTCCATAGCGCTGACCGTCCGGCCGCTCTAACTAGGCATCCAGCGCCGACAACGCGCGGCCGCTAGGCAGATGGACCTTTTGCGATGATCGAAAACCAGATCGATATCCCGACCCGGGACGGCGCGATGAGCACGTTCCTGTGCCACCCCGAGCGCCACGGGCCTCACCCCATCGTCATCTTCTTCATGGATGCGCCCGGCATTCGCGAGGAGCTGCGGGACATGGCGCGCCGGCTGGCCAGCGTGGGCTATTATGTCATGCTGCCCAATCTCTACTATCGCTCGAATGTCCTGGAACTCGGCCCGTTTGTCGGCGAGGCCGCCGCCGCGGTGCGCGAGAAGATCATGGCGCTGATGGGCAGCCTCACCATCGCGATGGTGATGGACGACACCGACGCCCTGATCGCGTTTGCGTCAACCGACAAAGCGGCATCCCAGGGGCCGATGGGATGCGTCGGCTATTGCATGAGTGGACGCTACGCACTGAGCGCCGCGGTGCGGCATCCCGATCGCGTCGCGGCGGCGGCCTCGCTGTACGGCACGGGCCTGATCACCGAGCAGCCCGACAGTCCACACCTTGCGGTGCGGCGGACAAAGGCCGAATTCTATATCGGTTGCGCCGAAATCGATCACTACGCACCGGTCGAGACGGTGGCGCCGCTGCGCGAGGGCCCCGTCAACGCCGAGGTCGAACTTTATGCCGGCGTCGAGCATGGTTTCGCATTCCCCCAGCGGGCAGCCTATGACAAGGCCGCCGCCGAACGCCATTGGGAGAGATTGTTCGCCCTGTTTGCGCGCCGACTGACGGTGACGGCCTGATTTTCACGTTCCGATTGGAGTTTCGACATGCCAAAGAGCTATCGCCAATGGGTGTTCGCAAAGCCGATGCATGAAGACGTGCTCGGACCGGAGCAGTTCGCGCTGCGGGAACATCCGATTCCCGAACTCACGTCAGGCCAGGCCCTGGTGCGGGTGAAGCTGATCAACATTCATTCCGCCACCCGCACCCGCATGGCCAACGGGATGACCAGGCTTGGTGACACCGACCGCAGCAATTATGCCTGCGCCGACGTGGTTGCATCGCGGGACCAGACCTTCAAGGAAGGCGACGTCATTGCCTGCCAGGCCGGCTGGCAGGACCACCAGGTCATCAGCAGCAGTGATGCATCGGTCGGATACGCGACACCGAGCGAACTGGTGAAGGCGCTGAACGGCACCAACTCGCAATGGACCTACGTCTTCCGGCCGGCGATGGTGAAGATGTGGCCGCCGGAGGTGCTGATGGAGATGTTCGGCACCTCGGGAATGACCGCCTATTTCGGCCTGCGCGAATGCGGCCCGCTGATGCCGCGGGATAGTGTCGCGATCGCCGGCGCAACCGGATCCGTCGGTTCCATCGCGGCCCAACTGGCGAAGATCGCCGGCTCTTATGTGGTCGGATTTGCCGGCGGCGCCGATCGCTGCAACTGGGCGGTGGACACGCTTGGGATCGACCGATGCATCGATTATCGCGCGCCGGACTTCGCCGCGCAGCTCAAGGCCGTCTTCCCCGACGGTATCGACGTTTTCTCCGACGGAGTCGGCGGCATCCTGACCGAGATCGTGACGGCCCAGATGAATCAGAACGGCCGGCTCCTCTCCTATGGTGGTGCGGCGGGTTACTATGCCGATCGGCTGGATGCGCCGCAGCAGCGTCCGTCACTGCGCCGGGCCTTCGGCATTTCGGAGGCCATCGAAGCCGTGCTGAAACAACGCAACATCAAGTCCCAGGCCTGGATCGTCGACGCCTTCTATCACGAGCGGCTGAAAGCCGAAGACGACCTCTCGCGGCATCTGCGCAGCGGCGCGCTGAAGCCGATCAACAATGTCGTCGATGGCTTTGAGAATCTTCCCGCCGCCGTGGTCGGACTGTACCAGGGCGCACGCGCCGGCAAGCTGCAGGTGCGATTTGAGCCGTCCTCGCATTAAGTGCGGCGACGCGGCGCGAGGCTGCGTCGGGGAAGCGCGCCGTCAAAGCTGCAGCAAATCGCGCAGA
>JBGMOD010000112.1:0-80082 GCA_041424235.1 Hyphomicrobiales bacterium
TTGCTTCGCAATCCGACCTCTCCCCGACGGGGAGAGGTGAACCGAGCACGTGGTCGCATCGCTTCAACCAAAACTCATCATGCTTTAGCTGCCTCACGCTTCCGACGCCTTGATAAAATCGAACAGATGTCTGCGCAGCCGCAGGAATTCCGGATCTTCCCGGGTGGCGAGTTGATCGCGCGGCCGCGGCAGGTCCACCTTGACGTCGATGCCGATACGGCCGGGATGCGGCAACAGCCCGATGACACGATCGCCGAGATAGATCGCTTCCTCCAGGTCATGGGTGACGAAGATCACGGTCGCGCCGCTCGATGCCACCAGCGACAAGACCTCGTCCTGCAGCCCCTGGCGCGTCATGGCGTCGAGGGCGCCGAACGGCTCGTCCATCAAGAGCGCCACTGGATCCTGCGCCAGGCAGCGCGCGATCTGCAGCCGCTGCTGCATGCCGCCGGACATCTCTGCGGGATACTTGTCGCCATGGGTCGGCAGACCAACCTTGGCCAGCAACGCGCCGATGCGGGCCTGACGCTGCGCAGTCGGCGTACCGGCCGCCTCCAGCGCCAGCGACACGTTGCCTGCGGCGGTACGCCATGGCAGCAGCGCCTTGCCATAATCCTGGAACACCACCGCGATGTCGCGGCGCGGCCCCGTCATCGGTTCGCCGGAAAACCGAACGGACCCCACTGTCGGTTGATAGAGGCCGGCGGCAAGCCGCAGCGCCGTGGTCTTGCCGCAGCCGGAGGCGCCGATGATGCAGACGAACTCGCCGGGGTTCACAGCGAAGCTGAGATTCTCGATGATCGATTTGCCGCCGAGATTGATGGTCACATTGGAGAACGCGACCAGCGGCCGGCCTGTGGCCCCCAACACGCCGATGTCGTTGTCCGCTCTCATGTCCTTTGCCTTCAAGATCTGCGCCGTCAAGATGAGCTGCCTCCTTCGGGCGGGTAAACGAAACTGAGTGTGGATTCGAGATGGCTCACCAGCATGGTGCAGGCCGGGGTGATATCACGCGCCATCACACGATCCGCCAGCATCTGGTGGATATCGAAGAACTGCCTGCCGTCATCGAAACCGCGCATCATCACCCGGCGATAACGATAGGCCTGGTCGTAGAGATCGGAGTGCGCCGCAAGCAAACGGGGCGAACCGCAGGCCTGCAGGATCGAGGTGTGGAAGTTCTTGTGCAGGGCATCGAAGTCTTCGGCGCCCTCACTGAAATGCTTGCCGCTACGCTCGATGTAACGGCGGAGCTGATGCAGCGCGGCGATAATGCCCGCCTCCCACGCGTCCCCGCCCTGCTGCATCGACAACCGCAGCGCCTCGACTTCGATCACGGAGCGGATCTTGGTGATATCGGCAAGATCGTCCCGGCTGATATCGGCGACACGAAAGCCGCGTTGCCCGATCGCCACGATCAGCCCGCGCGAGACGAGCCGCGACAGCCCTTCCCGCAGCGGCGTGGCGCCGATCTCGTAGCGTTGCGCGAGTTCAACGATCCCGAGCCGCGCCCCGGGCGCCAGCTTGCCGGCAAGGATATCGCGCTGGAGCAGCCCCGCAGCCCGCTCGCTGAGCGTATCCGAAACCGGACCTTCGACAACGGCGGTGCGCGGAGCGGCCATCAGACAACCTGTTGGTGTTACTTCAAGATCAGTTTGCCCAGATCGAGCTTCGATTGCAGCATCTTTTGCTGCCCCATCACGTCGATCCACCATGCCAGTTGCTCGGACTTGAGCACGGGCTCGGAATAGTTGGGCGGCACCATCTTGACCAGTTCGAGCGGCTGCTTGGTGAACTTGGAAATGGCAGCGCCCGCCTTGTCGCGATCCGAATTGACCAGCGGTGCGGCTTCAGCGATGGCCGCGCGGAATTTCTTCACGAGCTCCGGATTCTGCTCCGCCCACTCACGCGACGTTGCATAGAAGATGATCGGCTCGGTCCGCGCCAGCTCGGCGCCATAACGCGCGCCGACATAACCGGTGCCCGCCGCGGTCATGCGCGCGATAAACGGTTCAGCCGTCAGCACAGCGTCGACGGTGCCGGACTTCAGCGTGTCGTTCATGGTGGGGAACGTCACTTCGACGAAGTTGACGCTCTTGGGATCGACGCCCTTTTCCATCAGCCATTTGCGAAACAGCACATGCAGAAAGGCGCCAAGCCCCGGCGCACCCACCTTCTTGCCGACGAAGTCCTTCGGCTCCCTGATGTCCACACCATTACGTACAAACGCCGCGATGCCATCGTTCGACACCTTGTTCATGACCGAGGCACCGGCGATCGCGACCAGATCGAGACCGCCATCGACCGACTGCAGAAACACCGTCGAGGTCGGGCCGCCGATCTGAATGGAGTTCGACAGCACCGCGGCCGGGATGTTCGAGTTGATGCCGATCAGCAGCATCTCGGCATCGAGGCCGTGTTTTTTGAAAATCCCCTCATCGGCGGCGACCATCGCCGACGCACAGTCGGACGTCGCCGTGCAACCGATCAGAATTTTCTGTGCGTGGGCGCTCCCCGCGAACGCCACGCCCGCAACCGCGGCCAGTCCGATCCACCATTTTCTCATACGTCCCTCCCGAAATGCGATTTTCAACATCGCCTCTTGTTTATCGATATTATTTTTGATCATATATTTTTTGAAAGAACAAGAGGAGACGTCACATGAAGCTTGCGACATACAGCGCCAAGGGCAGCCAGCGGGTTGGCCTGGTTCACGGCAAAGACACCGAGATTTTCGACCTTGCTGCTGCGTCCGAACGCGGCGGCAAGCGGAATCCGGCTTTTGAATCAATGCTATCGCTGATTGATTCGGGTCCGACCGGGCTGGACGATGCCCGCGCCGCCTTCGAAAAATACGGCCGGGATCAGGATCTCTCGATTGCGGTGGCCGGCGCCGACATCCTGGCTCCGCTGCCCGAACCCCGGCAGATGCGCGACGGCATGTCGTTCCCAATCCACATCCGGCAGTCCCCGCGCGGCATGCGGAAGCTGGCCGCGCGTAGCAGGGGCGATACGGCCGAGCTGGCACGGATCGATGCCGAGCCGCTGCCCGAACTGCCCGAGATTTACCGCAAACAGCCGATCCTCTACATCACCAACCGCTTCAGCGTACGTGGCACCAACACCACGGTGAAATGGCCGCGCTACAGCCAGGTGATGGACTATGAGCTCGAACTCGGGATGATCACCAAGGGCAAGGGCGCCAATATCCCGGCGAGCAAGGCCAGGGACCACATCTTCGGCTTCACCATCTTCAATGACTTCTCGGCGCGCGACGCCCAGCGCATCGAGATGGAAGGCCGCCTCGGCCCGCTCAAGGGCAAGAGTTTCGACGGCGGCAACGTGCTCGGCCCCTGGATCGTGACAGCGGACGAGATCGGCGATCCCGCCAAGCTCGCGATGGAAGTGCGGGTGAACGGCGAGAGGCGCTCACGCGGCGTCAGCGACGGCATGCTGTTCTCGTTCGAGGAGATCATCGAACATGTCACCAAGGATGAAACCCTGATGCCCGGTGAATTCATCGGCTCCGGCACGGTCGGCAACGGCTGCGGTCTCGAGATCGGGCATTTCCTCGAGCACGGCGACACCATCGAACTCGAGATCGAGAAGATCGGCATTCTCAAGAACAAGGTCGAGCGGCAAGACGCTTGAACGACCTCGCCCTGCAAAATCAACAATTTGATTCGGGAGACACAACGCCATGGCGCGACGACTGGTCGATATTTCCGTTCCGCTGCAAAACGACGTCCCGGCGGATCCGCCGGGCGGCCATCCGACCATCCAGTACATCGATCACCAGCAGGGATTGCCGCGCATGCTGCAGTTCTTCGACGGGCTGAAGGCGGAAGATCTGCCGGACGGCCAGGGCTGGGCCGTGGAGCAGATCAATCTCTCCACCCACAACGGCACTCATCTGGACGCGCCCTATCACTTCCATCCCACCATGAACCGCGGCGAACGCTCATGGACCATCGACGAGGTGCCGCTGGAGTGGTGCCTGCAGCCCGGCGTCAAGCTCGACTTCCGCCATTTTCCGGATGGTTATGTGGCCACAGCGGCCGACGTCGAAGCCGAATTGAAGCGCATCAACCACACCTTGAAGCCGCTCGAGATCGTGGTGGTCAACACCAGCGCCGGCCTCAAATACGGCCAGAAGGACTACGTCACCTCGGGCTGCGGCATGGGCTATGAGGCCACCATGTACCTGCTCGAACGCGGCGTGCGGCTCACCGGCATCGACGGCTGGAGCTGGGATGCCCCGTTCGTCTACACCGCAAAGAAGTACGCCGAAACCAAGGATGCCAGCCTGATCTGGGAAGGCCACAAGGCCGGCCGCCACATCGGCTACTGCCACATCGAAAAGCTGCACAATCTCGAGCAGCTGCCCTCGACCGGTTTCACGGTGTCGTGCTTCCCGGTCAAGATCGAGCGAGCCTCTGCGGGCTGGACCCGTGCGGTGGCGATTTTGGACAATTGAACGCCTGTCCGGCGGCGACAATCTGATTCAATTCGTCGGACATTCGCAGGGAATACGAAGCCCCGGGATTATATCCCGGGGTTTTTTTCACATCGTAGTCCCAGTTTTTCACAGGCCGGGCCGAGTTGTCAGGACGAGATCGCCGGCGCTAGACTTGCGCCCACGATGTGCGACCGCCAGGAGACATCCCGATGAGCGTTCCCGACGACATCTCGCGCCTGCAAACCAAGATGGCTGCGGCCGTCCGCGATAACTGGAAGGCCTTCCTGATCGAAGGCATCGTGCTGGTGGTGCTGGGGCTCGCTGCGATCATCGTGCCGCCGCTGGCCAGCCTCGCCATCACGATCTTTCTCGGCTGGATGTTCCTGGTCAGCGGCATCATCCAGTTCATCCTGACGTTCTCCGCCCGCGGCCTGCCCGGTTTCGGCTGGTCGCTGATCTCGGCGATCCTCGCGGTCGCAGCCGGCGTCATCCTGCTGTTGTGGCCGGTGCAAGGCGTGCTGTCGCTGACCATCGTGGTCGGGGTCTATTTCGTCATGGAGGGGGTCGCCACCATCATGTACGCCCTCGACCATCGCAAACAATTGTCGGAACGCTGGGGCTGGCTGGTGGCTGCCGGCGTTGTCGACCTGGTCGTGGCCGCGATGATCGTCACCGGCCTGCCCGGCTCGGCGACCTGGGCGATCGGACTTCTGGTCGGCATCAATCTGGTGTTCGGCGGCACCTCGCTGATCAGCATGGCGCTCGCCGCACGCAAAAGCTGACGCGCCGCGTCGCCCTCAGCAGCCGCGGCAGATGTTCTTGATCTTGCGGTCGAGCGCCTTGTCGTCGGCATCGGCGCCGAGCAGGCCCTTGTTGTCCTTGGATTCGGCGGCGCTCACGTCGGCCTTGGTGGGCTGGCGGTGGCCGACGGGAGCCTGAGGGATCCCGCCCGACGACTTGGCGGACGACCCGCTCATGTTGTTTTGCGCAAGCGCTGCACCGCCGCTCGCCAGCGAGAGGATAAAGATTGCTGTGATCAGCCGCGACATTTTGAACCTCCCGACATTGCCAACACCATTAGTCTACTCTGAACGTCCCGTAACTGTTCCGCAATTGCGGCGCCCCTGGACTGCGCAATCCTGTACCTTGCGCACATCGGCCATTGTACTCAGCAGCCAGACGCCCGCAGCCACCAGAACCAGAAAAAAGCCGGCCATCACGGCGTTTTCAACAGCCCGATTGCCGTCGTTGTCCTCGTCCCTGGGCGGTTCGGCCTGGCTCATTCCAGCACAGCATCATTCAGACACGTAAGTATGAACATCGCCGCAGTAGTCAACGACACGGTAATGTGAGTCGGCCTGGTCGCTTTGGTCCTGCGACAGATAGACCGGCCCGATCGGTGCCTTGCCGTGCCCACCGGGGATATCGAGCACGTAATCCGGCTGACACAATCCGGACACCCGGCCGCGCAGCGCTCGCATCAGCGCCTGTCCCTCGGCAATGGTGGTCCGCAAATGCGCGGTGCCCGGCGCCAGATCGCCATGGTGCAGGTAATACGGCTTGATGCGGTTTTCGACGAACGTCCGCATCAGCGCCTCGAGCGTTGATGCATCGTCATTGACCCCGCGCAGCAGCACCGACTGGCTGACCATCGGAATGCCTGCATCCACGAACCGCGTGATTGCATTGATTGCACTTCTCGTGAACTCGCGCGGATGATTGGCGTGAAGTGCCACCCAAACCGTCGCATCCTGAACCTTCAACGCATCAATGATATCATTGCCGATCCGCTCCGGATCGGCCACCGGCACCCGGGTGTGCAGCCGGATGATCCGGACGTGCGCAATGGCGGCGAGGTCGCCCATGATCTCGGCCAGGCGGCGCGGTGACAGCATCAGCGGATCGCCGCCGGTCAGGATCACCTCCCAGACTTCGGGGTGCGCGCGGATATAATCGAGCGCAGCCGCATAAGCCTGTTGCGACAACGCGGTATCCTTGCCCGGCCCGACCATTTCGCGGCGAAAACAGAACCGGCAATACACCGCGCAGACATGGACCAGCTTCAGCAGCACGCGGTCGGGGTAGCGATGCACGATGCCCGGTACTGGTGCATGCGATTGGTCGCCGATCGGATCGGGGCGCTCGCCCGGCCGCGCCACCAGTTCGTCGCCGGACGGAATGTACTGCCGCGCGATGGGATCGTCCGGATCGGACGGATCGATCAGCGCCGCGATATCCGGCGTGACGGCAACGGCATATCGCTCAGCCACCGCATCAAGCTCGGCGCGCAGATGAGCCGGCGCCAGTCCGTGCGCCACCAGATCGTCCGCCGTCCGCAGTGTCGCCGTCACCTTCATGGCCGTCGATTTCACCATCAAACACGCGCCTCCGGCGGCGTCCACACCACCTGATCGATCCGGGTGGCCCCGGCAGCCAGCATCACCAGCCGGTCGAGCCCGAGCGCGACACCGCTCGCCGCCGGCATCTGGGCAACCGCTGCGAGGAAGTCCTCGTCGAGCGGATAGCGCTCGCCATACCGCCGCTCCTTCTCGTCCATGGCTTCAATGAAACGGCTGCGCTGCTCTGCGGCGTCGGTCAGTTCGGCAAAGCCGTTCGCGAGTTCGACACCGCAGGCGTAAATTTCAAACCGTTCGGCCACCCGAGGGTCCGACGGTTTGACCCGCGCCAGCGCTGCCTCGGGCACGGGATAGTCATAGAGCACCGTGATACGCCCTTGCCCCAAGGTCGGCTCAATATGGGTCACCAGCACCTTGCTGAAGATATCCGACCAGGTGTCGTCATCACTGACGCGCACCGAAACCGCTGATGCAGCGGCAAGCGCCGCGCGATCCGGCCGGCCGTCCACGATGGTGGCCAGCAGATCGATGCCGGCCAGGCGCTGGAATGCATCGGCCACCGTCAGCCGTTCCGGCTCGGCAAAGGGATCGATGGTGCGGCCGCGAAACGAGAACCGCCCCGTACTCATGGTCCGGGCCGCCTCGGTGATGACTGCGACACAATCGTCCATGATCGCCTCATAGGGCTCACCGGCGCGGTACCATTCCAGCATGGTGAACTCGGGCAGATGAAGGTCGCCGCGCTCCCGGTCGCGGAACACCCGGGCGAATTCGACGATCCGGGGCTCGCCAGCGGCCAGCAGCTTCTTGCAGGCGAACTCCGGCGAGGTCCGGAAATACTGGGTCAGGTGCTCGCCCGAGGGCAGCGTCAGCCGGCCCGAGGCCGCATGCAGGTGGGTTTCATTGCCCGGCGAGACTTGCAGAATGCCGGTTTCCACCTCCAGGAACCCCCGGGCCTCGAACCAGGCCCGCAAATCCCGTGTTATTGCCGCCCTGGCCCGCAAAAACGGCCGGCGATCGGCATGGCGCGCCGGGGCCCACCATGGCGAGGGCAAATCAGCCGGGATCATCAGCGTTCCACCCGGATTAGCCCTAAAAAGCTGGCATCTGAGCCGTAAATCAGTATTTTGCCAATTAACACCCAACCCATTGACTTATTTACCCTTTGTCAAAAGAACGAACGTGAACAGGTGCGAACAAACGCGGAAATTCAGCCCGTAGACTTACCGTAGGCTTACCAAGCCGCGCCGCGAAGATCGAGCAACCCTTTCTTGCCCAGAGTTCTCATTTTGTTCTAGTCTCTGCCCATGCCCCGCTATATGCGCCCCTGGACGCAGCTCGCCTACCCGTCCGGCCATATCCGCGACACCCGCGCCAGCGGCTTCACCACGATCCATGTCTATTGTCTGGGCCGAACGCCGGCCGGCGAGCGCTGCCGGCATGGCAGCATCCTCCCGCTCGCCGGGCTGCCCGATCTGCCATGGCCGGAGATTTGCCGGCGTCTTGCCTGCACGGCCTGCGACAGTGTCGGGCATGTCAGCATCCGCGTGAACTGGGGTGAAGTGATCGACTTCACGCGCAGTACCCTCGGCAGGAATGAGCGCCCCTGACGCCAGCGATTCGCGGGTTCCATTTTCTCAACGTTTGAGGCTTTAAAGCCGTGGGCCGATAAACCACACCCGGATTGGCTGGGCGAATGGATATCCGCCAGCTATTCGCTGTCAATCTTCGCCGGCTGCGCCATGCGCGGAAGTTGTCCCAGGAGGCGCTGGCGCATGATGCCAGTGTCGACCGGGTCTATCTCAGCCGCGTGGAACGTGCCGCAACCTATGTCGGGCTGGAGATTATCGAAAAGCTGTCGATCGTGCTGGAGGTCGATCCCGCCGAATTTTTCCGACAACCACCCAGGCGCGGCACGATCAGACCACCCGCACGCCGCTGAAAAACAGTCAACCGCGCCTGCGACAAAGGTTCGTGCCCCGCAACCTTCGGATCGCGCATCACATCCCCGGATCGCATGCGAGCGTGTTAGCGCGCCGTCGACTCTAACGGCGATTTCCCGACGGTTTAACCGTAAGTTTATCTTGTCACACGGGCCTGCGCTGCTTGACGATTGTCCAGCGCGCTGTGCGCAATATACGGGGGGAGAAAAATGCCTCTACAAGAAACTGAATTGTCCAAGGCCCTGCTCAACATCGAAGCCTGCATTCTCACGGAAAATAACGATCATGCCGTGATCGCCTTCCGCGTCGACAAGGCCGTGATCGCGCGCAACCTGCACTTTCTCGCCGCGCTGGCGGATCTCCGGTGCACCTGCACGGACCGCTGCCCGGCCCGGTGACCAAAAAGCCCCGCTGTTGCGGGGCTTTCTTTAGGACTTGGCCAGCAGGGTCTTGAGCCCCAGCCACACAGCCCCCAGCACGCCGCTCACGATCGCCGTCACTACCACCTTGATTGTCAGGCTCTGCGTCTGCTCCACGCTCTTGCGCCATTTGCGAAGGTGCGCAAAATCCCTCCGCAGTTCGATCCGGTCCTCTTCCTCGATCCCGAACGATGTCAGCATGGTCACGATTGTCCGGATCACGACATCGTCGATATCGTCCTTGTGCAGCCGCTTTTGTTCGGCGAGAACTTCAGCGACGATCCCGCGCACCTCTTCCGAATGCATGTCGGCCGCCCTCACCGCCTGAAGATACGCGAGACGCGCTCAACCGCGCTCGCGCCGAAGTACGACACGATGACGGTCTGGAACACGCTCCACATCTTGGCATCGAGCGCATCGGTCACGCCGAGCCCCAGCACCTTGTCCCAGACGATCACCTTGAACGCGAAAATGATGAAGGGTGCGGCAAACAGCGGCCGGATCATCGCCGTGAACCATCGCCCCTGCTCCGCGATCAGCAGCTTGGTCGCCTCGGACCGCGCGGCGATATCGGCCTCGATCTCCTTTTGCAGCAGATCGAGCGCCATCTGATCCTGCGTGTTGATCGAGGCCAGCCGCGCCTTGTAGGCGTTGAGCAGGCCCGACACGATCGGGCCGCCCAGGAAGCCGAGGATTGCATTCCACATCGGCTTACGCCTTGCCGATCGAGCGCAGCCGCGCCGCGAGCGTCAGCGCGGAGATGCCCAGCAGCACATAGCCCAGCGTTTTGGTGTCGGCGCCGATCACCGTGGACAGGTTCGCCTTCAGGTCCGGATCGCCGAAGATCCCCGCGATGGTGTCCAGCTGCTGCATGATGACGCCCACCACGGCCATCACGTAGGACCATGCGACGGTCAGCGAATTCCACCCCAGCGCCTTCAGCTTCGCCCAGAAACTATCGGCGTCGGCATAGAAGCCCTTGAGTGCCGGCACGGCCTTCAGGATCGGCCGAAGGAACAAGACGTAGACGAGCGCTCCCGTCAGCAGCAGGAACAGACACCAGAAAAACCAGATCATTTTGAGCCCCTTTTGAACATCCCGAGGATGGAAACGACCCACGCCCCGATCGAACCGGGCGCGGGATTGGTAATGGAGGGTTTGGCGGGAGCGGGCGGCTTCGGGGCCGGTGCCGGCGAAGGCTTGGCCGGCGTCGCCGCGTCCGTGATGCGCAGCCCGGCGGCAACCGAGTTGTCAATGGCCGCCATCGCCAGCAGCATCCCGGCGCAACCGGGCTGGCTGTCCACCACGGCGGGATCGTACTGGCCATCGGCCACATACTTGCCGCGCGCATACTGATCGGTGCCGGACCAGATGTAGGGCGATGGCTTGCCCCGGTTGGCGTAGCCCAGCCCGTTGTACTGCTCCAGCACCGTCAGCAGGCCGCCGGGCGACCAGTCCCGCCACTTCGCGGCATAGGGCGCGCAGTTCGTCAGCGCGTCGATCGCCGCCGCCTCCCAGCTCGAGAACGGCCCGCGCCCCTTGGGGACGTGCGTCGACACCCGATTCCAAGGATCGCCCTGCGCGATCGAGGCGTCCCAGCGCTGCGACGCCTCGCGTTCGTGGATCACGGCGATGACGTACCAGGGAACGCCGGTGCTACTGGCGACAGCCTGATAACGGGCCTTCGCTGGTGCAGCCACCAGGCGCCGTGCCGCGGCCGGAAACAACGACCCGGGCTGCCGCGACGCCACCACCCGCGCGACGACAAGCCGCCGCGCGTTGGCCGCCGTGAGGGCCTGAAGGCTGGTCACAGCTTGCTCTTGATATCGGCAGCGACCGCCGTTGCGGCTTTGGCCGCATCGGTCTTGGCCGCGGCAACCGCCTCAACCTCGCGCGCGGCCAGCCACGCCTTGATCTTGGCCGAGAAAACCACGGTCGCGGCGCCGGCCGCATAGCAGAGTACATCGCCGAAAATGATCAGCTTGGTCATCGGGACTTCCTTTTTGGCAGGGAAATGCCGCCTGGGGGCGGCTGGTGGTAGATTCTGAAATTTGATAAGAGTGTCGGCCCTACATCAAAAAACACTGGTGCCGGATGGGAACGAAACAGGCCTTAAAGTCGTCCTTCCCCGATTCATGGGTGACCGCTCGCAAGCTGTTTTACTTGGCCCGTCGCACGCTGTTCTCAGATCAGGCGTGGCGCATCCTTCCCGAATTTCGGAACGGGCGCCCCCCAACTCTCTCGCACGCGACAACGCAACTTTGCTCGGCCTCGCAATTTGATGATCCGGAATACGCGCGGCTGGCTTCCGAAATTTGCGTGACGCCGCGGCTTCATCGGAAACAGTGGGAATACATCTTCATCCTGGCAGCGCTGAGTCAGTCAGGTGTCATCCGACCATGCGCCAAAGGTCTCAGTTTCGGCGCGGGACGTGAGCCGATGGTGGCGTACTTCGCGAGCAAAGGCTGCAAGATCGTTGCAACTGATATGCCGCCCGAGATGGCGGAGGGATCCGAGTGGGTGCAGACCAATCAATATGCAGCCGGAAAAATGTCGCTCAAGGATGACGGCGTCTGCGACGCTGAAACTTTTGACGCCAACGTCGACTTTCGTTTTGTGGACATGAATGCAGTTCCGGACGATCTCGCAGACTTCGATTTTCTGTGGTCCTCATGCGCCCTTGAGCACCTTGGATCGCTTCAGCACGGCCTTGATTTCATCAAACGCACGATCACCTGCCTGAGGCCGGGCGGCGTCGCTGTCCACACGACCGAGTTCAACATCTCCTCTCTCGACCGAACGCGCGAGGATGTCGAAATCGTTTACTACCGGAAACAGGACATCGACGCACTGATCGAGGATTGCGCGCCGCTGGCCTCGATCTCAACTCCAAACTGGTGCTGCGTTTCAACGGACCTTGACGCACGGATAGACCGGCCGCCCTTCGAGTCGCGCCCCTATCATCTGAAGATCCACCTCGGTGACTTCGTCGCAACGTCGCTCGGAATTATCCTCCGGCGGAACTAGACCACCCGCAGCAATACCGGCAGCACCATCGAAGGCTGCATGATCGCAACGGGTGAACTCGACCCGCCGCCAGCAGCCCCGGTGAATGTCGATGCCGCCTGTGTTGCAAAATAAGGGTAGTAGTTAGAAAGCGGCACAACGCCATTGCTGCCGCCGCCAACCCCTCCGGGACCGCCCACTCCGGTATTTATGATCGCTGTCGCGCCAGATCCCGGAGGCGGCGGGATAGTGATCGCACCATTCGAGATGGTTCCGGAGGGCGTGATCGGAGGGAGATTTGCGAGCACAAGCGAAGCGTTCTGACCTCCACCAGATGCCCCAAGCGAAGCCCCATTAATTCCGCTGCCCGCGCTCGTCACGCGGCCAGCCGGCGTGCCACCCATGTTGTCCTGACAAACGAACCCGCGTCCGCGCAGGTCCGGGATGTTGAACGTGGTCGACCCGTCCCCGGAACCGAAGGTAGTCCCGATCAGTGCGAACAACGACGAATACGTGGCGCGATTGAGGGCCTGCCCGAAGGGAAACACAAACGCGCTGTTGGGAGAAGACGAGCCGATATATGGGACGACGCACCCTAGCGGCACGGTGAAGGGTACGCTGTAGAATCCGTGCAGCCAAAACACGCCCGTCGCATTGTCATAGGTCGCCACATACCGCGTCAGCGGCAGCAGGACACTGTCAAGCACGGCAAAGCCGCCTAGACCGATTGGCTTGGCCCCCAGGCCATCGATATTCAACGTCGCAGCGGCGCCGTTGACGGCGTGCGGCTGAAAACAGACCATCGCGCCGTCCATGTGGGAGAACGAGTCGAACTCCTGATTGGACGTCAGCGCATACGCCGTCGATGTCCCCGTTGTGAGCAGCGGTCCCGATATATCGTCCCGCCATTTCGCCAGCGCCGCCATGTTGCCCCGCGCGGAATCGTTGATCTGCGATGGCGCCATGCCCTCCGGCCACGGACACGTAGAGTCCGCCGTCCCGTTCGATGCTGCCGTTTTCGACCATTTCCAGAACGTCATGTCTCAGCCCCTTCTCAAAAACGGCGACACCGCGGCCACCTTGGCAAACGGCAGTTGCTGCCGGCGCGGCAGCAACATGGGAATGAAGGCCGGCGCAGCCGATGCCGCCGGCGTCGCAGCCGGCGCGTCGTCATCCTGCGGCGCCGGCTGCGGCTGCGATGCGGCCTGTTGCGGCTCCGGATCGGGCTGCACTTGCGGCGCGGGGCCGGCCATCGACAGAGGCGCCGAACTCGCTTGACCGCCGGCCGGCGGCGCGGAAGGCTGACCGGTGTACCCGTTGAGCAGCCCGGTTGCATTGGCGAGGCGCGTGCCCTCGCTGTTGTCGCCGTACCGGATGTAGCGTTTCAGGGCCGCGTTGGCGCTGGCCAGATCCGCCGCGGCGAGGAAGGCGCTTGAGTTGCGGCTCTCCGGCCCGCGCATCTCCTCGCCGATATAGTCAAGCTGGACATCAGGATCAGACGGCAGCGCGCCGCGGGACTTCGCATAGTCCTGAAGACCTTGCCAACGGCTCTCGCGCCACTGGAGCAGCCCGTTGGCGCCCTCGCCCGCATTCAGCGCCGCCGGGTTGCCGCCGGACTCCTGCAGCGCGTTGCCGGCAATCGCCGCCGCCTGGACAGGATTGTACCCACGATTGAGCAGCCCTCGAAAGATTTCAGTCCCGTTCATGTAGAACATTCCCTGAACATGGGGTAAATTGCCGCGCACTGATTTGCGGCGCGGGGGAGCGCCCCGGAGGACGCCTGAATGCTCAGAATGATCGTGTGCTCGATCGCGCTGGCTAGTTTTATCTATGCGATGCGAACGGGGCTTGTAGCCCTTGAGCACTCCGTCAGTTTCCTCGCCTTCATGCTGACGTGCGCCGCGATCTGCGGCGTCAATTTGCTGATTGCCTGGCGCGTCGATCTTGCAAGAGGCCATTCACAACCGTGGAAATGGCCAACGCTGCGCCATTCCCAACTGCTGGAGCATGAGCGTCGATCGCCTGCCGGCGACTGATCGCCGCTTCCAGCGCCTCCCGAAACGCATCCGCTTGCGGCCCTTTCGCCGTTACGATGCTGGCGATCTCGGGATAATGACGTGTCGGGTCGTCCAGCAGCCCCCGATAGATATACCCGGCCGCACGCTTGCCGGCCGTAGACAGCAACCCCAGCGTCGTTGTGCCGGGGCCGATCAGGTCCGGCAGGTCATTCGGCGGTGACGGCGCCATGGCTTCCTTGGCCGCCGTCCGCTGCGCCGTCTGGGCGTTCTCCACAACCTTGTTGTGGGTGTCCCGAAATCGCAGATTGCGGTCCACGGACGCGATCAGATCGTCCGCAGCATCCTGCCCATGCACGGTCGCGAGCTTCGCGGTGTTCCAGCCGCCTTCGCCCTGCAACTCCCCGCGCAGCGCCTGCAGGTCGTTGGCCTTCGTGCCCAGCATCCGCTCGATCTCGCCGCGACTACCCTTCGCAAAGGCGATTTTTTCACCGGGCGACAGCGGGTCGAACTCGTCCGCGAACCGCTGCGGTGACGGCGTCGTCTTGCCTGACCCGAGATACTGAGTGCCGCCCTGCACAGCCTCCGCCCGCTGCGCGAGGGCCGCCGACGCGCGATTGGCCTCACGATAACCGGGCACCTGCTCTTCCAGCGCGCCGTTCAACTGATGGCGCAGGATCTTCAACATGGCTTGCTGGCGCGAGAGGGCGCCCGCCGGAAGTCCGAGGCCCGGCGCGTCATACTGAATGACGTTGTCAAGTTCCTGCTTCACCTTGTGGAGCACTTCGGCATTGTTCTGCGACACCGGGACATCCTCGAAGCGCTCATGCCCGCGAGCGTCGAACATCGGATATCCGTGCGCATCGACAACGCGACGCCGTTCCGTCGTCATCATCATGTCGCGCAGGTTCTCCAGAGCGCGGCGCTCCATCCCGACGGACTGCGGGATTAGGTTGCCGAGCTGCTGAAGGATAGGCGCAGTCCGAACGTCCGGCGCGGCTGCGAGAGCCGGCGGATAGTTCTGGCTGTCGACAGCCGCGCGCTGTTCGACGATGGCATTGCGCACCGTCTGCGGATCCTCCGCCGGCCCCAGCGCCTCGTTCACGTCTTTCTGCACACGGGCATTGGTCCCGGCATCGCGCTCCCTGAGGTTCTTGAACGCGATCGAGCGCGCCGCAGGATTGTTCAACGCGGCACCGCTTGCGGTCCCCTGCAGCGCAAAACCGGTATCCGCCAGCATGGCATCCGGCCCCAGGCGCCCAAGCTCTGCCTTCACGGTAGCGGGGCCGTCGGCCTCTAACGCCGGCACCAGATATTTTGACGCGCCGGACGACATGCCGTGCGCACCTCCTACCATCCAGTTCGAGGCCTTGTTATAGGCCTTCCCGATCGCTGCCGCGCCGCCGGGAATTGCCCCTCCGATCGCGGCGCCGAGGCCCATGCCCACGGCGGTATCCT
This sequence comes from Hyphomicrobiales bacterium, assembly GCA_041424235.1. Taxonomy (GTDB): domain Bacteria; phylum Pseudomonadota; class Alphaproteobacteria; order Rhizobiales; family Xanthobacteraceae; genus Bradyrhizobium_A. The sequence continues at coordinate 15,658 of JBGMOD010000112.1, forward strand.
TGCCCAGTTGCGGCAAATCGGTCCAGTCGGGCGACGCGCCCGCACCCGACAAGCCCCCCATGATGGCGCCAGTGCCGAGGCCCGCCAGCGTGCGGCCAAGTGCCGTCACACGATTGGCTGCGGCGCCGACAACCCCGAACGGCAATGCGGAGCCACCAACAACGTTAGCCGCCGAATTCGTGAACGGATAGTCGCGCGTGAAACGGTTGCTTTCCTTGCGTTGCCCCTCAAGGTTCGACGCATAGTCACCGTTGCCGATCAGCGCATTGATGCCGGCCGCGATACGATCGGTGTTGTTGAAGGTCAGGCCGTTCGATGCCGCGCGCATCGTCTGCGCAACCGTGCGCATCACACTAGGGCCGGGATCGTCCTGCGCTGGCCCCGCGTCGATCGAGGCGCGTAGAGACTTCCCGAACACACCCGCCGCGTTCGCCTCGTTCATCGCGCGATTGATCGTCTCGTCAGATGTTCCGGCCGGAAAGGCGACCATTGATCCGTCGGGCGCCTTCACATTGATTGTGTCAGCCATCAGCGCACTCCCTGCCCAGGCGTCCAAACACGCATCTTGCTGACGTTGCCCTCATGCGTCGCCGACAAGGCCGGGTTGTTGCCCTGCGCCTGGAATTCCGGCAGCACATAACTCTGCGTCAGGTCCTGTCCATTGACCGGGTCCATGATGTGGTGCTGCTCATCATAGTCCGTGATGATCTTCTGCACCGTCACCGGGTCGATCTTCTGGCTCTTTGAAATCGCCTGCGCCGTCGCCGCACGGATAGCGTTCCCGACATCGATGTTGCGCTGTTCCATCTGCGCCTGAATGCCCAGCAGACGTTGGTTGCCGGTCACGCTCATCTCAAGCCCCGGATTCGCCTTCAAGAAATTCGACATCTCGAAGTTGGTCACGCGCGCTCCAACGGCATTCTTGGCCTGCGCGCCCGCCATCGAGCGGTTGAACTTGGTCAGGAACTCCTTGTCGGAAATATCCTTCTCGTCGAAGGGCTTTTCGATGCCGAGCGCGCTCGCGCCAGCATTGATGGTCTTGAGCAGTTCGAGGCGCTGCGCGGGCGCGAGGCCGCCCGTGGTGCCTCCGGCCTTCTGGATGGCGTCCACGGCACCCTGCATCGCGGCGATATCGCGGGCACGCGCCTGCGCATCCTCAACACCGGTCGCCAGCGCGGAGTGCGACTTGCCGAGGCCTTCCGCCAACTGCTTGTCGTAAGTCTGGCCGCTGTTCAGATCGACGCTGTTGCTGATGTTCGTGGCACCCGCCCGCGCCTTGGACGTGGAGAACGTCGCATAATCCATCGGCTGCTGCCCCTTGGGCAGGTTTTCGACATAATATTTGTACTCCGCGACGCTATTCGGCGTCTTGTCCTCTGGCGTGTAGGCCCGCAACACCTTGCCGTTCTGGATGATATAACCCTCGCCGATCGACGTCGGCGACTTCTCGGGAGTGTAGGCACGCGTAACCTTGCCCGTGCTGCGATCTCGGATATATCCATCACCGAGATTGTCGACACTCTGCGGGCCAAGCTGCGTCACCAGCTGTTTCATGATCTCAGGGTTGCCAAGACCGGCGCGGATCGCATCATCGGAGACGCCTTTCGCACGCAGCGCCTGGACGGTCGCGGTTTGCTGGAGCGCCTGCGGGTCGACACGCTGCCCCGCGGCAAAGCCTTGCATGCCATTGAGGAGCGACGGAAAGAGTCCCTTCGATCCGGAGATACTGCCGAGTCCCGCCTGCAACCGATCAAGCAAACCCGGACCACTGCTGGGGGGGCCTGACGCCGGAGGGGGTTGAGCCGGCGCGAGCGACAATGGAGCGGGAACGCCACCTGCCGCCGGGCTCGCTGCGGGACCACCACCAGGCGCGGGCACATTGGCGGGAGATGCCTTGCGCGGGTCCGGCACAGGCATAGGAACTTGCGGCACCTGCGGCTGTTGCTGCGGCTGCTGCATCTGCGGCGCGAACGACAGCGGCGCCGGCCCCGGCGCATAGGTCGCCGTGTCGGCGCCGATGCCCTGCTGAAGGTTCTGGTTCTGCGCATTGTTGCGCAGGAAATCGAGCAAACCGGACTGATCGCCGCCGTTCTGGAGAAAATCGAGCAAGCCCATGTATCACCTCACCCGAAAAGCAGGCCCCTAAGGCCGGTGCCGTTTTTGCCGGTCCACGCGCTCACACCGTTGCCGATGCCGCTCATGATGTTGGCGAACTGCTGCGCACCGGACATCGTGCTTGTGCCGCTCGAATTTCCGGTATTGGTGCCGAAGGCCTGCGCCACGGGCGCGGTCGCCCCAAGCAGCGTGGAATACTGCGACACCGGGATGCCGAAGCGCTGCGCCTCTGCGGCGAGCGTGGCGTTGGCGCCGTAGTTGTTGGCATCGAGCGCGGACGAGCCGACACCCACGCCCGCCTGCGCATTGGTGTTGGCCGCCGCCTGATTGGAATTCAGCAGCCCCGTGGCCGTGTTGGCCGCGTTGAGGATGTTGCCGGCGGCCTGATTCTGGTTGGCCACATCCGTGTTGTACTGAGCCGCGATCACGGGCGCCTGACCCGCCGCGACGCCGCGCGCCAGCGCCATGGTGTTGGCCGGCGAGCCATCGCGCCCCGCAGCGGCGAACTGCGAGTTGACGTTGTTGGTCACGTCGGTCGCGATCTGGTCCAGCTGCGGCTGCAAGGCGCTGTTCTTGCCGATGTTGGCGCCGCTCGCCGTCGGATTCATGATGTCGGAATACTGCTTGTAGGCAGCATTGATCATGTCGTTGGTGTTGGTCGCGCCGCCGCCGTTGAGCAGCCCCGTGGCCACGTTGCCGATCGCGGGCGCGTAAGGGTTGCCGTTGGCCGCGTTGGACTCCAGCGTATCGATCGCGCCGGACTGCTTGCTGTTGAGGCCAGCGTTCGGCAGCTGCGAATTGAGCCCCGAGAGGGCGCCATTCACGACAGGCGCCGCAGCGCTGTAAGGCGATGTCTGCGATTGCTGATTTGAGGTGGTGGAGCTCGTGCCGCCCATTATTCGTCTCCCTTTCTATCCCTCATGGCGAGCGTCAGGAAACGCCCCAGATCGAAGGGCTCCGGCGCCGCGCCAAGAAAGGGCCCATGATCCAACTCACGGTAGACGGAGCCCGCTGCCGCAGCAGCACGTTGCTCATAAGGCTTCGTCTGCGAAGGAATTGGTTCGCTCGTCTCCATGCCAGCCATCAGGTCAACCCCTTCTCCAGAACGATATGTGTCACGTCGTAATCGTCGAGCACGCGCGCCCATCCCTTGCGGCCATAGATACGCAGGGAGGCGCAGCCCTCGGCCTTGGCGTAGGCCTCGATCACCGCCAGCAGCGGGCGCCAGCGCGGCATTTGCTCGCCCGCGCAGGCGGTGAGAATGCAAACCTTGTCCGTGTGCGTCCGCACCAGGCACGTGGTCGCGGCGGCGAGGATCTTGCTGCCATCCCCTGCGAGCCAGAGAAACCCCATGCCGCCGAGGATGTCCTTTTCGACATCGTCGAACCGGCTCAGATTGGTCCGCTCCATCGCGCGCCGGATCAGAGGTGCCGCAACCGGCCATACCTCATGTATCCGCGCGGGATCGACGCAGGCGATCTCAACCGAGGCAGACAAAATTGAATGTCCTGTCGGTCTGGGCATTGTTGGCGTGCGTCAGGGTAAAGGTGCCCTTCCCGGACGCGGTGTGAAATGTCGTCGCCCAGGCCGCAGCCGCATTGGCCGTGGTCTGGAATAGCAACACCTTGCTGCTGGCGCCGCAGTTCGGCGCGGTCACCGTGGTGGACGTAGTACCGGGCGTGAGGGTGCACACCCCCGTTGCGTTGGAACGCCCCTGCTCCAGCTGCTGGATCGCGATGGCGTATTTCGAAAGGTCGCGCTCGTTGGTGGAAACGGTCATCGTCTGCCCGAGGTGACAAGGTCGGGCTCAACCCCCGAAATGAAGGACCACGCCGTGCCGGCGGGAATGCGCGCCCGTAGCCGCGCATAACGCGTATCGGCCAGAAAGCTGCATTTGCCGGTGATCGCGTTGAGCGGGCTTTCCGCGATGTAGACTGGCGTGGCCGCCTGCGTCTCCCGCTTCGAGGCCGATCCGAACACGGCCGGCGCATCCGTCACCGGCCGGAAGCCGTTGCGGAACTTGAGCCGGCGCCCGTCGGTGCCCTGTTCCGCCGTCTCCACCACAGCTTCAATATTCGCGCCGCGAAAGAAATTCAGCGTGTGCGAGGGATCGAACGCAGCCAGTTCCGGCGTGGTCGCGGTCGAAAAGTCATCAAGCGAGGTCATCAGCGCATCGAGCGAGCCGCCGATGATGCCACCCGAACTATAAGCGTGCACGAATGCAGAGCCGATCAGGTCCACATGCGTTCCGTCGATGATGTTGACGTTCCAGTTGCCATTGGCTTCCGTCGTTCCGACGACGCCACTGGCGGCAATATACTGCCCCGCCGTGAGAGTGGCCGTTGATGCCACCTGCAGGCGCACGAGGCCTGCGCCGTTATTGGCCGCACCCGTGATCGCGATCGGCGTTGGCGCGATCGCATCCAGCGCCTCCAGCGTCAGGCCCGGCTGCGACAGCGGCAGCAGGTATTCGCCTGCAATCTTGATCGGGGTGAAGCGGTCCAGCACCCAATCGTAACACAGCATCTTGTCGAACTGGCCGGTCACGCCGTTCGCGGACTTGTAGGCCCAGAACACCCGGGAGTTGCGCGGATCCGCCGCGCCGATGAACAGCTGCAGGCTGGCCTTGTCCAGATCCGTGAAAAAGCTGCGGTCGACGCGTTCGCGGCCGATCGGCACCGGGAAGCCGCCGGGATCGATGCGATGGAATCCCTTGGTGGAGTAGAAAAAGATCGTCGAGCCCGCCCGCACCAGGCTGTAGGGGCCGAACAGTCCAAGATCCTGCGCCACCCGCTCGATCTGGAAGATGACGGGCGAACCCGGCACGTAGGTCATGCGCCGGATCGCCTGATCCTGCAGGATGACACCGGTTTCGCCGCCGGCCACGCCGCGCACGATGCCGCCATCAGGCAAGTCCTGATAGTCGGACGAGTTGACCGTCGGCGTCCAGCTCGTCGGGCCATTCACATCGTTGAGACCCGACCACTGCACGCGGTACGGGTTCGACAGCAGCCCGGACAGCACCACGAACCGGCCGACAATATCGATATAGCGGGCCTGAGGCGGGCTGCCGTTGAGGTTCGCAAAGGCTGACGATGCGGTCAGGTCATACACCTGCGGCGCCACGTTGGCCTGCACCGCGATCACCAGGTTGTTGAACTGCGCGAAACGCCACTGGTCGCCGCTGGAAATCGCCGAATAAGGGCCGCCCCCGAGCGAAAGCTTGGTCCACGCGAAGGTGGAATTGTTCATGGTGTAAAGATCGGTCGCCGTCGCCGCGAAGATCGCAACGGAGCCGTCGATCTTGTAGGCCACGAACGCCCCGCGGCACGGCAGCCCAAGCGACAGGGACAATGCCGTCAGGCTGGCAAACGGTCCGTAGCCGTCGGCGCGGGGCACCACGTTGAGCACATTGCGCGATGTGCCGGCCTCATAGTCCGAGACATCGGGCCGGTATTCGCCGAACTGGACAAGCGGCATGGTCAGAACTCCGTGCCGGCGATGATGCCCGTCGACTCCCGCGCCGAACTCTCTGCGCGCAACGCGGCCAAGAGCACCGGGATTTTCCCGGCCATCCGCGTAGCGCCGTCGGGATCTTCCAGCACGTCCGTGTAGAGCAGCAGCTTGGCGTGCGAACGGATCAGCTCCTCCGCCATGTCGGTCCATGCGTTGGTGTCGGTATCGTTCACCAGCGGCGGAAACTTGTAATGCGCGTGCATCCGCATGGTGAACACGGCATTGGGGATCGGCCACAGCCGGATGGTCTGATCGACGTAGGTGAAGGCTTTCGGCTGGCCGCCTCCGGTCGCCGCATTGGCAAGCAACTCGAAATCCGGTGCTTCATAGCGGTCCAGCGGCAGCACCGATATCGACTGGGGCAGGAACATCGCATAGATCCGGACCATGTGAGGGATCAGCGAATAATCGGCTAAGCCATAGTCGCCCTGCGCAGGGGCCGTGTTGAACGTCAGCGAGCGCGACGTGTTGAACCAGAACCGTTCCCGCGCATAGAACTTAACCGCGTCGAGGACGGCGTTTGCGATCTGGCTTGTCAGGTCGTCGCGCGTCAGGTCCGTTGCGATCCGGGTCTTGATGTCGAGGAACGTCCCCATCGGGCACCTTCAGGTCTGGAACGGGCAAAGCCTCAGCCGGCTTGGAGGCCGGCGGCGCCGGCTGTTCATCGAGAACAACCGCCGCCGCCGCGAAGTGAAACCAGATCTCCACAGCGGGCGATCAGAGGTCGTTGTTGGGGATGTACTTGATCATCACCACGGCCGAGCCGGCGGTCGCCGCCGTGCCGGTCTGGGTGTAGTTGACGAACACCTGCGTATCGGACGCCAGGGGGCCGAGAGCCGATCCAGTGGGCTTGATGCCCTTGGTCAGGGCCGGCGCCGTCGTCTCGTCCACATCGGCTGCGGCAACAATGTTGCTGCCCCCCGCCGTGGTGCCGACGGTCAGCACGTTGGTGGTGGCCGCGTTGAATGCGGCACCCACGAACACGTCGGTATCGGTGATGATCGCGCCGGCCGGCAATGTCTGCTTGCCGACACCGGATGCGATGCCCTGATCGTTCCAGTTCACCGCAAAGCGCAGGTAGCCCACCTGCTGGGTACTGTTTTTACGCGCCGTCGTGCCGGGAGTACCGGTTGCCATGATGGCTTTCCTTTTCGCTGAAGTTTGGAGGATGAAGCGAGCCTATTCGGCTCGCCTCGCTATGTCGGAAGCCCACGCGGCTTAGTGCGCGGCGGCGTAGGTGGTGGCGACGATGGTTCCGAAGTCCAGGCCGTTGAACACAGTCTTTTTCAGGCCCCACACGGTCTGCGCCGAGACGCCGAGCTCGCGCTCGTAGTCGAACAATTCTTCGCCTTGTGTTCACCCGGGCTCGCGACGCCCGGACCGCCTCCGGTGACTAACCGGAAACCGCTGCATGTTTCCATGCAGAGCAGACTATCTCATCACCCTCCAAAACCATTTAGCGAGGGTGCTGTGCGCTTCGGGCCGCTTGGCCCTACTCCCTGTCGGGATAGTCGTTACGCCTTCCCCGGGACGGGGCTTGGCTCGGTATTGTCCGTCCGCTCACGCGGCGAGGAGTTTCACCGATTTCACACAGTTGTCATTCGCAGCTTTCGCCACGACGGGGCTGATATCGTTAACCCACTTGTAGTTCACGCCGTCGGAAAACTCCTTGCCGAAGGCGATGGCGCCGGCCTGCGCGCCACAGAACACCGCGCGGCGCGTTGACGTCTGCTGCACACCCGCGTTGGAAACGCCCATCGGGATGCGGTTCGCCTTGTGCAGGATGGTGTTGTTGTACTCGCCCAGCGAGCCCTTGTAGATCGGGCTCTTGGCACCGATGCCGCCAGCCAGGGCAGCTTTCTGGATATCCAGCCACTGGCCGCTGTTGGTGTTGGTGCGCAGATCGGTCACCTGATAGTCGTGGAGGAACATCAGGTACTTGTTCTCGCCATCCACCTTGATGGGGCGGATCAGCGGCGTTGCGGTGCCGGCGCGTTCCACGCAGGCATCGATCACGTTCAGCGTGAAGATCTTGGTGTTGTCCGCGTTGATCGTGGCGTCATCATTTGCCGCACCTCCCCGATAAATGCGCCCCGCCGACGGCGCGGTGATCGTGTTGCTGCCGCTATAGCGCCCATCGGTGATCAGCACGTTGCCGGCCAGATGGTTGAACATCGCGGTGTCGAACCGGTTCGAGAACCAGTCCTTGAGGCCCAGCTTGGCTTCCTCGCGCAGGCTGAAGGGAACGCGCTGGGCGTCGATCGTGTTTTTATTGCGAACGCGCACGGCGTGGGCCAGTTCGTTGAGCACGACCTTGTCCGAATAGGTGGTCAGGCTCTCTTCGTTGCCCATCAGGGTCTGCGTTTCCGTGACGCCGTCGCCCGAGAGCTGCATGCGCAGCCCGAAGGTCACCGCGTCGCCCGCGTTGGTGGAGGTCTCGGACTTCATGTGAATCATGTTGTCCGAACCGGTGCCCATGAACCGGCCGAAATAGGTTTCCTTCAGGGCTTCAGCCGAGAGCTTTTTCGCCCACAGCTTGTTGGAGAGTGAGTCATTCACTCCATAGCTCGTACTTGCCATGTTGGCAGTCTCCGATTGCTGAAATTGGGGTTTTGCGAAGTGCCCGCTTGACGCCGCGGACGCGCGAAACACCGACTTGCGCCCCGGTGCATGGCTCTGGCGCTTAACGGCCGCCGGCCGGATGCGGATTGAAGGCTCCGCGGTGCCCTAGTCCGGTAGTGAGCCAGGCGGCAATCAGCCGCCCATCAGCCGCTGCGCCCGCTTCGGGTTCTTCGTGCACCAGGCCTCGAACTCGTCCATGGGCATCTTCAACAGCGCTTCGGCGGTCATGTCCGCGTCACCGGTGCCGCCGCCAGCCGCAGCGAACGACTTGTTGGCCTGCTGGCCCTCCGCGATCTTGGCCAGCTTGTCCGCCGCGGCGCCTCCAGTAGCGGCCTTCGGTGCGTAGCCCCGCAGCTTGGCGAGGGCATAGATCACCTCGGCCGGAGAACGCCGGGACGCCAACGCCATCTGTGCGATGGCGAACTCATCGTCAAGCAGAGCCTTATGCACCGCCTGATGTGTGTCGTGGCCGAGGGCGATCAACTCCTGCGAACGAGACGCCAGCAGGTGCTCGTACGCGGGCATGAAGTCCGGCGTCTTTGAAGCGAATTGCGCGGCATCGACCTTGTAGGCGTCGATCAGTTCGTTTCGCTTCGCCTGTTCTGCCAGCGCCGCATCCCGCGCGTCGAGGCGCTTTTTGATGTCATCGACTGTCGTGGTCGTATTCTTGACCACACCGAAGATGTCGGTCTCAACCGTCGGCGGTTCCGCTGCCGGCGGCGTGACGATCTTGTCGAGGACAGAGAACTTGCCGCGCAGTTCGGCCAGTTCCTGCTGGGTTTGGCGATGCTGCCTCTCGACCTCTTTGCGCCGGGTGCGCTCCTCATGCAGCGCCGCCAGCTTGACGACCTTTTCGACGCCATCGCCGTCCTTACCGGCATCGGCGACGTTGCCGGTTTCCGGCTTCGGCGCGGGGGTGTCACCTCCGCCTTCGCCGCCGGACGCCGCGCCGCCGGTATCGGTTTCGGACGCCGGAATCTCCGTCGTCCCGCCACTCTCGAAATAGCTCTGTTCGGCCGGGGAGAGCGAGGCCCCGAGGTCGGTATCGGTCATTGTGGTTTACCCTGCCGGATCTGCCGGCCCAGAATGGTGCGATACGGCGCACCGTCCGCTTCAACACGCAAATTTGCGTGTTGCATCAAGCTGCAATTTTGCAACTTGAAATCACGAGGCCAGAAGCAGCAGCGCGGCCCTCCGCTGGCGTTGCCTGATGATGGCAGCCTGCTGCGCCGCCGCCTGTTGCTGCGCCTGCTGGCGCGCTGCGGCAGCCTGGAAGTCCATTGGCGCGGGTTGCGCCGTCGGCGCGGGTTGCGCCGTCGGCGCGGCCGGCTGGGGCGCCACTTGCCGGAACTGCGGCCGGATCTCCCGCACGATCGGCTGCGGCGTCTTGCGCGTGATCTGCCGCGCCTGCCGCTCGAGCTCGATCTGCATCAGGTAATGCCCGATGCCGCCATACACCTGATCGTAATCGCCGCCGGACCGCGTCAGCACGTAGGCGCCGAGCGTGATCACGTAGGCACCGGCCGCGGCATTCATCACGACCGGCGCGATCGCAGCGCCCCCGGTGAGAGCGTAGGTGCCGCTCCCCGCGCTCAGTGCAGGTACAAGGGGAGCCGCCGCCGCCGTGATGACATACGCGCCGGCCGAAGCCAGCAGCGCGCCCCCGAACGCCGCAGACATGCCGCCGAGGGCGTAAGCGCCCGGGCTCGCCACCATGCTGCCGGGGAAGACAGCCGCGCGGCCGGACAAGGCATAGGCGCCGGGCGAGGCCAGCAGGCTGCCGTTCACCCCGCTCGCATTGCCGGTCAGCGCGTAGGCGCCCGGTGCGGCAACGACCGTGCCCCGGAACACCAGGGCATTGCCCGCGACGACATAACCACCAGGCGACGCCGTGAGCGTGACGCGCAGCGGCCCGGTGTCGGTGATCTGGCCATAAGGCAGCCGCCCGAATGCGCCGAAAAGCATGGCGTCAGCTCGGGGCCAGGATCACGGCGGGATCGGCGCCGATCGCCTGTACGATCGCCAGCGTTTCCGGATCGTCGGCATTGACGGCCGGCTGATCCGGCGCCCGCCAGCGCTCCTGCTGGCGCACCGTCATGATGCTGATCGCCTTCGTCAGCTGATCATCCGTGAGCCGCGAAATGATCGTGCTCTTGGCCACGCGGTGATAGGGCGGCACGCCGCGTTCCCGCAGCACGTCGATCAGCTCGCCCATGGATGCGATCCGCGACGGCACGCCACCCCAGGCGGCATAGACCGCATCGTCGGGCTTGACGAGCACCGCCCGCGCCGAGGCATACAGCTGGCTCTCGTCGCCGCCAATGATCCAGTACCAGTCCGCCGCATCATAGGTGATCATGAATACTGGCCGCCCGTGGGATTGGTGCCAGCGGCATTGCCCGGAAGGTAGCTGGCGCCGGAGCCGAAGGTTTGAATGTAGGAGCACCCGGACACGGTGTAGCGAGAGCCCGTCGCGGAGCCCGTGAAGGTGCTGGCGTTGCACACCAGCGAAGATGTGGCGTCGACCGTGGCGAAGGCCGCCGTGAACGCCGGGGTCCCGCTCAGTGTCACCGTGTTGGACTGGGCGAGGATTGCGCCGCTCTGCGAGATGGCCCAGTGTGCGCCCGCCCCGCCGGAGATGGTGTAGGTGACGCCGCTGCAGCCGATGACGGCGTTATTCACGTCGAAATGGTTATAGGCGCAGGCGCCGAACTCCATCTTGCCGTTGACCGTGATCCGGCCGCCGGCGGTCGCGCGCAGCGCCGATCCATTCGAGGCGCAGGCAATCTTGAACCCGGACAGCGTCACAGCCGCGCCGTTGTTCACCTGAAATCCGTACGCGTTCGTCAGATTCAGGAAACAGTTCGCTGGCGTCGTGGTGTTGCCGACAAACGAGACAGTCCCGGTGCCGAGAATCGGACCGTTGAACACCACCCCACCTGTGTAGGTGCCATCAGCGACATTCACGGTGACGTTGAAGGTGGCAATGTCGAGCGCCGCAATCGTGTCCGCCGCCTTTTGCAACGTCGCGAACGCCGCGCCGCTGGCCAGCCCCGAATTGCTGTCGCTACCCGTGCCGCCATTGACGAAATACGACCGCGCCGCCGTCAGCTTGTCGCGCACGTCGGCGGGAAAGATCGTCGCGCCCACCTGCGGCGCGGCGCTGAAGGCCACCTTGCTGCCCGTCGAGGAGAACGCGACCGTGGTGCGCGCCAGCGTCGAGGTGGACGCGGTCCACACCCCCGACCCGAACTCCCATTGCGTCAGGTCGGCAGTCTCCGCACGATAGCGATAGAACGCGCCGTCCACCATCCCGGCCGAGGATGGCGACTGATTGCCGGTCACAGCCGACGCATAGACGAAATCGCCCGCGCCGCTCGATGTCGCGTTGAATTTGACGCCCAGGGCAAGCGCGGTCATGGATCAGGCCGCATCCGTTCCGGTCTTGCCGCCCAGCGCGAGCGAGATGGATGCAATCTCGTTATGGAGAGCGAACAGCGGCCCCTCGATCTCCATCAGCGTCACGTCGATCGCGTCCGCCTTCGCGGCGACGGCCGCCGCCCTCGCGTGGATCTCATCGCGCTGCTGCCGCAGCGGCGCCGCTTTCGCCGCGATGGCGTCGCGCTCGGTGCAGGCTTCGGCGAAGCGTTTGCGCAGCAGGTCTTGCGTGGTGTCCATGATAGCCACTCCTATGCCAACGTCAGTACGCCGTTCACCTGATCCAGGCTGACGGTGAAGCTGTTGCCGTTGGTGATGGTGACGGACGTGCCGTAGTCCCAGAACGCGATCAGGTTGCCGGCGGCCGGCGTCGCATTGTAGAGCACCGCATACCGGAACGGCCCGATCGAGCCGCCGGAGCCCGTGAAGGTCACGCTCGACAGAATCAGCTTGTAGGTGCCCGAGGCCTGGGCACCCGAGGAAAACGCCGCCTGAGTGCCGCCGGCCGCATAGCCGTTGCCGGCACCGATTTCGGTAATGTCGGTTTTCACCGCGTTGGTCACCAGCGGCGCGGTGTTCGTGAGCATCACCTTCAGCGTGTCGCTGTTGAGGTTGTGGACCTTCGTCGGCAGGTCCTGCGCGAACTGGTTGAACTTCTGATAGGTCGCCATGTCAGTTTGCCCTCGGTGCCGGCGCCACGCCGATCGGGTTGCCGTTCGCGTCGTTGATGATCTGCTTTGGCGCGCTCATCGCCTCCGCGATCGCCTGCATGCCACGCTGGATCTCGCTCATCACTGCCATGACGAGCGCGGGGCCGCCGTCGTGCTGCGGCGCGATCACCTCGCCGTTCGGCCCGATCTGCGGCTGCCCCATCGTGCTCACGGACTGCATGGCAGCCTTCCGCAACTCGATCTGCGTCTTGGCCTCAGCCTCCGCGTGCATGCCCTGAATCTTGGCGTCGGTCAGCGCTTTGTGGTTGGCGATATCAGCCTGCCCCTTGGCCTGATGCAGCTGCAATTCCTGCTGCGCCTTCTGGGCCTCGGGGTCTGGCTTCTGCTGCTGTTCCTCCTGCGCCTGCTGGACGCTGTCCGAAATCTCCTTCTGTGCCGATGACGGCAGCGGAGAATATTTCAGCAGCGCGAGCCACGTGGCCAGCGGCAGCATCTTGCCGATCACCGGCAACAGCTGCTGGAGCATGGACCATGTCGCCTCCTTCTGGTTCGGCGAACTCGGGGCCTCGTCAACGATCACGTCATAGGTGGCGTTGCCCGGCTGGCGGATCAGCGGAACATACTGTTCCTGCTCTTGGCCGACGATGCGGATCAGACGACCATCGGATAGGTAGTTCTCGATCAAATAGAGCAGCAGCCGCCCCTGCTCTTTCCGGTACCGCCGCAGGCTGTCGAACAGCGGCTGCAGGATGGTCATGGCCGATTGTTTGCGCTGCATGTCCAGGCTGGCGGCTTGGCTCTGGCTGGTCGCCGAACCCAGCGTCTCAACGTTCACCCCCGACACGTCGCGAATGGAGGTGATGGCGAACTCCATCAGCTGGAACGACGACGACGGAAACTGGCTCTGCGGTTTCGGAACATATTTCGGCGACTGGCCGGACAGCGCACCCTGCCGCGCCCAGGTGATGGCATCCTGCCGCGCCCAGGTCGACTCCGCATCGGCATCGTTCTCGAAAAACCCGCGCTCCGCCAGAATGCCGCCCTTGGCCGACGTGTTCATGATGTGCATGGTCTGCGACATCCACTTGTTGGCCCAGCGTTGCGGGTCCTTCATCGCCCGCACCAGGCCGTACCAGGTGTTCTTGTTCAGATCGCGCTTGCCGGTGATCGCCTTGAACGAGAAATGATCCTTGCAAGGCGCCTCGCCAATCTCCAGCAGCACATTGCCGAGGAAGGCCTGCTTGTAGACCTTCCGCGTCTGCTTGGTGCTCTGCAGGCTGGCCCCGGCGATCTTGGCCTTGGCGGAGAGATCGTCGAACTGCGCCTTGTCCAGCGTCAGGATGTTGCCGGGATTGGTCGGGTCGACGACAAGCCACACGGGCACGCGTTCCCACCACTGCGCCCGCACCATGGTCACGGTCTTGTTGGCATTGGTGCCGTCGTCGCCCGTGGTGTCCTTGTCGTAATGGGTGGCGTTGTTGTGGTGCGGCTCTTTCTCCGCGCCCATATCCACCCAGGACGCATTGTAATCGGCATCCTCGAACTGATCGCCGGGGCACAGCGCGCGGGCTTCCTCGATCGGGATATCCCGTCGAATATGGAACACGCGCCGCATGTCGACGAGATTGCGCTTATGCGCGCCGGAGTCCCATACCATCTGCAGAGGGTTGCACCGCTCGATCAGCGGCGCGCCGTCCGGCTCGTCCTCATAGTCTAGCCGGGTTTCCGTCCAGCCCATGCCGCAGATGACCGTGTCGCGGAAGGCGTCGCTTTCCTCGTCCTCCGCGTCGCACTGGTCGCGGAACCACTTCGCGGCGGCGGTCAGCACCTCGTTCACCTGCACATCGCCCTGCGTGCGCGGGATGAAGCTGACTTCCTGCCGGTTGGCGACTTCCGATCCCGCCACGCTGTCAACAACCGGCTCGATCCGGTTCATGACGATAATCGGCCGGTTCATCTCGCGCAGCTTCGCCTTGTCCTCCTCGGACAATTGCTCGCCGGAGACGAAATCAAAATCCTCCCGGGCTTTCCGGCGCCATTTTGACTGCTTTTCATTGTCCTCAAGGAACCAGCCCTTGAGGCGCTTGAAGATGCCCTCAAGGCCCGATGCGCTGTCGCTCTGCTCTGAGGCGTCGGGATCACGCATCATCGCGCTTGCCGTTGACCAGCCACATGCAATCGGGGTGTAGCGCATCACGCGCCAACTCGTCACCAGCGAACCATTGCACCTCGATCAGCTCATCGTCGCGCGTACGCGGCGACACGGTCATGCGAGAGCCGCCGGAATTTAGCATCACGACCTCGCCCGTCTGAAATTTGCTCATGCCGATTCCCATGACCCGCCGTTGCTCTTGTTGCGTGAGTACCGGCCCCGCGGCGTCGCAATGGACGCCTCCACGTAGCCCTGCGCGAAGGTGCGGAAGCCGTCGGCGCCGTGCGAGGCCCAGTTGTGCAGGGGCTTGTCGCGGAACGTGGCGCGATCCTCGTCCCATTCCTTGCGGTAGTTGCGCAGGCACTTCAGGCCGCGCTCGCAGCGGACCGGGTCGATGACGGTCCGCGCCAGCATCCGCCGCACCGCGTTGATGCCCTCGTTGATTGTCTGCACGCGGGGAACAACAGTCGGCGTCAGGCCGAGGCCCACCAGCGTATCGAACCGGCTCTTGCCGTTGCTCAGTTCGTTGTTGTTCACGTCGTGCGGAAAATAGTGGTCGCCCAGCGTGACGTTGTTCTCGTCGCGCCAGCGGTGCAGCCACTGCACGTAGTGTTCGAGGCCATAGCCGCTGTTCTCGTAGAATCCGACACAGCGCACCTCCAGCCCGACCACCTGCAGCAGCCAGATCGTGTTGGCGTCGTTGAACCCAAGATCCCAGGACGTGAGCACGGGATAGCTGGGATCGATCGGCACCCGCGTGATGCGCCGGTCCATTTCCATCCGCGCCAGATGCTCGGCGTAATAGGCGCCCTCGATCGCCGCCTCAAAGGCCTCATCGGGAGTGGACGGAAACTCCCGCTTCATGTCGCCTTGCTGCTGCTCGGACTTCTTGACGTACCATGCCTGCTGATCCGGCGTCAGCTTGACACCAAACCCTTCCAGACGGCGGAAATACCGCTGGAAGCTTTCCGGGATATCGACCGATGCCGCCGGCATCGTGTAGCGGGCATCATCATGCCACGGCGAGAAGAAGAACTTGAAGTCCATCGGCGTCAGCTTGTCGCCGGCATTCTTCCGCGATCGCGCCGCCTGACACACCTCGAAGAAATGCCCTTCCTGTCCCTCCGCTGTGCTCTCGATAAACACCAGATGGTCCTTGTCGATCGCATTCAGCGCGCCGGTTCGCACCTCGCGCGCCTTATGCGGCATCTTGGCGCAAATCTTGCCGTATTCGGAGATATGCAGGTACTGCAGCGTCCCCGACCGAAGCGACGTGCCGACGCGGATGCTGGAATTGTTCTTGAAAAGGATCTCCGTGGTGTTGTCGCTCGTCGACGGGTTCACGGCGCGGATGCCTTCCGGCAGGTTGTCGTATGGGAACTTGATCTTGTCCCGAAAGATCACCTGTGCATCGCCGAGCGTGTGGGCCACGGTGCCCGCGCGCACATCCGAGTTGAAAACGCAGGCATCGAGCATGAACAGCTGAATGAACGTCGTAAACCCACGCTGGCGGGCCTTCAGGATCACATTCTGGTTGTGCATGCCGTCAAACAACTCGGCCTGCGCATCGTTCATGGTGAACGTGAAGCGCACGCCGTGCGGATCGATCAGGGTATACAGGTTGTTGAGCCGCCAGCGCTGATCGGCCCATTGGTCAACCAGGCTGGCGGGAAGCGCGCTGCCCATCAGGTCACCGGGAAGGGCGCCGGCTTCCAGGCGTCGTACTGCGCCGGGGTCAGATCGTCGATTTCGGCCTCCAGCTTGGCGGCGTGGTACTGGATGGCGAACAGCCGCCCCGATACCGTGGCGAAGCTGGCGAGTACCGCGTCGTGCGCGTTCGTTCGCAATTCCTTCGGCAGCACCGTGGCTTGCTGCGCATCGAGGGACAGGAGCCGCAATTGCCCCGGTCCGATGACTGCGTGTGACGCCTGCTGCTCCGCCAACCGCACGGACGCGAGCAGCCCCGCCTTGCGCTCCGCATCGCTGATCACCGGCTCCGGCGGCGTATCGTCGATCACGACGTAGTCGCTCATGAAGCTATCGGGCTTCTGTTCCTCCGGCGCGCAACGTATGCGGGACACCGCCTGCTCCACCAGCGCATGCGCCGTCGGCGCAGCATCGCCGCTATAGCGATGCGCCATCAGCGCATCACGGTGTGCCGCGACAGCCGCGGCAAAGTCGAACCCGAGGGCGGCGATGACCGACTGCGCAATTCTGAGCGTCATGGGGATGGTTTCCGATTTCGATTTTGGCGGTTAAGACAGGTGCATCACGCCGCTGGTGATCAGCACCCCGGCGATAGCCAGTGCGAGGGTGGCGAGCACGGCGCACCAGGCGAGTGCGGCAACACTCATCGCGCGATCGCCTGCTGGTTCGCCGGCAACGCCTCTAATCGCTGAAAGCTGATCAGAACGAGCGTTCCCTCGTCATACCCTCGCGTTCGCTCGATGCGGCGGCACAGCGCGACAATGTCTGCCCCGGCCGCAAGAGCCGCACGGTTATCGACCACCACCATTCCCTGCGAGTGCTGGCCGCCCCTGTTCCCGATGAACGACACCAAGAGTGGCGTCATGTTGCGCCCTCCTGCTGCGCCGGCTTCGGCAATCCCTTGGTCTTGCCGTCGATCGCGCGCATCAGCTCGAATACGCTAGTATCGGCGCTGTGCTTCACGTCCAGTTGCTCGGGGCTGACATGGCGCAGCAATTCGCGCAGCGCCGCCGGCTTGTCGTGGAACACGACGCCGTCTTTGTCGAACCGGGCGACGGCGGCGAAGTGGTCGCGCGTCATCGCCGAATAGTCGATCTTCGGACGCCCCTTTTTGTCCAGCACCAACGCGCCGCCGGGCCCGCGTTCAACGACGTCGTCGAGATTGAGCAACGCAATCCGGGACATCTCGATCAGGATGCGGCCCAGATGCACGCCGGCCAGATCGGCGGCCTGCGTCTGAATGCGCTTCACTTCGGCGCGGATGCGCGGATCGGCGGCCAGCCGCGCGGCATTGCCACGGTTCCACTCATACCCGGCGCGCTCATAAGCGTCAGCCACACCGTGGCTATAGGGATGATCCAGGCCACGCAGAGCCAGCTCCTCAGCGAAGTGCCGCTGACGAATATCCAGCGGCTTCGCCGCCGGTTCTGCCTGTTGGGTGCCCGGCTCCGTCGCCGGCTCGTCTGGATGACTCATTTTGACTCATTCGGACTCAATTTCGCCATATCCGGGTGGCGAAGGGCACCGGCCGCCCCCGCGACCGATGCCCCGCCCGCTCACTCTTGGAGGAGAGGCGAAAGGCCGCTAACGCCTCTCAATAAAAAGGGCCGCGCGGCGGTGAAGCCGGCGGCCCAAGTTTAAGGAGGACACTTCCGATGAAGACTGCGACAACGCAGAGCGCGACCGCATACCCTTAGACACAACGAAGCCCGGCGCGATGGCCGGGCTTTCTGGATTTCTCAGGCTGCTGATTTTCGCCGAGGTTTTCGTGACAGCCCGGCGGCACTCTTGAGCAACATCTGCTTGAGATTTTGGTCGATCACGCGCCACGCGTGATCGTCAAGCAGATCGTCCCCGCTCAACTTGTCCAAGAGCGTCTTGGTTTCCGGTACTTTTGTCATTCCGGCTCCACGCCGCCCAAGAAGCGAACCTCTGGGGTTCGCCGCGTAGCGGGAGGCACACTCTATTATAGGTGCCTGTGCCGCTGTCGAAGCATTCTTCCGGCTGTGCCCGTTTAGACTGCTTCGACCTGATCCCGCGTCATCCGCACGCGGACCTTACGCTTCATGATGTCCATGAGTACGGTGATTCGTCCCGCGTCGTCTATCTCGCCAATGGCGCCCACCTTGCCGCCGAACATCTGGTTGAGGCGGACACGGACCTTATCCCCAACGCTGAAGCGGATCACGACCTTGCCGGCGGCATCGGCGTTCCGCTTCGCCAGGTAGGTTTCTCGCTCTATTTGCTCGATCCCGCGAATGATCTCCATCTGGTCGGGATAAACGAAGGCCAGACCGGGTCCGAACTCCATGAAGGGACGCGAGTACGAGACGCCATAGGCGCAGGCGATGGTCGACCAGGCCGCCGCGGCGACCTGTTCGGTCACGAAGATCAGGCCGGGAAATAAAGGCCGATGCACATCCGGCCGTTCCATGCCCGGCTTATAGATCCGGCTATCGATGCGCGCGGACTTCACGAATGTGGGCATATAAAACGGCACGCGCCGCAAGGTCAGGTTGCCGGCAAGCGTCATTTCCCGCCCCGGTTCGGACTGCACGATCAGCCAGCGCGTTTCCGGGAAGTGTGTCAGGTCAAGCGGCGGTTCCGGCTTGATCTCGTCGAAGATGTCGCCTTTTTTCAGCGAAAGAAGATCCCTCATGCGTCGTCCTCCGGTTGCTGCCTTTCCCCGCTCAACGATCCATCAACGTTCGGCGGCCACGGCCACGGCACGCACATCGTCGCCATCGCCGCCCTGGGCGCCTTGACGTGCTTTTCGAAAAACCGGCGCCATGCCGCCAGATGCTCCACGTCGGCGATCGTCACCCACTGGTCGCGCGGCGGCAGATCGGCGAAGCGCAGCACCGGGGGTGTCACATCGCCCCGGTAATTCAACCGCCCGTCGCTGGAGGCAAAGGGCCGCGGCGCGCCCGCGACCATCCGCAGCGCGATCACCGCCCGCGCCTCGCGGCTGTCGGGATGCAGCGTTGAGAACCCCGGCGCGTCGTCAGACGCCGTCACGCCGTAGTTGGCAAAAATGCGCGCCTGCAGAAACCGCTCCGGGCGCATCGGGTTGACCTTGGCCCCCAACTGGCGAGCATACAGCGGCGCGGCAGCGGCAGCGCTGCGTTGGTCCACGTCCGGCATCTGTGCGAACACCGGCCTCACCTTCGCCCAGTCCCAGCGTTCCCATTTCGGATAGCTGGTTTTGAAGGTCGTGAAGTGCCTGTTCTCCTGAAAGGGTTCATCCCGCACACCGTCCCCCGGAGGGGGATCAGGGGGAGAGTCCAGTTCCTGTTCAGGTTCAAGAGAGTCTGAGCCCTCGCCACACTGCGAGGGCTGGCCGAGTCCTGCCGCAGTGCTGGCCGAGTCCTGACCCGAATTTAGCCCTTGCTGGGAGCGAGGGCTAAATTCGGCGTCGTTTTCGCCGGTTTCGGCCTCGTCCGGCTCCTCGAAACGGCCGAAGGCCTTGGCCTCGATCTCCTCGGGATCGGCGTCGATCAGCAGCTTGATATCGTCCGTGGTGCGCTTGCCCAGCCCCTTGGTGTTCACCACGCCGCGATCGTCGCGCCAGCGCGCGATGCGGGCCACGGCGCCGATCTCCTCCAGCCACTTCAGCCGCTTGCGCACCGTATCCTGCGACAGGTCGGTGTCCTCGGCCAGCGTGGGAATGCCCACATAGGTGGAGCACGTCTCATCGTTGACATAGAGGGACAGCGCCATCAGCACGGATTTGGCGTAGGGGTTGCCCAGCTGCAGGCTGCGCGCCCAGGCGTGCGCAAAATCGGCGGACCGCATCTGGCGCCTGCGCCGGTTCGCGGCGCGTTCGTTCGGTGACATGTTCAAGTCCAGTGATGCTACATTTCAGGGGACGCGGGGACGCAACGGAACGCTGGGGATGTCTATTGCGCAAGGCGCTGCTTGATCAGCGGCTCATTGGCCTGCAGCCAGAGCAGCGTGGCGCGCACGGCCTCAAGCCGCTGGATCTGATATTGCCCTTGGGACTCGCGCAGTTTTCGCGTGGCGACCAGGCGCGGATACACGCGCCGCCGTTCGACGAGCTCGCGGTCGACTTCCTCGATCTGGCCGGCGAGGGAGAGTTTCATTCCGGCCCCGAGAGGAATGTCAGTCTATATTTCCCTGATTTGGAACGGTGTTCTTCATCGCAAAAGCGCCGAAATGCCTGTTCGTGCCCCTCCCCTGTCCGCATATCAATGCCGGTCCCGTATACGCCGCCCTTCCACGACCCTTTTTCTCGCCCAACCTCGCCAGAAAACCGGATGCACAGCGACCGGCGAATTTTCGGGCGGCAAAACAGCGAGAGCCATTTGAACCAGCCAGTTCCGAACAGCCATTCACGCTCCTCAATGCGAGCGGTCGCCTCGATCTCCTCGCCATCAAAATCTTGGATTCGGAACATTACCTTCGGGCAACTATCCTCGATCTGCTGCGCAATCTCCCAGGGGCGGAAAGACTTTCCGCCGTCGAGGCTGTAAGCCGCTATTTCGGGCACCGTCGCAAAGTGCTCGCCCTGGGCGCCGTAGAAGCTGTGGCGCACGTGTCGCCATTGCGTCCACGGAAGGAAGCAGCCCCAACTCATGTCGGTGCTGCTATCGTGCGTCGAACGACCATATTTGACGCTCAGATGACCGTCGCTATAGCTCCAACCGAATTCGCGCGGGTGCACGTCCCAATACCAGTCACGCCCCAGGCGCTGGACGGTCTCAGCATCCCAGGAGCGCGCGTAGACCTTGGCGCGCCATGGTCGAATGATCGGCGGCAGTGCGATAATCAGCGACCGGCCGAAGGCGCCGATACGCAGCGCGCATCCGTTACCGCTGTACTCGTCGGCGGCAGAGCCGGCAGACTTCAGAATGAAGGCCAGCGGATTAAAGGAGCGACCTTTCGGAGAATATGTGAACGGCCCCCAGTAACGATCGTCATCACCCCAGCGATATCGGCGCATTGTTAAACCTCTCCCTGCAAGACCTTCGCAATCATCTGCTCCGCGAAATCGATCCCGCCGTTGAAGCCGCGCAGATAGATGCGCTGCTCAGACGCGCGCTCGTCCGGCGTCTTGCCGGCGGTCAGCAGTTCGCGCAGGCGCTGCAGCTGCTGTTCCGTCAAAACACGATCTCCTCGTCGCTCTCCCCCGGCGCCAGCAGCGGCGATGGCTGCGGACGCTCCGCGCGCGGCTCTCGCGGCAGATAGTCAAGGTCCATATCGAAGGTGCCCCACCCCCGGCGACGGAAAAATTTGAGTTGCTGGTTGAGGCGCGGCAGAACGGCTTGCAGGTGATCGGGGTTCACGCACTTGCGGCACACCCGCGCGTCGGGCGCCCAGGCGGCGCACATGTGGTCCACGTCATAGCCGGGCGGGATCGGTCCCTTGAACGTCTCGAACACATAGCGGTGCACGGGCATCACGATGCGCGTGCCGGGCCGCAGAATGCGGCCATAGGCCCCGAGGCCGTGAGTATCATTGGCGGTGCCGTCATCGCCGCCCAGCCACAGCCAGCAGCCGCACGGCGTCACCCACACCCGATCGGGCGCAAGCAACTCCTCGATCGTCTCCGGCTGCCGGCGGCGTGACTGGCGCGGCTTCGGCGGCGCGATGGCGTCGCAGCGGAACGGGGCGTTCATGGCTTGCGCCTCGCCATGAAGTCATCGAGCGCGCTTGGAGCAGCCGCGTCGCCCCGGGCCACGCACGCGGCAAGCAACAGTGCATTGCCGAGGTAGGTCGCCTGATCGACCGTCAGCGTTTCGATCCCCGACAGATCCCCGTCAAGGGCAACAGCCGGCACACCGAAGTGATCTGCCGTAAAGCCGTGCACATCGAGATAGCGCGTGCCGCGCGCATCGATCCGCATCCGGGCGAGAGGTACATCGGCTGCGTTGACAATGCGCACCATCACAGCATCCCCAGCACTTGCATGTACGTCTCAAGGATGGCTTCCTGCTCCGCGCGCTCGTTCGCGTCCTGCGCCCGCAGCCGCACGATGGTGCGCAACGCCTTCACGTCGAAGCCGTTGCCCTTGGCCTCCGCGTAGACATCGCGGATATCCTCGCTGATGGTTTTCTTTTCTTCCTGCAGCCGCTCGATCCGCTCCACGATCGCTTTCAGCTGATCGCGCGCGAATGTCGTGGCCGGGGCCTCATCGTCCGGCTGAAGCGCCGCTGCGGTTGCCCTGCTCATGCCGCCTCCCGCTGCGCCACGTCCGTCTGCACGGGCTCACACTTCGGCGTCGGCGCATCCGCGCCGGCCACCATCTCAAGCGTCTCCGCGTGCCAGAACTCAGTCCAATGCCGCTCGAACGGGCCTTCGCTCTGGTGATGCGTCACCTTCACGATCGGGCATTTCAGGCATTGCCGTTCGGTCTTGAACTGCAGGCGGTTCGGCTCGCCCCAGCTGTGCCGCATCGATATCTTTTTGGGCGCCTTCGGCATGGCTCAGCGCCCCCGCTGATCGAGCGCGCTGCGCCCCGGCAGCGGATCGCCGAAGAACGCCGCCGTCAGCGAGGCCGGCGCCAGCGCGGAGCGCGCGGCAGCGTCGGCGATCACCTCCGGGGGCACATCGTTCGCGATGGCGAATCTGTGCTCGCCGCGCAACGGCCCCGCTGGCCGCCCAAGCTTCGGCGAGCCGCGCGCGCCGCGCGTCAGCTTCGCCCATTTGGAGCCGGCCTGCGCCCCGGTGAACCCGACGAACAGGCCGTCAGCCTCGCACCAGGGCGCCTTGGGATTGGCCGCGCGCCATGCCAGCAGTTGCGTGCACTGCTCCGGTGTCCAGACGCGGTAATCGTAACGCCGCGCCATGGCTCACGCCCTCGCCTTGCGTTTGGGGGCCGCGGCGCTAGCCTCCGTGCGGGCAATCTGCCGGTCCAGATACCAGCGCGCCTTGCGCAGATCCTCGATCGTCGCGCCCTTGCGATCGGAACGAAGGATGTACTTCACGACATTGCCGAGATGGAAACCGAGGCCGAACGCCTCGATCACGTCGATCACTTCGATGCCGCCGGCGTTGTAGTGCGCGGGATGATTGACGCTATCGCCGCTCATGAGAACAGCCCCACCATCAGCGCGGCCACGAATGCCGCGCACAACACCAGTTCCGAAGGCATCGCGCAGCCGGCGGCAATGACCGGCGGATGCCCATAACGGCAGTAGCGGCGGTAGCGATCAAGCGCCGTCATGACAGCAAGCCCAAGACTTCGTCCATGGACACGCAGATGTCAGTGGCGAGAAGCGCCATCAACTCGGGTTCTTCGCCGTCACGCGTGAGGATGATGCAGCGTTTGCCCTGCCCGCAGAACCAACCTGCCTCAAGGTGAGAGGAGCGGCCGCAAGGCAGAACGAGGAGGCACGTATCCGCCCATTGCATTCCGCGCAGATCGCTGACGAAGCCCCGCGCCGCGATCGGGCTCGTCGTCAATAATTCTCTATACCGCTGTGCTGACCAACACTGCCACTCGGGATCGATTTCCGACCAGGCGAAGCCTGACACGCCGTTGAAGGGCTCCCGGAAGTCATATACCTGATGCCCGGCGCCCCGAAGCGCACGCACGACGCCGGGCTGATAGATATTGCGCCACGATGATGCCGCGTAGATTCTCGCCATCTTCACCCCCCTCTAAAACATCGTCGGAACGGGTTGAGCCCTACGTCTGCCGTTCGTTGAGCTGCGCCGGGAAACCGGAAAAATCGGCGCATTGACTATCCCCATTGCGTCCGGTTGACACCGACGAATTGGATTTGGACGGCTCGCTGCCAGCAACCGTCGTTGCAATAAAGCGGCGCATATATCTGCGCTGGCGATCATGGATCAGCGAGGGCACCTTTAACCGCGCCCGCAAGGGCAACTTCACGAAAGCGCCGCCACTCATGCTGCCCCCTGCTCTGGCAAAGATCCGCCTCGCGGCCGGCGCAGAAACGCCGGAATATCGAGAGGATCGGTTTCGGATTGTTTGGGCGGCCTCGTCCCGTTCGCCACACGCGCCGCAATCAATTCCTGCAGCCGCGCTTTCCCCATGTCGGTCAGCGACAGGCGATCGTCGCGGTGAAAGGCCAGCCCCTCGCCGATCAGATGGCGGCACAGTTCGCCGTCGATCTCGATGCCGGCGCGAACCTCGCTCAGCGCCTGCCACTCAGCATCGTCATCAGCAATCCATCCTTGCCCCGGCGTCCCTACATCCAAGGCTCGCGGCCTACCTGACGCGCTATTCGGTTCGCACTGATCGCCGTCGCGAGCGGCGGGGTTCGGATTCGCTGGAAGACCGACAGCTGCCGAGACCGGTGAATCGGTTAACACCGGGTCAGCAGCCGTCACCGCTGTGTCCGCAGCGGCATCGGAATTGGTCTCCCCGGCTTGGCCGCAGCCAACCTCCACAGCAGGGGGTTCTACTGGCGGAAGGTTATCCGCAGGATGGGCATCGCTTCCGCTCGATGATCCATCCTGCCCCGCCGTCTCGTCCACGGCAGGATCATGCGCACACGCGCTCAGGGTCTCCGCATCGGTCGGCGCATCAAAACCCCAGGCATACCAGCCGGGGCGACGCTGCCGCGCGTTGAACTCGATCTTTGGCGTGTTGGGCCAATGATATTCGATGATGTCATAGACATGGTCCGGCTTCGCCGAATGCTCACCAACCGGATCGTCAAACCATGAGCGGTAATGCGCCGTAGCGGGGGGCACCACGGTGCCGCGCGTGCCCACCAGCAGGATCTCGTGTTCGTCGCTGAACCACTTGCCCTTGCCGCGCGCATTGCCGTTGCGTTTCTTCGCCCAGCCAAGTTGCGTCTTGTAGGTGAAGCCCTGCAGATCCATCACCTTCATGGCGATGTAGGCGTGCTGCCGCGTCGTCCATTTGAACAGGATGCAGTCCGGCGCCAGCGCCTTGAAACGCTCCGCGCAGCGCGCCACGATTTCTTCGGGCGTGTGCGCCGTGTCTGCCGTCGGGTAGTGGTTCGCCGCATGCCGGTCCATGCCGGTTTCGCGGCTATAGACCTCATCGTCCCATTCGAAATCCTCCAGCCCGATCCCGCAGAGTTGACCAGGCAGCGCCAGCGTCTTGGCCGCGCCGATGATCTCGCGGTTGTCCCGCCGCTCCCGCTTCTCGGCCAGCTTCTCCGCGCGAATTTCCTTGATGACCGGCGCTAGGGCCTTTTTCACTTCCGGCTTGATCTTGCCGCTCTCGTCGCGCAGCTGATCGAGGATCGAGAGCTGGCGCGCCTGCGGCAGCGCCGCGATCTGTTCCGCCGCGCGAGGCGCAATATCGCCATCCCGTACCGCTTCCTTCAGGGGCTCGACCCCCTCGTCTCTCACCTTGGCCGCACGCGCGATCGAGCGGACCGAAGTGTGATGACGTTCCGCCAGCGTCTCCCGATCAAGATGCCCATGGGCATCTTGATTCTGGCCGCGCCGGCTGCCGCCGTGACGAAACCGCTCCATCTCCGCAGCGGCCCACGCCCGCTGTCCCGGGTCCATGTCGCGCCGGTTGAGGTTCTCGATCTCAACATAGTCGAGCGGATCGCCGTGAATCTCGGGCGAGAACAGGAAGAAGAAGCGGCGAAATTCCTCCGTCTCTGGTACATAACTCTTGTCGGGGTCGATCAGGCCCGCAACAATCGCTGCCCTGTAACGGTTGCGCCCATCGAGAATTTTGTCCTCGAAAAGCGCAATCTTTCTGCGGACGCCCTTCACGCCGATGCTCGCCGCAAGCTCATCCAGCCGCGCGCCCTTGATCAGGGGAAACGCATTGGCGAAGGGATGGAATTCAAGCATCAGCAGGCCCTCCCAGCCGCCAGAACAGAGACCGAGCCGGAAGCCCGCGGGCAACGCGCGGCTCCCGACTCGGCTACCATCGGGGTCCTGACACCAACCGATGGATTCACATCATGAAGAAGCCCAAGGGCGTACAGGATCGCCTGCTCGTCGCGTGTCTCAAGTGCGGAGAACACGCGGCGCTCTCGTCGCGTGAGTTCAAGCGAGACTTCAATCTCATTTTCACCTGCGCCGGCTGCGGGTTTACGGATCTTGTAGCCAATCCGATCCGCAAAGCCGTCTACGACGGACTTCAGAAAACAGGCCACGCCGTCGGTGCACCGCCCACTCCACTGCGGATCGAACCAGTCGCCATATTTACGGCTGAGGAGGGTTTTGAGCTCGTGGCGCGGCGAAACAAACAAGGGGGCGAACGTATCTACCGCCGCCGGATCAAGAAGCCCTGACATCACGCCATCTCCCGCGTCGTCGCCTTCGGCGGATGTTGCGAATTGAGGTAGTCGCGGAGCCGCAATTCCTCCCCGGCCAAGGTCTCGGACAGCCTCGCGACCGTTGATGACCGCAGATCATTCCGCCGCTTCATGACCGTGGAGGCGGCCACGCCGGACATTTCGGCGAGCCGGGTCATGGACAGGTGAATGTTCTTGGCCCGTTCTCGTATCTGGTCTATGGTGAGGAAATATTGCATATTCGCAATATAAACATTCGACTCGTCGAAAGTCGTCAAGTGCGATGTTGCAAGATGTAGCAAAAAGTTGCGTATTGCATACTGCCCCTAGCGCAATCGCTATGGGAAACTTGCATTTGAGCAAGAAAGCAGACCTTTTGGTCGCCCGCTCGCACCGGGATTACGTGCAACGAGTCGTCGCCAAGACCGGATTGCCGCCCACCACGTTGGCGACCGAAATCGGTGTGGCGCCCTCCACCCTCACGCGGCTTGTCAATGAGCCGGACAATGGCAAAGCCACCCTCCGCGCCACGACACTCGCCAAATTGGCGCAGTTTTCCGGCCTCGCCGCACCAGGCATCGAACTTCCCGAAGGGGAATACCCGGTGCAGCAGCGCCTGCAGGAGGAAGCCATTCCCTACAAGGACGCGGGCTCTCCGCTCTCCGTCATCATCAAGGCAATCGTCTCTGGCCGGAAGAACATCGATCCATGGACGATCCGCACGCGCGCGCTCGAAGGGGCAGGCTTCATGCCCGGCGATGTGGTGCTGGTGGATCTCAACAGCCTCCCGGGCCCCGGAGAACCGGCCCTTGCGCAGGTTTATGATCCCCGCACCGGCACCGCGGAAACCGTCATGCGACGGTATATCTCCCCCTACCTCGTCGCCATCAGCAGTGACCCGGCCCTTCTCAAGCCCCTGCTGGTCGACAACGAGCGCGTGGTGTTGAAGGGCACCATCCTGCCGCACAGATTGCGGCCCTGACTTCGATATTGCGTTTCACGTGGAACAACGCAATTTTTTAATTGCTTAAACGCAATATCATATTGCGAATATCGAATATTCGATTACATTGGCGACTCAACTTGGAGTTTCGCCAATGGCCAACCTCTCTACCGCACAGGCACGCGTACCGGCGCCGCAACTTCGCTTCGTTGCCTACGTTGTTGTGGCCTCCACCATCGACGGTCACCCCCTCTATTCGATCGCGGACATCATTGAGCCGACATCACGCTACCGTGGGCAGCTTCTCCGCAACGCGCGCCGAACGGCGGGGCTCCGCGGCTATGTTCTAGTCGGCCGTTCCGGCCTGGAATGGCCGGCGTTTGAGGCCTCGGCGCGCCGCATCGTGGGGGTCGCGTGATGGCCCTGCTCTACGCCCGTAGCCGCCTGACGAGTTCCGACCGGGAACAGCTTTACAACCACGCCCGCGGCAGCAACGAATTCCCCACCTGCCCGATCTGCACCTTCGATGTCGTCCACGTGGACCGCTGGGAGGAAGCCTCCGAGCCCGGCAGCCCGTTCCTGATCGCGGAGGGCGTCGCCCACACCGCCTGCAAGCGCCGCCGCGCCGCATCGCTCTCCCCGCGCCCGGCCAAGGTCCGCCGCAACCGTCAGAAGAACATCGGCGCATGGCGCTCCCGCTGCCCGCTCCCCGGCGGGCGCGACAGCGGCGTCAGCAAGCGCATGGATGGCCGCGTGGTGGAGCGGCAGTTCGCGGCACCCACTGAGCTGGACGCGCAGCTCGCCGCCGTCGCCGCAGAGATGGTGAGGCCGTAATGACAAAGCGCACCAAAGGTTCGGACTCCTGCACCATGGTGCGTCGGATGCTGATCCGGCACATGTTTTTGAATCTCGCAACGAGCGAGACGGACGACGCCCGCGCTGAATGGGTTACGCGGCCGTGCGGCGTTCCGCTCTTTGGCGACGATAAGGCCGGCGGCCTTTGCCGCGGATGCAAGACCGGCTGGACGCACCCGAATAACTATCCGGTGTGCACATGATCTGCGTCGCCATCCTGATCAGCGGCATCTGCCTGTTCGGCACGACGGCCTTCATCGCCTATCGCGATGCGCTGAGGGCGCGGCCATGAAGTGGCGCCCGATCGCAGAACTGCGAAATGGCGTGCCCGCGCTCGTCGGAATCGCCGGCGATCAGCACAACCCGGTTGTCGCCATCCAATGCCCCGGACGCTCCGGCCCCGTATGGGTTCTGTGCGGCACAAATCGGTACACCCTGATCCCGCCCACGCATTTCATTCTCGTTGAAGACCTTCCCAAGATCGGCCCGAGCACGCTGGCCGAACACGAAGCGCGCAAACCCCAGGAGTGAGCAGTGAGGCCAACGACCGTCACCGTCGATCAGCACGTCGGCAACCGCATTCGCGCGCGCCGGCTTGAATTGCATATCAGCCAGCAGAGCCTTGGTGCCGCGATCGGCGTCAGCTTCCAGCAGCTGCAGAAATACGAAAGCGGCGTGAACCGCGTGGCTGGTGTCAATCTGGTGAACATCGCCAACACCCTGCACAAGCCCGTCAGCTACTTTTACGATGGGGCGCCGGGCCTCTCCCTCGGCAATGGCGGCCATGGCGGCGCCGTCGAGGCCTTTATCAGCAGCATCGAAGGCGTCGCCATCGCCGAAAGCTTCGCGCACATCGCCAGCATCAGCGCGCGCCGCACCATCGCCCGGATGGTCATGGAGATGGCCGCGCTGCATCTGCAAGCTGCGGAGTAGCCGACATGGACATCGAATATGTCGCCTACGGACAGACCGTCGCCGATCTGCGCAAGCTTCTTCGCCGCGCCAAGACGATCGCCCTCCAGATCAGAACGGATATGGAGGGCAAGAGCACTCCCATCTTCGTCAAGCGCGGCTATCTCGCCAGCGCCATCAAGTACAAGGACGACGCCACACCCTTACCATCGGTGCTTTATCGCGCCGGCGAAGGTCGTGAGCTCACGCTTTCTGTCGGCGCCATTTCAGCGGTCTTTCATATGCGCGATCAAGCCGCCGCCAGCGCCAACCAGGCCGCGGAGTAGCACCGATGGCAGGACAGCAACTCGTCGCGCGCATCAAGCGAAGCAGCAAATACTGGGGCCAGACCGCGCCCAATCAATGGTTCGACGTGCATGTCGTGAACGACAGGCACTATCACATCAGAGGGAACAGCAATAACTATCGCTTGAGCGACGTCACCTTTGGCGTCCGCCTCGACGACGGCGCCATTATCGATCTCTCCAGCGGCAAAACCAGCGCTTTGGTGATCCAGCCCGCGGAGGCGCAATAGCCATGCCCCGCGCCCTCGATCACATGCATGGCGCCCTGCCGGCCGACGACACCGACACCCCGCCGGAGGCCGTCTGCAACCTCGATCACAGCGCCGGCACCTGCGCCGACGCCGGCACCGCATGGTGCGATTGGGAATGCCCCTTCAACGCCGCCAGCCGCACCGAACTGCGCCGCTCCGTGCTGCGCCTTCAACCCAGGTATCGAGGACTCGCATGAACGCCGCTCGCGCCGCACTCTCGGACTTTAAGCGCGTTTGCCGCACGGATATGAGCCGCGCCGCCTATGACGCCCTCAACCGGCTTGAGGACGCCCTTGCGGCCGATTGCGTGACCAGCGAAGAGCCGCAGCCCGTGGCGTGGGTTACAAAAGCGGCTCTGGAACACTGGATCAACAGTGATCACCAACCTCGAAACTATGTCTTTCTGGGCTCGGGAAATGAAATGCGAGCACCACTTTACACGACGCCCGTCGCGCTGCCGGGGCGAACGTCTGCCGTCGAACTCGCTTTCGATCAAGCCGTTTGCCGACACGGGATGGTGACGCGCGAGATGAGAAACCGCGTGATTGATGATTTTCTCGCCTCGCTGCGCCAGCCCGACGGCCCACAGCGATGACCATCCCCCGCCCCGCCCCGATCGGCGACGACACGCCCATCACCCTGCAGGAAGCCTGCGACCTTGAATTTCGCGGGATAATCACGCCCGCCAGCTTGCGCGCCGAAGCGGAGCGCAAGACACTGACGATCTTTCGTGTCGGCCGCCAGGACTTCACGACATTGCGTTTCGTGCGTGAGATGAAGGCCAAAAAATGCCACGACCAAAATCCGGCCCCCACCTCTGGCTCGACGAAAACCGCCAGACATGGACCGTCATCGACGGGCGTAAATCCGTCCGCACGGGCTGCGGCAAAAGCGACATTCAGGCGGCTAAGGACTTCCTCCGCGACTACCTCGCCGCGAACCACGCCATAGAGGCCGACAGCGATCCCGCGATCGTGGATATGCTCACGGTCTACGCCGACGAGCAGATCGCCGGAGGCCCCTCCGCGGCCAATATCGCCACGGACCTGACCAGGCTGGAAGAATGGTGGGGCGACAAAAAATCCAGCGACATCACCCGCGCGAATTGCGATCTCTACATCGCGCACCGCGGCCACACACCCTCATGCTGCCGGCGGGAGCTGGGGTTTCTGCATGCCGCCGCGATGTACTGGCACAAGGGCAAAGATCGCGGGCCGCTGAGGCGCCTGCCGATCATCAAAAAGCCGCCGCCCTCTCCGCATCGCATCCGCTGGCTCACCCGATCCGAAGCCGCGCGGTTTTTATGGGCCACCCGTAAACTCAAACCCGGCCAGCGCAAGCGCATCCGGCGCTTCTTCATCATCGGGTGGTACACCGGCACGCGCCACGCGGCCATTGCCGGCACCCGTTATGATTTTGTCGATCTCGAAACCGGGATCATGCTCCGTCGCGCCCCGGGCGTCGCCGAGACGCGCAAACGAACGCCGCCCGTCCGGGCCGGCCGCCGCCTTCTGAGCCACCTGCGCCGCTGGCGTCGCCTTGACGGCCCGGAGGCGCGTTACATCATCGCCTTTGGCGGCAAACCCTGCAGGAAGCTGTCAACCGGGTTCTATCGCGCCCGCGATCTGGCCAAGTTGTCCAAGGATGTCATGCCGCACACCCTGCGCCACTCCCGCGCCACCCACCTGATGCGCCAGGGCGTGGACCCGTGGCAGGCCGCGCAGTCGCTGGGGATGGATCTGGCCACCCTCTGGAAGATTTACGGGCACCATCATCCGGACTGGCAATCCGAGGCCGCAGAGGCTAAGTGATGGCGTCAAAAACCGGCCAAACCGGGCTTAGACTTACCGTAGGCTTACCCGCAGCAGCCCAAGTATTTGACACTGATTAGGAATTTACTCTAGGGCCGTAAATCAGTATGTTGCGGCCCGAAACTGCTTCGTGCGCCGCCGGACGTCCGGTCCCGGCCCGGCTCCAGCCCGCCATGTTAGGAAATTGATCCGTGAGAGTCATCGCAAGTTCTATTCGCAAGGGCAACGTCATCGATATGGATGGCAAGCTATATGTGGTTCTGACCGCCGAGAACATCCACCCCGGCAAGGGAACCCCTGTCAGCCAGATTGAAATGCGCCGGATCAGCGACGGTGTGAAGGTCTCCGAGCGATACAAGACCACGGATCAGGTCGAACGCGCCACCATCGAAGACCGCGATTACAACTATCTCTACTCGGATGGCGACGGCTTCCATTTCATGAACAACGAGACCTTCGACCAGATCCTGGTGCCGAAGGACGTGGTCGGCACCGGCGCGCCATACCTGCAGGAGAACATGACAGTCAAACTGTCGATGTATGAGGCGGTTCCCGTCGCGATCACCCTGCCCCAGCGTGCGACCCTCGAAGTGGTCGAAACCGAACCGGTAACCAAGGGTCAGACCGCCTCGTCGTCCTACAAGCCCGCCATCCTGTCGAACGGCGTGCGCACCGCCGTGCCGCCGCATATCGGCACCGGCACCCGGATCGTGGTCCTGACCGAAGACGGCTCATACGTCGAACGCGCCAAGGATTAAGCTCAAGCGCCATGGCATCGACGCGACCGTGACAGAGAATTGACCGGGGGCAACACGCAAGTGAGAGCGGCGGCCCCCGGTTTTTCAATGAAGCGCCTGCGATGGGCTTTGGCTGCGATCATCGCCTGTCTGGCCAACCACGCGGTTGCAGATGAGTTCAGGACATCCGCCGTCACGGTGCTCCGTACCGACTGGCGCGCCGCTCAAGACCAGCTTCGCAGTGAAATCAATGCCCGCCCCGAAACGGCGGGAGCACTGACGTTTAACGGCGCGCGGAGGCTCCCCCGCAACGATCCCCGGCGCTGGCCGGCACTGATCCAGTTGAACGCGATTACCGCACCGTTCTTTCCAGCCATCAGTCAAAGCCCGGTACCGGTGCTGCTGCCGTTCGATGCCGCCGAATTCATCGGCGACCGGCAGAAGGGCATGCCCGCAAGCCTGTCTGCCCCCCATTACCAGGACGGCTTCCGGACCGAGATGTTCGACGCCGGCGCCGCCGGATATGACGCGGTATTCTCGCTGAGCCAGACCGGCATCGACGATGTGCCGCAACGGACATTCGCCAAGCCCGTCGAGGTCCACATCACTGGGTCGACGCTGATCTACGACATCAACGATCCGCTCGCCGGCAAAGGCGAACCGGTGAAGACGCTGTCGCAGCAGTTTCCGGATCTGCGACGGATGATCCGCGAGGGTTATCTCCGCTATGCGTTCACCCGGTTCGGGGTACCCTATGTGATATCGATCCAGTGTCTGGACAGCGTGCCGCGAAGCAATCGTCTTGCCTGCCGCGAGGCGTCGGTCGTCGCCGAACGCTTTCTCAAGGCGTTGCACATCAGCGGCGGCAAGCCACGGGCCCAGCACAGCGACATCCTGTCCACCGCGGTCGAGCGGCCGACGGCCGTGTCACCGGACTTCACCTATCGGCCGGTCGGCGAGATCATCGCCAACAGCGGCTATCACGGGCAAAGCGGCCGCGCCGATCCGACGGCCTATGCACAGTTGCGCTTTCCGCTGCGCGACGCCCCCGCCTATGCCAATTCGCAGTCATTCCTGAACTGGGGCGACTGCAACTACACCGGGCGTACGTCGGCGACCCATGCCAAGGGCGGCGCCTACCGCTGCAAGCGCAATGACAAGCCGCTGGTGTTCGATGAATCGGCCGGGGAAAACTACCGCTATCCCTGGCAGGACAATTTCTGCGAAACCCGCAGCTTCGGTGTCGGCCAGTGCGCCAGCGGTTTCGGCCATCAGGGTCAGGATATCCGCCCCTCTTCGTGTCCGCTGCGCAACGAGGGTGCAGATCGCTGCGAAGCCAACCACTACGCCGTCGTGGCGGTGCGTGACGGTGTGATCGTGCGCGGTCCGGCCCAGCAGGCCGCATTTCTGGTCGTCGACACCATGACCGACCATATCCGGGTCCGTTACATGCACATGAACCCCGTGCATATGGACGCCGACGGCGTGTTGAACGGACGGCGTGTTGCCGAAGGCGAGAAGATCGGCCTGGTCTCGAATTATCAGGATTACCCGGGCGGCACCTCGACGCACCTGCATTTCGACCTGCAAGTCTTCACCCGTGACGGCTGGCTCTGGGTCAATCCATACGTCACACTGATCTCGGCCTATGAGCGGCTGCTCGGCGCACGCGGAACCGAGATCCTGCCGGAGCCGGTCACCCCGGCCTCAGTCGCTCATGCGATACCGGAAGAGCAGCTCAAGCCCGGCATCTCATCCGAGGGTGATGGTCAGTAAAAACTCAGCTGGCCCAGTTCTCGCGGAATTCACCAAACAGCGTCAGCCCGCCGCACGCATAGATCGTCTGCCCGGTGATATAGCTGGCTTCATCCGACGCCAGAAAGGCGAAGACGCCGGCGATTTCTTCCGGCGTCCCGACACGGCCAAGCGGAATATGGCTTTCGACAACTGCGCGCTTGTCCGCGTCTCCGGTCCAGGCCGCATTGATCGGCGTGTCGATAGCGCCGGGGCCAACCGCGTTGACGCGAATGCCCCGGCCGGCGAATTCCAGCGCCAGCGTGCGTGTCAGGTTGGCCATAGCGCCCTTGCTGATCGAATAGGCCAGATAGCCGGGTTTCGGGATGATCTGGTGGACACTCGAGCAGTTGATGATGTTGCCGCCTCCGCCGCGAGCCACGAAATGCGCAAGTGCCTTCTGCGCGCACAGCACGGCGCCGTTCAGATTGACGTCGATAATGCGGCGATAGGTTTCGACATCGAGCGCTTCCGTTGCGGATTCTCTCTGGAAGCCGGCATTGTTGACGAGGCAATCGAGGCGCCCCCAACGCGCCAGCACGAACTCGAACATCCCGGCAATATCCGCCTCGATGCCGATGTCGGCCTGAACCAGAAAATGCTGGGAATCGGCGTGCCCCTGTTCGGCTGATGCTGCCTGGACCTGAGCAAGCGTTTCTTCCGCGCCAGCACTCGCACCAACGAAATTGATCGCGACATGCGCGCCTTCCTGCGCAAATCTTACAGCAATCGCCCGTCCGATGCCTTGAGAGGCTCCCGTTATCAGCACATGACGCCCGGTCAGTCGGGTCGCATATCGCATCGAACGATCAAATTGCGGCATTTGCATACTCCAAAACGTCGCACTCAGAGGTGAGGCTAAATCGCCAGCGATCAATCCCGGCGTTTCGCCAAATGTTAGTTCAGCGCGGACATCGGAGCCAGCACCCTGGATCAATTGGAACCCCAACGTTCTCGACCCAATTTGTGGGGTGAGATCCGATTCAATCGAAGCAACTTTCAGTCTAGACTGCGGACCATGACGCGCATCGATTCTCGATTGACACGACGAATGTTGCTGGGAGCAGCAACCGCGCTCGTCGCCGTGCCATGGATCAGACCGCAGGACGCACGCGCCGCCCCGGCGGGATTCGATCAATGGCGCGAGGCCTTCCGTTCGAAGGCTATGGCCCGCGGTATTTCGGATGCGACCTATACTCGGGTGATGGGCCGGCTCGAACCGGACATGAACGTGTTCTCGCAGATGCGCAATCAGCCGGAGTTCAACGAGCAGACCTGGCAATACATCAACCGCCGCGTTTCCGACTGGCGCATCATCGCGGGCAAGGAAGCACTGAAGAAAAACGGCGCGGTATTTACCCGCATCGAGCGCGACTTCGGTGTCGAACGCGGCACGCTGTTGGCGCTGTGGGGCGTCGAGAGTGCGTTCGGCGATCCCCTGGTGCAGCAGAACCACATGCGACCGGTGTTTCCTTCGCTGGCCGCCCTGGCGTGGAACGAACCGCGCCGCAGAACCTACTGGGAAACCGAGCTGATCAACGCACTGAAGATCGTGCAGCGTGGCTGGAGCACACCTGACGAAATGCGCGGCTCCTGGGCCGGCGCGATGGGACACACCCAATGGATGCCGGAAGTCTGGCTGAACGTCGGCTTCGACTATGACGGCGATGGGCGCGTCTCACCATTTGGCAAGCCGGACGATGCGCTGGGATCGACCGCGCGTTACCTAGTCAATCGCGGCAAGTATCATCGCAATGAACATTGGGGCTACGAGGTGCGCGCCGCCAGTGCCCGCGCGGGCGGCAACCGCAGCTACGAGGCCTGGGCCGCAGCTGGCGTCACTCGCGCCGATGGTCAGCCGTTCCCGCAGCCCGGCGCCAACGCGCAGCTGTGGACGCCGGTGCCGGGCGGCCCTTCGTTCCTGCTCGGGCCGAACTTCTACGCGGTGCGCAGCTACAATCCGTCGATGAACTATGCGCTGGCGATCGTCCATCTCGGCGACCGCATCCTCGGCGGCGGCCCATTCATCCAGCCCTTCCCCGGCTCAGAACGCGCGCTGACACTTGCCGAAGTGCAGGAGATGCAGACCCGTCTCACCCGCGCCGGCTTCGACACCGGCGGTAACGACGGCCGCGTCGGCAACGACACCATGAAGGCGATCAAGGATTTCCAGATCAAAGCGGGGTTCACGCCGGCTGACGGCAATGGCGGCCTGAAGGTGCTGGCGCGGCTGCGACAGGGATCCTGACAATCCCTATCTGATCACCGCCGGCCCGTGATCGGGCACAGCGACGTCGCTGACCCGCAATTGCACGCGCTCATTGCCCTGCCAGCGATCAATGGTCAGCGTGCCCGCCACATGCAGCGGCTGGCCCCGGTTCTCCAGCAAGGCATGGCCGAGCTTCTGGCCAACGGAGCGAAACGCCATGCCGTTGACGATGGCGCCGTCGCCCGCCTTGAAGCGCACCCGCAGATGGGCCTGACCGACCTCTTCGGCATACACCAACTGATGCGACGGCAACGCGATCATCGGCTCCGGATTGCCGCTGCCATAGGGCGCGGCCCGATTGAGCATCGTCACAAACTCCGGTGTCACGGCGCGCGCACTCACCGCACCGTCGATGAACAGTTCATTGAGATGGCGTGCCTTGCCGACATCCTCAGCCAGCGCCGCTTCGATGTAGGCGCGGAATTCGCCGAGCCGCTCCTTCTTCAGCGTCACGCCGGCGGCCATGGCATGGCCGCCGCCCTTCATCAGCAGGCCGTCCTGCACCGCTTGGCGCACGGCCTTGCCGAGATCGACGCCAGCGATGGAGCGCCCCGAACCGGTGCCGATGCCACCGGGTTCGAGGGCAATGGCGAACGCCGGGCGCGAGAATTTTTCCTTCAGCCGCGAGGCGACCAGGCCGACGACTCCAGGATGCCAGCCCTCTGACGCCGTGACGATCACGGCCCCCTTGTCTTCGAGCCCAAGCGACGCCAACGCTTCAGCTTCAGCCTGGGCTTCGGCCGCCTGCTCGATCACCCGGCGCTCCTGGTTGAGACGGTCGAGTTCGGCGGCAATGCGCGCCGCTTCCGAGATGTCGCCCTCCAGCAGCAGGCGCACGCCGAGATCGGCGCGGCCGATCCGGCCGCCGGCATTGATGCGCGGCCCCAGCATGAAACCGAGATGCCAGGCCTCGGGCGGACCATTGAGCCGCGACACATCCATCAACGCGGTGTGGCCGATATGATCGCGCCGACGCATCGCGATCAGCCCCTTGGCGACAAGCGCGCGATTGAGCCCGACCAGCGGGGCAACGTCCGCAACCGTCCCGAGCGCGACATGATGTAACTGACCAAGCAAGTCGGGTTCCGGCCGCACGTCGCTCCAGAAGCCGCGGCCGCGTAGTTCGCGATTGACCGCGACCAGGGTGACAAGCACCAGCCCGACCGCCGCCAGGTGCCCGAGCCCTGATAAGTCGTCGAGGCGGTTGGGATTGACCAGTGCGTCGACCACAGGCAGCTCATCGCCCGCCTGGTGATGATCGATCACCACCACATCCATGCCGAGGCGCTTGGCCTCGATAAACGGCTCGAAACTTGTGGTGCCGCAGTCGACCGTGACCAGCAGCGTGGCGCCCCGCCCGGCCAGCGATTTCACCGCGTCGACATTGGGGCCGTAGCCCTCAAAAATCCGATCGGGGATATGGATCAGCGGATCCAGCCCGCAATGGCGCAGATGCCAGGCGAGCAGTGCCGACGATGTCGCGCCGTCGACGTCATAGTCACCGAAAATCGCCACCTTCTCGCCGCGGACCGCCGCGTCCGCGATGCGCTTGGCCGCGGCCTCCATCTGCGTCACGCTGTAGGGGTCGGGCAGCAGCTTGCGGATGGTCGGATCGAGGAAGTCCTCGACCGCGTCGATCTCCACGCCGCGCCCCGCAAGCACCCGCGCCAGCATCTCCGGCAACTTGTACCGCTGCGAGATCGCCAGCGCCTTGGCGGCGCCTCGCGGATCCAGCCGGTCGCGCCACAGACAGCCGGTGGCGGAGCGCGTCACACCGAGAAAGGCGACTGGCGTTTCGACAGGCAGGGTTGTCGGTGGGGTCATCGTCCGAGGATCATGGTTGCGGTTCCGCCATCACGCGGTGCCCGGCGGCACGGCCGCGCCTCAGCAGCCGAATCGATCCGCAAGATCGCCGATGTCTCGGACCACCATAGTCCATTCGCCCTCCGGCCCGAAATCCCGGCTCTGGTGCGGGCCGTATTCGGTCGGGCGCGGCACGAAACATGTTGCGAGCCCGCATTCCTGGGCGCCCTTGAGATCGTTGTTGTGGGCCGCGACCAGCATCACCTCACCGGGCGCGAGGCCGAGCAGTTTCGCCGCCCCGAGATAGGTCTCCGGATCGGGCTTGTAATGCCGGAACACCTCGGCGCACAGCACCAGATCCCAGGGCAAGCCGGCATGCTTGGCCATGTTGACCAGAAGCGCGACATTGCCGTTCGACAACGGGCTGATGACAAACTTGGCTTTAAGGCGCGTCAGGCCGGCGACGCTGTCCGGCCACGGATTGAGCCGATGCCAGCCCCTGTTGAGATAATCGAGGTCGGCGTCACTCAACCCCTTGATGCCGTGCTCGTGGACCAGGCGCTCCAGCGAGGTCCGGTGCAACGTGTCGAGATTGACAAAGCCGCGCTCTGGATGCCTGCGCACCTCGTCCATGGACGGCATGTACGCGCCACGCCAGGCATCCACCAGCGCCGCCCAGTCGCCAGCCACACCCCTCTCCTGTGCCCACCGGGTCAGGTCGGCGATCAGGCTACCGCGCCAATCCACCACGGTGCCAAACACGTCGAATACCAGCGCCTTGACGCCGGAAGAGGCTGGACGAGCGGTTTGCGATGCCGGCACGGATGATCCTCCAAATTATGTAAGCTTTTTGCGGTAATGGACGAACCGGGTGCGCTCGGCGAGCTTGTTGTAGAGCTCCTGCGCCTGGCTGTTGGTTTCGTGCGTCAACCAATAGAGCCGGCTCGCATTGACCTCGCGCGCGACCGCTTCCACTGCGCCGATCAGCGCCCGCCCCAGGCCGTGCCCCCGCACCGCGGGCGAGACGAACAGGTCTTCCAGATAGCAGTAGCACTCCGGCGCCCAGGTCGACCGGTGCAGCAGATAGTGGGCCAAGCCGACCAAGTGCCCGTCGATCTCGGCCACCAGTGCATGCAGCGGCTCGACCGGATCGAGGAAGCGCTTCCAGGTGACATCGGTCACCTCCGGCGGCAGCGCGGCCTCATAGAAGGTCAGATAACCCTGCCACAGCGGATTCCATTCCGCGCGGTCAGCTTCCGTCACTGGCCGTACGTTGAGAATGCCGCCCATCGCAATAGCCTCAATCGAGGTGGAATTTTTCGAACTGCCGATGCTCGGCCTTGATGTAGCGCACCGTACCGGTGACGGAGCGCATCACCACGGTTTCGGTTTCGATCACATGCTTGCGGAACTTGACCCCCGACAGCAGCGAGCCGTCGGTGACGCCGGTCGCTGCAAACAGGCAATCGCCCCTGGCGAGATCCTCGATGCCGTAGATCATGCGCGGATCCTTGATGCCCATGTCGAACGCGCGTGCGCGCTTCTCTTCGGTGTCGAGGATGAGACGACACTGCATCTGGCCACCGATGCAACGCAATGCTGCAGCCGCAAGCACGCCTTCGGGAGCGCCGCCGGTGCCGATATAGATGTCGACGCCGGTGTTGTGGGGATCAGCGGTGTGGATCACGCCGGCAACGTCGCCGTCGGTGATCAGGCGCACGGCCGCACCGGTGCTGCGAACGCCGGAAATGATCTCGGCGTGGCGCGGACGGTCCAGCACCAGCGCGGTGATTGCCGATGGATCGACGCCCTTGGCTTTGGCCAGCCGCCGGATGTTGTCGGCCGGCGACGCATCGAGATCGACGACACCCTTGTCATACCCCGGACCCACGGCGATCTTCTGCATGTAGACGTCGGGCGCGTTGAGCAGCGTGCCGCCATCGGCCATCGCCATGGTGGCAATGGAGCCCGGCATGTTCTTCGCGCACAGCGTGGTGCCTTCCAGCGGATCGACCGCGATATCGACCTTGGGGCCGGCCTGGATGCCGACCTTCTCGCCGATGAACAGCATCGGCGCTTCGTCGCGCTCGCCCTCGCCGATCACCACCGTGCCTTCGATCGGAATCTTGTTGAGCTCGCGGCGCATCGCGTCGACCGCAGCCTGGTCGGCCGCCTTCTCGTTGCCATGGCCACGCAGCCGCGCCGCCGATACCGCCGCACGCTCCGTGACGCGAACGATCTCCAGCGTCAGGATGCGTTCCAGCAATTGCTGCGGCGGAACGGAAATCGTATTCGACATCGGCTAGGCTCCCAAAGAGTGTGCGGCGGGCAAGGTGCCCCGAGATTCCACGAGAATTCAGTTCTTTTCGATACGGATCACTTGAGGACGCCCGGTGATGACCTTGTCCTTCTGCACGGCCTGCAAGGCCCGATAGACGGCATCCTCGCTGGTCGCGTAGGTGATGAGAATAACCGGAACAGGCGCCGGCTTCCCGCTCTTATTTATCGCATCGAATGCGCCGTCGGGATGACGCTGCACGATGGATTCAAGAGATATTTTCTGTTCCGCCAGTCGGGTGGCGATGGTCGCGGCAGTGCCTGCCAGATCACGCGCCATCACACGGATATAATAGCCGCCTTCATGACGCTCCATCGGTGCTTTCGTCGTCATGCGCAAGCGCTCAACCGGACGACCGAACGGATTGGCGCGAATGCCGCGCGCGACATCGGCAATATCGGCGACCACCGCGGATGCTGTCGCCGCACCACCTGCGCCCGGCCCCACCAGTGTGATCGGCGGCACGCCGTCGCCATCGATCGTCACCGCGTTGGTGACGCCCATCACCTGCGCGATCGATGAGGACTTCGGAATCATGGTCGGATGCACGCGCTGCTCGATGCCGCGCGCGGTGCGGACGGCAACGCCAAGCAGCTTGACGCGATAACCGAGTTCACCGGCCGCCCGC
Source organism: Hyphomicrobiales bacterium (assembly GCA_041424235.1). Classification (GTDB taxonomy): domain Bacteria; phylum Pseudomonadota; class Alphaproteobacteria; order Rhizobiales; family Xanthobacteraceae; genus Bradyrhizobium_A. Next base: position 56,787 of record JBGMOD010000112.1, read on the forward strand.
AGGTCAGCCGGAGCAATCGACGAAATTCCTTCCACATAGACCGCGTTCTGCGCAACCTTGGTGCCAAACGCGAGGCTCGCGAGGATCGCGAGCTTCTGCGCGGTGTCGTGGCCGTCGACATCGAACGACGGATTGGCTTCGGCATAGCCCAGCCGCTGGGCGTCCTTCAGGCAATCCGCGAACGACAGCCCCTCCAGTTCCATCCGGGTCAGGATGTAATTGCAGGTGCCGTTGAGGATGCCATAGACGCGATTGATGCTGGTGCCGGCGAGGCCTTCGCGCAACGTCTTGATGACGGGAATGGCGGCGCCGACCGCGGCCTCGAAATTCAGCGCACCGCCGTGCGTCTCGGCTAGCGCGGCGAGCTTGGAACCGTGCTTGGCAATCAGCGCCTTGTTGGCAGTGACCACCGACTTGCCGGACCTCAGCGCCGCCTCGATCGCCGACAGTGCGGGATCGCCGACGCCTCCCATCAGTTCGACAAAGCAATCGACGTTCGGATCATTGGCGATCGCCAGCGGGTTTTTCGCCCAGGTGATGCCGCGCAAGTCGACGCCACGCTTCTTGGCTTTCGAACGCGCGGTCACCGACACCACGCGTACACCACGGCCACAGCGCGCGGATAGCGCGCTGCTCTGAGCCTCGATCAGACGGACGACATCGGCACCAACAGTGCCCAGCCCCGCAATACCCACTCTAAGTGGCGCGACCATACCTAACAAAACCTGCCGGAGGATTATCGCCGATTGGCGAGAGGAACCACGTTGTGCAACGTTTCGATGCCGCTTTCAAGGAAGCGCCGCAGATTGCGGGCCGCCTGGCGAATTCGCTGCTCGTTTTCCACCATGGCGATGCGCACATAGCCCTCGCCATGCTCGCCGAAGGCGACGCCCGGCGACACCACAACGCCCGACTTCTCCACCATCAAGGTCGCGAACTGCATGCTGCCGATGCTGCGGAATTTTTCCGGCAGCGGTGCCCAGGCGAACATCGAGGCGCTCGGCGGCGGAATGTCCCAGCCGGCACGGCCGAAGGACTCCACCAGCGTATCGCGGCGCTTGTGGTAGATCTCGCGCATCTCGCGGATGCAGTCGTCGGGCCCGTTCAGTGCCGCGGTGGCGGCCACCTGAACCGGCGTGAACGCGCCGTAGTCGAGGTACGATTTGACGCGCGCCAGCGCCGCGATGATCCGCTCGTTGCCGACGGCAAAGCCCATGCGCCAACCGGCCATCGAGAACGTCTTCGACATCGAGGTGAATTCGACGGTGACGTCGATCGCGCCGGGCACCTGCAGCACCGATGGTGGCGGATTGCCGTCGAAATAAAGCTCCGCATAGGCGAGATCGGAGAGAATGAAGATCTCGTGCTTCTTCGCGAAGGCCACCAGATCCTTGTAAAAATCCAGCGTCGCCACATACGACGTCGGATTGGACGGATAGCACACGATCATCGCGATCGGCTTCGGGATCGAGTGGATAATCGCCCGTTCCAGCGCTTCGAACAGCTCCGGCGTCGGCTCAGCCGGAACCGAGCGAACCACCCCGCCCGCCATCAAAAAGCCGAAGGCGTGAATCGGATAGCTCGGATTGGGAACAAGCACCACGTCGCCCGGCGCAGTGATGGCCTGGGCGACGTTGGCAAAGCCCTCCTTCGAGCCGAGGGTGGCGACAATCTGGGTTTCGGGGTTCAGCTTGACCCCGAAGCGGCGCTCATAATAGCCGGCCTGGGCCTTGCGCAGCCCGGTGATGCCGCGGGACGCCGAATAGCGGTCCGTCCGGGGCTTGCCCAGGGTTTCCTTCAGCTTTTCGATCACATGGGCGGGCGTCGGCAGGTCCGGATTGCCCATGCCCATGTCGATGATGTCGGCCCCGGCATTCCGCGCGGCCGCCTTGGCCCGGTTGACTTGCTCGAACACGTAAGGCGGCAAACGGCGAATGCGATAGAACTCTTCCATGGACCTCAGGCTCCGGAACCCGCAAATGGCAGGATCGCTAATTTGCGGTTGAATCGGGCCCTTTTTAGCACGGTGGGTCCTCAGTACTAGCCGCAGATCGGGCTAATTTGACCGATCTGCCTTGTCCGAAGCCTTTGTGACCCCCTCCTGGCGGTCCCGAACGGCCTTGAGGTCGCTGGAGAGCTTGGCCTGCTCGGTAGGATCAAGGACGGGGTCCGTCCGGTTGGCTGGCATGTCGTGAACGGCCGGATAGGGCGTGGGGTCGGCAGGCCGGTTCGGTGCGCCCGAAGGCAAGCCGATGACCGGCAGATCTGCGACCGGCACCGAACATGCGCCCAGAGCAAGTCCACAGCCGAGACACAACGCCACCGCCGCCAGGCGCGAACCGGCGGACCACCACGTCACTGGACTACGTTCTGTCACCGAGCGCTCGCGCATCGCATGCGGCATCGCGCCACTGCTTGAAATTTTTGCATGTTGATCATCGCAATGCCGAACATTCTATCACGCCAAATGATTAATAACGCCATGAATAGACCGATGCGGTGGGGCTCCAATATGACCAAAGCAAGAATTTTGTCGCGGTGCAGCACAAGGTTTTCTGGAATAGCCTTCCAACTGTGCCATCATCCCAGCAACTGTACGTGCATCACGCATTCAATTGTCTCGAAGCTCCAGTAGTGTCCCACCAATGACTGACGTTCTCCCAAATATGAAGGCCAATGGAAGCTTCAATGCCGAGGCGTTCGCACAGAACCTCGCGCGGGCCATGGAAAGCAGCGGTCAGGCCCTCGCCGCGTATCTGAAATCCCGCGAAGGCGTGCCGCCGGACGAGACTCCGAGCGAAATGAATGAACTGGTCAAGACCTTCGGCGCGGTCGCCGAATACTGGCTCTCGGACAAGACCCGCGCCTCGGAACTGCAGTTCAAGCTGGGAAAATCCTACCTCGATCTGTGGGGGGCGTCGATGCGACGCCTGGTGGGCGAAGACGCCGCCCCCGCGATTTCGCCGGCGCCGCGCGACAAGCGCTTTCAGGACGCGGAATGGAAGTCGAATCAGTTTTTCGACTTCGTGATGCAGTTCTATCTGCTGACCACCCAGTGGGCTTTCGACGTGGTGCGCGATACGCAGGGGCTCGACCCGCACACCCGCAAGAAGGCTGAGTTCTATGTCCAGCAACTCACCAACGCGCTATCTCCGTCGAACTTCGTTCTGACCAACCCGGAAGTGTTGCGTGAGACGGTGGCCTCGAGCGGCGAGAACCTCGTCCGCGGCATGAAGATGCTGGCCGAAGACGTGGTGGCCGGACACGGCAATCTGCGCATCCGCCAGTCGGATTCCGCGAACCTGAATGTCGGCGAGCAGCTCGCCAACACGCCCGGCAAGGTGATCTTCCAGAACGACCTGATGCAGTTGATCCAGTACGAACCAACCACCGAGGGCGTGCTGCGCACCCCCCTCCTGATCGTGCCGCCGTGGATCAACAAGTTCTATATCCTCGATCTGAATCGGGAAAAATCCTTCATCAAGTGGTGTGTCGACCAGGGTCTCACCGTATTCGTGATTTCCTGGGTCAACCCGGACAAACGGCTCGGTGAAAAGACCTTCGACGACTACATGAAGGAAGGTCCCCTCGCCGCGATGGATGCCATCGAAAAGGCGACCGGCGAAATGAAGGTCCACACCATGGGCTATTGCGTGGGCGGCACCTTGCTCGCCTCGACGCTGGCCTGGCTTGCGGAAAAGCGGCGGGTGCGGGTCACGTCGGCGACGTTCCTCGCCGCCCAGGTCGATTTCACCCATGCCGGCGAACTGCTGGTGTTCGTCGACGAAGATCAGATCTCCGCGCTCGAGCGCGAGATGCAGCGCGCCGGCGTGCTCGAAGGCAGCAAGATGGCGATGGCCTTCAACATGCTGCGCTCGAACGATCTGATCTGGTCGTATGTGGTCAGCAACTACCTGAAGGGCAAACAGCCCGCGGCGTTCGACCTGCTGCATTGGAACTCCGACGCCACCCGCATGCCGGCGGCCAACCATTCCTACTACCTTCGCAACTGCTATCTGGAGAACAGGCTGTCGGCCGGCACCATGGTGCTCGACAACACCCTGCTCGATCTCTCCAAGGTCAAGGTGCCCGTCTACAATCTCGCCACCAAGGAAGATCACATCGCACCCGCCGAATCGGTGCTGTATGGCTCGCAGTTTTTCGGCGGCCCGGTGCGCTATGTGCTCGCCGGCTCCGGCCACATTGCGGGCGTGGTCAACCCGCCGGCGCTGGGCAAGTATCAATTCTGGACCAATGACAGGATTCGCGACATCACCCTGGCTGACTGGATGAAGGGCGCGCAAGAGCACAAGGGCTCATGGTGGCCGGACTGGCGGCAGTGGATCGAATCGAGCGACCCTGAGCAAGTCTCCGCCCGTGGTGTCGGGACCGAGGCCCTGCCCGCGCTCGAGGATGCGCCGGGCAGCTTCGTTCGCGTGCGCGCCTGATCCACAGCCGCGAATTCCACTTTCCCGGAAAATGATCTATGAGTTGACGGCGAGGATGACCTCGATCGACTGAATCAAGGCCGGGAGCTTGCAATGACGCGCGAATTGTTCTGGTTGACCCTCACGGTTATTCTGACGGGCCTGCTGTGGGTCCCCTACATTCTCAATCGCTGTCAGGTGCGTGGCCTCGGCGGCGCCATGGCCAATCCGACCCGGACCGACAAGCCGCACGCGGAATGGGCCAACCGCCTGATGTTCGCCCACGACAACGCGGTGGAAAACCTCGTCATCTTCGCGCCGCTGGTCCTGATCCTGAACGCCATCGATTATTCCAGCAAGTGGACCGTGCTCGCATCGGCCGTCTATTTCTGGGCCCGCGTGGCGCATGTGTTCGTCTACATGCTCGGCGTGCCGGTGTTTCGCACACTGGCCTTCACCGTGGGCTTTATCGCGCAGGCCGTGCTGGTGCTGGGAATCTTCCAGATCGTCTGATTTTAGGTCGTTTGACATCAATCTCACCTGACATTGACGATCTCGCCGGCAACGATTGGCAACAAACAAAGGGACGGCATCGGCCGTCCCTTTGTCATTGGCGATCACGGAAACATCGGCGGCTGATCGATTCCCGCGGCCTCGGCAAAGCCAAGCATGAGGTTCATGTTCTGCACGGCCTGACCTGACGCTCCCTTGGTCAGATTGTCCAGCGTTGAGACGATGATCGCGCGCGCCGGCATCCTGTCGGCGGCGACGCCGATGAACGTCATGTTCGAGCCACGCACATGCCGCGTCTGTGGCGTCTTGCCGAATGGCAGCACATGGATGAACGGTTCGCCGCCGTATTGAACCGACAGGATCTCGTGCAGGTCTTGCGCGGTGTAGCCGCCTCGCCCCCGCACATAGATGGTTGAAAGCAGCCCGCGGTTGATAGGCAGCAGATGCGGAGTAAAGCTGACCAAGACCTCCCGGCCCGCCGCCTTGGAGAACTCTTGATCAAGCTCGGCAACGTGGCGGTGATGCCCCACGCCATAGGCGTGAAAACCCTCGGAGACCTCGGAGAAAAGCATCTCCTCCTTGATGGAACGACCACTGCCAGTCATGCCCGATTTCGCGTCGACCACGATCTCGTCCGGCTCGATCGCCTGCGCTGTGAGAAGCGGGATCACCGGCAGCAACGCACACGAGGGGTAGCAGCCGGGATTGGCGACGAGACGCGCCTTCCTGATCTCTTGCCGGTAGATCTCGACCAGGCCATAGACCGCCTCTTTCTGCAGCTCGAGCGCGTGGTGTTCGTGGCCATACCATGTGGCATAGGCCTCCGGGCTTTCCAGCCGGAAGTCCGCCGACAGATCGACGATCCTGGTCTGCGGCACCTTGGACAGCACGTCCTTGATCACCTTCTGGGTGGTCGCATGGGGCAGCGCGCAAAAGATCAGATCAAGTCCGGCATTCGGCCAGTCGACGCTGTCGATTGTCACGAGTTGCGGCAGATCGTACGGCGCGAACTGCGGAAATACGTCGCCCATCGCCTGACCGGCGCGGCGGTCCGCGGTCAGCAGCGTGATATCGACCCCGGGGTGACGCAGCAGTAGCCGAACGAGTTCGGCCCCGGTGTAACCGGAGGCGCCGAGGATGCCGACCTTCTTCTTCTCAGCCATGATCAGGTGTTCCTGTTCCACGATGCGAGCGCCGTCGGAGACGATCAGCAGCGGATTGTGGGAGGAACAAGCTGCCGCGGATAAACTCCGGCGGCAGGGGGTGATGATCTCAGGCGCGAACGCCCGCCCATGCCGCAAAGGTGCGGCGACGGCGAACAATTGAAATGGTCGCTGGTGTCATCATGGGCGCGGATATAGATCCGCGCCCATCTCACGTCAAGGCGGTCAAACCACTACGTTTCGTGGCCCGGAGCAGCCCTTTTGGCCTATCGACCCGCGATCAGATGGTTGGCGACCATGGCGCAGGAACGAGACGATAGCTCGTGCCATCCTTTTCGACGTTGCCGAGCGCCGGGAACGGATAGTGAAAGCCCTGCACCTTGAGCTTGTCCGCGACCAGCATGTCGTAGACCTTGCGACGCGTGCTCTCGGCCTTGCCGCCGTCCTGGTCGAAACCCGCATGCCAGCCGGGATTTTTCACGAACAGGTCCGGATGATTGGTGACATCGGACTGAACGAAGACCTTGTCCGAACCTGACGACAGCACATAGGACGTGTGCCCCGGGGTGTGACCGATGGTCTCGACCGAGAGCAATCCCGACGCAAGCTCCTTGCCCCACTCATAGGGCGTCACCTTCTTCTTCAAACCTGTCTCGAACACGCGACGATTGTTCTTGAACAGCTCCTGCATGCGGCCGGCCGGCGCGCGGCTCATCTCGCCGTCGTCCATCCAGTATTTCCACTCGACCGCGGGTACCAGCACCTCGGCATTGGCGAAGACCGGTTGTCCATCCGCGGTCAGCAATCCATTCACATGATCGCCGTGGAAATGCGAGATCACCACCATGTCCACGTTCTTGGGATCGATGCCGGCGGCCACAAGGTTGGTCGCGAACTGGCCCACAGCGCCTTTGCTTGCAGCGTTGGCAGCGGCGCCGTTTCCGGTGTCGATCACCACCAGCTTGCCGCCGGTGTTGATCGCGAGGGGAGCGAAATGGATTGTCATCTTGTCACGCGGCATGAACGCCTTTTCGAGCGCGGAATTGACCTCGTCTTTCTTGGCATTGACGACGAAATTATCGGGCAGCGGAAAGGTGCTGGCGCCGTCGGAAACGACAGCGACCTCGATATCGCCGACCTTGTAGCGATAGAAGCTCGGAGCCTGCTTGCCCGCCGGGGCAACCGCGGCCTTTGCGGACGATGTCGGAATGAGCGGTGCGGCGGCCATGGTGGCAACTCCTGTCAGTGCAAGACGTCGTGTAATGTCCATGAGGTCCCTCCCCGATGTCGTTTGCTGAAAGCCGATCCTGAAACATCTGGTCCTGAGAAATCAGGTCGGTCGTCGACCGGATTAACAACCGGCCCGGCACCTTATTCCGGTTCGCTGCGGTCTTGCCATGCGGGAGCGCCGACGTCGCAAATCAAATCTGTGTCAAACGGCGCCCCAGAGCCAGGTTGCAGCCCTGGACACGATATCGCCGAAAATCAACAGCGCCGCGGCCCAGACAAAGGCCGAGGTGAAGTTCGCGAACTGAAATCTGATGTAGGGCATCTCGAAAATGCCCGCGACCAACGGAACAGAGGCTCGGAGCGGTCCGAAGAAACGCCCCAGGAATATCCCGAGCGTTCCCCACTTGCGCACGAACGCTTCACCGCGCGGCAACAGCTCGGGATAGCGCGACAACGGCCACATGTGCGCGACGCGGTCCTTGAAGGTGAATCCAAACCAGTAGGATATCCAGTCGCCGCAGGCCGCGCCGAGCGCACCACCAATCCAGACCGGCCAGAAGCTGATCCCGCTCGGGCCGATCAGCGCGCCAATGCCGACCAATGCGCCCCAGGCGGGAATCAGCAGCGACAGAAATGCCAGCGATTCACCGAACGCCAGTGCGAACATGATCGGCGCCGCCCACGACTGATGATCGCGGACGAAATCGACGAGCGCACGCACCATATCTTCCATTTGGGGGTTTCCGCGGTTGCTGGTTTTAAACCAGACTACGCGTTCGAAGACCAAGTCAATGATGTTGAAGACCTCAATTGTCGCGGCCATGCAGCCGCAACCTCCTGAGCTATCGATACCCCTTGAGCGCGGATCCGTGGGGTCCTCATCCCTTGATTGTCCTCCCGGGCCTTTCCTGGGCCCGCTTTCATCCGCTGTTCGATAACAACCAGAGAGAGAATAGAATGATGCCTTCCCTGATGATGTGCACGAGTGCTGTCCTGCTGACCTTCGGTATGGTGGGCGGCATCGTGATGGGCATCCAGCACGATTTTCAGCTCGGACCGGCGCACGCGCATCTCAATCTGGTCGGTGGTGTCCTGCTGTTTCTGTTCGGGCTTTATTACAAGGTGGTGCCAAAGGCTGCCGCCATGACGCTGGCGAAAATCCAGGGCTGGCTGCATATCGCCGGCAGCATCGTCTTCCCACTTGGCATCGCGCTCGAAGCCACCGGCCATCATTCGCTCGGGTTCGTCGTGGTCATAGGCTCCATGGTCATCCTGGCGGCCATGGTCTTGTTCTTGTCGATCGTGGCGCGAACGGCAAACGCGTGACATGGGAGCGTGACATGGGAGAAAGGCAGGCAAGACCTGATTTAACCGCCCGCCACGCCCATATTAGGGCTGGTTCCCAGGCCGGTCCGTCACATTCCAAACCGCTTCCGTGGCATATTGGGGGTCAGTGATTCGCCCGTCGCGGGCCTCTTAAAGTATGAAGAAATATGTCTAAGCCACTGAAAGCAAAAAAGAACGACAAATCGGATGACTTGTTCGCAGGAGCGCCCAAGGGGCGCGCCGCCGCGGCCAAGCCGGCAACTCGCGCGTCCAGTGCCGAGGCTGGCTATACCGCGGCCGATATCGAGGTGCTGGAGGGGTTGGAACCGGTCCGGCGCCGACCGGGCATGTATATCGGCGGCACCGATGAGAAGGCCCTGCACCATCTGTTCGCCGAAGTCATCGATAACTCGATGGACGAGGCCTTGGCTGGTCACGCCACCTTCATCGAGGTCAGCCTGACGGCGGACGGTTTTCTGACCGTCAGCGACAACGGGCGCGGCATTCCGATCGACCCGCATCCGAAGTTTCCCAAGAAGTCGGCCCTCGAAGTCATCATGTGCACGCTGCATTCGGGCGGCAAGTTCGACTCCAAGGTCTACGAGACCTCGGGCGGTCTGCACGGTGTCGGCGTGTCGGTGGTCAATGCTCTCTCCTCGCGCCTCGAAGTGGAAGTCGCCCGCGAGCAAAAGCTCTACAAGATGTCGTTCGAGCGCGGCCATCCCAAGGGCAAGCTGGAAGACCTTGGCAAGGTGCACAACCGCCGCGGTACCCGCATCCGCTTCAAGCCCGACACCGACATTTTCGGCGCCAAGGCGGCGTTCAAGCCGCAACGCCTGTTCAAAATGACCCGGTCGAAGGCTTATCTGTTCGGCGGCGTCGAAATCCGCTGGCACTGTGATCCGGAACTGCTGCGCGGCGTCGACGACGTTCCCGCCGAGGACACCTTCCATTTCCCGGGGGGCCTTAAGGACTATCTCGGCGCGGCAATCCACGCTGACACCCTGGTGCACCCCGATATCTTCTCCGGCAAGTCCGGGCGCAACGGTGCGCACGGCGCCTGCGAATGGGCGGTGGCGTGGACTGCTGATGCCGACGGTTTCCTGTCGTCCTACTGCAACACCGTGCCGACTCCCGACGGCGGCACCCATGAATCCGGCATGCGCAGCGCGTTGCTGCGCGGCCTGAAGGATCATGCCGAGCGCGTCGGACAGGGCAAACGCGCCGCGACCATCACGTCCGAAGACGTCATGGTTGGCGCCGCCGTGATGCTGTCAGTGTTCGTGCGCGAACCGGAATTCCAGGGCCAAACCAAGGACCGGCTGGCGACGGCTGAAGCACAGAAGATCGTCGAACAGGCGATCAAGGACCCGTTCGATCACTGGCTGTCCGGCAATCCGGTGCAGGCCAACAAGCTGCTGGAATTCGTGATGGAGCGCGCCGACGAGCGGCTCCGCCGCCGTCAGGAAAAGGAAATCTCGCGCAAGACCGCGGTGCGCAAGCTCCGCCTGCCTGGCAAGCTCGCCGACTGCACCAACACCGCCGCCGAAGGCTCCGAGCTCTTCATTGTCGAAGGCGACTCCGCAGGCGGCAGCGCCAAGCAGGCGCGCGACCGCAAGACCCAGGCAATCCTGCCGCTGCGCGGCAAGATTCTCAACGTCGCCTCCGCCGGCAAAGACAAGCTCGCCGGCAACCAGCAGCTCGCCGACCTGATGCAGGCGATCGGCTGCGGCACCGGCGCACACTACCGTCAGGAAGATCTGCGCTACGCTCGCATCATCATCATGACCGACGCCGACGTCGACGGCGCGCACATTGCCTCGCTACTGATCACGTTCTTCTACCGGCAGATGCCGCGGCTGATCGATGAAGGCTATCTCTATCTCGCGATTCCGCCGCTGTATCGCCTGTCCCATGGCGGCAAGACGTTTTACGCCCGCGACGAGGCACACAGGGATGAAGTCCTGAAGCGGGAATTTCATGCCAACGCCAAGGTGGAGATCGGGCGTTTCAAAGGCCTCGGCGAGATGATGCCGGCGCAGTTGAAGGAAACCACCATGGATCCCACCAAGCGTACGATGCTGCGGGTTGTGCTGCTGCCGGACGATCGCGAAGGCACCGCGGATTCGGTGGAGCGCCTGATGGGCACCAAGGCCGAGGCGCGCTTCGCCTTCATTTCGGAAAAGGCCGAGTTCGCCAGCGAGGAGTTGCTGGACGTCTGAGGCTTTCACGGGAGTACCCATGACGGAGGTCGATGGAGCCGCGTCAGGCAGTTCGAGTTCGTCAGGCATGGCTCGTGCTGCTGTCGGTCTCCTGCAGGGGCTGGCCCTCTACCTCCTGTTCGACGCGTCCCAGGCGAAAGGCTGGGCCGCAACACACGGTCCGTTGTTTGCGACGCTCTGCACAATAGCGATTTTCGCGCCCCTCATTATTACGACCGGCCTTACGCACCTTCGCCCCCGGTTACTTGCCGGCTGGACCATCATCGTTGCCCTGATCTGCGCGGGCCTTGCCTACTATGATATCATCCGCGATCCGATTTTGCCTCCGTCCGGCCTGCGCAACCTGCCCTCTCCGCAATTGTGGTTTGCGTTGTCGACCGGATTATTTGTCATGCAGAGCCTGCTGATATCCGGGGCCAGCGATCACAGACTGATCGCACGTTACGCGACGCATTTTGACGTGTCCTGGAAATACGGAGTGCAAATTCTGCTCGCGATCCTCTTCGCGGGAATCTTCTGGCTCATCCTCTGGCTCGGTGCAGAACTCTTCAAACTGATCAAACTCGACTTCCTCGCGAAACTGATCGAGAAGAGCTGGTTCTGGATTCCGGCCACGGCACTGGTGCTCAATTGCGCCATTCATGTCACCGACGTTCGCGTCGGCATCATTCGTGGCGTCCGCACACTGGGGTGCAATCTGCTCTCCTGGCTGCTGCCATTGATGACGCTGATTGTCGTGGGTTTCATCGCGGCGTTGCTGGCAACGGGACTGGAGCCGCTGTGGGGCACGCGGCATGCATCGTCCATCCTGCTTATCGCCATCGCCAGTTTGATCTTTCTGATCAACGCAACTTACCAGGACGGCTCGCGGGCCGAAGACGACACTCTCGAGCGTGCAAGGCCCGTCTCGCGGATTCTGCGCATTGCGGTCGCGATCTCTTCGATCACCCTGGTGCCGCTGGTGCTTTTGGCGGCCTACAGCATCATGCTGCGCGTAAGACAATACGGCTGGACCCCGGACAGGATCTTCGCAACAGCCTGCACCGGCATCGCGGCCTGTTATGCCGTCGGCTACGTCGCCGCACTGCTGCGAGGACGTTTTTTGTCGCAACGACTGGACGTCACGAATGTCGCAAGCGCATTTGCCGCCCTGATCGTCTTGTTTGTGCTGTTCACGCCTGTCGCCGACCCCGCGCGGATATCCGTTGCCGACCAGGTTCGACTGCTGAACACGGGAAAGATCGCGCCGGGCAAGTTCGACTATTCGTTTTTACGGTTTGCATCAGGCCGCTACGGCACCGACGCACTGCGGAAGCTGGCCGAGCAGAACAGTTCGACAATCGTCGCAGAGAAGGCCAGCGAGGTCCTGAAGTGGCACACGCGCAGTGATGCCTGGTATGCGCCCGCGACGGTACGCGATCGAACGGGCAACATCACGGTGGCTCAGCCACCTGGCGGATCCTTACCTCCTGAATTCCTGAACACGGACTGGAGCGCGTCCAAACGAAAATTCCTGCTGCCTGTCTGCATGACGGGCCACACGAAATGTGAAGCCGTGCTGGTCGATATTGATGGCGACGGAATCGCGGAAATCGTTGTACTCCCGTCACCATCCGGAACCGTGGCCGTTTTTGCGATCGACGCTCAGAAGTCATGGTCTTACGCGGGCAATCTCGTCAATGCCAATTGCCCGGGTGCGCGCGACGCACTTTTGGCCGGTCATTTCGAGCTTGCAGATTCGCAGATTTCCAAAGAGCTGAACGCCAATGGGCAGCGGTTGCACCTGAACCCGGATACCAATTGCGTGAAAGAGGGACCACCCAAATGACATCCTTGCGCCCTCCTCTTTTGATTCTTGGTATGCTCGCGCTCGTCATCGGCGCGCTCTGGGTCGGCCAGGCCACTGGGTATTTCCCTTATCCGGCGTCGAGCTTCATGGTGCGGCAGACGCAATGGGCCTATTACGGTGGCGGACTGGCGTTTGTTGGACTGGTGCTGATAGTCTTATCGCGCCGCGTCTGACCCAGCAGACTCGTTTCGTTTCCCTCCATCGCGGCAGCAAGACCGCAAGGATGCGCAGCATGACCACCTCTCCCTTCGATCTGTCCGGAAAAGCCGCTGTTGTCACCGGCGGCAATGGCGGCATCGGCCTCGGTATGGCCCGCGGGCTCGCGGCCGCCGGCGCCGCAGTCGCGATCGTCGGCCGCAACGAGGCGAAATCGAAACAGGCCGCTTCCGAACTGACCGCAGCCGGTGGCCGTGCCATTGCCCTGACCGCCGACGTCACCTCGCGCGACGACGCCACGCGCATGATGGAGGAAACCAAACGCGCGTTTGGCGGCGTCGACATCCTCATTAACAATGCCGGCATCAACATCCGCAAGCCAGCGCACGTCATGGCGATCGATGAGTGGCACAAGGTGATCGACACCAACCTCACTAGCGCGGTGCACGCCGTGCAGGCGGCTTATCCGCTGATGAAGGCGGCCGGCGGCGGCAAGATCATCAATATCGGATCGATGCTCTCGATCTTCGGCGCATCGTTCGCGCCGGCCTATGCCGCGAGCAAGGGCGGCATCGTGCAGTTCACCAAGTCGCTGGCCTGCGCCTGGGCTCCGGACAACATTCAGGCCAACGCCGTCCTGCCCGGCTGGATCGATACCGAACTGACTGAAGGCGCGCGCCAGCAGGTCGATGGCCTGCATGACCGGGTTCTGGCGCGAACGCCGGCAGGGCGCTGGGGCGTGCCCGGCGATCTGGCGGGTATCGCGGTCTTCCTCAGCTCCAGCGCCTCCGATTTCGTCACCGGTACCGCGATCCCGGTCGACGGTGGCTATTCGACCTCCGGCTGATCCCCTACGTGGACGGCGAGCGAGCGCACATGTTCGGGGCGCACGCCCATGCCGACCAACCGCGCAAACAACCGCTGCAGCGGCGGCAGTGCGTCGATCAGGCGAATGGGCAACGGGACGCCCGTCTCGGCCCCCTGTAGCCTGGGATAGATGATGCGCTTGTGCATCTGAACCTGCAACGCCTGGGTCATGCGCGTTGGAAACAGCCGGCGCTGGCGGACCTTGTCGAGTTCGCTTTCCGGCGGACATCCCTCCGCGAGCGGTCCCGCCAGCAGATTGGCCGTTGCCACCGCATCCTGAATCGCCAGGTTGATCCCGACACCACCGACCGGCGACATCGCGTGCGCGGCATCGCCGATGCAAAGCAGCCCCGGCCGCGTCCAGCGCGTGAGCCGGTCGACAGCGACTGTCAGCAGCTTGACGTCATCCCAGCTCTTTACGTCGCCAATGCGCTCCCTCAGTGCCGGCGCCGTGGCGGCGACGTCGTTCTGAAATTGCTCCAGGCCTCTGGCCTTGACCGCTTCGAACTGCCCTTTCGGAAACACATAGGCACATTGCCAGTAGTCATCACGATCGATCGTCACCAGGATACGACCCCGCTCGGTACGCATCAGAAGGTTGTCGCCGGAGCCAACGGCCTTGCCGATCCCAAACCAGAGCACGTCGATCGGCGCGCCGACGTCCTCAACCTCGAGATCGGCACGCGCCCGGATCGTCGAGTGCCGCCCGTCGCAACCGATGGTGAGATCCGCCTTGATGGCAAGCGGCCCCTGTTCGGTGTTCGCGACAACGCCGACAACCGTATCACCGTTGCGCAGCAGGTCCATTGCTTCGGTCTTGCGCAACACCGTCAGGCTCGGAAATCGCGCCGATTGCTCGAACAGGAAGTCGAGGAAATCCCACTGCGGCATCAAAACAATGAAAGGACAGGCCAGCCCGCGGAAATCCGCCATCCGCACGATGGTGTCGCCGAACTGCCCCCGCAGCCGATCCAACTCCTGGTGCGGCCGCTTGAGAAATTCATCGAGCAGGCCAAGCTCGCGCATGATCTGCAGCGTCGAGGGATGAACCGTATCGCCGCGAAAATCGCGCAGGAAGTCGGCGTGTTTTTCCACCACGACGGTCTGCACGCCTGCACGTGCGAGCAGAAACCCAAGCATCATCCCGGCAGGGCCGCCGCCGACGATGCAGCAGCGCGTCGTCATGGTGCGGCCAAGTTCGGTGGGGACTTGTGTTTCGCCACTCGTATTCATGCGCGGTGCATCCGGGCCGGCAGGCTCGCCGGTTGTCTTGAAATCTGACGGCAGCCAAAAAGTTCCCCACCGACGATGACACAATGTGTCGTGGACGTTCAGCGCCGAAAGGTCTTGATCTCCGACACGCTGCCGTCCTGGAATGTCAGTTCGACCGACACCGACTTGGTGGCCGGCGGCAGCTTGAGAGACACCTGCGCATCGGAGGGGATGGCGACCGGGTCCTTCAAATTGCACGGCGGCAATTTAATCACCTTGTCGGGAACGCCGCTGTCGATGCCGATGCGCATTTCACGGATGGCGCACCGGTACGACATCAGGTGGGTGTAATACACCAGCAGGCCGTTGAACTCGCGGAACGCCAGCCAACTCGTCGACGTCAGATCGAGGATCTTACGCTGGTCGCGCACCAGCGCGGCCTGCGGCTCGAACCGGATGGGAAATGGCCCCTGCATGTCGCCATTGACGTCGATGTACCTGACTTGCAGCGTCGCCGCCGGCGCATCTGCCGGCAGTTCGAACGACGGGCTCGGCACGCGCTTGCGCGTGCGCTGATCGAGCGTATCGAGAAAGCCGGTATCCTTGAAATCTCCGCTTTCGCCCATTCGCCATGATATCGCCAACGCCGGATCGGCGATCGAAATCGCGACAGTCCACCCGCCATTGTGCCGCGAGAAACTCGCGATCGGCGCGTTGGTGCTGTCCGGGGCCAGCAGCCGCGGCGCAGGATTCACCGGCGGCAGCCCGGCCAATTGCGGCCCTGGCGATTGCGGCTCCACGGCGATGGTTCGTTCACCGCTGCTGCCGGGGGCCGCGCCGTTGAGGACCACGTCGCCGACAATCTGATCGTAATAGGCCGGGGTCTGCAGATGACGGACAGCGGCCGTCATGTCGCGGACGTCGAACTGGGTCCGCTTGGCGATCTGCACCAGGTTCAGTCCGGGTTTTGCCAGTTCGCGGACGAAGTTGCGGGTAAAGACCGAGTTCGGGTTGCTGTCGTCGTCCGACAATCGGTCGAGCGCCGTCTGCTTGGCGCCCGCGGAGAACACCACGAACACCCCCTCAGGCGGTGTCATCGCCGCAAGCCCGCCGCCACCGGCCAGGGCCCGCGTCCCGGCGTGCTCAAACGGATTGTTGCGGCAGGCGTCGAACACGAAGATGGAGGTTTTTGCGCCGCGCTTCTGCAGCCGCGAAATCACACGCTCCGCCGCCATGGCGCCGTCGCGCACCAGTTCCTCCTGGCCGGCGCTGGCGGCTTCGACATCCGTGGGCAGCAGGTAATTCTCGCCGCCGATTTCAAAGCCATGCCCGGCAAAAAAGAAAAATGTCGTATCACCCAGCTCCACGATCTGGTCGAACGCCAGCAAGGTTTCGGTGAAGCCTTTCCGGGTCTGGTTCTCGGCGGCCATCACCGTAAAACCAAGCTGCCGCAGCGTATCGCCCATGGCGCGGGCGTCGTTCACCGCTTTCTGCAGCCGCGGGATGTTGCGGTAGTCGTTGTTGCCGACGACCAGTGCGACGCGCTTTTCAGCCGCCGCAGGCACCACGAGCGAGAGCACCGCAACGACCGCGAGGACAGCCGTCCTGATGGCAAAATGGGGGATCATCCGGTGTCCTCGAAACCTGCGAAACCAGCCATGTAGCAGTGCCCGGCAGCCGCGCGAAGGGCCGAAAACGGGACTATGCCATAGTCTTCCAGCGGCTGGCGCCGGTTCAGTTCCGCCGGTCCCAAAAACCCTCAAATTGAGCATTTCCAGCCGAAAACATTAAGCTTTTGGCCCTTGTCATGCTGGAACACATTGACTTTGGCCATTTCCCGCCTATGTTCCGCCGTGACGCGGCGCGGAATCGATACGCGATGTCCCGATGAGCCGCCTGTCAGCGTATTTCCCTCCCCCGTGCCTAAAGAGCGTGCCGTTCCGGGGTTGAACGCGGCAGTTATTCCCGAGAATCCGAACGGCGGTTTCGACTCGAGGCTCAATGTCTTTTTCCAATCTAGGACTGTCCGATAAGGTCGTCGCTGCCGTTGCGGCCGCAGGCTATACCACCCCCACCCCCATTCAGGCCCAGGCCATCCCCCACGTGCTCGCGCGCAAGGACGTGCTGGGCATTGCCCAGACCGGCACCGGCAAAACCGCCGCCTTTGTCCTGCCGATGCTGACGATGCTGGAAAAGGGCCGCGCCCGGGCTCGCATGCCCCGCACACTGATCCTGGAGCCGACCCGCGAGCTGGCCGCCCAGGTCAAGGAAAACTTCGATAAATACGGCGCCGGCCAGAAGCTCAATGTGGCCCTGATCATCGGCGGCGTGTCATTCGACGATCAGGACAGCAAGCTGATGCGTGGTGTCGACGTGCTGATCGCGACGCCCGGACGACTGCTCGACCACTCCGAACGCGGCAAGTT
The DNA here is from genome assembly GCA_041424235.1 of Hyphomicrobiales bacterium. Lineage (GTDB taxonomy): Bacteria > Pseudomonadota > Alphaproteobacteria > Rhizobiales > Xanthobacteraceae > Bradyrhizobium_A. Next base: position 74,178 of record JBGMOD010000112.1, read on the forward strand.
GCTGCTCACCGGGGTCGAACTTCTGGTGATCGACGAAGCCGACCGCATGCTCGACATGGGCTTCATCCCCGACATCGAACGCATCTGCAAACTGGTCCCCTTCACCCGTCAAACGCTGTTCTTCACGGCGACCATGCCGACCGAAATTCGCCGGATCACCGAAACCTTCCTGCACAATCCGGAGCGCGTCGAAGTCTCCAAGCCGGCCTCCACCGCCGTCACCGTCACCCAGTCCGTCGTCAGTTGTGGCCGCGAACCGCACGAGAAGCGCGAAACGTTGCGCCATCTCATTCGCTCCGCAAAGGACCTCCAGAACGCGATCATCTTCTGCAACCGCAAGCGTGAAGTCGCGCTGCTGCATCGTTCGCTGCAGAAGCATGGTTTCGCCGCCGTCGCGCTGCACGGCGACATGGATCAGTCGGCCCGCACCGCCGCACTCGACCAGTTCAGAAAAGGCGAGATGCCGCTGCTGGTCGCCTCCGACGTCGCAGCCCGCGGCCTCGATATCCCCGAAGTCAGCCACGTTTTCAATTTCGACGTTCCCCATCATCCGGACGATTACGTCCACCGCATCGGCCGCACCGGCCGTGCCGGCCGCTCGGGCACCGCGATCTCGATCGCGACGTCGGCCGACAGCAAATCGATCGCGGCGATCGAAAAGCTGATCGGTCAAACCATCACCCGCGCCGATTCTGGCCTCGTCGCATCCGCGTCGGAGTCCCAGGATACCCATCAATCGGCGGACAGGTCGTCCGGCGAGCGCAAGCCGCGTCGCGACCGGGATGCCAAACGCTCGCGATCGAGCGGACGCCCGGAGGGCGGGCGTTCGGAAGGACGGCGCAACGAGGGCGGACGCGGGCGCGACGAACATGGCGGTGACAACGCCGGCGCGCGCGGCGAGAGGAAAGCCCCTCCGATTGCAGCCAGTCAGCAGCAGCCTCCCTCGATCGGCCGGGCACCGGCCCCGCAATCGTCCCGCGACCATCATTCCGAACCGGCCGATCATTCCCACCTGCCGGCCTTCCTGCTACGCCCGATCCGCGCACGCGTCTAAAAACGCGGACGTCTCAAGCTTGAACCGGGAGACTCAAATCGTTCCGTGCATGCGGAGCATGACCCCGGGCTCCCGGAGCAAAACGGCTGGTGGCGCTAAAAGAATTTGCTGAGGAACGCCGCCACCTCATCCGAGATGCCAACGATCTTGTTCGTTGCCTGACGATAGAATTTGAAGTTCAGCTCGGTTTCGGGTCGACCGTCATCCCAGTTGCTGAAATGCTTGAGCGCGCTGCGCCCCAGCGGCCGCCTCGCGAACGCGGTGCGTCTGATGGCCACACTCACACGCGGTGTTTGCCGGGCAACGCCGTACTTCCTGGCGACCGCATCAGCGGACGTGACCACACCGCACGCAATGAGGCCGTGCCCACCCTCATTCTCGCTCGCGAACACGAAAACCGTGTCGCCTTCGGCGATATGCTTGCCCCCATACATCGTCTTTTGCGCAGAGAACGCGAACGTCTTCGTCCGCGGATTGCCGATCTCGGCTTTGATCGCAAACGCCATACCTTTTCTCACCTGCCAGTCGATGTCCCCCAACGAAACACACCCTGCTCGCCGCACTCAACAAGTTCTTGGCGCGGCGGCAAGTCTCCCGCCGGCCGTGGAACCGTTTAACGTCCCGTTCACTCTCGTGGCGTAACGTGACTGTCGTTGATTTAGCTTTTATGGCTGTTACGGGATGTGACGGTGGGCAGGATGCCCATCCTCGGGGACGCCGACGTGATTGGACTATTGGACGAACATCAACGCACCCTGGCGTTTGCCGAGGTTGCATTGGGGCAGATCAAATCGCTGCGGCAGCCGGCCGTGCCGCGCAACTATGAGATTTGGTACGTTTACGCCACCGGCTACAACGCCCCGCTCAACAAAATCATCAACGAGACTCTGGCGCGCCAGGGCCGGCTGACCGAGTCGGACCTCGAGCAGATCTACGAGACGTACCTTTCCCAACTGCGGACCACCGACCGTATCGATAAGGTGGGCGCGCGCGTCATCAGCGAAATCGACGACGTGATGGCGCTCATCACCGACGCGCTCAGCATGACGACCGCGTTCGGCCACAACCTGGACGGAGCGACCCAGAAGCTCGGCTCCGCGCATGACCTCAACACGGTGATGACCGTGGTGCAGTCGCTGGTGAAATCGACACTGGAGATGCGTGAAAACAACAAGGCGCTGGAATCCCGGCTGATCAGCTCCAAGCAGGAGATCGCCAATCTCCAGCAGAGCCTCGAAGCCATCCGCGCTGAAACCCTGACGGATCCCCTCACCGGCCTCGGCAACCGCAAGTACTTCGACCGTGCAATCGAAGATGCGGTGAAGCACGCGCTCGACCATGGCGAGCCGCTCTCGCTGCTGATGTTCGACATCGACCACTTCAAGTCGTTCAACGACAACTACGGCCATCTCACCGGCGACCAGGTGCTGCGCCTGGTGGCGATGTCGTTGCGGGCCACGATCAAGGGCCAGGATATTACGGCGCGCTATGGCGGTGAGGAGTTCGCCGTCGTGCTTCCGACCACCGCGCTGCGCCAGGCGCTGACGGTGGCCGACCACATTCGCCGCGCGGTGATGTCAAAAGAACTGAAGAAGAAATCGACTGGCGAAATCCTGGGACGCGTGACGATTTCGGTCGGCGTGTCGATGCTGCAGAACGGCGACGACACCGACTCCCTGATCGAACGCGCCGATGCCTGCCTCTATGCCGCCAAGCGCAACGGCCGCAACCGGGTGGTCTGCGAGGCCGATCCGGAATATTCGCCCACCGACCATATCCAGGTCGCATAAATCCAAATTGTCCGGGTAGTGGCGCGCGCAAGCTGTTGCTTGCGTGTCACCGACGCATCTTCGCGAGCTTGCGCGTCTTTGGCGGGGACTTCGACAATCGAGACTTGGATGATCGGGACTTCGCGGCTTTGGCCGTTTTACCGACTGTCTTGGTTTTACCAACTGTCTTGGCGGCCTTTTTGACAGCTTTGCTCGCCCGCGGATTGATAGCCTTCACGACAGCGACACTGGCCCTGGTCTTCGGCGCCTTGGAACGCTGACGCCTGGCGCGCTTGGCCGCCGCGGCACGTTCAGCGGCTCCCAGAGCCGAGCGGGCCCACTGCGCCAGTTCGTCCGGATCATCGTAGAGACGGTCGGGCAGCTGCCAGTAGGAGCCGACAGTGACCACCTTGCCGCGCGTGTCGTACGAGAACGGCCTGGAGCCCTCCTCCTCGAACCGCGGTATGGTCTGGTCATCGGCCCGGAAATAAACGCTCCCCCGCAGCACCAACGCAAAATTGGTGCCGTCGACCGAGACGCCATACCCGCTGAACATGCGGCGCAGGCTCACCGGGCCGAAAACCGAGAACAGGTCCTGGAGGAAATCGCGGTCCATGGTCCGAACCGCCGTCTGATCAGACAGGCATCTTGGCGGGGGTCAGCTGCACCGATTCACCGCAGCCGCAGGCGCCCGTCTGGTTCGGGTTGTTGAAGACGAACTGCGCGGCCATCTTGTCGACCTTGAAGTCCATCTCCGTGCCCAGCAGGAACAGGATGGCTTTCGGATCGACCAGGATCTTCACGCCCTTGTCCTCGACCACTTCGTCGTTGGGGCGGACGTCGTGGGCATATTCCACCGTATAGGACATACCGGCGCAGCCACCATTCTTGACCCCGACCCGAAGGCCGACGATCTCGGAATCAGCTCGATTGGACAACTCGCGCACCCGCGCGGCTGCCGCTTCCGTCAGACGCATGACCTGCGGTCGTGGCCGGCGAGCCGGCTTGCTGGCGGGAACTGAGGGATCCGGTGTCATTCCACTCATTTGGTCACGTCCGTTCGAAATTCAATGCCCGTGCATGGACCTGATTGAGGCCTGAGTCGCCGAAACTTGCAACCTCACCACATGTTCAGGACGAGACGGGCCTCATCGGACATGCGTTCCGGGGTCCAGGCCGGATCCCAGACGATGCTGACATTCACCGGGCCCACCCCCGCGACGCTGGCAACGGCATTCTCGACCATGGTCGGCAACTCGGCGGCTGCCGGGCAATTCGGGGTGGTCAGGGTCATTTCCACATCGACGGCGCGATCATCCTTGATGTCGACCTTGTAGATCAGGCCGAGCTCATAGATGTCCGCCGGGATTTCCGGGTCATAGACCGTCTTCAGCGCGGCCACGATGTCGCTGCCCAGGCGCTCGGTCTCCTCGGGCGGCAGTGCCGACTGGGTCTGGACCTTGTTGGGAGCGGCTGCGGGAGCCGTGTCAGCCACTTGCTGGGCATCACTCATGAGAACATATCCTGTGCCTTGATCAGCGCCTGCACCAGGCTATCGACCTCTTCGCGGGTATTATACATCGCAAAGGACGCCCGGCAGGTGGCCGTCACCTGGAACCGCTCCAAAAGCGGCATCACGCAATGGGTTCCGGCGCGCACCGCAACCCCGGAACGATCGATAATCGTAGCGATATCATGGGGATGCGCGCCCTTCATTTCAAACGAGATGACGCTGCCCTTGTCACGGGCGGTGCCGATGATCCGCAACGAGTTGATCTCGCGCAGCCGCTCATGGGCATACAGCGTCAGATCGTGCTCATGGGCGGCAATGCGGTCCTTGCCGATCGAATTGACATAATCGATGGCGGCGCCGAGCCCGATCGCCTCGACGATGGCGGGCGTGCCGGATTCGAACTTGTGCGGCGGATCGCCATACGTCACCCAGTCCCGGGCGACTTCGCGGATCATCTCGCCGCCGCCGGTGTACGGGCGCATCGCCACCAGCTGATCGTATTTGGCGTAGAGCACGCCGATCCCGCTCGGACCGTAGAGCTTGTGACCGGTGAAGACGTAGAAATCGCAGTCGATATCCCTGACGTCGATGGCCAGATGCACCGCCGCCTGGCTACCGTCGACCAATACCGGAATACCGCGCGCATGCGCCAGCTTCACCACATCCTTCACCGGCACGATGGTGCCGAGCATGTTGGACATCTGGGTGATCGCGACCAGCTTGGTCTTCGGCGACAACAGCTTCTCGAACTCGTCGATCAGGAAGTTGCCCTCGTCGTCGACCGGCGCCCACTTGATCACGGCGCCCTGCCGCTCCCTGAGGAAATGCCAAGGCACGATGTTGGAATGGTGCTCCATGATCGAGAGCACGATCTCGTCGCCGGCGCCGATGTTCGGGCCACCCCAGGACGACGCCACCAGGTTGATGGCCTCGGTCGCATTGCGGGTGAAAACGATTTCTTCATTGCGCCTGGCGTTGAGGAACTTCGCCACCCGCTCGCGGCCCCCCTCATAACCTTCGGTCGCGGCATTGGCGAGATAATGCAGGCCGCGATGCACGTTGGCGTATTCGGACTTGTAGGCCTGCGTCATGCGGTCCAGCACCGCATTCGGCTTCTGTGCCGACGCCGCGTTGTCCAGATAGACCAGCGGCTTGCCGTACACCTTCATGGCGAGCGCGGGAAAATCCTCCCGCACCCGGTTGACGTCGTAAGAACCGTTGGCGACCGCGGGATGCACCATGATCAGTCTCGCACGGCCAGCCAGCGCTGGGCGGCGGCAACAGCGACGTCGCGCAGATCGTCGTCGACGATCGATTCGATCGCTTCACCGACGAAGGCTTCGATCAGCAGCGCCTGGGCTTCCTTCTCCGGCAACCCGCGCGCCCGCAGATAGAACAGCAGGCTCTCGTCCAGAGCTCCTGCCGTGGCGCCGTGACCGCAGGTCACGTCGTCGGCGAAAATCTCCAGCTCCGGCTTGTTGTCCATCTCGGCTTCGTCGGACAACAGCAAGGCTCGGGTCATCATCTTGCCGTCGGTCTTCTGCGCGTCCGGGCGCACGATGATGCGGC
>JBGMOD010000113.1:0-1472 GCA_041424235.1 Hyphomicrobiales bacterium
CAGCTTGGCGATCTGCAGCTGGTAGGGCATGCCGCCCACCACGTTGGCGATGCGCAGGCCGCGGCAATGGCGAACCAGTTCGATGGCGTCGTGCGCGACTTGCTGCGCGAGTTCGCGCGTCGGGCACAGGATCAGGGCGCCGGGGGTGGCGGCCTTGAAGTGACGGGCGTTGGTCGGGTCCTTGCGCTTCGGCTTCTTCGGTGCGGCTTCGCCGCGGGCAGCGGCTTCGGCGGCCAGGCGCTGGAATTCAGCCTTGGCTGCAGCGTCGGCTTCGGCCTGGCGCTTCAGGAGCGTGTGAAGCACGGGCAGCAGGAAAGCGGCGGTCTTGCCCGAACCGGTCTGGCTGGAGACCATCAGGTCGACAAAACGGGCCTTGCCGTCCTGGCCGGCGTCACCGCCCATGGCGATCGGGATCACCTTCTCTTGCACGGTGGTCGGCTGGGTGAAGCCCATGTCGGCCACGGCAGCGATCAGTTCGGGCGCAAGGCCGAGCTTGACGAAGCCGTTGGGCTGAGCGGGTTCTTCTTCGACCGCAGCGATCTCGGGGGCGGCTGCGTCGAGCACCTCGAGGATCGGCGCTTCGGACACAGTGTCCACGGCGGCGGTGAATTCGTTGTTGGTAGCGGATTGCACAGGCGCGAACTCGCCCTGCGCTTCAAAAGCGTCGGTCATGTAGATATCAATCTCAAACGCGAGCGCTGCCGTAGGCGGCGCCCCGTTGGTGGTTAAAAACATCAACCATCCAACGACATTCAGCTTCCGGCTTTCGTCGGAGGCTGCGGCCCTTTTTGATCAGCGAATGCGATCGGGCGCGGTGTGCAAGATAGGGAGATGCGAGAGACGCTGATCTGTGTCCAAAGACGCGTTCAAATCAGCGAAGCCTGCGATTATGGCACGGCTTCGGGTTTTTACCTAATCGTTGTCAATCCACCAACCGCAGGAAGGTTTCCCGGTAGTGCGCCAGCTCTTCGATGGACTCGTGCACGTCGGCCAGCGCGGTGTGCGCCTGCTGCTTCTTGAAGGCGCTGTAGGCCGTGGGTTTCCAGCGCTTGGCCAGTTCCTTGAGCGTGCTGACGTCCAGATTGCGGTAGTGGAAGTACGCCTCCAGCTTGGGCATGAACTTGACCAGGAAACGCCGGTCCTGGCCGATGGTGTTGCCGCACATGGGCGAGCCGCTGCGGGGGATGTACTTGGCGATGAATTCGAGCAACTGCTGCTCGGCGGCGGCTTCGTCGATGGTGGAGGCCTTGACCTTGTCGATCAGCCCGCTGCGGCCATGGGTGCCCTTGTTCCAGGCATCCATGCCGTCGAGCACGGCGTCGCTCTGGTGAATGACCAGCACGGGGCCGTCGATGCGGGGCGTGAGGTCGGGGCCGGTGACGACCACGGCAATTTCGAGCAGGCGCTCTTTCTCGGGGTCGAGGCCGCTCATTTCGCAGTCCAGCCAGACCAGGTTCTGGTCGCTTTTCTTC